>JAHCII010000020.1 GCA_026129305.1 Anaerolineales bacterium
GGTGAAAGAAACGGTGGAAAGTGTGCCAGGAGCTATAAAATACGCCAGTATGAGCAAAAGCACGGTCGCGATCCACACGGGGATATAACGCGAAGAGATGACAACCGAAGTAAGAAAGTCTCTAAAGGCTTGATCGGTTCGTGTGCTCAAGGTGTACCTTAACACATTGCTTCAAGGAAAGTCATTAGCATAACCATTGGGGAAGTTGGCTTCTGGAGATGTTGCATTGTAAGCGCATACTGAAAGTTTAGTCAAGTCCTATCAAACAAAAATCCGAAATTGTTCACTAAGACTTGACAAGAGCGCGCTTCTATCGTGAAAACAGGCGCAAACTGAGTTTTTTGCGCCATAGTGTTTGATTGCACTAAACGCTTGATGGAAATCTATTACAATAGTGGTACTTTTAACACGTGGCAGAGGTATGATGGAAGATCGAAAATTGCTGATCAAGTCCGGCACCGTGCTCAGCTTGGACCCCCAGGTTGGCAACCAGGTGGGTTGCGATGTGCTGATCGAAGGTTCCAAGATCGCCGCAGTTTCCCAAGACTTGGTCGCGCCTGGCGCAGAAGTGATCGATGCCACCGGCATGATCGTGATGCCCGGTTTCATTGATAGCCACCGCCACATGTGGAAAGGCGTGCTGCGCAACACCGGCAGCCAGTTCTTCACCAGAGATAGATCATCCGCCAAAGCCGCCAGCCAGCTGGCGGCCAACTTTCGCCCCGAGGACGTCTTCGCCAGCACCCTATCCAGCGCGGCCGGCGCCATTGATGCAGGCATTACCACCGTGCTTAACCATGCAGATATAGGCGGCTCCAAAGAGCACATGGCCGCCGACCTGCAGGCCCTGGTGGATGCCGGCATCCGCTCCGTGTTTGCCTTCAACACTCACGCGCTCAAAGCCGGCGAGCAGCCAGGCGACCAATTGGATTCCAACCAGGATCTGATCAGCTTCGCGGTCGCCTCTGCCGACCTGGACACAGCTTCGTTGGACCAGATCAAAAGCGACTGGGCATTGGCCCGCCAACTGGGCATCCGCATTTCCGCCCAAGTCGGCATGGCCGCAAAAGACAAGGAACCGCTAGCCCAGCTGCAGAAAGCCAAGTTGCTCGGGCCAGACGTGCTCTACGCCCACGGCAATACGCTTTCAGACAAGGAACTGCGCCTGATCAAGGACAGCGGCGGCGCCGTGGTGATCAGCGCCAATACGGAAATGCTGGCCGGCTACGGCGCGCCGACGATCCAGAGGTTCCTGGACGCCAAGCTGCAACCCAGTCTGGGCGTCGACTCCGAAATCGCCAACCGCGGCGATTTGTTTTCTCAAATGCGCTCAGTGATCGCCATGCAGCATGCCATGGCCTTCGAAAAGAAGCTGGCCATGCGCTTGTCACCCGGACAGATCACCACCCGGGACGTAGTGGAATACGCCACGATCAACGGGGCGCGCGCCCTGGGGCTGGAGGCGCAAATAGGCACCCTGACCCCCGGCAAACAGGCAGACATCATCCTGCTGCAGGAGCAGCACATCAACGTCATGCCGGTCAATGATCCAATTGGTGCAGTGGCCTGGGCCATGGACGCCAGCAACGTGGACACGGTGCTGGTGGGCGGCAAGATCCTCAAACGCGGCGGGGTGCTGCGGAATTTTGAGCTTGGCCGCTTACAAGAACTGGCTTTCAAAACGCAAAAGCACGTCCTGAAAGCCAGTTAGTAGATCCTGCTGAAATTTTCGTTCTAGCTGCGGTGGTTGAAAGTAAGCAGTTTGAGTTCGCTCATCTCTTCCATCGCATAGCGCAGGCCTTCGCGGCCCAAGCCGGACTGTTTCACACCGCCGTAGGGCATATGGTCCATGCGGAAGGTGGACACGTCATTGACCATCAAGCCGCCGACCTCAATTTCTTCGAAGGCCGCCTGGATGATGCCCATGTTCTGGGTAAAGATGCCGGCTTGCAGCCCAAATTCACTATTGTCCACGGCGCGAATGGCCTGGTGCACATCGCTGTATTGGTATAAGCCCAAGATGGGGCCAAAGGCTTCCTGGCAAGACACGGACATGCTCTCATCGATCGAGCCGAGCACCGTGGGTTGGAACAGCGTGCCCTTGCGGCTGCCGCCCGCCAGCACTTGGCCGCCGCCAGTCTTGGCCTCGCCCACCCAATTGTCCAGGCGCTCCGCCGCCCCCGCGTCGATCATCGGGCCAACGTCGGTCTTCTCATCCAGCGGGTCGCCCACCACCAGCGCTTTTACCCGTGGGACCAGCGCTTCGGCGAAGTCTTCGTAGACTTTCTGGGCAATATAGACGCGCTGCACTGAAATGCACGATTGGCCGGCGTACGAGAAGCCCCCCCAGGCCACGCGCTCGGCGGCGTAATCGATGTCGGCGTCGTCGTGCACGATCACGCCGGCGTTGCCGCCCAGCTCCAGGGTCACGCGCTTCATGCCGGCCTTGGCCTTAAGCGCCCAGCCTACCGCCGGGCTGCCGGTGAAGGTCAGCAGTTTGATGCGCGGGTCTTCCACCAGCGGTGCAGCATCCCTGGTGGCCGAAGGCACCACCGCATAGCCACCCTCCGGCCAGCCAGCCTCAAGAATGATCTCGCCCAGCTTCAGCGCGCTGAGCGGCGTAGCGCTGGCCGGGCGCAGAATGATCGGGTTGCCCGCCGCCATGGCCGGGGCCACCTTGTGGGCCACCAAATTGAGCGGGAAGTTGAACGGGGCGATACCCGCGATCGGGCCGAGGGGTACATGCATCACATGCGCCACGCGGTTCTCAGCGCCGGGCAGCCAATCCAGCGGCACAATTTCACCATAGATGCGCTTGCTCTCTTCCGCAGCGACTTGAAAGGTGAAGGTAGCCCGATCCACTTCCAAGCGGGCGGTGCGAATGGGCTTGCCGGCTTCCAGGGCGATGGTGCGGGCCAGCTCTTCACGGCGGGCGGCAATCCCCTGGCTGACCTTGGCCAGCACCTCAGCCCGCTTCCAGACCGGCATTTTGCGCGTGGTCTGGAAGGCGGCGCTGGCCACCTGAATGGCCTGCTCGATCTGCTCGGGACCGGCGCGGTGCACCACCGCCACCAGGGCATCGTCGTAGGGGCTGTGCACACCAATCGCATCGCCGGTCTTCAGCCACTTACCGTCCAGCAGCACGCCAAATTCACCCATCTCGGTCTTGGCGGCGTCTTGCTCTGCAGCGCGGGTCTGCGAATCGCGCAGGCGTTTGCTTTCCATGGGGCTCCTTAATCCAGGTTCGGATCTTCGATCAGTTTGGCCAGCGTATCGAGGAACTCGGCCCCGCGCAAGCCGTCCACCACACGGTGGTCACAGGACAGCGTCATGGTCAATATCGGGCGCACGGCGGGCTTACCCTTCTCCGCCACCACGCGCTCCACAATGCGCCCAACCGCCAGGATGGCGGCTTGGGGCGCATTGACGATGGCGTTGAATGCATCAATATTGTACATACCCAGGTTGCTGATGGTGAACGTGCCGCCCTGAATATCCTGCGGGCCTAGGGCCTTTTGGTTGGCGCGTTCCACGATCTCGCCGCGCCGCTGGGCAATTTCCTGCACGCTGAGCTGGTCGGCTTTGTGCACCACCGGCACCACCAGACCATCCGGCACCCCCACCGCCAGACCTACATTGATGTCTTCGATCTGCACGATGGTCCCGCGCATCCAGGTGCCGTTGACGTTGGGGTGCTGCTTAAGCGTCTTGGCCACCAGCTTCACCAGCATATCGGTAAAGGTCACTTTGGTTTCGCCCTGCCCCTTGAGTTTCTGGCGGGCGGCCATCAGCGCCCCGGCGTCCACCTCGCGCACTAAATAGAAGTGCGGCACATCCTGCCAACTCTGGGTGACATGCTCGGCCATCACGCGCCACAGGCTGCCCAGGCTGACTTCGCTCATCCCAGCCGGTAATGGCGGCGGGACCTGCGGGCCGGCCGCGGCCAGCGGCAGGTCAATCACCAACACAGCCCCTTCCGGGCCGCTGCCAGAGATGGACGCCAGGTCCAGCCCTGCCTCGCCCGCCAGGCGGCGCGCCTTGGGCGAAGCCAGGACGCGCCCTCCGGGGCCGGCCGCAGGCGGACGCTGCCGCTGTTGCAGATAGGCCTGCACATCTTCGCGCGTGACGCGCCCACCACCCGGCTTGACCAGCGCCAGGTCGATGCCGTTTTCAGTCGCCATGCGCAGGGCCACCGGGCTGGCATTCACCACCACGGCGCGCCCATTGCCGGACGCAGCTATCGGCTGGACGGGGGGTTGGCGCGGCGGAGAGGCTTGTGGGCGTGCCGCGGCAGGTTTCCCCGCCGGTGCGGCTGGCGCACTGGGCGCCGCGCGGCGGATCACGGGCGGCGGCGGGGTCGCCTCACCCGGCGCCAGCAAATGAGCAATGGTTTCGCCCACGGGCACATCCTGGCCCTCTGTGGCGATCACGTTGGCCAAGGTGCCGCTCTCCGCCGCCTCGATGGTGACGGTGACCTTGTCGGTCTCCACCTCCATCAGCGGCTCGCCTTTGATGACTTGCTCCCCGGCGGCCTTGTACCACTTCAACAAGCGGCCGGTTTCCTGGGCCATCCCCAGGGCGGGCATGATTACGTCAATAGCCAGGGTAGGCTCCTAGTTGCGGCCGCAAAGGGCCTTGGCGGTCTCCACCACGCTGTCCGCAGTGGGCACGGTCAGGTCTTCCAGCGCGGGAGAGAAGGGGATCGGCACGTCCATGGCGCCGATGCGCTTCACCGGCGCATCCAAATAATAGAAGGCGCCATCGGCGATCACCGAAGCGATCTCGGCGGTCACGCCGTAGCGCTGGTAGCCTTCATCCACCACGATCGCCCGGCTGGTCTTCTTGGCCGATTCAATGATGGCCTCTTTGTCCAGCGGGAAGGTGGTGCGCGGGTCAACCACTTCCGCCTCAATGCCGATCTCCGCCAGCATCTCGGCGGCGGCCAGCGAGACCTGCACCATACTGCTTGTGGCCACGATCGTGATGTCCGTGCCAGGGCGCTTAATGTCCGCCACGCCGAAGGGAATGGTGTACTCCTCCTCGGGCACTTCGCCCTTGAGCTGGTACATCATCTTGTCCTCGAAGAAGGCTACCGGGTTGTCGTCGCGGATGGCGGTTTTGAGCAGTCCCTTGGCATCGTACGGTGTAGACGGCACCACCACCTTAAGGCCGGGCACATGGCTGAACCAGGCATGCAGCGACTGCGAGTGCTGGGCCGCCGAGCGCCGCGAGGCGCCCATCGTGGTGCGCAGCACCATCGGTACCTTCAGTTTGCCGCCGGACATGTAGTGGATCTTGGCAGCCTGGTTGACCATCTGGTCCATGGTCAGGGTGATGAAGTCACCGAACATGATGTCGATCACCGGACGCATACCGGTCATCGCCGCCCCCACCCCCAGGCCGGTGATGCCCGGCTCAGAGATCGGCGAGTCGATCACCCGCTCGGGGCCGAACTCGTCCACCAGGCCCAACAGCACCTTGAAGGCGGTGCCGGCCTCGGCCACGTCCTCGCCCATCACGAACACGGTCGGGTCGCGGCGCAGCTCCTCAGCCAGGGCCTCGCGGATCGCCTCGCCCATGGTCAGCACGCGGGCGCCGGTTTTCTCGGCACTAGGCGTAGACATTGGTACTCACCTCGCTGGGGTCGGGGTACGGGGCGTCCAAAGCGAACTGGGCGCCGCGCTCCACTTCCTCTTTGACTTCTGCTTCAATGCCGTCCAGCACGCCGCGGTCAGTCAGCTTCTTGGCCAGCAGCCAATCGGCAAACAAGGCCAGGGGGTCACGGTTTTCCACCCAGTCGCGCTCCTCTTCCTTGGAACGGTAATACTCGCGGTTGATATCGCCCACATGGTGGCCGTGATAGCGGTAGGTGTGGAACATTAGGAAGGCCGGGCCTTCGCCGCGGCGGGCGCGCTCGACAGCCGCCAAGGCGGTTTCGTAGACCACGCGAATGTCTTGTCCGTCTTGCTCTTCAGTATGTATGCCCAGCGCCCGCGCTCGGTCCGCCGGGTTGCCGGCGGTGGTCTCAGAAAAATGCGTGTACTCGTTGTACATGTTGTTCTCGCACACAAAGATGACCGGCAGCTTCCACAGCTGGGCCAGGTTCATCGTCTCGGCCAAGAATCCCTGCCCCATGGCGCCCTCGCCAAAGAAGCACACCGCCACCCGGCCATTGCCCAGGCGCTGGGCCGAAAAGGCCGCACCCACGGCGATGCCGGCGCTGCCGCCCACGATGGCGTTGGCGCCCAAGTTGCCATTGGCCTGGTCGGCAATGTGCATCGAGCCGCCCTTGCCTTTGCAGTAGCCGGCCGCTTTGCCCAGCAGCTCAGCGAACATAATGTCCACATCGGCGCCTTTGGCGATGCAATGCCCGTGGCCGCGGTGCGTGCTGGTGATGTAGTCTTCCGGGTTGAGCACGGAGCACACCCCGACAGCAATGGCTTCCTCGCCAATGTACAAATGCGCCAAGCCGGGCATCTTGGCCGAGGTATACAGCAGGTTGACGCGCTCCTCAAAGCGGCGGATGCGCACCATCTGCTCGTACATCGTCAACCACTCTTCGGCGTCGGGGGTGGCAGACTTGCCGGTTTTAAGTTTGGTCTGCTTGGCTGTTTTTGCCATATTGCTCCTAGAGGGCCTCGATCACTACGGCAAAATCTTTGCCGCCCAGGCCCAGCTCTTGAACACGTTTGAAATAGGCCCGGCTGGTTTGTGTCGCGGGCAAATTGGCGCCAACTTCCTCAGCCAAATCCAGGGCCAAGCCAATATCTTTGTGCATCATATCGGCGGTGAACCAGGCTTGGTCCGGCATCTCGATCAGGAAGGGCGCCTTGTACTTGATCAGCGGCGAGGCGACCACGCTGTTGGTCAGCACATCCAACGCGGTCTGGCGCGGAATGCCGGCCTTCTCAGCCAGCAAGACGGACTCGCTCAAAGCCAGCACCTGGGCGGCAATGTTCAGGTTGACGGCGATCTTCATCGAAACCGCCTGGCCGCTCTCACCCACATGCGTGGCTTTCATGCCAATGTCGAGCAAGACCGGCTCGACCTGCTTGAAAGCCTGAGGGTCGCCGGCGGTCATCATGGTCAACTGGCCTTGTTCCAACGTGGCTACGCTGCCCGAAACGGGCGAGTCGAGCATCGCCGCGCCCAGCCCGGCCGCCTTGGCCGCCAGTTCGCGGATCGCCGCTGGGCTAACCGTGCTCATGTCCACATAGATCTTGCCGGCGGAAAGGCCGGCCAGCACGCCGTCCGGCCCCTCAGCGATCTGCTGTAGGGCCTTGGTATCACTGACAATGCTGAGCACCATGTCCGCCGCTTCGGCGGCGGCCCGCGGCGTCTCCGCCCAGCCCATCCCGGCGGTGATCAGATCCTCCGCCTTGGCGCGGGTGCGGTTGTAGCCGGTGACCTTGTGGCCGGCCGCCAGCAAACGTTGCACCATGCGGCTGCCCATCACGCCCAACCCAATAAAGCCAATTGTCGCCATCTTGCTCCTAACTGCTCTGCGAGTACTCGCCCGCCCAATCACGCTCAAAGCGGAAAGCCTCTTTGGCCGGCGGCAGGGAGGCCTGCGTCTCCAGCCAGGTCACCGGTTCGTCCCCGGCGTTCTCAAAGCTGTGGATGCAGCCTACGCCAGTCCAGATCACATCGCCAGGGCCCAACTCGTAAGTCTGGCCGTCCGCGGTGGCGCGCACGCGGCCACTAAGAATGTAATACGACTCTTCAAAAGTGTGATCGTGCGGATCAATCTTGGCGCCAGGCTGGTACTGGATCAGAAACAGGGATTGATGCAGGGCACCAGACGAACGGTCCACAAACATCTTGATCGCGACGCCCGTGGTGGGGTCAAAGCCTTCCATCTCTGAGGGCGCGCCGGGTTTGGGCAGCTGGCTCTCGTCAAAGTGGCCCAGCAGCAGCCCGCCCGCTGCAGCGGGATCCAGCGCCGGCGCGCCAGCGGGGAATTCAGCAGGGACGAAGAACGTATCGCGGCCGTAGTCCAGCGGCCGCGGCTGCGGGGCCTGCATCTCCAGCCAGCGCGCCGGCGCGTCGCCAGCGTTGCGCCAGGCGTGCACGCGGCCGGTAGGGATCAGCCCGTAGTCGCCCGGGCGCAGCCCAAGGGTCAGGTCGCCGATCTGCACGCTAACCTGGCCTTCCAAAATGTAGAAGCTCTCCTCAAACGAATGAAGATGGTGCTCAATCGCCCCACCCTCATCCAGCGTGCATATGCCGGCGCCCATATGCACCGAGCCCTTGGCGCGGTCCACATAGATTTGCCGCGTGAAACCTCGGCTGGCGGCTTCATAGCCGTCCGGCGTTTCGGCGGCGATCTGGCTCAGGCTGGAGACGAAATGCATGGCTGGCCTGATTACTTCTTCTGGACCTTGGCGGGTTTGACTTTGCCGTCCACCTTGCCATCCAGGCCGGGCGCATCATCGGGCAGGCCGGCGCCGCCGTACTCCACACCGGTGTAATCAATGTTGCGGTGCGACTGCGTGTCGCGCATGGTGGGCAGCCACCCCTCGGTGGTGAAGTAGCGTTTGCCCGCTACCATCAACTCCTCAGCCGGGAAGCGGGTCATAACCTCCACGCCGTCCCTGGTCACCACCATCTGCTCTTCAATGCGGGCGGCAGACCAGCCATCGCTGGCCGGCCAATAAGTTTCCAAGGCAAACACCATGCCCTCTTCGATCTCTTGCGGGCTGTCGAAGGAGACCAGGCGGCTGAAGACCGGCTTCTCCCAGATCGCCAGACCGACACCGTGGCCGTATTGCAAGGCAAAGCACGACTCTTCGTTGGGGAAGCCGAACTCCTGTGCCTTGGGCCACAGCTTGACCACATCGGCAGTGGTCACACCGGGTCGGATGGCGTCGATGGCCGCATCCAGATAATAGCGACAGCGCTTGTAGGCATCCACCTGGGCCTGCGAAGCGGAGCCGATGGCGAAAGTACGATAGTAGCAAGTGCGGTAGCCCATATAGGAATGCAGAATATCGTAGAAGGCCGGATCGCCCGGGCGCATCACGCGGTCGCTGAAGATGTGTGGATGCGGGCTGCAGCGCTCGCCGGAGATGGCGTTGACGCCCTCGACATGCTCGGAGCCCAACTCGTAGAGCACCTTGTTCACCAGGGCCACCGCTTCGCTCTCGCGCACGCCCGGCTTCATGAAACGATACAGTTCCTCGTAGGCGGCGTCCACCATCATGCAGGCCATATTCAGCAGGGTGATCTCATCTTCGGTTTTGATCACGCGAATGTCTTGCATCAATTGCTGGCCGTCCACTACGTTAATGCCCTCGGCTTGGAGAGCGAACAGCACTGGCGGCTCGACCACGTCCACGCCCAGCGGCTCGTTCAGCAGGCCGCGTTCCTCCAGCTCGATGCGGATCTTGCGCGCCACATCCTCGGCGCGCATGGCGCCGGGCGGCATGGCGCCGCGCAGCGTGGAGATGCCCGCCCGCGAGCGCCCCTCGCCCAGCCAGGGCGCATAAAGGCTGTGGTGTTTGGCCGCGGACCCGAAGTCCCAGTTGATCGGCTCATCGTCCTGGGCCAGCAAACAGAAGCGGCCCAGCTTGTCGATGGCCCAGGTGCCAATGGTTGTGTTGGTGATGTAGCGGATGTTGTTCATGTCGAAGCACAGCAAGGCGCCGATCTCCGACTCTTTCAACTTCTGCTTCACCCGGGCTAGGCGGGCTTTGCGCAGGCGGTCAAAATCGACGCGCTGCTCCCAATCCACACCCATGGTCCCGTACGTTCTAAGCATGGCGGCCTCTCATCTTTTGCTGTAGTGGAGTTTGGACAAACACATCGGCCCAAGAGGCAGATGCAGATACATAAAAAATGATATAGTTGCGCGCAGAAAGGCAGCTCGAAACCAAATCATGAGTCCTGCCTTGAGTTTTCATTGATGATGGTCATTACGGCCCGTACAAAGCCGCTTTTGTTGCGTCCTATTGAACAAATTATAGGGGAAACCCGGTTTTTGTCAATTTCTATTGAACAATCGGGTACTATGTAGTTATGCAAGAAGAACTCCGCCAAGATGCAGTCAGCATAGGCAAGAAGCTGCTCGCCGCGCGCCAGGGTCACAAAATGAGCCTGCGCGAGCTGGCCAGTACGGCTGAGATCAGCGCCAGCATGCTCAGCCAGATCGAGACCGGCAAGGCTTACCCCTCGGTACGCTCCCTGTACAAGATTGCCGCAGCCTTGAACGTACCGCTGGACTACTTCTTCCCCTCTGAGAACGGCGAAAACTCTGAGGCCAGCGAAGCCGTGCTGGAACCGCAGGACTACACCGCCAGCAAGCTGCGCGAAGCCATGCTCTCCGCGGGCAGCGATGCGCGCGTGGTCGGGTTTGACCCGGTCAATAAGCAAGAGCCGGTCATGCAGCGCGACAACCGCCCACTGATCGAACTGCAAAGCGGCATTCAATGGGCGCGCCTGACCACCGGTGCGGAGCCCGACGCCGAATTCCTGGAGATCAGCTACCAACCGCAGGCCCAGTCCGGCAAGACCATGTCCAGCCACAGCGGCCGCGAATTTGGGCTGGTGCTGGAAGGTGAGCTGCTGGTGGAGTTGGCCTTTGAGAGCTACGTGCTCGGCCCCGGCGACAGCATCATCTTCGACTCGACCACCCCACACCGCCTCTCCAACACTGGCGAAACACCCATGCGCGCGCTGTGGGTCGTGCTGAGCCGCGACTAAGCCGGCAAACAAAATGCGGCGCCTTGGGGACGTCACCTTTCCTCCCTCAAATCCTGGTAATCGTTACATTGGCTGGCAGCCTAATCTGTAGGCATCCAGTCAGGAACTTTTGCCTGCAGATGCTCTGTTGAAATGTTTGATGTAAAATCCGCCATTGTTCAGACGGGAAGACTAACAGGATGAAACCACTTAACGACAAGTTGAAACTGATTGCCAAAAGAATTGACTACGCTAATCTAGCTTTTGTGGCCCTGGCAACGACATATCTCCTTTACGGATTGCTCTATATAATCAGAACCAGCATAGTTTTGGATGGCCAGCGCACTTTTGCTCTGTTCGACGATGGAATGATCTCTATGCGCTACGCTCGCAACCTTGCTGGCGGCCATGGCCTGGTCTGGAACCCAGGGGGCGAACGGGTAGAAGGCTTCAGCAACCCACTATGGGTTTTCTTCATGGCACTCATCCACCTGCTGCCACTGCCCACCCACTTGATGAGTTTACCGGTGCAGCTCAGCGGCCTTCTTTTCCTTTTTCTCAATCTATGGATCATCTACAAGATCACCGGTCTGGTCAGTCGTTCGCCACTCGTACAGCTATTATCTGTTTTCCTTACTGCCTTCTGCTACTCTCTCAACACTTGGGGCTTGCAAGGCATGGAAGTGAGCGCGCTGACACTACTGGTCAGCCTGGCGGTTTGGCGCACCTTACTTGCCCTGCAAGCTGGGCATTTTTCAGCGTGGCCCTACCTGATCCTTGGCCTGGGTACTCTGTTGCGAATTGACGCAGCTGTTCCTTACATGACAATTCTGGGATTCTCGCTTCTGTTCCAGCCAAAATACTGGAAGCAGCACCTGGCTTGGGGCCTGGTGTTGCTGACGGGCTTCATGTTTGGCCAGATCTTGCTGCGTTATTGGTATTTTGACTATCCGCTCCCCAACACCTACTATTTAAAGCTGGGAGGAGTGCCACTCATCGTTCGCCTTCGCCAAGGTTTTAATATCTTTGCCACATTCGTTTGGTCCTCCGGATGGTATCTAATGTTTCTGCCCGTCCCACTCCTTTTGTTGAGAGCGACCCGCGGAACCCTACTACTAGGCGGCATGTTCCTTGCCCAGGTTGCCTACAGTATCTATGTGGGCGGCGATTCATGGGATCATCAGGGCGGAGCCAATCGCTTCCTCGCTATTTCAATCCCATTCTTTTTCATCCTCTTCGTGCTCAGTCTGGATTTTTTCCGGACTATTCTTTTAGAGCAGCACAGGCGTCCGACCAATAGTCTGCTCTCCCAAGCGGTGCTGGCGATCATTGTGGCAACCAGTCTCTTCAGTTTCAACACAATAAATGTCCAGAACAGCAGAGCGCGGCTATTGCTTCGAGAGACACCTATCTTTGTAAGTGGCACTCACCGCTATGTGAGGCTGGCACAGGTTTTAGCAAACATAAGCAGGCCGCAAGCTAGTATTGCTGTGGTCGCTGCGGGTAACACCCCCTATTTTTACGAGGCCAACTACATTGACCTTTTAGGCAAAAATGATACATACATCGCCCACTTACCAATCATCACAACCCATGGCTATCATGACGAGTTCTATGAATTCCAGCCGGGTCACGTAAAATGGGATCTGGCCTATTCGATTGGGGTGCTAATGCCCGATATCGTTGCCCAGCTGCCAGTCAGCTCAGCAGAAGCACAACAATATCTAGATGAATATCAAAGAGTGGCGATTGAGGATTTCACTATATTTTTGCGCCGCGGATCCGAAAACATTCGATGGGAGGAAGTTACGGAGTAGTTTTCACAAGTGCGTGAATTTTTACTCGCAATTCGTCAGCGCCACCAGTATGCTCAGCCAGATCCAGACCGGCAAAGCCTACCCTTCGGTGCGCTCGCTATACAAGATCGCCGCGGCGCTATATGGCCCGCCGAATTATTTTTCTCTACCCAACGATGAAAGGCAACCGCAGCCACAAGAAGTGCTGGAGCCGCACTACTACACCACCAGCAAGCTGCGTGAAGCGATGCTCTCTGAAAGCGCCGCCTGGTCAGGCGGCGCTTTTATTGCTAGGCCAGGCTGCTGGCTTTTGCCAGCAATCTTTCCGCCATGGAGCGGATCTGCGCCCGTTCCTCGTCCGTGCAGGTCGCCACAGTCTTCGCCACCAGTTCACCACAGTAGGCGCGCACTTTGTCCACTTCTTTTTCCGGACGGTTCTTAAGCAACTCGCCCAACCAGTGGGCTCCATAGCTGGCATGGATGGTTTCATCAGCCCAGTCGTAGTCCATGTCGTGGCGGCTGACCTCGTCGTTATATTCCGTGAAGGCTTTGATGCGCACGTTCTTGTGGCCGATGTTCTTGGTTTCAAAAAAGAAGAGCATGCCGAGGCGATAAATGGGATCCTCTCCGCGGGCGCTCTGGTAAATATAGTCGCCCAGCGGAAGTTCGGCTGGGTCAAAGCCCCAATGGGTTAGCCGGTTGAGGCCCATTTGAGTATGGCGGGCTTCATCATAGGCCCAGTGAGCCGCGTCATGAATGAAGTCCCAGCCCAGCTCGTCAGCAAAGGCCTGCAAAATGGCGCCGGCCGTCTCCACCGCCCAGACTTCATTAAAATGGCTGATGGCGCTGCGCATTTGCAGGTTGATGCCCTCCCCATAAGCAAAGTTCGGATCAACAATGTCCGGCCAATAAAAGCGCACGCGGTTGAAGCGCTCATCCCGGGCTGGGTCTTGGGCCAGCGCAAAGGGTTTATATTCGGGCAGCTCCGGCAGCGCAACCTGAGGGATCTGTGGCTCAAGGCTCACTCCGCCCAGGATGTCCAGCGCGGCTTGCAAACCAGCCACCCAGCGTTCAGCCTGCCCAGCCATGGCGGCGTCACCTTCAAGCAGCTCGGCCGCCCAAACGCCCAGCTTTTCGATCTGCTCGGTCTTCTCACGCTCGGCCAGGCGGATAAAGCGCAGGGTCGGCCCATCCGCAATCGCGTCCGTATTGGCCAAGTATTCGCGATAGGCATTCCGCAAGGCGGGCTTGAGCACGCGCTGCACGCCCAGCAGGAAGGCGCCGGCGCTGGGCGCATGGATGGCCGCCTGGTACAGGTTGACCAGAACCGCGTCCTTGTCGACTTCCATCAGGCGGCTGGGGAAGCGCAGTTCAAAGATGCGCTCACGCAGATCATCGGCAGTTTCGGCATCCTGCCAGGCCAATTCCGGCAGGCCGGTTTTAATATGCACTGGTGCAATGCCGGCCAGCCAGCCGGATTGGGCCACCACCAGGGCGCGCTCCAGAAAAAAGAAGCGCTTCAATAGGCCAGCCGCATCCATGCGCATCCACTGCGCCCGTGGGTGTTGGCCGGGGAGGTATTTGGTGGTCGTGTTCATCACAGTTCCCTTCCTGCCTAAGCACTCATAAGGGCTTCAATATCTGAGCGGCGGGCCAGCGCCGGCACCACCCCCAGTTTGGTACAAGCCAATGCGCCGGCTGCCACCGCGAACTGAACCGCTTCCAGCAAAGGCTTGCCCTCCGCCAGAGCCGCCCCTAAAGCGGCGTTAAAGGCATCGCCAGCGCCGGTGGTGTCCACCACATCCACAGTGTAGCCGGGCACCTCATGCACGCTGCCGTCCTCGGCCAGCAGCATGGCGCCCTGCGCCCCGCGGGTCAGCACCACATTGCGCACCCCGCGCGCTTGCAGGGCCTGGGCCATCTGGACGCGGTCAATTGGGGCATCCGGCGCCAGGCCATTCAACAGGCGCAGTTCGGTCTGGTTCGGGGTGATCACATCCACTTCCGCCAGCAGTTCATCCGGCAGGCTCTGGGCCGGGGCCGGGTTTAGGATGGAAATGGCGCCATGCTTACGCGCCAGGCGCATGCCCGCCAGCGCGGTTTGGATGGGGATCTCCAAGACGGTCATCACCACCCGGCTGCCGGCGATCAGGTCCTCGGCCGCAGCCACATCGGCCGGGCTGAGCAGCTCGTTGGCGCCCATGTCCAGCACGATGAAATTCTCGCCAGCCTGGTTGAGCACGATCAGCCCGACGCCTGTGTTGCGCTCAGCAGAGCTGATCAGGTGGCTGGCATCCACGCCCTCCTCGGCGTACAGTGGCGCCGCCATTTGGCCCAGTTGGTCCTGGCCGATCTTGACCAGCAGAGCGCTGGGCACCCCCAGGCGGGCGATGCCGATCGCCTGGTTGGAGCCTTTGCCGCCCGGCCCCATATCAAAGTCGCGGCCGGGCAGGGTTTCGCCCGCCACGGGGAAGCGTACAGCCCGCAGGGTGATGCCCACCGCAAAACTGCCCACCACGGTCACGCGACCCGTGTGCTCAACCATGCTCTAGTTGCGCTTCCAAGCCGCGGCCAGGTTGGCGTTCAGCCGCGCCGTGTCTACCGTGTGCATCACCTGCACCAGCTTGCCATCCGGCGAGGGTTTGGTGCGGCCCTGGCTGGCGCCGTACGGCACGATCTCGACGCGCTCTTCCTTCAAGATGAAAAGCTCCGGCCAGGCCAGATAGGCGGTGGTGAGCACATCCCACATGTAGTAGGGCTGGTGGCGCACCAAAGCATAAGCCTGCCCGGCCAAGTCCGAGATCTTGTAATCGTACTGCGCGGCCAGCATGCTCATAAAGTCCTGCGTCAGCGGCACAGTGTTGGTGATGTCCAGCGGGCACAGCACCACCGGGATGTCGGTCTGCCAAATCTCGTAGGCTGCCTCAGGGTCCCAATAGACATTCCATTCCATGCTGCCGTCAATATTGGCATCCTCATGGGGGCGCACATTGCCGGGCACATGCAGCGCCCCACCCATCCACAGAATGCGACTCACTTTGCTGGCCGCCTCCGGCGCGATCTTCAGCGCTTCGGCCAGGGTGGTCAGCGGGCCGGTCTCCAGGAAGGTGATCGGCTCCTCCAGTTCGCTGAGCACCCGCGCCA
Source organism: Anaerolineales bacterium (assembly GCA_026129305.1). Taxonomy (GTDB): domain Bacteria; phylum Chloroflexota; class Anaerolineae; order Anaerolineales; family UBA11579; genus JAMCZK01. The sequence goes on from JAHCII010000020.1 coordinate 15,621, forward strand.
GATACTGCTGGCCGGGTTCACCCACCAGCGGCGCACTGACTTCGCCGCGCACATTCAATATCGGCAGATTGTCGATCTGCCAGGAGGTGCGCCGCAGGCGGCGCGGGAAAGGATTGCGCGCCCGCACGGTACTGGCCGCCACCGGAATGTGCGCGCCATTCATCAGGTCCAGGATCTTGCGCGTGGCACCCACTGCTGGATCAATGTAGCAGTCGGCCTCAGTGACGACCACGCCCAGGGTTTCCACGTGCGCCAGGCTCATCAGAAGCATGACACACAGATAGTCGTCTAAGCCCCCATCATGGCTAAAGAAGACTTTTTCGGTTTTCAAAACTACTCCTTTTGTTTTGTGCGGACTTCAGGCTTGCAAACTGGTGGTTTTTTGGGTGACGCGCTGGCGGCTCACATTGGCAGAGATGCGGTAACGGTCAGCACGCAGCCACAGGTTGGAAAATTCGACCGGGGTGCCATCCGCCAGAGAGGTGACCTGTTCCATATACATCACCGGGCTGCCCTCGCCCACCTTAAGCAAGTCCGCCACGCGCCCCTCGGCCAACTGAGCTTCAAAGGTGCGCCGGCCGCGTGCAGGCAGCACGCCATAGGTCTCTTCCAAAGTCTCAAACAGGCGGAAGCGGGTGAAATCGACTTGCTCAATGCCGGCGCACTGCGGACTGTATACATAATTATCCAAAACCACCACTGGCTCGCCTTCCACCACCCGTACCCGGTTTAGATAAAAAACCGTTTCATCCGGCGGCACCTGCAGCACATTGGCAGTGCGCGCCGTGGGGGCAACATAGTGCTGCTGCAAAACGTGGGTTTGGAAGTCAATCCCTCGGGCGATCAGGTCTTCGGAGAAGGTGATCAGCTCCTCAGCCAGGGGTTGTTCCACCAATTTGGACGAGACAAAAGTGCCCCGGCCGTGCACCCGCATCAGCAAACCCTCTTCCACCAGCTTCTCGATCGCTTTGCGGATCGTGCCCCGGCTGACACCCCATAGATTGACCAGATCTTCTTCCGCGATCAGTTGGTGGCCGCGCGGCCACTGCTCGCTCAAGATCTGGGAACGCATCCAGTCTGCCAATTGCAAATAAATTGGCACCGGCCCCTGATGATCAATCGTTGGCAAACCGCTCAATGGCTATACCTCGTTAACCTTGCAAAAATTTGCAAATTTGTATGGTATACTGCCGAAACGTTTGTAGACGTATATCCATTACACCATCGGTATTCAGTACCGTCAAGCGTGAGAGATTTCTACTATCTCCCCCACGGAGTTGCTGCAAGTCACAGTTGCAGTTGTAGCTCCAAGAAGCAACACCCAGGGCTTGTACTTCATATTCCACCAATCTAAGTCTACTTAAAAACACCATTCTTGCTCTTTGCAAGAGTGGTGTTTTTGTACCTAGTATCAGGAATGGAGGTGATGCGCACAAGTTACGTAGATCCATAGCCGCTTTTATCTCGGAGCGCTCCTCCACGGAATTGTCACCGTGCGCCCCTGCGATTGGCTAACCCCGAGGAGAAACTCGCGTCCATGGGGCTGCAACACTCATTTTTTGTTGTAGGGACACTAAACTACACATTTTATGTAGGAGGATCTCAATATGGCTTCAAAAGCAAAGACCCGTGCGGCTCGCATTCCGTTGACCTATGTGGTCGCACTGGTACCCGTGGCTGCCGCCCTTAACATCGTTGGTGGCACCATCCGCAGCGCTCTGCAACTGCCGATCTTCTTGGACATGATCGGCACCGCCGTGACCGCCATCGTGCTTGGCCCCTGGTGGGGCGCGCTGGTCGGCGCGATCACGAACATCGTTAACTCCTTCCTGTCCGGCCCCATCAGCCTGCCTTTCGCCGTAGTCAATGTGGTCGGCGCGCTGGTTTGGGGTTACGGTCATCGTTGGGGTTGGGGCAAGACCAATGTGGGCTTCTTCCTGCTCAACATTCTGGTTGCCTTCCTGTGCTCCGTTACCGCAGTGCCGATCTACGTCTTCATCTTCGGCGGCGCTACCGGCCACTTCTCCGATGTGATGACCGCTGCCTTCCTGGCGATGGGCCAGAACCTGATCGTCTCGGTGTTCTCGTCCAACATCTTGGTCTCCCTGGCTGACAAGATCATCTCCGGTTATGTGGCTCTGGCGATCATCGAGGCCCTGCCTGCTAACCTGACCCAGAACCTGATGCTGCCGAAGGCCGAAGGCCTGAACCGCATCATCTTGCCGGTTGTCGGTGTGGTTATCGGTGTGGCGGTCATGCTGATCGCTATCGCTGTAGCCAGCTAAGAACCAGGAAAGGATTTCAAGAGATGAACAAGACTGTTGGTGCAAAAGAGGGTTTGGGCGCTGGCGTGATCGGCATCGGTCTGATGATGCTCTTCCTGCCGGGTGCCTCCCAGAACATCGCTGACCTGGACTTCGTGGCCAGCGAACCGTTCTCGATCTTGCTTGGTGCTGTGTACGTGCTGGGTGTGATTATCATCCTGGCCGGCCTGGGCGTGATCTTTGGCAACTTTGATAGCGAAGAATAGGCTTTAATTTCTTTCGCTAGTGAGTAAGGAGCGAGGGCAGGGCGTACTCCGTCTTGCCCTCGCTCTTATCTGAACCAAGGAGCCACAATGGCCAAAGGAAAACCTGTTATCGAGTTTAAGGATGTGAGTTTCGGGTACGCAGCCGCCAGCGACCGGGAATTCGCCATCGAAAACATCAACTTGACGATTTATGAAGGTGAGTATGTGGCCCTGTTGGGCCTGAACGGCGCAGGCAAGACCACCTTGCAATTGTGCATCAATGGCGTTATTCCAAACAGCATTATGGGCGAATTCTCCGGTGAGTTCTCTGTCTACGGGCAGGATACCGAGGTCACCTCCGTACGCGAGATGGCCAAGTTGGTGGGGATGGTCTTTGACAATCCAGAATTCCAGTTGAGCCAAATGAGTGTGGCAGAGGAAATCGCCCTCGGTATGGAAAACATCGGCTTCAGTTTTGAGGAAATGAACCGCATCATCCCGGAAGTGTTGAAGATCGTAGGACTGTCCGGCCTGGAGGAACGCTCGCCATTCGCCCTCTCCGGCGGCCAGCAGCAGCGCCTCTCGATCGCTTCTGCCCTGGCGATGCGGCCCAAGATCCTGGTCATGGATGAACCCACATCCAACGTGGACCCGATCGGCAAGGAAGAGATCTTTGCCGTGGCCGCCAAGCTGAATAAAGAAGAGAACATGACCATCGTCATGGCCGAGCATGAAGTGGAAGTGATGGCCGCTTATGCCGACCGCGTGATCGTAATGGACGAAGGCAAGATCGTGCTGAATGGCACGCCCAAGGAAGTCTTCAGTGAAACCGCGCTGTTTGAGCGCTTGGGTCTGCGCACTCCGCAGGTCACCGAGCTGTCGGCCAAGCTTGCCAAAAAGGGTACTCGCAAGTTCAGTAAGGGGTACCCCGTGACCCTGGACGAAGCTGTGAGCAGCCTGCGCTGAGAGAGGAAGCTATGAGCGCTAAACCCATTGTTCAAGTAGAGAATGTCACTCACGTGTACTCACGCGGCAACGTGACCGCACTGGATGATGTGTCTGTGACCATCAACCGCGGCGAGATCGTGGGCCTGATCGGCCAGAATGGCTCCGGCAAGACCACTCTGGTCAAACACCTCAACTCGCTGCTGAAGCCAACCAAGGGCCGCGTGCTGATCGATGGTGAAGACACCGAAAAGCAGAGCGTACAGGCTATGTCTGCCAAGGTGGGCTATGTGTACCAGAACCCCAATCACCAGCTGTTCGCCCGCACGGTGCAGGATGAGCTGGAGTTTGGGCCGCGCAACCTAAAAGTGGACGAGGCCGAAATTGAGGCCCGCCGTGAAGAGGCCATCGAATTCTTCGGTCTGGAAGAAATGCGCGACCTGCACCCCTACCGCATCGGCTTCCCGCTGCGCAAACTGGTCGGTATGGCCTCCATCTTCACCATGCGTCCAGACATCTTCATTTTGGACGAACCAACCACCGGCCAGGACAACATCACCACCCAGCGGGTGTACAAGCTGATCCATCGTCTGCGCGAGAACGGCCATACTGTGATCTGCGTGGCACATGACATGATCCTGCTGGCCGAAGTGGTGGACCGCCTGCTGGTGATGCGCGATGCGCACCTGATCGCCGACGATACACCGCGCAAAGTGTTCGCCATGCGCGAGGTTATGGAAAGCACCCACTTGGCCCCGCCGCAGATCACTCAACTTTCCCTGAACCTGAAGAAGGGCAAAGTGGTGCTCTCGGTGGACGAGATGCTGAAAGAGCTGAAGTCCTAGCGGCTTCCGGAGGAGAAAACTCATGCAAGGCATTGCAGTCCCCATCTCTGTAGTTCCCGGCAACTCGCCGATCCATCGCATCAACCCCATCCCCAAGATGGTTTGGGTCTTGGGCATCCTGGTGATCTCATTCATCACCCGCAACCCCGTCATCCTGGGCGGCGTCTTTCTGCTGGGTCTTTTGTTCGTGACCATCGCCCAGATCTGGCCTTCTTATCTGCGCGTGGTAATGGTGCTGTTTCCCATCAGCCTTACGCTGATCCTCCTGCAGAGCATTGCCCCGGCTTTCCCGCAGCCGTGGACGCCGATCGTGGCGGTGGGACCCTTCACGATCTGGCAAGAAGGCATCTACAGCGGGCTTTCGCTTTTGTTGCGCATCATGTGCATGACCACCTTCGCCATGGTCATGATCATGACCTCGCACCCCAGCGACATCTTTGCCTCCATGCAAAAGGTGGGCCTGCCCTACACGATGAACTTCATCCTGACCATGACCCTGCAGCTGATCCCCATTCTGCAGAGCGAGTTCAACACCGTGCTCAAGGCGCAGAAGTCACGCGGTCTGAAAGGCACCGGCTTTGCCGCCATTTTGCCCAGCATGGTACCGGTCTTCGTTGGCGCTATTGAGCGCGTGCAGCAGCTCTCCATTTCGCTGGAATCACGCGCCTTTGGCAGCAGCGGCCAGAAGACCAGCTACCGCCAGGTTCAGTTTGGCTTCAAAGATGCGCTGGTGCTGGCCGCTGGCGCACTGTTTAGCGGCGCCATGACCTACTGGCTGCTGGTGGACAAGACCCTGGACTGGAGCCGCACGCTGACCTTTTCGCCGGCCTTCGCCCTGATCCTGTTCTTCGGCGCAGGCATCGGCTTCCTGCTCTTCATCGCCTTTGCCCTCAGGCTGGTGCTGACCGCCTAGGCTGGGATGCTGGTAGCCCGAGACGATGAACGCTGCGCAGCCAATGCACCACATCGACATGCGGCCCAGCGATGTGGGCCGCTATGTCTTTTTGCCGGGTGATCCCGGCCGCACAGAAGCCATCGCGGCGCGGCTGGAGGATGCCAGCCAAGTAGCCTACAAACGCGAATACCGCACCTTCACCGGCACCCTGTTGGGTAAGAAGGTCTCGGTAACCTCCACCGGCATTGGCAATCCCTCAGCGGCGATCGCCATCGAGGAGTTGATCATGCTCGGGGCGGATACCTTCATCCGCGTCGGCACCTCCGGCGCCATGCAGCCGCACATCATGCCCGGCGACCTGGCGATCGTCAGTGGAGCCATACGGGATGAGGGCACCAGCAAGCATTACCTGCCGGTGGAATTTCCGGCGGTGCCGCATCTGGATGTACTGCTGGCGCTGCGCCAGGCTGCCCGGCAACTGGGCCTGCCCCACCATGTGGGGTTCTCGCACAGCAAAGACTCCTTTTATGCCCAGCACGCGCCCGAACGCATGCCGATTGCCAGTGAACTGCAAGAGCGCTGGCAGGCCTGGACGGCGGGCGGAGCGATCTGTGCCGAAATGGAATCAGCCATCCTGTTCATCTTGGGCAGCATCTACCGCAAGCGGGTGGGCTCGGTGCTGCTGATGGCCATTAACCAAACCGCCGCCACCCCGCTGCCCCCGGCGCGTGACCAGGGACAAACCCTGGACACCGCGATCGAGGCCATGAAGATCCTGATCCAACAAGACCATATAAAGGAACAGCCCTGATGGACCAACAAAAGCAACACCACATTGACTTGAAGCCCGGTGACGTCGGCCGCTATGTGCTGCTGCCCGGCGACCCCGGCCGCACCGAAGTCATCGCTTCGTATTTTGATGACGCCAAAGAGATCGCCTACAAGCGCGAATACCGCACCTTCACCGGCACCCTGCTGGGCGAAAAAGTCTCGGTGACCTCCACCGGCATTGGCTGCCCCTCCGCGGCGATCGCGATCGAAGAATTGATCGCGCTGGGGGCCGACACCTTCATCCGCGTCGGCACCTCCGGTGGCATCCAGCCCGACACGATCAACGGCGAAGTCGCCATCGTCAGCGGCGCGATCCGCGACGAAGGTACCACCCTGCACTACATGCCCGCCGAATTCCCGGCCGTAGCCGACCTGGACATCACCCTGGCACTGCGCAAGGCCGCCCAGGACCTGGGTCAGCCCTATCGCGTCGGTATCAGCCAGTCCAAGGACTCCTTCTACGGCCAGCACGCGCCCAAGCGCATGCCGGTCGCGGACCGCCTGCTGGATCGTTGGAAAGCCTGGACCGATGGCGGCGCCATCTGCTCCGAGATGGAAGCTGCGGTGCTCTTCGTCATCGGCAGCATCCACCGCGTGCGCGTGGGCGGCGTGATGATGATGGCCAAGTTTGAGAAGCGCCCCGAAACTCCGGAAGAGATCGAGGAGTTCGCCAAGGCCCTCGATATCAACAAACCGATCCGCGTCGCGGTCGAAGCGCTCAAGACCCTCATCGAAGCCGACCGCGCCAAGGCCTAGCAGCCGGAGAACTTGGAACGATGAAACAACATCACATTGACTTGCAGCCCGGCGATGTCGGCCGCTATGTACTGCTGCCCGGCGACCCCGGTCGCACCGAGCTAATCGCCTCCTACTTTGACGACGCCAAAGAAGTCGCCTACAAGCGCGAATACCGCACCTTCACCGGCACCCTGCTGGGCGAGAAGGTTTCGGTCACCTCCACCGGCATTGGCTGCCCCTCAGCCGCCATCGCCATCGAAGAGTTGATCGCCATCGGTGCTGACACCTTCATCCGCGTCGGCACCTCCGGCGGCATGCAGCCCCACCTAATCCCTGGCGAGCTGGCGATTGTCAACGCCGCCATCCGCGATGAGGGCACCAGCAGCCACTACCTGCCCATCGAGTTTCCCGCCGTGGCCGATATTGATATCGTCGCCACACTGCGCGAGGCCTGCCAGAAGCTGGGCACGCCCTACCATGTCGGCATCAGCCAATCCAAGGACTCTTTCTACGGACAGCACGCCCCCCAGCGCATGCCGGTGGCGGACCACTTGCTGGACCGCTGGAAGGCTTGGATTGCCGGCGGCGCCATCTGCTCTGAGATGGAAGCCTCCACCTTGTTCACCATTGCCGCCATCCACCGCAAACGCTGCGGCGGCGTGATGCAGATCATGGCCAACCAGGAAGCCCCGCAGAAAGTGGAACCCTATCGTGACTTGACCCGCATGCTGCAGACGGTCACTGAAGCCCTGAAGATACTCATCGAGCGCGATCGCGCCCAAGGAACCTAGATCATGGACCAAAAACAACACCACATTGATTTGCAACCCGGCGACGTCGGCCGCTATGTCCTGCTGCCCGGCGACCCTGGTCGCACCGAGCTGATCGCTTCGTATTTTGACAACGCCAAAGAGATCGCCTACAAACGTGAGTACCGCACCTTCACTGGCACCCTGCTGGGCGAGAAAGTCTCAGTGACCTCGACCGGCATCGGCTGCCCCTCCGCGGCGATCGCCATGGAGGAGTTGGTCGCCATCGGCGCCGATACCTTCATCCGCGTCGGAACCTCCGGCGGCATCCAACCCGACACGATCAACGGCGAAGTCGCCGTGGTCAGCGGAGCCATCCGCGACGAAGGCACCACCAGCCACTACATGCCGATCGAGTTCCCGGCCGTGGCCGACCTGGATATAACCTTGGCGCTGCGCAAGGCCGCCCAGGACCTGAGCCTGCCCTATCGCGTCGGCATCAGCCAGTCCAAAGACTCCTTCTATGGCGAAGTGACCCCCGAACGCATGCCGGTCGCCAAGCGCCTGCACGACCGCTGGAAGGCCTGGACGGATGGCGGCGCGGTGTGCTCCGAAATGGAGGCGGCTGCCTTGTTCGTCATCGGCAGTATCCACCGCGTACGCGTGGGCGGCATCATGTTGATGGCCAACATCTACGACAAGCGCGAAACACCGGAGCAGATCGCCCAGTTCGAACGCGAATTCGACATCAACAACCCCATCCGCGTAGCGGTGGAAGCCCTGAAGACCCTGATTGAGGCCGACCGCGCCAAAGCCAAAAGCTAAGCCAGTCGCACTACGATGCTAAGCACCGATATCCAAAAAATCAAACAGGACTTCCCCGACTACATCGAGGCGGTGGAGAAGAACTACCGCTGGAATTTTCTGATGCTGGCGCTGGATTCGTCCTTCTTCTCTTTCTCCGTGGCAATGCTGTCGCAGGATACGATCATTCCGTATTTTGTCTCCAAGCTGACCGAGCACCCGGCCTATATCGGTCTGGTGCCGGCCATCTACTACCTGGGCTACTTCTTTCCGCAACTGATCGGCGCCTTTCTGGTCAACGGCCGCCCCACCCGCAAGTGGCCCATCTTCTGGATCGCCGCCACCGAGCGTGTCGGCATCTTGGCAATTGCTCTGGTGGCGCAGTTCACCGGGCTGATCAGCAATGAGCTGGCCCTGTTGATCTTGATGATCTCTTTCCTGGTCTTCTCCGTAACCAACGGACTGATCGGTCCGGCCTACGGTGATTTCACCAGCAAGAACATCATCCGCAACCGCGGCCTGTTCTTCGGCTTCAACGGCGCTCTGGGCGGCCTGATCGGCCTGGCCGCCTCGCTCATCGCTACGCACCTGCTCAACAGCTACGACTTCCCCATCAACCTGCGTTACTTGTTCTGGTTGGGTTTTGGCACCTCGTTTATCTCGCCGTTCTTCATCGCCAGCTTCCGCGAAGTGCCTTTCCCCATCCAAACCAAGACGGAAGATCTCAAAACCTTCCTCAAGACCATCCCTCACCACATCCGCAAATCGCTGGGCTTCAAGCACTACCTGTTGGTGCGCAGCTTCATGAACTTTGGCCTCATGGGCAACGCCTTCTTCGCCATCTACGCCATCAGCCGTTTTGGCCTGGGCAGCGGCGCGGTCGGAGTCTTCACCATGATCATCCTGCTCACCCAGACCCTGATGGGCTTCCTGCTGGGCTGGCTGGGCGACCGCCACGGCTACAAGATGGTCTACGTCTTCGACTGCGTGCTGTTCATTCTCACTGGGGTTCTCTCGTTGACGGCTGCTTCGCCGTTGGCCTTCTACATCATCGCCGTCTGCATGGGCGGCATGTACGCGGTCCAGCGCGTAGGCGACGCCAACATGGTCTTCGAGCTGGCTCCGCCAGAGCAGACCAGCCGCTTCATCGGCATTAACAACACTTTCATGGCCCCGGTGCTCACCATCGCTCCGCTGGTGGGCGGCCTGATCGTGGACGGCCTCTCGCACCAGGCGCTCTTCGCCACCGTGCTGGCGGTCGGCATCGCCGCGCTCTGGCTGTGCATCAAATACCTGCCCGACCCGCGCCAGGAAATCGCCGCGGCCTGACAAAAAATCCCCGCCAGTTGGCGGGGATTTTTTATTTAGGAGCTGGACGGCTACCAAAATTTGGTATAATTTTCCCACGCTGGGGATTCGTCTAGCGGTAGGACGACTGACTCTGACTCAGTAAGCTCTGGTTCGAATCCAGAATCCCCATCCTAAAGGCCTGCTTTCAAAAGCAGGCCTTTGTTTTCTTCCCGTTCGGGGGGCTAAAAAGCAACCCCCAGTTTGTCAAGGGCTTGGTTTACGATTATAGTGTCCCCAGTTTTATCAAGGGTTTAGGGGCCTCGCTGCCAATAACAAGGCTCAGGAAGAAAGGAACTAGCCGAAGAATCATGAGCATGATTGAACAATTAGCCGGAGCTCTTTCGACAGCAATGAGATGGTTAATAGAGTCAATTACTATCAGAATAGTATTGGCCTCCTTCACCACGATACTCCTTTTTACCCCTCATGAATTGATTGAAAGAGTTGGACTGCTAGACTTTCGTAATGAAAATATCGAACTTCTGGGAATAGTTTTCTTGTTAAGTTCTATCTGGCTGACTATAGACATTAGCTCAAGATTTATCGTAATGCCCATTAAAAGTCATAAAGCCCTAAAAAGAAGACAACAGTACTTACATGGATTAACTCCCGAGGAGGCAACAATCTTAGCATCCTACATAAGAGGAAACACACGAACTTTATATTTGAATATGTCGAGTGGTGTAGTTAACGGTCTTGTACATCAGAAAGTTATTTACTCAGCTTCAAGTACCGGCACAATGCCAACTCATTGGGCATACAACATCCAACCTTGGGCATGGGATTATCTTCAAAAACATCCGGAAATCTTACAAGATGCTGAAGACGCAGCAACAAACTTGGCAGAGCCGTTTGAGTTCTAGCGTTATAAACCGAAACGTCTTTTCTATCATGTGTGTAACGTATGCAACTGTTGCAGCACAGCATTGATTCTTCGGACAAGATTTTCGCTAAGTACTTGGAACCTAGCTTTTTTGTTCTCTGCGATCTAGACAACCGCGGAAAATATCCTAAATACATTACCGTGCACCAAAATAGCCTGAAAGTTGGCTATTGCAACCTCGGATAACCTTACACTCGCCCGCCGGATTCGAATCCGGGATCCCCCCATTAACGATACGGGTGAATCTCGTTTGTCTGAAGGTAATACTCTGCACGTATTAGCCTTTCTAGTTGGACAATGCCTCCATTCACCATGTAGGAAGAAATTTCCCCTTCTTCTATCTGATGCAATAGAAAATTCGCATCTATCAGGCCCCATCTAGCTAAACACGATGACTTTAACAATTCTTTCACAAAGTGGAATTTTTCGGTAAATAGACGCAAAATCACTGTATCGTAGTTGCTTGTCGATTCGAACTGCGCATCCACAAAAACATCCCCTATCCAATTTCTAAGTAATTTCTCTCGGCTGGGAATTGGCTTTCCATTGATAGTCGATTCTCTGAAAAATTTCAATAAGTGAAGATTTTGCATTGGATGGATTGCCCAAAGATGAAATGGCCAATAGTTGGAAAAATCTGCCCAATTTGCTAAGACAGCCGAGGAGGGAAAGGCTGTGGAGAAGGTTTGGATGCCAAAGTAGTTTTCACGAAAAACCAGCATACGAATGGCTTTAGGAGACAGGTAGTTCATACTTGAACGAATGACATCAACCAAACTAAAGAATTGTTCCTGTAAGTAAAATCGACCGAAATCAAGTGAGGTCACACGATAAAGCTCGTTGCCTCCCTCTCCACTTGAAACCACGTCAACACCACTCAATGATATAGAGGCGTGAAATTTTGATACTAAGGCGCGCAGGGGATTGATATTCGCGGGAAAGCCCAATGTCTCTATACGATCCTCTTGGTCAGAAAAAGGGTAATAATCGGTCCCATCGAATAGACTTAGTTCCAAATCATGTTTTGTAGTGAAGGCGTCAACTGCTTGCAGATTTTCAGCTTTAGGGGCGTAATCGGAGTACAGAAAAAAGCAGGGAATTGAGATCCCTAACTCTCTAGCTGAATGTGCCAGCAAAGTACTATCGAGTCCCGAGGAGAGTAGTGCCCCAACTTCGGCACCCGCAGTAGAAAGAATATCAAGTTGTGTGCCAAGAAGCTCTTTCAGCAGCTTGGAATAAGCGTCAAGCCACTTGCTTTCTGACTCATATTCAATTAGTTCACTTGGCACTCCTGGCTGGTAAAAATTCTCTATGACGACCCTATTATCCGAGCTAACCCAGACCAAACAACCTGGAGGCGCAGAAAACAAGTCTTTCAGAAGGGTTTCTGAAGTAATGAACAATGAACCCGCTATTTGGTCAAGCAAGGCTCTTTCACCTAAACTTGGTTTACTACTAAGTTTTTTAATAACCAGCTCTGCTTTGGTAGATAAGAAAAATGAAGTATCCTCAATTGCAAAGTAACAAGGGAATCTTCCATATAAGTCTGTCATCAGAAGAATCGTCCCAGTAGTTTTATCAAGATAAACTAAGAGAAATTCAGCCCATGAGTTTAGAAGCAACTCCCAATCGTTTTTGCTCGCACATGCCGAAAGACTCTCAATATTCAAAGTGCTGTCAAAGCTGGCTAGATAACCTATCAACAAAAAACCTGGTGTCTCTAAGTGGATAGGTTCAGGAAATACGGTTTGGGCGTGAACAAAAGTATTCGGAGAAGTAAAACCCACTTTTCTATCATGGATTTCCAAAAAAAAGTGTGGCTGTTGGTCACGCTTATTCATCGTGTCCAAAAACTCGGCTTGATTTTAATACGGGAGGTGCCGGGAGTAGGATTTCCTTCGATAAGAAGAATTGTATAAAGCTTAAAATATTTTCGTCTTGTGATCTATACAACAGTGGTTTTTTTGAAATTAGGTGGCGCTTTAACTGATCTATTTCTATACCTGGATTTTCAACTATTATTCTTAGAATCCAGTATCCAAACGGTGTAATTTTATATATATAATCCTCCCTCCAATCACAAACAATTGTCTCGTTCCCATTCACTAAATCGATTGGTCCACAAATTAATACACCAAACGGGTTAGCAAACAACCGAGCGCCCAAAGCCTTTGCTATAAGGCTTTTCCTCTATTGATTGTGATGCCCTGCCCCATGACTTTGAGAAGATTTATTCTTGGCCATAAATATTTCAAACCGCTTCCCCCGCCAACTAACGCCAAGCAGTGGCTGCATCGGCTCGGCAGTGGAAAGTTTCTTTGTAATTTCACTTTGCAATCGGCTAGTGTTGGTAAGCTCTTTGCGTTTATCTTTGCCTAAGTTCCTCACAGTCTACCTCCGAACGTTGATGTCCTCAAGATTATATAATGTAATCTCTAGTAGTTAGCTTAAAAGACTGCTATTTCTTAACTTTGGCATCCGTACTCATCTTCTCCAGCAGATCGCCATACTCGCGGTTCATCTCTGCGAAGGTCGGCGGCTGGGGCGGTTGGTGGTAGGGGAAATCGAAGCGCTGCACTTCAAGGTGAGCGAAAGCTGCCTGGGCAGCGGCCAGGGTGGTCTCGAAGTCCAGCAGCGGGTCGCGCACGGACATGCCGAAGTAGCAGGGCTGGCTGAAAGGCGCCTGGCCTGCTGGCAGCTCGTATTCCAAAGTCTCGACGAGTTGATAGGACAACACCTCCAGGGTGCTGTCGGTGAGCTTGGCGAAGACCTCGTGCATAGGGATGGTCTCCTCCACGCGGCCGAACCAGCACAGCAGGCGGCCCAGCGCCCCGCTGAAGGCGGGGCTTTTGGCCGCCGCAAGCAGGGTCGCCCGGCCGCCTGGCCGGCGCAGCAGGCGGGCCGCCCGCAAGATCCAACGGCGGCGGGCCGGCGAGAAGCTGAAAGCCCGCCAAGTGAGCGCCGGCGAAGCCAGAATAACCTGTTCCACGCGCGGCCGCAGACGCTGCAAAGCAGCCATGGCCAGCATGCCCCCGAAGGAAAAGCCCATCAGTGAAAACCGGCGATGCCCCAGCGCATCGGCCAGGGCCTCAACCACCTCCGCCAGCCGTGCCGAACTGAACGGCCCGGGTGAAAGCGGGCTGGATTGGCCATGACCGGGAAGTTCGAAGAACGTGACGCGGAAGCGCTGTCCCATGAACTGCGCCAGCCCCACCCAGTTCTCGATCTTGGAAATCGTCGCCGGAACCATGATCAAGGGCGGCCCGTCCCCGCAATGCAGGCAGTGCAGGCGCGTCATGGGCAGATCGACAAAGCCATAAGTAACTGGGGGCGGTTCAACTTCCCCCGTTTCAAATTGCTGTGCAGACGCGCTACCGGTCACCGGGCTAATACCATCAGCGGAAAGTGTACCCCAACCCCAGCCTGCACTATAATCAGCGCTGTGAACCCTTCCTTCAAGCTTTTCCGCTTACAGCAAATAGACAGCCAACTGGACCAGGCCAACAACCGACTGGCCGAGATCGCCCGCGAGCTGGCTGAAGACTCGGTATTAAGTGAAGCGCAGCAAAGCCTGCAAGCCGCCCAGCACGCCAACTTCACCGCTGAGAACGAACTGCGCCAGGCAGGCGAAGCGGTCAAGGCTGTGCGCGACAAGCTCAAGGAGAACCAAGATCAGCTCTACGGTGGCAAGGTAACCAATCCTAAAGAATTGCAAGACCTGCAATCCGAGGCCGAAGTCCTCACCCGCCAGCTAAGCGCCCTGGAAGATGCTGAGCTGGAAAAGCTGGCGGCCAGCGAAGAGCACAGCGCCGCGCGGGAAGCAGCCCAGGCCAACCTGGAAGCGGTCATCGCCCAACGCGGCGCAGAGAGCCAAACCCTGGGCGCCGAACAAGCTGAACTGCAGACCGAGGTGGAGCGGCTGGCAGGCGACCGCCAATTGGCCCTGAACGGCGTTGAGGCCGAGCCGCTGGCGCTCTACACCCAACTGCGAGGCAGCAAAGCCGGGATGGCGGTGGCCAAGGTGACTGGCGACAGCTGCAGCGCCTGCGGCATGGAACTCTCGGCGGCGCTGCTGCAAGCCGCCCGCTCGCCGAGCGAGCTCTCCCGCTGCGCCGCCTGCAAGCGCATTCTCTACGCCGGCTAGCCCCGCAGCCTGCTTGACATCTCCGCCAATTTGGCGGGCCGCCGGCGGCATTGCGCGATACTGTCTGCATGCACAACCAGCCGGTTCCAGTGCACACTTCGCCCACCAGCATTCAGCCTCTGTCAAGCGCCAAAAAACCTACAACACCAACAACAGTCACAACACGCACAACACCGACAACGCCACGCCAGCAAACAAAAAACGCGCCCAAGCGGGCGCGTCTCAAATTCGCAGCGCACTATACACCTACAGGGCTTTCAAAATCCGTTCCTGGGCCTCCGCACCGTCCAGATCCATGATCGAAACCAGCTTATCGCGGCCGGTGTCGCCAGCGATGATCTCAATATGGGAGCGGGGCACATCCAGCACCTCCGCCAGGAAGGCGATCAACGCCGCGTTGGCCTTGCCCTCCACGGGCGGCGCCGTCAGCCGGATCTTGATCGTGTCATCCGGCAGGATTTCGACGATCTGATTGCGCTTGGCACGCGGCGTGACACGAATGGCCAAGGCGGTCCCCCGTCGGCCGTCAGACAGTTTGTTGAACTTGGCCATGTTTTAGAAGACCAACAAGCGCGTGAGCATATTCCCCAACAGATGCAGCACAAGGATCAACACCAGCGGGCTGAAGTCCAGCCCAGCCATGGGGGGCATAAAGCGACGGATCGGCGCCAGCATCGGCTCCACCAGGCGCTCCAACGCTTCACGTAGAGCGTGATACGGCGGAAGTATGTACCCCAACAGGACGTGCAAGACCACCATCCAAGTCAACACATCCACGATCAAGCGAATCAATTGAACCATGCCTTCTCCGTCAGGGGCGCGCCCCGAAGATGGCAGTGCCCACCCGCACCAGGGTGGCACCTTCTTCGATGGCGGCCTCAAAGTCATTTGTCATCCCCATGGAAAGTTGATCCCAACCCACCTGGGGAAAGCGCCGAGCCAAGTCTGCAAGTAAGTCTCGGCTGCGGGCAAAATAAGGCCGGGCCTGCTCGGCCGTGTCCGTGAACGGGGCCATGCACATTAAGCCACGGATGTCCAAATCCGGCAACTGGAGTGCCTGCTCGATTTCGGGCAGCGCCCGGGCCCAGTGCGCTTCATCGTGAGCCAGCCAGCCGTGCTTGCCGGGCTCGGCGCTGGGGTTGACCTGCAGCAGTACGGCCAACCGGCGGCCGGTAGCGCCCGCCGCCGCGCTGAGCTTGCCGGCCAGCCGCAGGCTGTCCACCGAATGCACCCAATCAAAATGCTCTGCCACATCAGCCGCCTTGCGGCTTTGCACATGGCCGATCATGTGCCAGCGCAATCCCGGCAGGTCTTGCAGCTCAGCTCGCTTGGGCAACGCTTCACTTAGGTAGCTCTCTCCCAGCTCACGCACACCCAACTGATGCAAAGCTGCCAAGTCCTGCGCCGGATGGCCTTTGCTCACCGCCACCAGGCGCACGTCGGCAGCATACCGCCCCGCCCGCTGGGCGGCGGCGGCGATGCGTGCCTGCAGCGCATCCAGATTGCTGCGCAGTTCTTGCAAACGGCTCATGCCAGGGCCAGCAAGGCGCCGAAGCGGCCGGTTTGGCCGCCGGAGCCGCGGTGGGAGAACCAGTCCTGCGGGTCCGCATAGGTGCACAACCCGGCTTGCTCTATCTGCCCCACCCCAGCCTGCTGCAAGATCAGCTGATTGGCGGCAGCCAGGTCGAAATGTGTGCGCTCGTTATGCTGCGGCAGCAAATTCGCCGCCTGGTGGCCAAAGGCTGCCTGCACTTCGGCCACCACTTCAGGGCCAACCGGATAGTGCTGGGCAGAGATCGAAGGCCCGATGCCGGCCAGCAGATCACCCGGTTGGCTGCCATATTGGGCCTGCATGGCCTCCACGGCCCGGGCAGCGGCGCGCTGCACTGTGCCGCGCCAGCCGGCATGCGCCAGGGCCACGGCACGCCGCCGTGGGTCCACCAGCAGGATCGGCGTGCAGTCAGCATAGCGCATGAACAGCGTCACGTCCGGTTTGTTGGTCAACACGATATCTGCCTGGGGTGGCTTGGCCTGGTCGGCCGGGCGCGGGGCCTCGGCCACCAGGGCGTGGGTACCATGCACCAGCCAACTGTCGAACAGGGAGTGGCGCGGACGGCCCAGGGCGGCAAAACTACGCTCCAGGTTCTGGCGCACATTCTCGGGGTCATCGCCAACGGTGGCGCCCACATTGAGCGAAGCCCACTGCGCCTGGCTCACCCCACCCTGGCGGGTGAAGATCGCCTGGATGACCCCGCTGGGCTTGAACAGGTCAAATTGAAAGAAGCGCAGCCCAGCCGCGGTCTCAAACGGCATGGCCTACTAGCGGGACTTGCCTTTAAGGCGCGCCTGCTTGGTGGCGGCAGCCAGGCGCGTCTCAGCCATTGATTCTTCCAGGATGGGGAAACCGAACCAGGCAGTGGTCAGGCCAAACAGCGCGCCGGTGATGGTGCGGATAAGTGGCGTGCTCTCGCGGTGCACCCACAGGTTGAAACCAGGGATTTGGCTGAAGAGCTGGCTGAAGCCGTCCACCGCAATGGGCGCAATGCCCACCAGCACCCAAAGCCACCAGGGCAATGAGCGCAGACGGCGGCCCGAGGCCGCAAACACCAGGCCAAAGATCAGCATGCTGCCGTAGATGGCGATGTCGCGTTCGCAATAGGCGACTTTGTAGCCCATCTGCTCGTTGCCGATGAAACGGCGCGCTTCCAAAAGACTGGAAGGGTTGTCTTCATTGATCCCTGTAGCTTGCTGGAAACTCTGATAGCCTTCCAAGCCCGCCGCGGCGCGCGGGTAGAAGGGCTGCTCGCCGAAGAGGAACCAGGAACGATAGGCCAGCTGGTGGCACAGTGCGCCATACATGCCGTAAATCGGCCGGGCCAGCTGCGGGTAGCCCGCATTCATCAGTGTCGGGGCCAGGAAAGGCAGTCCGACGTACAGGAATAAGAGCAGGTTGAGCAAAAGCATATAACTGCGGCCGAGCCAGGCCGTGAAGCGGTCGCTGCCGCTGATCTGGCCGCCGCGCGCCTTGCGGGCTTCAAACTTGGGATCGCCGGCCATCTGTTCCTGGCGGTCGTTGGCGGCCGCCAGCGTGGCTTCCAGCTTACGGCGGTCGAACGGCGCTTCAACGGTATACGGACCGGCCTGCACCACGGGCACACGCGCACCAAAGGCCGCCTTCAGTTCAAGGTCTTGTTCAATATCCACCAGGGCCAAGTTGTGCGGAATCTTGGCCTGCAGGGCCTGCAGATCCTGCTTGGCGGTTTCACACAGCGAGCAGTTGTCTTTGGTGTAAAGGGTCACAGTGATCAAGGCAGCACTCCCAATTCGGCAAGATAATGATCCAGTATCGCTTCGCTCATCT
>JAHCII010000021.1 GCA_026129305.1 Anaerolineales bacterium
GCTATGCCCGTATTAGGTGAGAAGAGCGCTGCCGGATTGAAACTATAACGCGGATCGCTTGCCTGCCACTGGCCGCTGAGCAGGTTGGTCTCCCATTGCTGATGGCCCAAGCTGATAATGCGCACTTCGGCCACCAGACCGGGGCCAATTACTCGAATACTCGCAGCTACCCCATCTGGTGAGTTAAAGCGCCCTTCAGCCCTGCTGAACGCGATGGTTTGTGTGTAGTCCACAAAAGCTAACCCGCCAGTGCGCTGGATTAGGAACTCGAACCCTTGTAGGGATGTCATGCGTTCAGTGGAACGCCCGATTATTTCAGTTGCAGGAAGCTCTTCAATTGACCCTGTGCCACATCCCGTAATCAGCAAGGTAAGAGTGCTAAGAAAGCACACAAGTTGTGTAATGGCTTTTTGGGGCACCTTTCGTCCTCCACTAACTGTGCTACTTGTAATTATAGTCTGTAAAGAAGATTACTCTCGGACGTCATTGACAAGCTATCGAATTGAGTGTATAAATAACGTATTGGTTATATAACTGGTAGGTGAATTATGAGTACAGACGCCCTGACCCTTACGTTCTCCGCTTTGGCAGACCCGACCCGCCGGGCGATCCTGGAACGACTTTCTCACGGCCAGGCGGCGGTCAACGAACTGGCGGCGCCTTTTGCCATCAGCCAGCCGGCCATCTCCAAGCACCTTAAGGTGCTGGAGAAGGCCGGGCTGATCGCCCGAGGGCGGGACGCCCAGTGGCGCCCCGCCCGCTTGCAGGCAGAGCCGCTGCGCGAGGTTTCCCAATGGGTGGAGCGCTACCGCCGCAACTGGGAAGAAAGCTACGACCGCCTGGATGAGTACTTGCAAAAGCTGCAAGCCAACCCGGATGACTCCACTTCGCTTGAAAACACCCCTTAGGAGATGCTTATGAAATTCAAGATCACACCCCACCTCTGGTACGACCAGCAAGCCAAGGAAGCGGCTGAGTTCTATTGCTCGGTCTTTCCGAACTCACGGATCACCAATGTCTCCACTCTGTACGACACTCCTTCGGGAGATTGCGACATTGTTTCGTTTGAGCTGGACGGCCAACCCTTTATGGCGATCAGTGCCGGCCCTTTTGTTCCAGTTCAACGAGGCGATCTCTTTTCTGGTGAATTGTGAAAACCAGGAAGAGATCGACTACTACTGGGACAAGCTGTCTACCGTGCCCGAGGCCGAACAGTGCGGCTGGCTGAAGGACAAGTTCGGCCTGTCCTGGCAAATTTCGCCCAGCGCCCTGGATGAGATGCTGCAAACGGCAGACCGTGAGCAGTTGGGGCGGGTAACCGAGGCGTTCCTCAAGATGAAAAAGTTCGACCTGGCTGAGCTGCAGCGCGCCTATGAGGGCAAATAGGCATTCCCTGCGATTTATCTCGCGATCTGCGAGCCCATTTGACCGAATAGGAGCCTGACATGGAAGATGCAAAGAACAAGCTTGAAATGACTCTGACCTCTGACACCGATTTTTTGCTGACGCGTGTCCTGAACGCGCCGCGTGAACTGGTCTACAAGGTCTACACCGATCCGCAAAGTGTGTCGCAGTGGTGGGGGCCGCACGGCTGGGATCTGACCCATTGCGAGATGGACTTCCGGGTGGGCGGCCGCTGGCACTACATGATGAGCGGTCCCGGCGAAGACGGCAAGCCGATGGAATCCTGGGGCTTGGCGGAATACGAGGCCATTTCGGCTCCGGACAGTTTCATGTACAAAGATGCTTTCTCTGACAGTGACGGCAATAAAACCGTCAACATGCCGGTGGCCGACATCACTAACGAGTTCATCGAGGTGGAAGGCGGCACCAAAGTGGTCAGCCGCACCGTATACCCTGCGGCGGAGCATTTGCAGACGATCATTGAGATGGGCGTTGAACAAGGCATTACTGAGACCTGGGACCGCCTGGTCGAGTATTTGAAGACGGCCGGCGAATAGTTCCTTGAGCAGAGTGCGGCGTCACCACGTCGCACTCTGCTCAGGCAGTATGATCGATACATGTCACCAGCCAAACCAACCCAAGACCCAGCCACTCTGCAAGAGGTGGAGAACTTTCTGGCGGGAGTGCCCGCCGAGCAGCGCTCCGCTCTGGAGCGTTTGCGCGACCAGATCCGCGCGGCGGCGCCCGAGGCAATCGAGATGATCAGCTACGGCGTGCCAGCGTTCAAGTACAAAGGCCGCTCACTGGTGTCTTACGCGGCTGCCAAATCACACTGTTCCTTTTTTGTGCAAAGCCCGGCGGTGATGGAAGCGCATGTTGAAATGCTGGCAGGCTACAATATCTCCAAAGATACCGTGCGTTTTCAGCCTGAGCAGCCGCTGCCGGAGGAACTGGTGCACACTCTGGTCCTGGCGCGTATGGCCGAAACCAACACAAAAGCCTAGGAGGTTGATGATGGATGCCAGCCAGAAGATCGACGAGTATATTGCCAAGACCGAAGGATGGCGCGGTGAGCTTTTGGCTCAGATTCGCCAGGTCATCCATAAGACCCTGCCCGACGTGATCGAAGAATGGAAGTGGAACAGCCCAATCTGGTCGCAGCGTGGCATGGTCTGTTCGTCCAGTGCTTTCAAAGCTCATGTCAAGATCAACTTCTTCAAAGGTGCCAGTTTGGATGATTCCGGCGGTTTCTTCAATGCCGGGTTGGACGCCAAAGGAATGCGCAGCCGGGACTTTAAAGAAGGCGACACCTTGGATGAGGCAGCCTTCGCCGAACTGTTGCAGCGTGCGGCTGAATTCAATCGCGAGGAGTGATCATGTGTCGTAATATCCGCGTACTCTACAATTTCTCGCCGCCGGCCACCGAAGACGAAGTGCAGGCCGCGGCGCTGCAGTATGTGCGTAAGATCTCAGGCTACACCAAGCCTTCCCAAGCCAACCAGGCGGCTTTCGAGGCCGCCGTGGCTGAGGTGGCGCGCATTTCACACACGCTGCTGGACAGCCTGGTGACCCAGGCCCCGCCGCGTGACCGCGATGTGATGGCGCAGCGCGCCCGCGAACGGGCGGCGAAGAGGTATGCACTCAACACGCCATCGACCCCAGCAGTTTGACAACCCGCCGGCTCCCGTCTATAATTTAGTCGTACCTAAATTGTAGACGAGGCCCTGTGATCCCTTTCTCCATCACTCTGCTCCACGGCTTGCTGATCTGCCTGCCGTTTACCCTATTTGTCCTGGTTAGCTTTTGGGGCTGGCCGCGCTTGTGGTTGCACAGCCTGCCTCCCGACATTGCCGCGGCAGCTGGGCCAAAGTCTCAGGCCGAAGAGCAGGCCACGAAGTATTTGCTTATTGTCGCTCTGGTTGTCTTACCGGGCCTCTCAGTGCTCTCCACGTACCAGGCGACGCGTTCAATCGATTTAACCTTTTGGGGCGCCCTGGTGCATATTTATTCTGTTTGGGTCGTGGTGCATCTCTGGGATTTCGCCGTGATCGACTTTGCGCATGCCCTGTTGATCAACCCGGCCAAGCCGCCCATTCGTGGTACTGAAAATCTCAAAGGCTGGAGCGATATGCGCTTTCATTTCCGCTCTCTGTTAAAAGCTGTGCCTGCCAGCGCGACCTTCGTTCTCCCCGCGGCCTGGCTGCTTAGCTGGCTTCTGTAGGTTAAGTGAAAACTGGGAAAAGAACCCACGGAATAAGTTGCAAGGTCACCAGCCCCATCACGATGCCCAGCGCCCAGCCAGCCAGGATGTCTGAGACGTAGTGCAGGCCGGTGGCCACGCGGGCCAGGCCGACCAACGGCGCCCAAACCAGCAGCAGCCAGCCCAGCCAGGGCGGCCCCAGCGCCAAGCCCAGCACGGCCAACATGGCGGCCCGCGCCGCGTGGCCGGAGGGGAAGGAGTGCGGGTCCGCCCGGCGGTAGAGCTGGCCCCATTCGCCTTCGGGACGCTGGCGGCGCACGCTGAACTTGATCGCCAGCACTACGACGGCGGTCAGGACGATGCCGGCGATCATGATGAAGGCATTCTCGCGCCAGCTGGGGACGAGCAGGGCAGCTGCGGCCAGCATCACCAGCAGCGACCAGGAATCGCCGCTGTGTCCGAACAGGATGGATAGGTTGCGGCGTTTGCCGGGCTTTTCCGCCACACGCAGCTGTTGAGAAAGCTGCGCGTCCTTTTTCTCCAGCTGGGCCAGCATGCTTAGCTTTGTCCCCGGGCGCGGCGGACGATCTCCAGGTGGTGGGGTTTGTCGACATCCATGCCGACTTCTGCGTAAGGGTTGACGATGGCTCGGGCGCGCAGGCCGAGGTTCTTGCTGACCCGGGCGGCGGCGCCTTCCAGCGTCAGCTGGCCCAGCAGCAGGAGTAGCAGCGTGTCCAGGCCCACCAGCCCGGCCTGCTTGATGGGGCTCTTGCGGGCGTCGGCGATCTTTTCCCAGGGGCCGGTGTGCGAGAGGATCAGCGGGATGGAGAAGGGGTTCATGTCGCCGCCGCAGACATGCATGTCTTTGAGCTTGGTGAAGGTGCGCATTGAGTTGGGGAAGCGCTCTTCCATTGTCTGGCGCAGGATGACGCTGTACAGCCCTTCATCCTCACCCGGGCGCACCTGGGCGCAGACCCAATCGACCATCTCGGCGTTGATCAGCGGAATGTCGGAAGAGACGATCAGGGTGTATTCGGCGTCAGGATCGAGTTCGGCAATTTTGCGGGCGCCGCCGCGGATGTTGTCCAGCATGCCGCCTTGGTTGGCTAGATAGGCCAGCGGTTTCTTGCAGCTCAGGCCGGCGCTTTCATCCACGCCGACAATCACGACCTGGCCGATGCTGTTTGAGGCGCTCAGCGCATCCAGCACCCACTGCACCATTGGCTTGCCAGCCACGTCGATCAGCGCTTTGGAACGCCCCTGGCTGAATTCGTAGAGCGGGTCACCCGCTTCCGGGACGCCGCCGGCGGTGACCAGGGCGTGCAGTTTCAATTCAGCTCCTGCAGTTGCGGCTCAAACTTCAGTTCGTCGATCAGGGCGTCCAGCTCGGGCAGGGTCAGGGCGCGGCCTTTGCCGCTGACCGCCACCAGGGCGGCTTCCATCATGTTGGTGCCAAAGGAGCGGCCATCCAGTACGGGCGTAGTGGTGACCAGATACTTGATGCCGACCTGCTTGAGCAGCTCGACATCCGAGGCGACGGTGGTGTTGGTTACCACCACCTTGTCAGGTAGCTGATCCGGGATGTGGCGCCGAATGTAGTGCATGTCGCCGGCGATCACATTGCCCCATTCATAATATTTGTGCCACTTGGGAATGCGCTTGTCTTGCTTTTCGCCGGTGGGGTAGACCCACTCGAAGGGCAGCAGGCCGACGATGGGCACGATAAAGGGCACCAGGGTGCGCAAGGTGTTGGTCGAGTGGATGGCGATGGGGATGTCCAGAGCGAACATCAGATCGCCAAAGACGCACTCGTAGCCTGCATTGGCGAAGGAGGTGGCCATGCCCCAGCGGTCGGCGCCGCCGATGACGAAAGCCTTCTTGTCTTTGACATAATGGCCGAGGTGGGTATCCACAAAGGAGGCGGAGCGGTTCTCCAGGGTGTTCTTGAGGCCGGCGCCGTCCACCAGAGGCGTTTCTTTTACGAAGCGCACGATCTTTTTGACCGAGTTGAGATAGTACATCTTGTTCTCAACGAACAGGCCCAGGTCGGCCCCGCCCAGGCCAAAGGCATCTACTTTGCCATCCAGCTCTTTGAAGAGCTGGGCGGCCTTTTCCATGTCGCCGTCGGTACCAATGCGTTCAATGCGTACTTTTTCGCCGAGCAGAGTGACTTCTACAGTTTTGTCGCGCTTTGAGGAACCGATGCTGATGCTGACAGCACGCTTCATGGCGGGCCTCCAGGGTTAGGGAACGTGTGTGGAACGGCGGAATTGTAACTGAACTCCGCCAATGGGACTACCGTTTGTGAGCGTAGGGCAGGCGTACTTGATTTTTGGACCTGGCGGGCGTAGGATATAATCAGTTGGCTCCCAAAAATTCCGTAAACTAGACCGGAGGTGCAGATTTGACTCTTCCCAACTATGCCTTTTTCCGCGGCAAAATTGTTCCATATTCTGAAGCAAAAGTCGGGGTGATGACGCATGCTTTGAATTATGGCACCGCCATTTTTGGCGGCGTACGCGGCTATTGGAACGAGGCAGAAGAGGAACTGTTCATTTTTCGCCCGCATGACCATTTTCAACGTTTGCTCAATTCCGCCCGCATGATGTTGATGGATATTCCTTTCACGCGCGAGCAATTGACTGAACTGAGCATTGAACTGCTGCAAAAAGAAGGCCATCGCCAGGATGTCTATATGCGTCCGATGGCCTATTTCGCCGATGAGATCATCGGTGTGAAGCTGCACGACCTGAAAACCGAGGTGACCATCTTCTCGGTGCCCTTTGACAAATATGTGTCCAACGACACCGGCGCGCATGTAACCTTCTCCTCATGGCGCCGGGTGGACGACAACATGATCCCGGCGCGGGCCAAAGTGGCCGGCGCCTACGTCAACACGGCCTTCGTCAAAACCGACGCGGTGCGCGCCGGCTTTGATGAAGCCCTGGTACTGGGGCAGGACGGCCACATTTCCGAGGGCAGCGCTGAGAATATCTTCATGGTGCGCAATGGCGCCTTGATCACTCCGCCGGTGACTGACAACATCTTGGAAGGCATCACGCGCGCCAGCATTCTGGAACTGGCTGAGAAGGAAGTCGGCATCCCGGTGGTGCAGCGTTCCATCGACCGCACCGAAGTCTATATTGCCGACGAGATGTTCATGACCGGTACTGCGGCGCAAGTGACCGCCATCACCAAGGTGGACCACCGCCCGGTGGGCGACGGCCAAATGGGTCCCGTGACCGCCAAACTGCGCAAACTGTACGACGATGCCGTGCGCGGCCGCCTGCCCAAGTACCGCGATTGGAATTACCCGGTTTTTGAGAAGATGGTAGTGAAGTAAGGGTTCGCTTGTGGAGATAAAAAGAAGGCTGCATTGCAGCCTTCTTTTATTTTGCCTGTTCGGTCAGCCGCCCGGCTTCGATCTGCCAGCGGGCAGCCCGTTCTACGAATTCCGGTTTGAATAGATTAAAGTCAGTGGTGGTGACCAGCACCTGCTGCTCTGCTCCCAGGCGGTCCTGCAGGTCGGCCCGGCGCGGCTCGTCCAGCTCGGCCAGCACTTCGTCCAGCAGCAACAGCGGCCGGCGGCCGCTGCGGGCGTGCATCCAGTCCAACTCAGCCAGTTTGAGGGTCAACAGCACGGTGCGCACCTGGCCGCGACTGCCGTAGCTGCCCAGGTCGATGCCGTTGCTCAGGAAGCGCAGCTCATCCCGGTGAGGGCCGAGGCTGGTGACGCCCCGGGCGATCTCTTCGCGGCGGGCGGCGCGCAGCGCTTCGGCAAAGCCGCTTTCGATCTTGGCGCGTTCAATGCTGCTGCGGTCGGCCGGCTCGGCCAGCAAGATGCGCTGCTTGTCCGGGTTGGGCAGTGGGTCATAGCTGGGCTGGTAGAGCAGCTTGAGCACCTCATTGCCGCGGGTCAGCTCGTGGTGCAAGCGGCCGCTTAGCGCGTCCAGCTCCTGTACAGCGCGGAAGCGCGCCTCCAGCAGTTGGCTGGCGCGCAGGCTGAAACGTTGGTCCCAGAAGTCCAGTTGGCCCGGGTCACCGCCCTGCTCGCCGAGCTGCTTGAGCAGTGCGTTGCGCTGGCTGAGGATGGCTTCATAATCGGAGAGCTGCTCAGCGTAGCCGGGCACGGTTTGCGAGAGGGCCAGGTCCAGGTAGCGGCGGCGGAAGCGCGGGCTGCCTTCGACGATCTGCAGCATTTGGGGCAGGAACAAGACCGCCGAGAACTGCCCGGCGACTTCGCTGCCCTTCTTCTTGGCCCCGTCCAGCAGCACCTCCTTGCGGCTGCGGTCGGACCCATTGCGGGCTTGCTCACGGATGATGCGCACTTCCAACTGGTGTTGGCGGCCGTGGTTCTCATACAAGGCCTGCAGGCGCGCCACGGCCAACGGCTTGAGGCTTTCGGTGAAATTGACCAGCTGGCGGTCGGTCTCGGCGTGGAAAGAGGTCAGGGTGGCCAGGAAGTAGACCGCCTCCAGCAGGCTGGTCTTGCCCTGGGCATTGCTGCCCACGATGAGAGTTGGGCCGGGGGGTACCTCCACATCCAAGCGCGCAAAGTTGCGGAACTGGGTCAGCGAGAGATGCTTGAGTTGCATACCAGGCTAGTTGGCATCCGTCTCGGCGTCTTCGTCCAGCGAGCGTAGGTTGTCCGCCTTGTCCACATACATGACGCCGTTGAGATGGTCTATTTCGTGTTGGAAGATGCGCGCCAACCAACCCTCAGCTTTGAGCTTGACAGGCTGGCCGCGCCGGTTCTGGGCTCTGACGGTCACGGAGAGGGAGCGTTCCACGTCTCCCACCAGGCCGGGCATCGAAAGGCAGCCTTCGGCGGCCACTTCGGTTTCGGGCGAGAAGCGTGTGATCTCGGGGTTGATCAACACATACTGCTGCAATTTGACCGGTTCGTCGCTGTCGTCTTCCTGTTCCCCATATTCGATGACGGTCAGGCGCAGCGGCACATTCACCTGCGGGGCGGCCAGGCCCACGCCGGGCGCTTTGCGCATGGTTTCGAACATGTCATCAATCAGCTGCTGCAACTTGTCGTCAAACACAGTGACATCCTGTGCTTTGCGGCGCAGGATGTCGTTGGGGTATTTCACGATCGGCAAAAGGGGCATGACTTCAAAAACCTTCTTCTAAAAAGCTCGGGCTTATTCTACCGCCGCTTCATCGCCGGTGAATGTTTGCGGGTTGCGGCCGCGTTCTTCTTCATAGACACGCAGCCATTCGGTCATGCGGCGGCGTTCATCTTCTGTCTGCTGTGTTTGCTGGCGGGCGCGCAGGGCTTCCATACGAGCGAAGATGTCCTGCTGCACCTGGGCCGGGTTGGGCACGTTGTCAAAGTCCAGTACGCTGTCGCCCACACTGATGCGCACCACACCAAAATTGAGCAGCAGGCCGATAATGCCGACCTTGTGGTTCTGCAGGCTAAGGATGTTAGCGATGGGGGCTGACTTGGTGATCTCGCTGCCCAGCGGTTTGCGTTCGGTGTCGATCAGCACTTCAGATGTGACCACATAGACGTCGTTGACCCAATCCAGCAAGCGGTAAGCGATGATGGCCAGCGGAGCCAGCAGCGCTGCCAGGGTCAGCAGCCAGCCCAGTGCGTTTCTGGGCAAACCGTCGAAAACGATAGGCGCCCCGACCAACACGGCGATAACGAACAGGCCGGGCAAAGCCAGGCTGCTGAGCAGCGAGAACCAGTGCTTGTGGTAGACGATCTTGTCGCCGTCCACCGTACGGCTCTTGAACAACGAGAAGCGTTCTGATTGGTCCACGAGGGGCATGGCTGGCGACGCGTGCGTCGAGGCGGGCAGGCTCTTTTCGATGCCCAGGCTCTGGCGCACCGCCAGGCGGATCGTGTCGTGGCGCGCTTGCCGGCTGAGCTTGCGGCTGCGGGCGGCAAAGTCGCGGATCAGGTATTTGGTGCGCAGCGGCGCGCCCACGCCGGGCATCAGCACGATGCCGGTGTAGGTGCGCACGATGATGTCGCCGAAGCCCAGCAGGCGGGCGAAGAGATGGGTGTGCACATCCACCGACTGGATGGTGGACAAAGGCGCCTCCACCCGGCTGGCGGAGCGCAGCAGGCGGTGCTCCATCCACACCACGCGCAGATTGGTGATCAGCACGAAGTCGTTGCGCCAATCCAGCGCTTCCCAGCCCACGGCGGCCGCACTGCCAAACAACAGGGTGGCTGCCGCCAAACCCATGGTGAATTGCAAACCGGCGCCGACTGACTGGCCAAGATAGAGAACCAGCAGACCGAAGATGGCCAGCAGGAGGGCGCGCGTCCAGCGCAGCCAGAGGGTGCTGGGGTGTTTGCGCGTGGCGTAATGCACGACTTCATCTTCTTGGAGGAAGTCAAAATGCACGCGGCCCAGCAGCTTGCGGCCGTTGAGCAAGTGCTGCAACCCTTCGTACACTTGGGGGAACTCCGCCAGCATCCAGGCGAAGTCTTCGCCGGTCAGGTAGAGCAGGCGGCTGGTGTGCAGGGCGCTGACCGCTGCCTGGCGAGCTTCCTGGTCCAACAGTGCTTCAGCGCCGAATGGATCGCCAGGCTCCAATACATATTCGCCTACCCGCTGTCCATCCTCTATATCCTGGTTGAGCAGTCTGCCGCCCACCAGGATATAGAAATTCTCCGCCCGGTCGCCGGCCAGATACAAGAGACGGTTGGCCGGCAGGGCATATTCCTGCAGGCGGGCGGCAATCGCGGCCAATTGCGCCTCTTCCAGTTCCTGGAAGAGGGCCATGTCTTTCAGCAATGCCAAGCGTTCGGCGAGGCCGGTATCCATAAAAAAGATTCTAGCAGATAGATAGGGCGCGGATTGTGCGCAGAGCAGGGCATTTGCCCACATGTTACAATCCGCCACCCCACTTTTTTGGAAAGCAACCTGAATGCCCATTCACTTTGGAACCGACGGCTGGCGTGCCGTAATCTCAGACACGTTTACTTTCTCTAATTTGCGCATGGTGGCCCAGGCCATCGCGGATGCCACCCGGGTGGACTTGCAAAACGGAGCCGGCCAGCGGCATGCTGCCGGGGGCGGCCCGCACCTGGTGGTGGGCTTCGACACGCGCTTCCTCTCCGACCGTTTCGCACGGGACGTGGCCTGCGTGCTGGCCGCCGATGGCCTGCGGGTCTACCTGGCCCAGACGGATGCACCGACCCCGGCCATCTCCTACGCCGTCAAACGGCTGGGCGCCCTGGGCGGTGTGATGATCACCGCCTCGCACAACCCGCCGCGCTACAATGGCATCAAGCTCAAAGCGGCTTATGGCGGTTCCGCCTCCAGCGAGATGTGCAAACGAGTCGAGATCTACCTGAACGACAATGAGAACCGCGGGCGCAGCCCGGCGCTGATGGAATACGACGATGCGGTGGCCGAGGGCATGATCACGCGCTTTTCGCCTATAGAAGAGTATGAAACGCATTTGCGGAGCTTGATCGATTTTGACCTGATCGCCCGGCACAACCCCAAAGTGATGGTGGATTCGATGCACGGCTCCGGACGCGGGGCGATCGCGCGCCTGCTGGCTGGCAAGGCCGAGGTGCATGAGATCCGCGGAGACATGAACCCCGGCTTTGGCGGCGTGCACCCGGAGCCGATCATGCCGCATCTGCAAGCCCTGGCGGATGCCATCGCCGAGCACGCGGGATACTTTGGCGTGGCCACCGACGGCGACGCTGACCGGGTAGGCGCCATGGATGAGGCGGGCGAGTTCGTGGACCCGCACAAGATCATGGCCCTGGCTCTGCGCTACCTGGTGCAGACGCGCGGCTTGAGCGGCAAAGTAGTGCGCACAGTGTCCACCACGCGCATGATCGACCGCCTGGCTGAGCACTATGGTCTGCCAGTGGTTGAAACCCCGGTGGGTTTCAACCACATCGCAGACCATATGCTGGCCGGCGATGTGTTGATCGGTGGCGAAGAGTCCGGCGGCATTTCCTTTAAGGGGCATATCCCCGAAGGGGATGGCGTGCTGATGGGCTTGTTGGTGGTGGAGATGGTCGCCGCTTCGGGCGGTACTCTACGGGAGCTGGTGGGCGGCCTGCTGGCTGAGGTCGGCCCGGCCCACTATGCCCGCACAGACCTGCGCCTCAAACGCCCTGTAGAGAAGAAAGAGATGAGCGAACGCCTGCGCACGGAAGCCCCCAGCCAGATCGGCGGGGAAGAGGTGCTGAGCGTGGCGACCAATGATGGCACCAAATACATCCTGGCGGATGATTCCTGGCTGCTGATCCGTCCCTCCGGCACCGAGCCGGTGTTGCGGGTCTACGCGGAAGGGCGCAGCCCAGAGATGGTGAAAGCGCTGATGGCCTTTGGTGAAGGCATTGCCGCCCAGGTGGCCTGAAACGCCTAAACTTACACATAATGGAGCCTCCACACGGGCGGCTTGTTCGAACAAGCCGCCCGTGGTGGTTAAGCGCGCAGGGGATTGACTGCGGCGTGCAGCTGACCGCAGGCGGCCTGGATCTCATCACCAAAAGAGGAGCGCACGGTCACTTTGACCTGGGCCTCTTGCAGCCACTGCCGGAAGCGCTGGATGTGCGCTTCGGCCGG
Organism: Anaerolineales bacterium; assembly: GCA_026129305.1. GTDB lineage: Bacteria > Chloroflexota > Anaerolineae > Anaerolineales > UBA11579 > JAMCZK01. The sequence continues at coordinate 12,169 of JAHCII010000021.1, forward strand.
GCGCGCATAGCGTTCGGCGGCAAAGTCGTTGGCGTTGTGGCGCAGCAGGTTGATGTGATAGAGGCGGCTGCACCGTCCGGGCGCCTGCACCAGCTGTGCCAAAGCGGCAGCGTGTTCGCGACTGTCATTGACTCCCTCCAGCAAGAGATAGGCCAGATAGACTTTGCGGTGTGTGCGCTGCACATGCGCATCCAGACAGGCCATCACTTCAGTGAGGGAGTGGCGCAGGTTCAGCGGGATGAGCTGGCTGCGCTGATCTTCAAAGGGTGAGTGCAGCGAGAAGGTCAGATTGACCTGCGGGTGTTGGCGGCTCAGCCGTTCGATGGCGTTGGGCAGACCGATGGTGGAGACTGTCAGGCGGCGTGGGCTGAGGCCGAACAGGTTGGGATCTGTGAGGCAGTCCAGCGCGGTGAACAGATTGGGGTTGGCCAAGGCCTCGCCCATGCCCATGAATGAGAGGCTGTCCAAGGGGAAACCGCGTTGGCGGAAAAACAGAGCTTGGTCACAGATCTCGTCTGCGCTCAGGTTGCGCCGCAGCCCCATGGCGGCTGTGGCGCAAAAGCGGCAAGCCATGCCACAGCCTGCCTGGGTCGACAAGCAATATGAGTGCCAGCCAGCGCGATAGCGCATGGCGACCGTCTCAATCCGCTGGCCGTCTTGCAGCTCGAACAGGTATTTGTCCGCCTGGCCCGAGTGGCTGACCTGTGCCACTCGCAGGCTGAACCCGCTGCCCAGCTGGCTGGCCAGCTGCTGGCGCAGCGCGGCGGGCAAGGCGCCCATCTCTTCAAAGCGGGCTGTCCTCTGGGCAAAATAGGCTTGGGTAACTTGCTGGTAACGATAAGCGGCGGCACCGCTCTGGTGCAGCAGCTGCTTAATTTGAGCATAGCGATGGGGGCGGGGCATCACAAACCTCACTGCGGGCTAAATGGCGCGAACACGACGGGCACGACAGGGGAATGCGAAACTTTTGGAACATGGTTACCTCCGAGAGAGTGGAAACAAAAAAGCCGCGGGTTTGCCCGCGGCTCGATTCAGAAAAGCAGAGATGATGGCTTTTTATTGAAAGATGAAGATGCCCTGGCAGACCCGGTCAATGGCAACAGGCGATGCTGTTGCAAATGCTTTGGTTCTACCGAGTCGTCATTCTAGGCTGGGGCCTCCTTCCTTCGTGAAACAAGTCTATCGGGAATACGCTGCTTGTCAAGTCACAGCCAACAGCTCGCTGAGTTCGAACACCGGCCCCTGCTCGCAGGCCAGGCGGGTACCGCGGCCGGCGGGCAGGCTGCACACGCCGCAGCCGGCCAGCCCGCCGCAGGGCATCGAGGCGCGCACCAGCGCCTGGGCGGTGATGGCGCGCGGCGGCCGCCCGCCCAGCCGGGCTTCCAGGCTTTCCAGGTCAGTGCGGTCCAGGTCCAGGGCCACATAATCTGCCCAGGCCAACAGCTTGGGCAGATCGTTGAGTTCGTGCACTTCGATGGCCGGCGGCAAGTGCCCAGCGGCCAGCGCCTGGCTGGCCAGGGCCACTTGACTGCCCTGAGCCAGTGCTTGGGCCGCCAGGGGCAGCAGGCGACCGGGGCTGCCCTGCAGGCCCAGCAGGGCGACGCGCTGGGCACGCTTGGGCAGGCTAAAACCGCGGCCCAGCGGGCCGCGCAAGGCCAACTCGGCCCCGGGTGGCCAGTCCGGGCGCAGCGCGCCCAGCATGGCTAGGCTGACCCGGCCGCCAGGCAGCGGGTTGGCCGGACCAGCGGCGAACAGCGTAACAGGAACGGCCTGCGATTCGTCGTGAGGGTGGGTGGCTTGCAGGTATTGTCCCGGAGCAGGCTGCACCACTGCCGGGCAGACCAGCCGGGCAGAGGCATTCTGATACGCCTCTAACAGGATTTCACTAAGCTGACCCGTATAATTAGCCACAACGCCATGCTAACACGCTGGCTGTGGTCAGAAATTGTCTTCCTGAGGAGGAATTCATGAACTTGGTAACCATCGTCAATTTCCTGGGCTTCGCCGCGTGGGCCGCGGTGCTGGGCATCATTGTGCTGGCTGTGACCCGCGCCGCCCGCGGCCGGCCACTGCGCAGCGCAGTGGCCATAGTGGCTGTGCTGGCTGTGTTCGCTCTGGCGTTGAATGTCTTGGCGGCGGGCATGGTGTTTATTCAGCCTAATGAGCGCGGTGTGGTGGTCACCATCCGCGAGGGTGGTATCCGTCCCCAGGCGCTGCAACCCGGCCTGCACTGGGTGGTGCCCTTTGCGGAGAATGTGATCCCCTACAGCATCGCCCGCCAGACTTACACCATGTCGGTGGTTCCGGAAGAGAGCGACGTGTACCGTGATGATGCGGTGGAAGCGCGCACTTCAGACGGCCAGGTGGTGCATGTGGAAGCCTCGGTGATCTACGCCATCAATCCTGCGGACGTGATCGACGTGCATGTGCGCTGGCAGAACCGCTACACCAATGGGCTGGTGCGCCCGCTGCTGCGCGGCATTATCCGTGACGCGGTGGCCCAGTTTGGCGTGGAAGAGGTCTACAGTTCCAAGCGTACCGAGTTGACCAACATCATCATTGAGGAACTCGAACGCCGCTTTGCGGTCAACGGTCTCGAGTATGGAGATTTCGTGCTGCGCAACATCGCTTTTTCTGCCGAGTATGCCGACTCGGTTGAGCAAAAGCAGATCGCTGAGCAGCTGGCCCAACAGGCTGCCTTTATCGTCGAGCAGCGCCGCCAGGAGGCTGAGCAGGCTCGCCAAGTGGCTCAGGGCCGTGCCGACGCGGTGGTGATCGAGGCGCAGGGCGCGGCGCAGGCCCGCCTGATCCAGGCCGAGGCCGAAGCGCAGGCGCTGGCACTGCTGGCCGAAGCGCTGGCGCAGAACCCCAACGTGCTGACGCTGGAGTACATCCAGAAGCTGGCGCCTAACATCCAGGTGATGCTGGTGCCTACGGACAACCCCTTCCTGCTGCCCTTGCCTGGCACGAGCGGCAGTTTCAGCAACCCCTAGTTTAGTTGGCTTGACCGCAGAGGGCGCCAGCGGCGCCCTCTGTTTGTTTAAACTTGTAGAACTTGCCTATGCGGATCGCCGGTCGGGCTGGTATCGTATTCCTTGTATTTCGCGAATTCTTTCTGTTGGGTGATTTTAATTATCAACTAAGGTGAAAATATGGTAGACTCTGTACGTGCAAAAAATGCAAAAGGAGCAAGAATGCTAATTAGCCCTACATTGGAAAAAGCCATCAATGCCCAGATCGGGCGAGAGATGGGCGCCCAGATGCAATACATCAACATCGCCGCTTACTTTATGGTCGAGGACATGCTGCTGTTCGGTCAGATCTTCTTTAACCAGGCCGCTGAAGAGAATGCCCACGCCATGAAGTTGGTACGCTACGTTCTGGATGCCGGTGGCTCCATCGCGGTGCCGGCCGTGACGCAAGCCCGGGCCGACTTCAAGACCCCGGAAGATGCGGTCGGTGCGGCGCTGCAGTGGGAGCAAGAGGTAACGCAGCAGATCAACGAGCTGATGGACATTGCTGTCAAAGAACGCGATTACATCGCTCAGGAATTCCTGGGCTGGTTTGTCAACGAGCAGTTGGAGGAAGTCTCCAAGATGAGCAGCATCCTCAACATCATCAAACGCTCGAACGGCAACCTGCTGCTGGCAGAGCAATATGTGCAGCAAACGCTAACCGCCATCGAGAGCACCGAAAGCGGCAACGCCTAGTGCTGACCTGTAGGCACAAAAACGGCCTGGCAGACGCCAGGCCGTTTGTTTAGGCCGGCTTGGTATAATGTGCCCACAACAGAATACAAATCTTCGGGGCAGGGTGCGCTACGCAGCACAAATCGCTGCGTTTGGAGTTGCTAACGCAACTCCACGCCAGGCAGGGGGGCTGGTAAGCAATTCCCGATCGGTGGTAAAGCCCACGAGCATCTTTGGATGCAGGATCCGGTGAAACTCCGGGGCCGACGGTATAGTCCGGATAGAAGAAGTCGCTGGAAGTTTCCAGTGGGATAACCGGCTTGGTGGAACCAGGCGGGTTAGTCGTTTATTACGCGCCCCGAAAGGTTGCGTTGCTTCGCAACGAATTGCCTTTCGGGTTGTGTTTTAAACGCTTCTTTTGCGTTGCCCCGTGCTTTGTTCTGGAAGGAGCAGGGGCTTTCTTTTGCCCATGATGAAAACACAAAGCAACCCTCTGGCGGGCCGCCGGGCCACCTGGGCTTTGCTGTTGGTCTCAATGCTGGCCGGGCTGCTGCTGTGGGAGGGTGTGGTGCGCAGCAGCCAGCTGCCCGCTTTCATTCTGCCGGCCCCCGGGCAGGTGTGGGCGCGCTTCCTCAGTGCGCTGGGCGACGGCAGCCTGGGACGCCACATTTGGGTCACGCTGCAGGAAGTCGTGCTGGGTCTGGTGTCTGGATCGCTGTTTGCGGCGGCCCTGGGCTACCTGCTGGCGCGCTCGCCGCGCTTGGAGCGCATGCTGGCCCCCTATGTGGTCGCCAGCCAGTCGGTGCCCATCGTGGCCATCGCCCCCTTGCTGATCATTTGGTTCGGGCCGGGATTATTCTCCAAAGTGTTGATCTGTGCGCTGATCGTCTTCTTCCCGGTGTTGATCAACACCGTGGTGGGCTTGCAGGCCGTGCCGCAGGACCTGCACGACCTAATGCGCTCGCTGCGCGCCAGCCGCTGGCAGACCTTCCGCCTGCTGGAACTGCCGGCGGCCATGCCGGTCTTTCTGGGCGGGCTGCGCATCGGCGCCACACTCTCGGTGATCGGCGCGGTGGTGGGCGAACTGGTGGGCGCCGACCGCGGCCTGGGGTTCCTGATCAACCTGGGGCGGGGCGGCTACGATACGGCCCTGGTGTTTGTGGCAGTCTTCACGCTGATCGCCCTGGCCCTGACGCTGTACGGATTGGTCCTGCTGCTGGAAGCGCGCTTGCTGTGGTGGCAGCGTAAAAGTCAAACCTCTGAAGGGTAGGCGTCCCCTGAAACGCCAAGGAGCTGTTGTGCAAAAAATTCTGCTCACATTCGTCTTGCTCAGCCTGTGGTTGGCCGGCTGTCAGCCGGCACCGGCGGCACAGCCGTCAGCCGAGCTGCAAACCATCCGGCTGCCGATGGGTTACATTCCCAATGTGCAGTACGCGCCCTTCTACGTGGCGGACGCCCGCGGTTACTTTGCTGAAGCGGGCTTCCAGGTGGAGTTCGATTACAGCTTTGAGACCGACGGCGTGGCCCTGGTGGGCGTGGGCGAAGTGCCCTTCGCCATCGTCTCCGGCGAACAGGTGCTGCTGGCGCGCGCCCAGGGGCTGCCGGTGGTGTATGTAGGCGCCTGGTGGCAGCAGTACCCGGTGGCGGTGGTGGCCAAGACGGATAGCGGGATCAGCGCCCCCGCTGACCTGGCCGGCCGCCGGATTGGGTTGCCCGGCTTGTTCGGGGCTACCTACATCGGTCTGCGCGCCTTGCTGAGCACGGCCGGCATTGCCGAGCAGGCCGTGACTTTGGACTCGATCGGTTTCAACCAGGTACCGGCCCTGGCGGCTGATCAGCAGGAAGCCGTGGTGGGCTACTTGAACAACGAGCCGGTGCAGCTGCGCGCCGAAGGCTATGACATCAACGTCATCCTGGTCGCGGACTATGTCCAACTGGCCGCCAACGGCATTCTGACCAACGAGACCATGATCGCCGAGCAGCCGGAGCAAATCAGCGCCTTCGTCCAGGCGGTGATGCGCGGCATTGCGGATACGCTGCAGGACCCGGACGCGGCTTATGAGATCACCAAGCAGTATGTGGAGACACTGGGCCAGGCCGACGAAGCCACCCAGAAGCAGGTGCTGGCGCTCTCCATGGAGTTTTGGCAGGCAGACCGCCTGGGGTATTCCGACCCCCAAGCCTGGGAGAACATGCACCGCGTACTGCACGAGATGGGCCTGCTGACCCAGCCGCTGGACCTGGACGCCGCCTACAGCAATGCCTTCATTGACTAAACCCCTGCTTCAGGCCAGTCAGCTGGCTGTCACCTTTCGTGACGGCCGGCTGGAGTTGCCCGTGCTGGACGAGCTGTCCTTCAGCGTCCAGCGCGGCGAGTTCTTGTGCATTCTGGGGCCGTCTGGCAGTGGCAAGTCGACCTTGCTGCGCGTGCTGGGCGGGCTGCTGCCCGCCAGCCGCGGCGGCGTGCACCTGGGCGGTCAGGCTGTTCAGGGTCCGCCGCCGGGGGTCGGGCTGGTCTTTCAGCACGCCAACCTGATGCCCTGGCGCACGGTGCAGCAAAACATCAGCCTGCCGTTGGAGCTGGCCGGCGAAGATTTGACCGCCGCCAGCCAGATGCTGGAGCTGGTAGGCCTGCAAGGGTTTGAAGACAGTCTGCCCAGCCAGTTGTCCGGCGGCATGGCGCAGCGCGTGGCGATCGCCCGAGCTCTGGTGCAGGACCCGCAAGTATTGCTGATGGATGAGCCTTTCGGCTCGCTGGATGCGATCACGCGAGAGCGCATGGAGGATGAACTGCTGCGCATTTGGAGCACTCAGCGCACGACTGTTATCCTGGTCACACACGACATCAGTGAAGCGGTCTACCTGGCTGACCGGGTGCTGGTGCTCAGCCCGCGGCCGGCCAGCATCCGCCTGGATCTGCGCGTGTCTCTGCCGCGCCCGCGGCGGCAGGCACAGCGCTACACGCCCCAATTTGGCGCGCTGGCGGCACAACTGCGCGCCGCCATCGAATCGCCGGCCTAAACAAGGCCGGATCCCTATGCCTGGCTTGACGCTCGGCGCCCGGCAGGGCTATGATTTTGGTGTGATCGCTTCTCCACAGAAACACATTGCCTGGCTGGGCCTGCTGGCGGCCCTTTTGACTGGATGTGCCGCAGCCGTGGCTGAGGGCTGCATGCCGTCTCCCATTGTTTGGGACCAACCGCCGGACGATCCGGCAATTGGCGGGGCTCCGCAGCCCGGACACTATTTTGTTAACAGCGACAAGAGTATCTGGGCCTCTGCCTGGTGGGCGGCTGAGGATGCGGATGGCGTCTGGGATGAGGACGCGCAAGGCTACGGGATCAAAGTTGGCTGGTTCCGTCCGGAGGGCGTTACCTTGCACATAAGCGGTCAGCGCCTGGACGCACCGGCTGCGCCGCTTGTGGCGCAGATCCCCTGCTGCTACCCTACTCGCTTCCAGGCTACGGGATTGATCTTCCCCACTGAGGGTTGCTGGCAGGTTGAAGCCCAAGCCGGCGACCGCCAACTGAGCTTCGTCGTCTGGGTGGGCGAGGATTGAAGTGCTGACCTCTAAACAAAAAGCTCCCGGATTGTCCGGGAGCTTTTTTGCTTTAGGGAGTAGCTGTCGGCGATTGGATCGGGGTGGGTGAAGGGCCGGGCGTGGCCGTGACCATGTTGACCGGCACCAGCAAAATCTGGCCGACGAAGATGTTGTTGGGATTGTCCAAACTGTTGGCCGAGATGATGGCGGCCTCGGTGCTGGCAAAGCGGGCGGCGATCAGCGCCAGAGTGTCGCCCGGCAGCACGAAGTATTCGATCTGGTCGCCGCGGCGCAGGTTCTCCGGCAGGGGCGTGGGCGAGGGGATCGCCATATTCGGGTCGGGGATGATCAGCTCCTGCCCAACGAAGAGCACGCTGTCGTTGTTCATGCCGTTCAGCAGCATGATGATGATCGGGCCTTCCACCGTATCCAGGCCGAAACGTTCGGCAATGGCGGAGATCGTATCCCCGGACACCACTGAATACAAGAAAGGCTGTGCCGCAGTGGGTGTGGCCGGAATGGGCGTTTCGGTGGGGGTATTGGTCACGGTGGGTGTATTGCTGGGTGTATAGGTTAGCGTGGGTGTGGGCGTGTCGCTGGGGAACAGCGCCCCGGGGCCGCCCGCAGAGACCCAGCTGCCGGTAACCCACAGCCCGGCGGCCACCAGCAAGATGGACAGGACCAACAAAAGATAGAAACCGATGCGGCCGCGGCCGCCGCGCCGTGAACGGCTGCTCTTAAGGAGGGTGTAAGGGGGTTTTGAACGCATATATTTTCCAAACTTGGCAGTAGATTCTACCCGATGACGGGTGCTTCTCAGTTGATCGCCCCAGCTAACGAATTATATAGCCCAAATGGCGCGGATTGCTGCAATAAGTACGCCTGTTACTGATCGCTAATCACCAACTCACCCAGCATGCCGGCCTCGTCATGGCCGGGAATGCTGCACAAATAACTAAAGATGCCATTGCGACCCACGACGAATTCGACCACTTCGCTTTCGCCGGGAGAGAGCAGCACACTGATATCCAGTTCGAGGATTTCGAAATTGTGATCCAGCGCGCCGTCATTGCGCAAGGTCAGGCGCAGCGGCTGGTTAGCTTGGGCCTCGATCACGTCCTGGTCCCAATAAATGTCCAAAGCCACCAGCGAGATATCCTGGACTGCCGGCGTGGGCGGCGCAGCCGGAGCCGGGGCTGCGCAGGCGGCCAGCAGGCCGGCCAGCGCCAGGGCTGCCCAATGGGGGATATGGTGTTCTTGCATAGAGCCGATTCTATCCGGCTTAGAAATCGCCGTCAAAAGCTTCGGCGTAGCCGGTCAGCTCCACGTAACCGGCGCCATGCACTGGCTGGCCGGCCAGGCTGCCGCTGATGCGCACGGCCCCTTCCCAGTAGATGGTGCGCATGTTCATCTCTTGGTCGTGCATAAAGGGCTGCAGTTCCAGCTCGAGCTGCAGCGCCGGGGCCAGGATGCGCCAGCCCATCGGGTAGCTGGCCCCAGAATGCGGGCTGCGCCATTCGCCCAACACTTGGACGCTGAAGTCACTTTCATCCAGGTGCGTGGTGGACCCGTCCGGGTGGATCAGTGTGCCGCTGGAATAGGGGTCGCGGCTGCCGTCTTCCCGGCGCAGCTCAAAGACCATCAGTTCATAGCCATTGTCCAATTGGACGGAGAACCAGTCCCAGCCGACCTGGCCCGCAGAGAGCACGCTGGTGCTGAATTCGTGATCTTTCCAACTCAGCCCGCTAACCTCAAAACGTTGCTCGCCCAACTGGATCGTGCCCTGCGAGAGCAGACGCGGCTGAGTGTAGTAATACGAGGCGTTGCCGGCATCCGGCCCTTTTTGGCTGTAACCCCCCATGCCGTGCAGCACGGGACCTTTGACGTCGGTCAGTTCCAGGTCCAGCTGCACACCAGCCTGGCTGGCCTGCAGGCGGTAGCTGTGCGGCCCGGTTTGCTCGGCGCGCCAATCTTCCAGCCAGATCTGGTAAGGCTGGCCTTGTGCGCCGGCCAGTCCAGCCGCGCCGCGGCTGAAACGCTGGAAGGCGTGGAACTGCTGGCCAGCCACATCGCTGACGGCGAAGTGGGCCATGTAGACTTGCCCGCTGGCCCAATCACTGCTGCGGGGAAAGCTCTGGCTGGCCGGCTGCAGGCCGATGCGGAAGAAAGTCAGCTCGTAGCCGAAATGGCGACCGTCCGTCGTATCCAGGTTGCCGGTGTAGTACCACCACTCGGTCAGGTAGTCTTCGTGGGGGCCGAAGTCTGCCGGGAAGCTGAAGCTGCGCGGCCGGTCCGCTCGCAAGAAGCCTTCCGGCGTGGGCAATGGGGTGCCTGCGGCAGGTTCAGCACCGGTTTGGGCCGGGGCGGCGCAGGCAGCCAGCAAGCACAGGACGAGCAGTGGCAGCAGAAGTTTGTTGGCCATCTTAGTCAAAGCGCATCGCATCGGCCGCGCTGCGTTGGCTGGCCCGGTAAGCCGGGTACAGCCCGGCCAGCAGGGCAGCGGCCACTGCGATCAGCAAAGCCTCCACAAAGGGTTGCGGGGTCAGGCGCAGGTCCAGAGCCCAGCCAAAGGAACGCTTGTTGATGATCTGCAACAGGATCTGGGCGACAAAATAGCCGGTGGGCAGGGCCAGCAGCCCGGCCACCAGGCCCATCAGCCCGGTCTCCAGCAGGGTCAAGCCCCACAGCTGGCGTACGCTCATGCCGATCGCTTTGAGCACGCCCATCTGGCGCTGCTTCTCCAGCAGCAGCGCCAGCATGGCGCTCAGCACGCCGACAAAGGCCACGGCAGTGGTGATCAGTTCCAGGGCGCTGGAGATCAGGAAGGTGCGGTCAAAGACTTCCAGGGTCTCGGCGCGCAGGCCGGCGTTGGAGCGGATATTGAGGAATTGGGTGGCGTTGAAGGCCTGGCGCAGCTCTTCCACCACCGCTTCGGGATCTGTGCCGGGTTCCAGCAGCAGCGAGAAGGCTGAGATCGAGGGGTCGTGCCAGATGGCTTGGTACTGCGGCTGCCACATGGTCACATTGCCCCGGCTGGAGGTGTAATCTCGGAACACGGCCGCGATCGGGAAGGCGCGCGGCCCGCCCGGCGTCTGCAGTTCGATGGCGTCGCCCATGCCCAGTTCCAGACGGTTGGCCAGCGGCTCCGAGATCATCACGGCGCCTTCCTGCACGGCGGCCCAGACTTCGTCTTCCGTGCCTTGCTTTTCCACATAGATCTGCTCATGACCGTCGTTGGGGTTGTTGTTGGCGCTGACCATCAGCGGCCCGTAGGGCGAATCGATCTCGATATTGCGCAAGGAGTGCACGGCCAATACGCCCGGCCAAGTCTCCAGTTGTTCAAGAATATGCGGATTGATCGGCACGGCCGGTTCGCTGAGCGAGGCGCTGGCCACCGAGCCGTAGACGTCGTTGCTGAGGATCTGGTCCAGCCAGTCGATCACTGCACCGCGGAAACTGCTGACCATCAGGCTGGCGCCGATGCTGACCGCCACGGCTACCATCAATGCCGCGATGGCCGGCGAAGTGCGACTGGTGGCCGCCGAGACCTCTCGCGGCGCCAGGCGACCCAGCGGCCCCAGCAGCCCGCCCAGCAGGCGGGCCAGCCAGGGCATCAGCCCGCGGGTGATCCAGGGCGTGGTGAGGGCCATGCCGATGGTGACGCCGAAGGTGCAGGCGAAGCTACCCACCAGGCCCAGCGGTACGCTTGCCAGCAGGGCGCCGGAGGCCAGGGCCAGCAGTGCGCCGAGCAGGGCGGCCTGGCCCAGCAGCCTGGTGGAGATCAACTCCAGCTGCGAGCGGGACATGGTGCGCCGCGGCGGCGACTTGGCCGCCTCCCAAGCCGGCACTAGGGCGGCCAGCAGCGTGGCGACGATGCCCAGCAGGCCGCCTTTGACCAGGCTGCTGGCCGGCAGGCTGACCTCACGTACGGTGAGCGTAAAAAAGACGTCATTGATGGTTTGGGCAACCTGGTCTACCGCGCCGCGGCCCAGCACCACGCCCAGCAGGATGCCCAGGGCGGAGCCCACCAAGCCGACCAGCATGGCCTCGCCCAGCACCAGGATGAAAACTTCATGGCTGCTGACGCCCAGGGCGCGCAGCGTGCCAAAGCTTTGGCGGCGCTGCACCACGGAAAAGGTCATGGTGTTGTAGATCAGGAAGAGGCCGACCACCAGGCCCAGCAGGCTGAGCGCGGTGAGGTTGGTGCGAAAGGCGCCCGTCATCTGTTCCACGGCCTGGCTGCGACCTTCGGCAGGCTGCAGGTCCAGCCCGGCGGGCAGGGCGGCTTGCAGGCGAGCCAGGGCAGCTGTATCGCCGCTGGGCAGGATCAGGTCCACGCGCTCCAGCACGCCTAGGCGGCCGCTGAACTCCTGAACGGTGGAGATGTCCGCCAGCACCAGGCCTTCCAAGGCGCGGCGGTCCAGGGCGTCTTGCGGCGTGAGCAGCCCGGCGATGATTGCCGGGCGCAGCACGCCGCCCACGTCCAGTTGAATGCTGTCGCCGGTCGCCAGACTGTGGGCGGCCGCCATGTCGCTGGAGAGCATCACCGCCCCAGGCAGGGTATAGAAGGCGCCGATCAAGGCTGGATCGATCTGGCGTTGGTCATCGTACAAATAATCACGGAAGGGCTCTTCGGCAAAGGGATCCACGCCCAGCAGCTGCAGCGGCAGGTCACCCATCTGCGGCGAGGTGACCAACTGGCTGACCACGGGGGCCATGGGCAGCTCCAGACCGGCCAGGCGCAGCTGCACATAGTCTTGTTCGGGGATGCCGGTGGGGCCGGCGGAAAGGTAATGCGTGCTGCGTCCGACGACGGCATCCACGCTGAGGTCAAAAGCGCGGGCGGCGCTGGCATTGGCCACATCCACGCTGACCGCCACGGCCACGCCCAGGGTGATGCCCAGCAGCATCAGCAGGCTTTGCAGCGGATGGCTGAGCAGGTAGCGCCAGGCGACTTTGAACAGGGTGGCCGGGGGCCGGCTGGAGGCTGCGCTCATTCCACCAGCTTGCCTTCACGCAGGTGCAGCACGCGGTCAGCGCGCTTGGCAATTTCCAGGTTGTGTGTGGCCATGAAAAGGTTATTGCCGGCCTGGCGCGTCAGCATCTCCAGCAGGTCCATCACCTGTTGGCCGGTCTCTTCGTCCAGGTTGCCGGTGGGCTCATCGGCCAGCACCAGCTGCGGGCTGTGCACCAGCGCCCGGGCGATCGCCACGCGCTGCTGCTGGCCGCCAGACAGCCGGTCTGGGAAGGTGTTGGCACGCTCGGCCAGGCCGACCCACTGGAGCAGTTCATCGGCTTTGGCGGCGGCCTGCGCCGCGCTGGCGCCAGCCAGCTCACGCGGCAGGGCCACGTTTTCCCGCACGGTCAGGGTTGGCAGCAGGTTGAAAAATTGGAAGACGAAGCCGATGTTTTGGCGACGAAAGAGGGTGCGCTGGCCTTCATCCATGGCGCTCAGTTTTTGGCCGTTGACCCAGATCTCGCCTTGGTCGGCGCGATCAATGCCGCTGAGCAGGTTGAGCAGCGTGCTTTTGCCGCTGCCGCTGGCGCCCACCAGAGCGACGAATTCGCCCTTGGCGATCTCCAGCTCGGCCCCGCGCAGTACGTGCAGGCTTTGCCCGGCTTCCTGATAGCTTTTGGATAGATCAGTGAGCTTAATGAAAGCAGGTGTACTCATGGCTGCCCTTGGCGAAGAAAGTTACTTGTTAATAATATCACAAACGAATGGGGATGTGTGGCACGTAAGGAAGCCGGCGGTGCTAGAATCTATAGCCTATGAAAACAAAAGACTGGCTGGCATTCATCGGCCTCAGCCTGGCCTGGGGCACTTCGTTTTTCTGGATCAAGATCGCGTTGGAGGAAGTAGGCCCGTTCCTGCTGGTGGCCTACCGCATCCTGTTTGGCCTGCTGGCTTTGGCCTTGGTACTGCTGTGGACGCGACCGCAGTGGCCGCGTGACCGGCGCAGTTACATCGCCATGCTGATCTTGGGTCTGACCAACACGGCCGTGCCCTTTGTGCTTTTTTCCTGGGCCGAACTGCACGTCGACTCGGCGGTGGCCTCGATCTTCAACAGCAGCATGCCATTGTTCACCATGATCATCGCGCATGTGGCCCTGAGCGATGACCGTCTGACGCGGCAACGCGTGCTGGGCCTGCTGGTCGGCTTCGTGGGCGTGGTGGTATTGGCCCTGCGCGACACCGGCGGGGATGTGCGCATGAACCTGTTGGCCCAGGGGGCGCTGTTGCTGGCGGTCTTGTTTTATGCTGGCAGCACGGTCTTCGCCCGCCAGACCACCAAGGGTATTGTGCCGACCGTGCAGGCCTTTGTGCCATTGGTGATGGCCGACCTGGTGATCTGGAGCGCCGCCCAAGCGGCCGAGGCGCCGCTGAGGTTGCCGCAACTGCCCATGACTTGGGTAGCGTTGCTATGGATGGGGGTGGTCGGTTCGTGTATGGCCTATCTCTTCTACTATTACCTGCTGCACTCGGTGGGGCCGACGCGCTTGGCCATGGTGACCTACATGTTCCCGGTGGTGGGCGTGACGATGGGGGTATTGTTCCTCAACGAACGCCTGGACGCTTCGCTGATTATCGGGGCGCTGCTGGTGCTGCTTAGCTTGTACATCGTCAACCGCCCAACCGGCAAATGACTATAATTCAGCCGTTATGAAAAATGAAAATGTAAGGCTTCTGCGCTTGTATTTTGGCTTCGGAGTCGTGGAAGCTTTACTGGCCCTGCTTCTTCTGACTTTGCTGCCAGCAGACCCTAAAAACATCTGGCTTCTGGGCTTTTCCAAATTACGTTTTGTCTTTGCTGTCACCCTGTTGCTGCTCGTTTTGGGGTTTGGCTGGCTGGCTGTGATGTTTGGCAGGCAAGAGAAGCACAAGCAGTGGGCCGGTAAAGTCGAGCGTGTTGCGGCAGAATACCCTGCTTTCGGTCCGACCATCCTGCTTGCCTTTGGCTTGGTCTTCTTTGTCCCTTATATGATCCTGTTGTCTCCAAACTTGTCGATGTTGGACGGAGTTCTCACTCGCATCCTGCCAATTGTCGCTTTGCTCTTCACGCGTTTACTTCAGGCGAGTATCACCTGGTTTCGGATGGCCAGGATCCAGACAAACGAGGTTGAGGCCGCTAAGGACGCGCTTATCCGGCTGGACGCCAGAAAGATCGCGGTCTATCTTTCCGGCATTGCCTTGTTGATTATCTTCGCCAGCGTATCGATGGACATCTTGGAGGTGTTGGACGGCCCACAGCAATTCTCCGGATTCCGGGTCAAGTTTGACCTCGATCAGGAAGCCAATGTCCCCACCTACTATTCGTCGTTTTTGTTGCTCACCTGCGCAGCTTTGCTGGCAATCATTGGTTTGGTCAAGACGAGCAGCGGCGATGGTTGGAGCCGGCATTGGAATTTCCTGGCGTTGGGGTTTTTCTTCCTGTCATTAGACGAAACTGCGGCGATGCATGAACGCCTGATTCGGATTTTCCGCGACTGGTTTAATCCTACCGGCTTGTTTTACTTCGGTTGGGTTTTGGCCGCCATCCCGCTCTTGATCATGCTTGGCATGGCGTATTATCGATTCTTCTTGAGCTTGCCTCAGGTTACCAGGCGCAGATTGTTCTTGGCTGTATCGGTTTTTGTAGCTGGAGCCATAGGCATGGAAATGCTTGGTGGCTGGTTCGAACAAACCTACGGGGCACAGCACCCGGCGGAGAACGTCTTGACAACCATCGAGGAGAGTTTGGAGTTGTTTGGCGTGATCCTGTTAATTCACGCTCTGCTAACTTACATGGCAGATAGCTTTAAAGAGCTGCGATTTAAGATCACTTCCTCTATTTAGTGGCTGCTTAGTTCCGCCTGTCTTTGCTCAACTCTTCGCGCAGGTTGCGCAAGAAATCCATGGCGGCGTTGGCCATGGTCTGACCTTCGCTCAGCACGCGCTCGGCCAGTTCGCGGGCGCGGTCCAGGCGGATCTCGCCTTCCTTGCCGCTCAGTTCATACAGCTCGACCAAGACGCCATAGCTGCTCTCCGGGTGGATGAAGGCGATCTTCTTGCCGCCAGTGCCGATGATCGGTTCGCTGTTGATCAGGCGCACCTGTTTTTCCTTGAGGTGAGCCATGGTCTTCTGGATGTCATAGACCTCGAAGCAAATGTGGTGCATGCCTGGGCCGTGCTTCTTGAGGAAACGCGCCACGCCATTGTCCTGGCCAGTCGGCTGCACCAGCTCGACTTCGCTTTCGCCGGTGGGCAAAAAGGCCACCAGCGAACCTTCACTGGGGACGTCCTCCATATGCGAGAGTTGCATGCCCAGCGTGTCCTGCCAAAAGGTCAACGCTTGGCTGATGTCGTCCACGACGACCGCGATGTGGTCGATTTTCTTGATAAAACCCGGCATAAGGCTCCTAAGCGGTGGCGGGGGGCTGGTACTCACCCCACACCGCGCGCAAACACCCGCAGATCTCTCCCAAGGTGACGTCGTTCTCCACACAGGTAATGAACAGCGGCAGCAGGTTCTCGCTGCCGCGGGCGGCGGCTTCCAGTTGGCCAAGTAGCTCGGCGACCTTGGCCGTGTTACGGCCAGCGCGCAAGGCCGCCAGGCGAGCCACCTGCTCGGCTTCAATGGCCGGGTCGATTTGCAAACGTTCCAGGCTCAGGCTTTCCTGGCTGGCGTAGGCGTTGACGCCGACCACGATCTCTTCGCCGCTCTCCAGCGCTTGCTGGAAGCTGTAGGCGGCAGACTGGATCTCGCCCTGGATGTAGCCAGCCTCGATGGCGGCCAGAGCGCCGCCGCGCTGCTCGATCTCTTGCAAATAGCCGCCGGCTTGCTCTTCAATCGCATTGGTCAAATATTCCAGCGCGTAGGAGCCGCCCAGCGGGTCCACCGTGTCGCCGGCCTTGGTTTCGTGCGCCAGGATCTGCTGGGTGCGCAGCGCCACGCGCACGGCTTGCTCGGTCGGCAGCCACAGAGCTTCGTCCATGCTGTTGGTGTGCAGCGACTGGGCGCCGCCCATCACGGCCGCCAGGGCTTGAACCGTGACGCGGGCCACGTTGTTCTCCGGCTGCTGGGCTGTCAGGGTGGAGCCGGCGGTCTGCGCATGGAAACGCAGCTTACAGGCCGCAGCACTTTGGGCGCCGAAGCGCCCGCGCATGATGCGCGCCCACAGCCGGCGGGCGGCGCGGAATTTGGCGACTTCTTCCAGAAAATTGTTGTGCGCATTGAAAAAAAATGAGATCTGGGCGGCAAAGGCTTCCAGGTCCAGGCCGGCGTTCAGGGCCTCTTGCACATAGGCGATGCCGTTGGCCAGGGTGAAAGCCACTTCCTGCGCGGCGGTGGAGCCGGCCTCACGGATATGGTAGCCGGAAATGCTGATGGTGTTCCAGCGCGGCACTTCCTGCGCGCAGTAGCGGAATAGGTCGGTGATCAGGCGCATGGACGGCCCGGGGGGGAAGATGTAGGTGCCGCGGGCGATGTATTCTTTGAGGATATCGTTCTGCACTGTGCCGCGCAGTTGGCTGGGTCGCACGCCCTGGCGTTTGCCCACGGCCACATACATGGCCAGCAGCACGGCCGCCGGGGCGTTGATGGTCATGCTGGTGGAGACCTTGTCCAGGGGGATGCCTTCAAACAGGGTCTGCATATCCTCCAACGAGGAGATGCTGACGCCGACCTTGCCGACCTCGCCCATGGCCATTGGGTCATCGGCGTCGTAGCCGATCTGGGTGGGCAGGTCAAAGGCCACAGACAGGCCGGACTGGCCCTGCTCCAGCAGGTAGCGGTAGCGTTTGTTGGATTCAGCCGCGCTGGAATAGCCGGCATACTGGCGCAT
>JAHCII010000022.1 GCA_026129305.1 Anaerolineales bacterium
CCCAGACCCTGAGATCCGCTACGAAGTGGCCAAAGCAGCCCGCCCAGATGCCATCGTGGCCACCGGACGCTCGGACTACCCCAACCAAATCAATAATGTGCTGGGCTTCCCCTTCATTTTTCGTGGCGCGCTGGACGTGCGCGCCACGCATATCAACGAGGATATGAAGGTGGCCGCGGCCAAAGCACTGGCGGCCCTGGCAAAGGAAGACGTGCCTGACTCGGTGCTGCGCGCCTATGGTGTGGGCTCGCTCAAGTTCGGACCGGACTACATCATCCCCACGCCATTTGACTCGCGGGTGCTGTTATGGGAGGCGCCGGCTGTGGCCGAAGCGGCCATGCGCAGCGGAGTGGCACGCATGCAGGTCGACATTGAGAAGTACCGCGACGATCTGGCGGCGCGCCAGGGCCGCGGCCAGCAGGTGCGCCAGTACTTCATGAACCGCGCCAAACAGCTGCCCAAGCTGATGCGCGTGGTCTTTCCTGAGGGCGAAGACAGCAAGGTGCTGCGCGCCGCGGCCCAACTGGAGCACGAAGGCATTGCCCACCCGATCCTGATCGCCCGGCCGGAAGTGCTGGCCGAAGAGCTGCAGGAGTTGGGCCTGCGTTATGAGCCGGAGGTGGTCGACATCCGCAACTTTGAGCGCATGCCGGAATACACAGAAGACTTGTACCAGCTGCGCCAGCGCCGGGGTGGCACCCTGGCCAATGCTGAAAAGCAGCTGCGTGACCGCAATGTGTTCGGCGCCATGATGGTCAAACTGGGCGACGCGGATGCGATGGTTTCCGGGCGCACCTTCGAATACCCCGAAGTGATCCGCCCTGCGCTGCAGGTGCACCACACCGCACCGGACGTCAACCTGGTGTGCGGCGTATACATCATGATCGTTGAACAGCGCGTGTACCTCTTCACCGATGCCACGGTCAACATCGACCCGGACAAGCACGCGCTGGCGGACATCGCCATCCTGGCCGCCGATTTTGCCCAGAAGATCGGCTTGGAGCCGCGCGTGGCGATGCTGTCGTTCTCCAATTTTGGCAGCACGCCGCACCCCTCCTCGGCCAAAGTGCGGGATGCGGTGGAGCTGGTGCGCCAGCGCCGCCCGGACCTGCTGGTGGATGGTGAAATGCAGGCGGACACTGCCGTGGTGACGGAGATCGTGCAGCAGCGCTATCCCTTCAGCCGGGTGCAAAATGCCAATGTGCTGGTCTTCCCGTCGCTGGAGGCGGCCAACATTAGCTACAAGCTGCTCAACCGGCTGGGCAAGGCCCAGACGATTGGCCCGATCTTGTTGGGGTTGGGTGCGCCGATCCAGGTGCTGCAGACCGGCGATGAAGTGCGCGATATCGTCAATATGGCGGCTGTGGCGGCTTTGGACGCTGCCGTCTATCAGGAAGCTGAGGCGCCGAAGAAGGCTGCCGCCAAGCCCAGGGCGCGCAAGCGATAGAATTGTCGTATGGCTGAACCCAGGCGCGTGCTGTTTGTTTGTCTTGGCAATATCATCCGCAGCCCTTTGGGGGCGCGCTTGTTTGAGCACAAGGCCGCCGAAGCGGGGCTGGCTGAGAAATACGCGGTTGATTCGGCCGGTACGGGCGACTGGCATGTGGGCGAGCCGCCCGATGAGCGTATGGTGCGCACTGCAGCCCGGCGCGGCTTTCACTACACCGACCGTGCCCGCCAGGTGAAAGCGGCCGACCTGGACAGCTTTGACCTGATCATCGCCATGGATCCGCAGAACAAACTCAACCTGGAAACCCTGGCCCAGAACGCGGCACAGCGCGCCAAAATTCGGCTGATGCGCGAATTTGACCCGCAAGCCGGCGGAGACATGAGCGTGCCAGACCCCTGGTATGCCGGCCCGAACGGCTTTAATGACGCTTATGACATCATCGAGCGCAGTGTGGAGAAGCTGCTGGCCGAGCTGGAGGCGGGCCGCGTGACCCCGGCGTGATCCCGCAGGCCGTAGCCGACTGGCTGGCGCAAGCCGGCCATGGGGAGCTGCGCAGCCGCCAACCGGTGAGCGGTGGCTGCATCAATCACGGCGCCCGGCTGCGCATGGCAGACGGGGCTGGCTACTTCCTGAAGACCAATGCGTTCGCCCCGGCGGACATGTTTGCCCGTGAGGCCGAGGGGTTGGCGGCCCTGAGCGCGGTGCGCAGCGGACTGCGCATCCCGCAGGTTTTCTTGTGCGGCGCGGATTTCCTGCTGCTGGAGGACCTGGCGCCTGCCGAGCCAGCTCCGGATTACTGGCAGACGCTCGGGCGCCAACTGGCGGCGCTGCACAGCCAGCCCCATGCGCACTTTGGCTTTGAACACGACAACTACCTGGGTACAACGCCCCAGCCCAATCCCTGGACGGCTAACGGTCACGAGTTTTTCGCCCAACACCGCTTGCTGTATCAAGCACGCTTGGCGCGAAGGACAGGGCGGCTAGAGGCGGCCGATCTGATGGCGGTAGAACGCTTGGCGCAGTGCCTGCTGCAGCTGCTGCCCGCCCAGCCTGCCGTGTTGATCCACGGCGACCTCTGGGCGGGCAACGCCATCAGCGATGCGCGGGGCCAGCCGGCGCTGATCGACCCGGCGGCTCATTACGGCTGGGCCGAGGCGGAACTGGGCATGACCGCGCTGTTTGGCGGCTTTCCGACGGCTTTTTATGCAGCCTACGCAGAAGTTGCCAACTTGACGCCGGGCTGGCGTGAACGCCTGCCGATCTACAACGTGTATCATCTGCTCAACCATCTCAATCTGTTTGGGAGCGGCTATCTGGCCCAGGTGCAGAGCGTGCTGCGCCGCTTTGCCTAAGGCTGGTATCATCCGCCTATGGCTTTGGAAGGCATTTCCATTGAGCGCATCCGCCTGGCTGAACTGCCAGACTTGGCCGCGCGCCTGGTGGGCAACGCAGCTCCCCAGGCTTTCATCCCCATCACCATTCATCGCGCCCGGGCACACAGCCACAACCCGCATGCGCAACCCGACGATGTAGCCCTGCTGCTGGCCAAAGCCGGGGGTGCGCCGGTGGGGTACTTTGGCTTGATGGCGGTCATGCTGCAGGTGGGCGGCCGGCTGGCGCGGGTCCATTGGCTGACCACCTGGGGCGTGGCCCCGGGCTATCTGGGCCGCGGCCTGGGTTCAGCCCTGATGCAGGCCGCTCTAGACCTGGATGTGGATCTGGCCATCGTGGGCAGCGCCCCGGCGCGGCGCGTCTCCGCCAAGTTCGGTTTTGTCGAGGCCCAGCCGCTCGAGTACGTCCAGCTGGACCTGGGCGGTTGGGCGGCGTACAACCCGGTCACGCTGGTTTTGCGCCTGCTGCGTAAGCTGTTGTCCTTTGTGGGTGTGCGTTGGTCCGTGGAAAAGACCGAGCCGCGCATCAATCGTCTCTTCGAGCATTTGTTTAAGCCATTTTTGCGGCCCTGGCTCAACCGCAAATTGCGCCGCCGGCTGTCGCCTGCCGCCGGCGGGCTGCGCATGCAGCCCATCCAGGCAGTCCCCGGCTTTGCTTTGCCTGCCGAGCACACCGGCTTTGTGCGCAGCCAGGCGGTGGTCAACTGGATGCTGGCGCAGCCCTGGGTGGCGCCGGCCGGGCAGTCCGCCAGCGAGGGCTTGAATTATGGCTTCACCGACAGCCGCGCGGAGTTCGCACAGAGCGCTTGGGCCTTGAGCGGCCCCGGCGACGAAGAGTGGGGCTTTGCTTGCTTTCAAAGCTCCCGGCTGCGCGGCCGCAAGGTCTTGAAAGTGCTGGACTATCACCTGGCGCCTGGCGCGCCGGCTGACCTGCTGGCGACAGCCGCTGTGCAGCTGGCTGCGCGCCAGCAGAGCGACCTGATCGAGGGTCCGGCTGGGTTAGCAGAACCCTTTGCCGGCGGGCGGCTGCCCTGGCTGCTGCATCGCAAGCAGCGCATCCTGCAGCTGCACCCGCATAAGCCGGGCAGTCCACTGGACCAGGCTCTGCCTAAGCTGACGCAAACATTTTGCGATGGAGATATGGCCTTTACATGAAGAAGACCGCGGGCAAACTGGCCAAAGCCGTGCGCATGGCCATTCCTTTGGGACTTTACCCTTACCTGGTGCGGCGTGACGTGGTGGGGATCTTCTATCATGCGGTTTCGGACAAGCGCTTGCCGCACATCCAGCACCTCTATCCACCGGAACGCGTGGAACGCTTTGAAGCGGCTTTGCGCTACATCAAAAAGCGCTATCACCCCGTCACCGACGAGCAGATCGAAGCGCATCGCCTGCATGGGCGCAGCCTGCCGCGCGGCGCGCTGCACCTTTCTTTTGACGACGGCTTTGCCGAATGTTTCACGGTCGCCCGGCCTTTGCTGCTGAAATACAGCATTCCCTGTACTTTTTACGTCACCACCAATTGGCTGGATAACCAGAGCATGTTCTATCGCAACAAGGCTTCACTGTGCGTGGAAGCCATCCGCCAACTGGCCCCGGACACGGTCAAGATGGTGGTGACCAGCATCAACAACGCCATGGAGACCCGCCTGACTGACGCGGCCAGTTTCAACACCTGGGTGATGGGCCTGGGCGGAGTGGACGAGCCTGTGATCGATATGGCGGCGCGCATGCTGGGGATTGATATGGCGGAATATTTGCGTGACCGCCAGCCTTATATGACCCGCGCCCAGGTGCAGCAGTTGCATAGCGACGGCTTCACAGTGGGCGCCCACACCCGGCGGCACATCAAGATCGCACAGCTTGCGCCGGAGGAGGCCGAAACCGAAATCGTCGGCTCTGCGCAGGACGTGCAGAAAATCACCGGCACGGAGCGGGTGCACTTCTCCTTCCCCTACTCGGCAACAGGGGTGGGGCGGGACTGGCTGGCTGACCTGCGCCGCCGCCATCCGTTGCTGGGATTGTTCTTTGACACGCGTGACCTGCAGGCGGATGAGCCCTTTATGGTGAACCGCGTTTGGGCGGAAAAAGCCGCCTATCGCGCCGCGGGCGCGCAAACCAACCTGCCAGACCTGCTGCATGCTGCCTACCGCGCCGAAACCTATAAGGCCATGCAGGGCCAGGCTGCTGCAGCCGAGCCTGCCATTGAGCCCGGATAACGACTCGGTATAATCTCTCGTATGAAACATCTTGTTCCTTTGATTGCGATCTCGTTGGCTTTGGCGGCCTGCTCTACCGCAGTCCCGGCGGCTGCCTGTGACCAGGCGGAGTTCATTGAGCATGTCATTCTGGATGTGCCGGTTCAGGATGGCACAGAAGTAATGCCAGGCACGCATTTCACCAAAACCTGGCTGGTGACCAACCGCGGCACCTGTGATTGGGGCGACGGCTATGCCTTGGTGCACAGCGGCGGCGAAACCTTTGGCGCGGTTCAAGAGCAAGCCCTGCCCGATGTGCCCGCAGGCGAGATTGTCGAGATCTCGCTGCGCATGACTGCGCCAGACCGCTCCGGCGAGTATGCCGGCGAATGGCTGTTGCGCAACCCTGCTGGTGAGCGCTTTGGGGTGGGGGCGGACGGCAACCAGCCGCTTGAGGCCACCCTGAGCGTACCTGAGTTGCCGGCTGGCGTTGTCTACGACTTTATCCATGTGGCTTGCTTGACACGTTGGGACAGTGGTCGGGCGACCTTCTTGCCTTGTGAGGGAGAAGACGACGACCTAGGTTTGCTGCAAGGTTATGTGCGCATCAATTCCGACCCGAGCTTAGAAGCAAGTACTAGTGACAACCCACCTGTCTTGGAAGTGAAACCGAATAACCAGAGCGGCAACTTTATTGCTGGCTTTTTCCCACCGATTACTCTGCAAGAGGGTGATCATTTTGCGGCCACGGTGGGTTGTATGGATGAGAATCCAGGTTGCAGACTGCTCTTCTACGTGGAAGCACAGTGGCCGGACGGCACTCGCCGGCGCCTGCTGGAATGGGCCGAGGAAGCCGACGACATGCGTCACGAGATTGAAGCAGATCTCTCAGAGCTGGCAGGGGAAGAGATCAGTTTGGTTTTGATCGTTAGTGAGAATGGGGGGCGTTCCTTGGAAGGGCGCGGTTTTTGGATGGATCCCCGTATAGAACGACGGCTCCCTTAGCTGCTGTGTGTTCTTGCTTGAAAAGTCCGCCTAACGGCGGACTTTTTTATTGTGGCAATTCAACCCAAATCCCACAAAACGCTTGCGTTCTGAGGCGAATTCCCGTAAAATAGTCGCATTGTGGCATGAAGTGGCATAAAGTGGGACGCCGGTGATTTCTCCGGCGTCTCTGCCATTAACCACAGGATAGAACTTATGTTCCTGGGAGAATACCACCACTCGATTGATGCCAAGGGCCGTCTGACGGTTCCGGCGCGTTTCCGCCAGCTTCTGGAAGATGGCGGCTATATCACCATGGGTTTTGATTCGAACGTGGTGGTGATGCCGAAGGAATACTTCGAGGCGCGCAGCAAGGTGCTGCAGGAACAAAACATCACCGACCTGCGCATGCGGCAGCTGTCCCGTTTGTGGTTTTCGCAAGCAGAGCGCATCGCACCCGACAGCAGTGGGCGCATTATGGTCCCACAGTTCTTGCGCAACAAGCGCGGCCTGGACGCCGATGTGGTGCTGGTTGGCTCCGGCGATTATTTTGAGATCTGGCCGCCGGCGGAATGGAACGAAGAAGCGGCACGCATTATGAAGGACGCGGCTGAAGGCTACTCTCAGATCGACATGAGCGCCTCTGGCAATGGGTGACCCACAAGCTGAGTTCACCCATGTACCTGTACTTTACCAAGAAGTCTTGGCGGCTCTGCAACCCCGAGATGGCGGCCGGTACGTAGACGGCACGCTGGGTTTGGGCGGGCACGCCGCCGGCATCCTGACGGCCAGCGCCCCCGGCGGCCAGCTGCTGGGGCTGGATGTGGATGCGCAAGCCCTGGCGCGGGCCGCGCAGCGTCTGGCGGCTTTTGCCGGCCGGGCGCACCTGCGGCACAGCTCTTATGCGGAGCTGCCACAGCGCCTCAGCGAACTGGGCTGGGACGATGTGGATGGCATTTTGCTGGACCTGGGCAGCTCCTCGCTGCAGTTCGACAACGCCGAGCGGGGTTTTTCCTTCCAGCAGCAAGGTCCGCTGGATATGCGCTTTAACCCGCAGGCTGCCTTGACCGCCGCTGACGTGGTCAATGACTGGAGCGAAGCCGAGCTGGCGGATGTACTCTTCCATTATGGGGAGGAGCGCCAGGCCCGCAAGCTGGCCCGGGCGATCGTGAGAGCCCGGCCGTTGCACACCACCACCCAGCTGGCGGAGCTGATCGCAGCGGCGCTGGGTGGCAAACGCAGCGGAGTTCACCCGGCCACACGCAGCTTTCAGGCGCTGCGCATCGCGGTGAATGGCGAACTGCAGACCATTGAGCACAGCCTGCCACAGGCCCTAACCGCTTTGCGAGTGGGTGGGCGGCTGGCGGTGATCTCCTTTCATTCACTGGAGGATCGCCTGGTGAAGCAGTTCATGCGACAGGAAAGCCGAGACTGTATTTGCCCCGCGGGGCAACCGAGCTGCACCTGTGGTCACCAGGCCAGCTTGAAAGAGATCTCCCGCAAGCCCGTTCGCCCCAGCGATGCGGAAGTGACCAGCAACCCCCGGGCGCGCAGTGCGCGCCTGCGGGTGGCGGAAAAGCTATAGCAGCAAACTCGCCTAGGGTCTGGCATGAGCCATGCACCCGAAAGTGGTGAGGAGTACGAAAATGTTTAAACGCTCGAAAGACATTTTGCAAGCATACAATCAGGCGCCCTGGCGTCGCCAAATGCAGATCATCGGCTACATTGCCGCGGCTCTGGTGGCGATTTCGCTGGTCGGCGCCTTGTATCTGAACATCACTGCCCGGGCCGCCACGGCTGGCCGCTTGGTGCTGTATTCTCGCCGGGAAATCTCTGACGCTGAACAGCGCATTGAGGACCTTAAGACCCAACTGGCGTTTATCAGCTCTACAGAAGTTATGCAGCAACGCGCTGGCGAACTGGGTTTTAAGCCGCTCTCGCCACACGCCATCACCTACTTGTATGTGCCTGAGTACTTGGGCCGCCCACAGGGCGCCCAGCTGGCGCCTGGCGCTGGCAGCCGCTTCGGCGCGCTGTTCCGCATGCCGGAGAGCTACACACAATCTTTATTCGACTGGGTGGGTGAACTGTTTGCTGACCTGGGGGGCTTTTAGCCATGCCTCGGCTGCATTCCTGGCGCTACTTCTTTAGCGCGGCGGTCTTTGGCCTCGTGGGCGTGTTGATCTTCTGGCGCGCCTTCGCTTTGCAGACTGGCGCCCAGGCAGAAGCTTTCATTGACCAGAGCAAGTTCTACAGTCGCTTGTACACCACTATCTACCCACCTCGGGGAGAGATTTATGACCGCAATGGTAGTTTATTGGCTGGAAATCGCACGGTATATGAAGTTGGAGTTAATCTTGCGTCGCTCCGCGGCGAGGCGCCAAAGGCCATAGCCCTGGCGCTTAGCTCCCTGGTCGGCGCCGATTACAACCGCGTGCTGGAGTTGATCGCCTACGGACAGGAGAACAGCCTGGTCTATGTCGTGCTGGCCGACTACATCCTGCCGGAGAAGGTCAACCTGCTGCGCAACTACAATGCCGAACGGGAACCCTCCGAAGGCCGAGCCTGCTCTAATGACCCCGCCCTGATCGCTTTGGAATGCCGCCAGCATTTGGCGCGCAGCTACCCAGAATTCGACTTGGCCTCGAATGTGTTGGGTTTTGTTAACCAGGACAATTACGGCAACTTTGGCGTGGAGCAACAATACCAGGACTTGCTGGCCGGAGTGCCGGAAAGTATTTGGGTGCCGACAGACCCCAACCAGGCGGAAGTCCTGCCCAATATTCCCGGCGGGGCCAGCCTGGTGCTGACCCTGGACCGCGAAATTCAGACTATGGTGGAGGATGTGCTCGATGAGCATATCCTGCTCAGCGGCGCTGAATCGGCCACCGCGATCGTGATGGACCCGCGCAACGGCGAGATCCTGGCCATGACTTCCACCCCGCGCCTGGACCTGAACAATTACCAGACGTACACCGAACTATACGATGGCGACCGCCCATACAACCGCGCCGTGGGACAGGTGTATGAGCCCGGCTCGATTTTCAAGGTCATCACGGTGGCAGCCGCCTTTGATATGGGAGTTTCGTACCCGGAACAGGTCTACCCAGACAAGGGCGTTTTCAGTCATGGCGGCATCACAGTGCGTAACTGGAACGGGGCGGCCTGGGGCGACCAGACCATCCTGGGCTGCATGCAGCACTCACTAAATGTCTGCCTGGCTGACCTAGCTGTGAACAAAGTCGGCGCGGAGAAATTTTACGAATATGTAGAAGCTTTTGGCTTTGGCCGTCCCACAGGGGTGGACATGGCCAACGAACAACTTGGCTCACTGCGCACCCCGGCCGTCGCTGGATGGTATCCCTCCGACTTGGTGACCAATTCCTTTGGCCAAGGCCTGGCCGTTACCCCGATGCAGATGGTGATGTCGGTCTCGGCCTTTGTCAATGACGGCAAGATGGCCATCCCGCATATTGTCAAAGCCGTGGTGCAAGACGGTTCGCAGTACAGCTTATCGCCGCAATATGCCGGTGCACCTATCTCCGCTGAGACGGCGCGCACCATGACCAACATGCTGGCGGACTCTTTGGAATACGAATCCTCGCTGGCCATGGTGCCGGGGTACCGCCTGGCGGGCAAGACCGGCACGGCGCAGATCCCGACACCTAACGGCACGTATGACCCCAACCAGACCAACACCTCTTTCATTGGTTGGGGTCCCGTGGACGACCCGCGTTTCATCGTCTTTGTCTGGATCGAACGCCCGGAAAGTTCCATCTGGGCCTCCGAAGTGGCGGCCCCGGCTTTCGCCGATATCGTCGAGCGCCTGGTGGTGCTGATGAATATTCCTCCCGACAACCAGCGCCTGGCGCAAGGACAGGGCGACTAATGCTGACAATCGCCGACCTGGTTGAAGCTCTGAGCGGCCAGCGCCCAGCGGGTGCCGGGCAGCCGGTGACCGGCGCTACGCATGACTCGCGTGCGGCCCAGGGCGGCATGCTGTTTGTGGCCTTTAAGGGCGAGCATGTGGATGGCCACGACTATGTGCAAGCCGCCTTTGCTAATGGAGCCAGCGTGGCCTTGGTGGACCGTGAGCTGCCGGGCGGCTGGCGGCCGGTGCTGGACCTGCGCCAGGGGCCGCCCGCCGCCGACTTCGTCTGGTCCACGCCGCTGTGCATCCGCGTGGAAGACAGCCTGGCCGCCCTGCAAAAAACGGCGGCTTTCTGGCGCCGCAAGTTGACTCAGCTGCGTGTGATCGGCATTACCGGTAGTGTCGGCAAGACCACCACCAAGGAACTCACTGCTGAAGTGCTTTCACAGCGGTTCAATACCTACAAGTCCAGCGGCAACTTCAACAATGAGATCGGTCTGCCGCTGAGTGTGCTTTCACTGACCGAAGAGCACCAGTGCGCTGTGCTGGAGATGGGCTTCTACCTGATCGGCGAGATCGCCTTGCTGGCTGACATTGCCGTGCCCGAAGTGGGCGTGATCACCAACATCGGCACGGTGCATGCCGAGCGGGCCGGTTCGCAAGAGGCCATTTATCAGGGCAAGGCGGAACTGGTGCGGGCGCTGCCCAGCCATGGAGTGGCCATCCTGAATATAGATGATGAGAATGTTAAGCGCATGGCCGCTGAGACGCCGGCGCGGGTATTCTTTTACGGCACAGACCCGGCGGCGGATTTGTGGGCCGACAATATTGAGGGCCTGGGCCTGGACGGTGTGCGCTTTCAACTGCACTACCAGGGCGAAACCCTGCATGTGCGCATTCCCCTGATTGGCCGCCATTCGGTGCACACTGCCCTGCGGGCGGCTGCCGTGGGCCTGGTGGAAGGCATGGACTGGGCCGAGATCCTGACGGGCTTGCGGATCGGCAACCCGCAGCTGCGTTTGGTAACCGTGCCCGGGCGCAACGGGTCACTGCTGTTGGACGACACCTATAACGCCTCACCCGAATCGACCATGGCGGCCCTCAACCTGCTGAGTGAACTGGACGGCCGCAAGATCGCGGTACTGGGCGACATGTTGGAGTTAGGCCCCTACGAAGCCCAGGGGCACCAAATGGTGGGCATGTTGGCGGCCAAAGCCGCGGATGCGCTGGTCACCGTGGGTTCACGGGCGCATCTGATCGCCGAAACGGCGCGGGCCCATGGGCTGGATGCCGCGGCAATCCACGAGTTTGAGACCAGTGAAGGCGCCCTGGAGCACTTGAAGCAGCGGCTTTCACCGGGCGATGTGGTGCTGGTCAAGGGTTCGCGCGCCGTCAAGATGGAAACCATCGTGCCGCAGTTGGAACAGCGGCGGGAAGTGGAGCAGACAGAATGAGTGGTAGCGGCGCCGCCCTGGTGCTTGCCGGGGTCAGCTTCATTATGACGGTCATTTGGGGCGGACCACTGATTCGTATTTTGCGTTCGCTCAAAGTCGGCGACAGCATCCGCTTGGAGGCCCCCCAGCGGCACCACACCGTGAAAGTTGGCACGCCCACCATGGGTGGGGTGATGTTCATTCTGCCGGTGCTCTTGGTGACCATCCTGCTCAACGCGGTGCCGCTGATCGGTCTGAGCTTGGTGGGGCGCTCGATCCTGGTGCCGCTGGGGGCCATGATCGCTTTTGGCGCGCTGGGTGGGCTGGACGACTGGCGCAAACTGCGCCAGCGTGAGATCGGCGAAGGCATGCGCGCTCGCACCAAGTTCCTGATCCAAATGCTGCTGGCCGGCGCCCTGGCTTTTGTGCTGCACGACTTCTTGCATGTGCCAGACATGTACCTGCCGGGCTTTCGCAACGAATTCGACCTGGGTTGGCTCTTCTATCCGGTGGCAATGATCATCATCGCCGGTTCGGCCAATGCAGTCAACTTTACGGATGGGCTGGACGGCCTGTCTGGATTGATCGCCGCCACGGCTTTTGCCACATTTGGTGGGATTGCCCTACTGCAAGGCCAGGTCTTCCTGGGTCAGTTCTGTTTCACCCTGGTGGGCGCTTTGTTCGGCTTTTTGTGGTTCAACGTGCACCCGGCCCAGCTGATCATGGGCGATACGGGTTCGGTGGCTTTGGGGGCCACTCTGGGTGTGGTTGCGCTGATGACCGGGCACTGGATCTTGTACCCCATCATTTGCATTATTCCCACCAGCGAGATCCTCAGCGTGGTCTTGCAAGTGGGCTATTTCCGCCTGACGGGCGGCCGGCGTCTGTTCCGGATGTCGCCGATCCATTTGCATTTCGAACTTTCCGGCTGGAGTGAAACCCAGATCGTGCAGCGTTTTTGGCTGGTGAGCCTGTTGTTTGCCATGATCGGCGTGGCCTTGGCGATGGTGTGATGTGATCGACTGGGAAGGAACTCGCGTGGTGGTTGTAGGAGCCGGCCGCCAGGGTCAGGCTACTGCCGTCTTTGCGGCGGGCCGCGGCGCGCAAGTCGTGCTGAACGATGCCCGTTCGCAGGCAGAGCTGGCCGAGGCCCAGCAACGTTTGGCTAATCTGCCGGTCGAATGGCAGTTGGGCGGCCATCCGTTGCAGCTGCTCGACGGCGCAGAGGTGTTGTTTGTCTCCGGTGGCGTCCCGGTCGATAACCCACTGGTGGCCGAAGCCCGGGCGCGCGACCTGCTGATCAGCAATGATTCGCAGCTCTTTCTGGAGCTGGCTCCCTGCCGAGTGGTCGGCATCACCGGCTCGGCCGGGAAGACCACCACCACCATGCTGGTGGGCCGCATGCTGGCCGCCATTCAGGGGCGCGGCGTGCGCCGGGCCTGGGTCGGCGGCAATATTGGCAACCCGCTACTGGCCGACATGGACGAGATGCAAGCAGACGATGTGGCCGTGATGGAGCTCTCCAGCTTCCAGCTCGAATGGATGACGCGCTCACCCAGTGTGGCGGCCATCCTCAACCTGGCGCCCAATCACTTGGACCGCCATGGCACCATGGAGGCCTATACCGCGGCCAAAGCGCGTATTTTGGACTTTCAGATGACCGGCGACATTGCCGTGCTGAATCGCGAGGATGCGGCTACCTGGGCGCTGGCAAACCTGGTACGCGGCCAGTTGTGGAGTTTTGGACATGGCGAGCTGCCCTTTGGGCAGAACGGCACTTGCGTGCGTGACGGCCAGGTATGGCTGCGCAGCGCTCAAGGAGAGACGGCGATCTTGCAGGTCAATCAAGTCCAGCTGATCGGCGACCATAACCTGTCCAATGTGCTGGCGGCCTGCGCAATTGCCGCAGCGGCGGGAGCCGATGCAGAAGCGCTGCGGGCCGGCGTGCAGGGCTTCCATGGCGCTCCGCATCGTTTGGAGTGGGTGCGCAGTTTGAATGAGGCTGATTGGTACAACGACTCGATCGCCACTGCGCCGCAACGCACAGAAGCTGCGCTGCTCTCCTTCAGCCGCCCAATCGTTTTGTTGCTGGGCGGGCGGGACAAAGGCCTGCCCTGGGCGGATTTGGCCCGTTTGGCTGCCCAGCGCAGCCGGCACGTGGTGTTGTTTGGCGAAGCGGCCCCGATGCTCGAGAGCGTCTTTGCTGCCCATACGCCGCAGTTGCCTCGCACCCAGGCGGCCGACCTGACTGCGGCAGTATACGCTGCCGCAGCCGCGGCCCAGCCGGGCGACGTGGTGCTGCTGGCCCCTGGCGGCACCAGCTTTGACGAATTTGTGGACTTTGAAGCGCGTGGCGAACGGTTTCGCCAATTGGTGAAAGAGCTATGAGCGAACAGACCTTCGAAGATTTCAACCAACCTGAAGCCGAAGCGCCGCTGCGCAGCGAACGCCGCTCGCGCCGTCGTAAGAAATCCGGCTGGCCGCAGCTGGAGATGAACTTCGATGTGCCGTTGCTGCTGGGCGTCTTTGCCTTGCTGCTCTTCGGGGCGCTGATGGTGTATTCCGCCAGCTGGGATTTCTCGCTGGTCAATTATGGCGACCCCACGCGCATGTTCTTCCAGCAGATGCGCAGCCTGGTGGTGGGCCTGGTGGTGGGCACGGCTTGCTGCTTCATCCACTATCATTTTTGGCGCAAATACTCCGTGCTGCTGATGGGCGGCACGCTGATGGCGCTGGTCGCCGTGCTGGTGTACGGCCAGGTGCTGTACGGCTCGGCGCGTGCTTTCTCGGCTGGCTCTTATATGCCAGGTGAAGTGGCCAAGCTGGTGACCCTGATCTATCTCTCGGTCTGGCTGTATGCCAAGCGCAACGAACTGAGCAAGGTCTCTTACGGTTTGCTGCCCCTGATCGTCATGTTGGGCACGGTGGCAGGACTGATCTATTTGCAGCCGGACATCAGCGCGGCCGCCACCATCGTCTTTCTGGGCGGTTTGATGTTCTTCCTGGCGGGCGGCTCCGTGCTGCAAATTGGCCTGATCGTGGGCGGCACGGCGGCACTGATCCCGCTATTGATGCAGTTCAGCACCACGGCACGCGTGCGCATCACCGACTACGTCACCGGCTTGGGCGACCCGACCCTGGCTAACGACCACATCCTGCGCGCGTATGAGGCCTTCGTGAAGGGCGGCTGGTTTGGCGTTGGCCTGGGCCAATCGACTGCCAAGTTGACCGGCCTGCCCGTGCCGCCCACCGACAGTGTTTTCGCCGTGATCGGCGAGGAACTGGGCCTGTTTGGGGTGCTGCTGACCCTGGGTTTGTATGCCCTGATTCTGTGGCGCGGGCTGGTGATCGCCCGGCGCTCTCCGGATATGTTCGGCTCGCTGCTGGCGGGTGGCATCGCTTTGTGGATCGCTCTGGAAGCCAGCGTCAACATGGCCGTGTTGGTCGGCCTGGTGCCTTTTGCGGGCAATACGCTACCGATGATCAGCTTTGGA
Organism: Anaerolineales bacterium; assembly: GCA_026129305.1. Lineage (GTDB taxonomy): Bacteria > Chloroflexota > Anaerolineae > Anaerolineales > UBA11579 > JAMCZK01. The sequence goes on from JAHCII010000022.1 coordinate 14,822, forward strand.
GGTTCCAGCCTGGTGACCAACCTGGCTGCCCTGGGTATTTTGATGAGTATTTCACGCGCCTCGCGTGAACAACGTGTAGAAGAAGAAAGGACTCTGGATGCGACTACTCGTGGCCGCCGGAGCGAGCGGGGGTGGGGTGTATCCCGCTCTCGCCGTGCTTCAAGAGTTGGGCAATAAAGACGTGGAGCTGTTGTGGGTTGGCGGTGAAGGCGGCATGGAGCACGACCTGGTGACGCGTGCCGGCTACCAACTGCGCAGCCTGCCCGCCGCCGGTTTGCATGGCGTGGGCTTGTTGGCGCTGCCCGGCAACCTGTGGCAGCTGGCCCGCGGCTACCTGGCGGCCCGTCGCCTACTGGCCGAGTTTCGCCCAGATGTGCTCTTTTTTACCGGCGGCTTCGTGGCTGCCCCGGTAGCGCTGGCCGCCGGGCGCACCCCCACGTTGGCCTTCGTGCCGGATATTCAGCCGGGCTTCACTCTGCGTCTGATTGCCCGCTTTGCGGATGTGATCACCGTCGTGGCTGAAGAAGCCCGGGCGTACTTCCGCCGCCCTGAGCGAGTGGTGGCGACTGGTTATCCACTGCGCGCAGAGGTCACACGTTGGACGCGTCCGGCAGCCCTCCAGCATTTTGGCCTGGACAAGTCACTGCCCGTGTTGTTGGTCTTCGGCGGCAGCAAGGGTGCCCAGTCGATCAACCGCGCCGCACTGGCCGCCTTGCCTCAATTGCTGGCCCGCATGCAAGTTTTGCACATTAGCGGCCAGGGGAACTGGGCCGAAGTGGAGGCTGCCCGCGCCCAACTGCCCACGGAGCTAGCCGCCCGCTATCAGGCTTTCCCTTATCTGCATGACGACATGGGCGCGGCCTTCGCTGCCGCTGACCTGGCGGTGTGCCGGGCGGGCGCATCCACCCTGGGCGAGCTGCCGCACTTCGGCCTACCGGCCGTACTGGTGCCGATCCCGTTCAAGCAGCACCTGCAACACGTCAATGCAGGCTACTTGCAGGCGCGCGGCGCGGCCGTGGTGCTGGCCGACGAAGACATGGCCGCTTCACTGGCTGGCACCGTGATCGGCCTGATCGAGGACAAGCCGCGCCTGCAGCAGCTGGCCCATGCCATGGCCCAGCTGGCCGCTCCACAGGCGGCCCAGCTCATCGCTACGCAGCTGCGCCAGTTGGGAGGGTCGCAAGCATGATCTCTCTGGAAACGCTGTTCTGGCTCCTGATCGGCATCTTCACCTTCGTCGGCTTTATCCGCGGCTGGTCCAAAGAGGTGCTGGTCACCTTCAGCCTGATCCTGGCCATCTTCGTCATTACTGTCTTTTTGCAGTATGTGCCGTTCATGAAACCTTATATGGATGCGGGAGGCCCCGGCCGCGTCTTTTATGTGCATGCCGCAGTCGTGATCATTTTTGCTTTCTTCGGCTACCAAAGCCCCAAGTTGCGCCAGCTGTCTGAGGTGGTGCTGCGCCAGCGCTTTGAGGATTCCTTGCTGGGCGGCCTGGCTGGCGCGTTGAATGGCTATATGCTCTTCGGCTCGCTGCTGTATTACCTGCACCAGTCGGGTTACCCGTTTGACTGGGTGGTGGCGCCTGGGCCGGAATTGGTCAACCTGATGGTCTTCATGGCGCCGGCCTTCCTGGGCGTGCCCGCCATTTATTTTGCGGTGGCGGTCGCTTTCACCTTCGTGATGGTGGTAGTGATATGAACGGCGCCACACACTTCATCGGCATTGGGGGCACTGGCTTGTCCGCCATTGCCCGCGTCCTGCTGGAACGCGGCCAGGCTGTGACCGGTTCCGACCGCGAGGACTCCCCGCTGGCGCAGGCCTTACGCCGCGCCGGGGCGACTGTGCACATCGGCCATGCCGCCGGGAATGTGAATGGGGCGGCGCAGGTGGTGCGCTCCTCGGCTGTGGGTGACGACAATGTTGAGGTGCAGGCCGCCCATGCCAAGGGCGTGCCGGTCTACAAGCGGGCTGATTTTCTGGGCCAGCTACTGGCGGAGCAACAGGTGATTGGCGTGGCGGGCTCGCATGGCAAGACCACCACCACCGCCATGCTGGCCTGGGTCCTCACTGCGCTCAACCAGCGGCCCGGCTACATTATCGGCAGCCGGGCTGCCAACCTGGGCAGCAATGCCGCGGCCGGGGCGGGGCGCTGGTTTGTGGTTGAAGCCGACGAGTACGACTATATGTTCCTGGGCCTGGCGCCGCAGTTGGCCCTGGTCACCAATGTGGAGCACGACCATCCGGATATGTTCCCGACGCCGGATAGTTTCATGCAGGCGTTCCAGCAGTTTGTGGAGCGCATCCAGCCTGGCGGCGTGCTGCTGGCTTGCGCCGATGACCCTGGCGCCCGAGCCTTGGGAACCTATGCTCAGAGCCAGGGCATTGGAACTCGCTATTATGCGCATAGCCACGAGGCGGATTACAGTGTGCAACACCTGGTCTCGCAGGAAGGGCTTGGCTATCACTTTGAGGCTGTGTATCGCGGTGAGCTTTTGGCCCCGGTGAGCTTGCAGGTGCCTGGGCTGCACAATGCGCAGAATGCTTTGGGCGCCCTGGCCGCAGCACATGCCCTGGGTTTGGACCCGGCCGAGGCGGCGCTGGCCCTGGCTGACTTCCGCGGCACTTCGCGGCGCTTTGAGCTGCGCGGCGAAGCGGGTGGGGTGCTGGTGGTGGATGACTACGCCCACCATCCCGCCGAAATTCGCAGCACCCTGGCGGCGGCCAAGGCGCGCTACCCTGGCCGCCGGCTGATGGCGGTTTGGCAGCCGCACACCTACAGCCGCACAGGCACACTGCGTGAGCAGTACGCGGTCGCCTTTGGCGATGCCGACCAGGTGCTGGTTACCGATGTGTATGCCGCCCGCGAGCAGAGTCCGCCGGGCTTTGATCTGGCCGCCATTGTGGGGGCGGTTCAGCATCCAGTGATCGAATGGGCCGGAGACTTGGACGCGACCCAGGCCCACCTTGAAGCGAGTCTGCAGTCCGGAGATGTGCTGCTGATCATGTCCGCCGGAGACGCCATTCTGCTCAGTGAACGTATTTTCCGCCAATTGCAGGAAAAGGAGAGTAAGCATGCTTGAGCAACGCCAGAAGACTTTTGTCCTGACGCCCTTTGTGGTGGCCTACCCTGAAGCCGTTGAGGCCAAGCAATCTCAGACCGCGGCCAAGCCACGTAAGCCGGGCAGCCACCTGAGCAAAGACGAAGCCACCCGTGAGGTCTTGCAGCGCATCGTGCAGCGCGTCAAGAAGATCTGATGCAATCTATGGCCGCTACTCTGCCCCTCACCGCCTTGAGAACCGCCTTTGGCGAGCGGCTGCGCGAGCAGCACCCGCTGGCGCGTTACACCTCAGCGCGGCTGGGCGGGGCGGCCGATGCGCTGGTGCTGGCCCGCAGCGCCGATGAGCTGGCAACCAGCGCGCAGGCGCTTTGGGACCTGGAGCTGCCCTTCATTGTTCTGGGTGGCGGCTCCAACGTGCTGGTCAGCGATGCTGGTGTGCGCCAGGTGGTGCTGCTGAACCAGGCCAACCAAGTCGTCTTCGATGACCAAGGGGTCTGGGCCGAATCGGGGGCCGGGCTGGGCGTGATCGCCCGCCAGGCGGCGGCCAAGGGCCTGGGCGGTCTGGCATGGGCCGCCGGCATCCCCGGCAGCCTGGGTGGGGCCGTGACCGGCAACGCCGGCGCCCACGGCAGCGACACGGCCGCGGTGCTGGAGTTGGCAGACATCTTGCACTGTACACAGGGCAGGCAAACGTGGACGGCTGAACAGATGGCTTATGGCTACCGCACCAGTTGGTTCAAGGCCCATCCGGGGCAGGCGGTGGTCTTGGCAGCCCGGTTGCGGTTGAACCCGATGCCCGAGGCGGAGATCCGCAGTGCGATGGAGAGCTTCAATGCCTACCGCCGCCTGACACAACCGCCCGGGGCCAGCATGGGTTCCATGTTCAAGAACCCGCCGGGTGATAGCGCCGGTCGCCTGATCGAAGCGGCCGGCCTCAAGGGTTTGCAGCAGGGCCAGGCACAGATCAGCCCGCTGCATGCCAACTTTTTCCTCAACCGCGGTGGGGCGCGCGCCGAGGATGTGTATGCACTTATTCAGCAAGCCCGCCAGGCGGTCAAAGACCAGTCTGGCGTGGAGCTGCAACTGGAAGTGGAATTGATTGGTGATTGGGAATGACGGCTAGCAAGTTAAATGTGGCAGTGGTTTTTGGCGGACGGTCTGGCGAACACGCAGTGTCGCTGATGTCGGCCAAATTCGTGCTGTCCATGCTCGACCCGGCCAAGTACCAGGTCACCCAAGTGGGCATCAGCAAGCAGGGCGACTGGTGGACCGGCTCGGACGTTTTGACCGCGCTGCAAGCCGAGGACAGCGCCGGCCTGCAGCCGGCCACCTTACTGCCTGATCCGACGCGCGGCGGCCTTAAGCGCATTGAGGCCGGCGAGCGCTTGCACACGCTGAGCGATCTGGATGTGGTCTTCCCGGTTTTGCACGGGACGTTTGGCGAGGATGGCACCCTGCAGGGCCTGCTCGAAATGGCCGGGTTGGCCTACGTGGGCGCCGGTGTCTTGGGTTCCGCGGCGGGCATGGACAAGGCTCTCTTCGCCGATGTGATGCGCGCCAATAACATTCCGGTGGTCAATACAGTTCTTGTCCTGCGCTCTGAAGTGGAGAACGATATTGAGGCGACAGTGCGTGTAGCCGAGGGCGTTGGCGAGTATCCCTTGTTTGTTAAACCGGCCAACCTGGGGTCCTCCGTCGGCGTGAGCAAAGCTCACAACCGTTCCGATCTGGTCGAGGCGTTGCAGTATGCTGCCCAATATGACCGGCGTATGGTGGTGCAGAAGGGCCACAAGGTGCGTGAGATCGAGGTGGCTGTGCTAGGCAACGACCAGCCGCAGGCTTCGCAGTGTGGGGAGATCATCCCCGGGGCCGAGTTTTACAGCTACGAGGCCAAATACCATGACGAGCGTTCGCGCAGCGCCATCCCGGCGGACATCCCCGCCGAGACCGCCGAGCGTATTCGCGCCCTGGCGATCCAGGCTTATAAAGCTGTGGACCTGGCCGGTTTGGCGCGAGTGGACTTTTTTCTGGACCAGGAGAGTGGCGAAGTGTACTTGAACGAATTGAACACCTTGCCGGGTTTCACTCAAATCAGCATGTACCCGCAGCTGTGGGCCGCCAGTGGCATCCCTGGCGGCGAATTGGTGGACCGGCTCATTGAGTTGGCCCTGGAACGGCACGCCCAGCGCGGCGCGCAGCGTTTTGATTACACGAGGGGAGGCTAGCCATGGCAGAAGGTTCCATGACCCGCGCCCAACAAGTGCGTTCGCGCCGTTTGCAGCGCCGCGAAGGCAGCCCGCTGGTGGAGCGCAACGGCTTTGGCGTCGGCGCCCATTCGGTGGTCAGTGGCCCGCAAATGGTGGCGCGCAACCCCGAACTGGATCGCCGCCAGGCGGCCAGTTCTGTGCGCTCCCGCCGGCCGCGTTACCTGAAGCTGGGCGAGTTGGGCGCAGAGCTGCGCCTGCCTGTGCTACCCGCCGTGCGGGTCGGCGCCCGGGTCATTTCGGCTGCGCTGTTCCTCGGCTGCCTGGCTCTGCTGTACCTGATGGGCTTTAGCTCGGCTTTCACCGTCTCGGAGATCCGTTTGCAGGGCGCCCAGCGTTTGGAAGCCGCGGCGGTGAACACTGCGCTGCGCGTGGCTGGCGCCTCCATCTTTAGCATCCAGCCGGATGAGTTGCTGGAGGTGCTGCAGACCCAGTTCCCTGAGCTGGAGCGCGTCTCTGTCGCCGTCGGGTTCCCCTCCGGGTTGACTGTGCGTGTAGTCGAACGCGAACCAGTGCTCTCTTGGCAGCAAGCTGGCCTGACCGTGTGGGTGGATGCGGCCGGTGTGGCCTTTACCCCGCAGCAGGGCGGTGAAGGTCTGGTGCAGGTCAGCGCCATCAGCGCGCCGCCGCTGATGAAGACCGACCAGTATGGTCGCCACCAACTGCTGCGCCCTGAGATGGTCTCCGCCATCAAGATCCTTAGCCAGATCGCGCCGCAGGGCGCTCCATTGATTTACGATGCCACACACGGCTTTGGCTGGAGCGACCCGGGCGGCTGGCAGGCCTTTTTTGGCCAGGATGGCGCTGACATTGTCCAGCGCATGGCCGTCTATCGCTCAATTTTGGCAGAATTGGCCAGCCGCAGATTGGCCCCGACCTTGATCAGCGTGGCCGAACTGCATGCGCCATACTATCGAATGGACTATTAATCATGGCCGCACCTATCGTCGTCGGTGTAGACATCGGCACCACCAAAATCTGTACCATTGTGGCCCGCGTGGAAAATGACGGGCGTGTACGCGTGCTGGGCGTGGGCATTGAGCCGTCCCAGGGTGTGCGCAAAGGCACGGTGGTGGACATCAACGCCGCCACTCGCGCCATCGGCCACTCGATCGACAAGGCGGAACGCAGTTCCGGCTTGGAGATCACCTCAGCCCTGGTCAGCCTGGCGGGCTCACACATCAGCTCGCAGAACAACCGTGGGGCAGTCGGCATCGCCGGCCGGGTGATCACGCATGCCGACGTAGCGCGCGCGATTGAAGTCGCCCGGGCTGTGCCTGTACCGCACAACCGCGAGGTCATCCATGTCATCCAGCGCAACTTCAATGTGGACGGGCAGGAAGGCATTGCCATCCCGGTCGGCATGCATGGCTATCGCTTGGAAGTCGAAACGCATATCATTAGCGCCGCCGCCTCCACGGTGGATAACTTGCGTCAGTGTGTGGCGCAGTCCGGCGTGGGCGTCAGCCAGTTCGTGCTCAACCCCCTGGCTTCTGCCGAAGCGGTGCTGACCCCCACCGAACGCGAAATGGGCGTGGTGATCTGTGACATTGGCGGCGGCACGACAGACGTAGCCATCCTGGTGGAGGGCGAAGTTTGGCATACGATGGTCATCTCGGTCGGCGGCAACCACATCACTTCTGACATTGCACATGGCCTGCGCATCCCCTTCTCGCAGGCCGAAGACATCAAGATCCGCTACGGCCATTGCCTGCCGGACGAGATCGACCCCGGTGACACCTTTGCGGTCAAATCCTTTGGCAGCGAAGAGCAGATCGAGATCAACCGCCACCAGATGGCTGAGATCATCGAGGCCCGGGTGGAAGAAATCTTTTCGCTGGTGCAGCAAGGCATCAAGCGCTCGACTTTCGACGAGAGCCTGCTACCCGCCGGCTTGGTGCTGACCGGCGGCTCTGGCGCACTGCGCGGTATGCCCCAGCTGGCCGAGCGCGTGCTCAACATGCCGGTGCGCCTGGGCAAGCCGGACAAGCTGACCGGCATGGTCGACAAGCTGCAGTCGCCGGCCTTTGCCACCAGCGTCGGGCTGCTGCGCTGGGCAGTGCTGATGAATGAAGTCACCCCGCGGCAAGAGTCCGACAATGGACACTCGCCAATTGGGCTGGATTGGGAAAAGATCAAGAACGTCGCCCGGCGATTCTTGCCCTAGTGGAAGCGAAATTTTTAAGGTTTAAGCAAGCGCAACCTTAAAGAAACCGCCTACACTCAAGCTTTGTAAGTACGGAGGAAGGAATGAAGTCTCAGAATCACGTGGAATCGTTTGCCCGCATTAAAGTTGTGGGCGTTGGCGGAGGCGGCTGCAATGCCATCAACCGCATGATCGAACAAGGCATGCCTGGCATTGAATTCGTGGCTGTAAACACGGACGGCCAGGCGTTGCTGCTCTCCAATGCCGATACCAAGGTGCGCATTGGGGATAAGCTGACCCGCGGCATGGGCTCGGGCGGTGACCCGGAAACCGGCCGCAAGGCCGCCGAAGAATCCGCTGACGAGCTGATGCACGTGCTGAATGGCGCCGACATGGTCTTCGTCACCGCCGGCATCGGCGGCGGCACGGGCACCGGCGCCGCCCCGGTGGTGGCCAAGCTGGCCCGTGAGGCCAAGGCGCTGACCATCGGCGTGGTGACACGCCCCTTCAGTTTTGAAGGCGCCCGCCGCGGCCAGAATGCCGAGGTCGGCATTTCAAATCTCAAAGATCACGTCGACACGCTGATCGTGATCCCCAACGACCGCCTCTTGCACGTGGTCGAGAAACGCTCCAGCTTGACCGACGCCTTTAAAGTGGCTGATGATGTGCTGCGCCAGGGTATTCAGGGCATTTCCGAACTGATCACGGTCCCCGGCCTGATCAACCTGGACTTTGCCGACGTGCGCACGATCATGTCTGAGGGTGGCGCCGCCCTGATGGCAGTGGGCGAGGGCAGCGGCGAGAACCGCGCCCAGGAAGCGGCCGAAGCGGCCATCACCAGCAGCCTGCTGGACATCACCATTGATGGCGCGCGTGGCATCCTGTTCAATGTCACCGGTGGTCCCAACCTGTCGCTGTTTGAGGTCAACAACGCCGCGGCGATCATCAAGGAAACCGCCCACCCGGATGTCAACCTGATCTTCGGCGCGGTGATCGACCCGGATATGCCCGAAGACAAGCTGCGCATCACCGTGATTGCCACTGGCTTTGACCGCAAGGGCATGCCGCGCCGTATGCTGCGCAGTCAGCCGCCGCGCGAGAACGCCTCCCAGCCCCACGGTGAGCCCGCCCAGCGGGAGAACCTTCCGGTGGACCAGGACCAGTTCGAGCCGGCCTCCTTCAACCCGCAAGACTTGGACATCCCGACCTTCTTGCGCAAACGAGCAGGGAAGTAAGTAACCGCAGCCACCGGACCCTTCCTCCCCGGATGCTGCTGCGAAACAAAGCACCGTGTCGGTTATACCGACACGGTGCTTTTTAAAAAGGGTTGACTATAAGAGTTAAGCTGGTATCTTGGCGTTAGAGTGCCTAACTTCGGTAGTTATTTTGAGGAATGGTCATTGAGAATATTCAGTTTGTTTTTAGCAACTTTGCCGGTTTTTATTTTGGCTGCATGCGCACCTGCCCCCTTAGAGACACCAAGCGCATCGGACATTGGTGTTCCTGCTGAGACACTAAGCAGTGTTACAGAAACCAGCACGTCTGACATGCTCCCGCTTGACCCTGGCGAACTGTACTATTACATCAACCGTGAACGAATTCCGCTTGCCCTCTCGTTGGACTGGATTGCTTTGCGGGTTGTAGATGATCAAAAGGAGACTCAAATTCTTGAAATAGTAAGCGGCTTGGTTGACGAGGGCGACGAAACGTTACAAATCCCATACCCGCGCACAAAATTGGTGCGCCTGCCACCAAGGCTTAGTTCGGACGATGTCGTCAAGTTAATAAATACTTTGCGTTCTAACGTCAGGGGCTCAGCCTTTGTGAACCCGGTCTTCAGCGATGAAAGTGCTTTACTTATCCTGACAGATGAATTTATTGCGAACTTTCCTAGCGACATGCCCGACCAGGAAATCAGTGCAATTAACTCGATGAATCATGTGGAGGTGATTGAAACTCTCTTGGGACAACCTCGCTTTTTTGTGTTGCGGGTATTGCCTGGTTCTCGAATGGACTCTTTAGCAATGGCCAATTATTATTGTGAGCAACTAGGTGTTGCTGCTGAACCTAACTTTCTACGCCTACAGTCCGGGCCAACTCCATAGATTCGCTGAACTCCTTAGACGCGCCATTGTAGATGTTTAGGGTCGACAACCTTGCAAAATTGTTGGCAGCACATTAGAATTTAGGGCATAACCTAGTTGGCATTGAAAACTTTCTCGGGGTTTTAAATGAAATACTCTTCCATAATTTTTGCGTTAATCATCGCGGTTTTTTCAGCAGTTACTTGGCTAGTGTCTGGTTCTGTACTCGCGCAGGATGTGCCAACACCAACATTGGATTTGCAAGTCCCTGTAGCCACGGAGACGCCAAGTCCAGCGCTAACTGAAACTCCTACCGAAAGCGAAACGCCTACAAGCACCACACCTGCCACTGCCACTGCTGATGTGGAGGTTACTGAAACACTCACGCCTTTAGACGATGAACCATCTGAGGGCACCCTAGCCCCGACGCCTACTGAGACTGCTACTGAAACACCCACTGAAACACCCACTGAGACACCGAGTGCTATTCCTACGGAAGCTCACGAAATAGATACTTTGCCCTTTGACCTCAACGATTTGTACTACTATGTAGAGGACGAACGCGTCTCTTTAGAGCTTTCTTTGGACTGGATCGCTGTGCGTTCGACTGCCCAAGAATTCGGGCAGGCGGCCCAAGTCTTGGAGGGGATTGAAGCACTGGCGGCTGTAAGCGGCGAGGTGTTACAAATTCCACATCCGCGTATTACTTTAGTATCTTTACATGCCGAAGGAAGCCCAAGTGGTTTGGCTGAAACGGTAAACACTATACGCGCTTATGCGAATGGGATTTCGTTGGCAAATCCTGTTTTTGTTCATCCGGATGCCCTGATGGTTGTGACGGATGAGTTTATCGCCACCTTCCCATCAAGTATGAGTAGCCAACAGATCCAGTCAGTTAACTCTGCAAACCATGTCGAGCAAGTTGAACCACTTTTGGACCAGCCTAATACATTTGTGTTGCGCGTGCTGCCTGCCGCACGCCTGGACGCACTAAGCATGGCAAATTATTACCAGGAGGAGTTGGGTATTTCTGCAGCGCCTAACTTCCTGCGCCTGCTTTCTCTGCCACCCAGCTCACAAACGGCCCGACAAGATATGCAAGCTCTGGCCGTTTATCCAAATGACCCCTATTTTTATGACCAGTGGTCATTATACAATTTTGCCCAATATGGCACCGGAATGGTTGCAGACGCTGATGTTGATGCACCAGAAGCTTGGGATATACAGATTGGTAACTCTAAAGTGATTATTGCGATTGTTGATGAGGGAGTGGATTTCTCGCATGAAGACTTGAAGAATAATATGGTGGCAGGTTATGATGCCACTGGACAGGGGAGTAAAGGGCGACAGCAAGGGGATGATGCTCATGGGACCAATGTAGCTGGCTTGGCCGCCGCCGTAACCAATAACAATCGTGGTGTAGCAGGAATATGCCAGCGTTGCAGCTTGATGCCGATCCGTATTGCGTATGGTTATGGCAGTGGTTGGGTAACCACGGATAGTTGGATTGCAAACGGTATAGCTTGGGCGTATACGAAGGGTGCTTGGATTATTAACAACAGTTGGGGAGGCGGCTCCCCCTCCACCGCAATTAATACTGCAATAAGCAATGCAAAGAGCTTAGGGCGTAAAGGCTTGGGATCGGTTGTGATTTTCTCAGCAGGCAATGACAACTTCTCCACAGTTTCTTATCCTGCTTCATTGAGTAGCGTAATTGCTGTAGGCGCTTCTAATATGTGTGATCAGAGGAAAACCCCTACAAGTAATTTGTGCAATGGGTTTGAAAGTTGGTGGGGCAGCAATTATGGTTCTGCCTTGGATATCTCTGCTCCTGGGGTATGGTTGGATTCGACCGACATCACTGGCTCAAAGGGTTATTCCGCTGGAAGCTATTTTATAGAGATGAATGGCACCTCAGGGGCCGCACCCATAGTTTCCGGGGTTGCTGGACTTATGCTATCTGCAAACCCGAATCTCACCGCTGCACAAGTGCAAAGCATTCTGGAAAGTACGGCTGATGATATTAATACCGCCGGGTGGGATACCCAAACGGGCTGGGGGCGCGTTAATGCTTATAAGGCTGTCTTCGCAGTTAGCCCGCCTAAAGCTCCAATTCTGACTGGTTTGGCAGCTGGCGCTATGACGAACAGTGCATCAGTTACTTTGAGCTGGCAGGCTGTCAGTGGTGCTGTTACCTATCAAATCCAGATTGATAATGATTCTAAATTTAATAGTCCTGAGCACTATTATAGTGTTGCAGCTCTATCTTCAGTTCGTAGCATTCCCGTCGAGGGCAAGTATTTTTGGCGTGTGCGTGCGGTTAATGCCTACGGCGTTGCGGGTATCTGGAGTTCGGTGCGCTCATTCACAGTGGATAGAACCGCACCTTCAATGCCCTTGTTGACCAAGCCTGCCAATTTTGTAGTGATTCGTGGTGTACCAGTTGTTAGTTGGAAAAAACCGAGTGGCTCACCCGTAGCCTATGAAGTGCAATATTCAGCGACGGCGAATTTTAGTAGTGGAGTGCAGACCTTCTCAAATGTCAAGACTCTTAACTTCAAGGCGTCCAATTTTGCCCCGGTGGGAGTGAGGTATGTACGAGTGAGAGCGGCAGATGCAGTTGGAAATTGGAGTGGTTGGAGCACTGCTCACACTATTACTATCCTACCGCTCAAGCCCATTAAACCTGTGACGGTATTGCCGGGCAACAAAGCCAATACAAACGATACGACCCCGACACTAACTTGGAATGCGGTGCCATACGGCAATACCTACCAAGTCCAAATTGCCACCCGGCCAAACTTTGCGCCGAGCTTCATGGTGCAGGACAGCATTCGAGGTGTCGGTGTACTTAACTACACAGCGACTACGTTGGCAGAGGGTGCCTACCATTGGCGAGTAAGAGCGATCAATGTGAATGGTGAATTCGGTGCCTGGAGCGCAGTGCGTTCTTTCGCAGTGGACACAACCGCGCCCGCGATACCGGTGATTA
>JAHCII010000023.1 GCA_026129305.1 Anaerolineales bacterium
CAGCAGAATGGGGAAAGTGAGCCCCAACTCATCGGCGAAGGATTGCACTTGCTGGGCCGGCTCGGCAAAGTCCACAGCCAGCACACTGAACCCGCCGTGATTATAGCGCGCCTGGATGGCGGGCATCTCCAGCCGGCAAGGGCCACACCAGGTGGCCCAGAAGTTGACCAGCACCACCTGGCCGCGTAGTTGGCCGAGGCGTACCGTTTCGCCCTGCAAGTTCTGCAGGGCGAAGTCCGGGGCCAGCGCCCCAACTTCGGGCGAAGGCTGGTTGAACGTTGGCACCTGGCAAGCGGCTACAGCCCAGATCAACAGCAAAGCCAACCACCGCAGCTTCATGGTCAAAGTGTGAGAAAGGGCAAGGCCCCGGAAAAATAGAGCGCGGCAAAGATCAGCAAGCTGAGGCCGGCGCCCAGGAACCAATACTCCACAAACGGCTTGCCCTGGCGGCAGGCCCACCAACCCGGCAAAAGTCCAAGCAGCAGCGCCAGGCCGATGGCGATCAGCAGCCACAGCCCCACGCGGCCCTCATCCAGGATATCGAAGAAGGAGCCCAGAGTCCCCAGCGTAGCCAAGCGGCCGCTGAAGAGCAGCACGCCAACAAAGGCCAGCACCAGGCCCATTACGCGTTGAACGCCCTGCCCCAGACGAGGGAAACGGCGCAGCAAATAGGTGACCCAGCCGATCTGGCCGGCCGCCAGCAAGAACGGAATGGCCAGACCAGCAGAATAAGCGGCCAGCAGCAGCGCGCCTTGCACGGGCGAGCCGCCATTGGCGGCCAGCGTCAGGATCACGCCAAGCGCCGGGCCGATGCAGGGCGTCCAGCCTGCAGAGAAGAAGACCCCCATCATGGCGGAGGAGAGATAGCTGCGCTCTTGTTGCAGTTTGTTCTGTGGGCGCAGGTCGTAGGCCAGGAAGGGAATGTGGATGATGCCGGCCAGCTGCAAGCCCAGCACGATGGCGAGCAGGCCGCCAATCTTGGCGATGGTGCCTTGGAGGCTGGCCAACAAGGCACCTAGGGCGGAGGACACCAGGCCGAGCAAGATAAAGACCAGGCTGAAGCCCAGCACGAAAGCCAGGCCATGCGAGAGCGCCTGGCGGGTGGCGGGTTGTTGGTCGCCGGCCGCTGAAGTGCGCCCGCCCAGGTAGCTGATGTAAGCCGGCACCAGGGCGAAGACACAGGGAGAGAGAAAAGAAGCCAGTCCGGCCAGAAAGGACAAGCCGAAGCTGGGGGCAGTCAGCATCCGTTAGCCTTCGATCACGCGCACGCGCGTGCCGGCCAGTTCAGTTTTGCCGGGATAGTACGGCACTTCGGGCGAAGTCCAGCGGTAGATGTGCTTGGCGTCTTCCTGAGTGACATTGACGCACCCCGCCGAAGTGCGCTCGCCAAAGTTGTTGTGCCAATAGGTGGAATGAATGGCAATGCCGCCCGTGGCAATGAAAGTCGCCCAGCCAATGCCGCCCAGGTCGTAGCCCGCGCCGGTGCTGCCGCCCTCCATATGGGTGGAGAGGTACTTCATGAAGACTTGCAAATACTCACCCACCGGAGTGGCGCGGCCTTCACCGTAGTCGCCGGTGGACACGCGGCAGAAGAAAACCTCGCGTTCGTCTTCGAAGCACGAAAGCGTTTGGCGGGCCAGGTTGATATCAATGCGTTTGTTCTCAGCATTGGGCGAGATGGGTGTGACGTCTTCTGGATAGATGGGCTTAAAGGCTTCGGCAGCGGCCCAGAACACATCCCCGCGGTGGCCGTGCAACTCACCAACGCGGTATTCCACCACGCCATCGTCATTGGTGCGGATATCGTCCACCCACAGCACCTGGCCATAATAGAAGCGCACCGGCAGGCGATTTTCGACCAGGAACGAGACCCGGAAACCGCGCGGAGGCGAGTTGATCAGCTGGGCATTAACGTAAGGAACCGTGACTTCCATCCACAGGCCTGGCGAATCACCTACAGACAGGCTGCTTAGCGGCGTGTTGGGCAGGTTACGCACAGGCTGCAGCAGCGGCGACCAGATGTACCCCTGCGGCGTCTCAACCCAGCGCTGGTTGCGGTATGGCGTGTAGCCCACCACTTCGCGCAGCCATTCGACAATGTCGTCGCCGGTGATCTCGCCCACCAGGGCTGCGTCAGAGTTGGGCGCGGCGCGCACATTCACCGGGCGTCCGAAGTCTTCCACGGCGCGGCCCAGGCGGGCTGCACTGGGGAATTCGTTCTCGAATGGACGCCAAATGCCGCTGGTCAATGACTGAGGCAGAGCAAAGGCGCCCAAACCCAAGCCGCTCAATCTAAGGAAATCTCTGCGGGAAAAGGACGAAGTTTGTCGCATGGCAAATCCAATTCTACCGTGGCAGGGCGCAGCCTGACTTAATAGCCTGCTTAATGGCCCGGCCTCCAGGCCCGCAAGCGCAGGCTGTTCCCGATCACAAAGACATCGCTAAGCGCCATGGCGGCCGCCGCCAGGATCGGGCTGAGCAAGCCGATCGCCGCAGCGGGGATCAGCAGAATGTTGTAGATGAAGGCCCAGAACAAGTTTTGCTTGATGGCCTTCAGCGTATCGCGGGCCAGGGCAATCGCGCGGGGCACGCCCATCAGATCGCCGGTGATCAGCACCACCGGCGCGGCGGCCATGGCCACGTCCGTACCGGTGCCGATGGCGATGCCCAGGTTGGCTTGCGCCAAAGCCGGGGCATCGTTGATCCCGTCGCCGACCATGGCCACGACTTCGCCCTGCTCCTGCAGGCGCTGCACCTCGGCCACCTTCTGTTCGGGCAGCACTTCGGCCACCACTGTGTCCAGGGCCAATTGGCGGCCGATGGCCTCAGCCACGGTGCGGTTGTCGCCGCTGAGCAGGCCTACCTTGAGACCCATGTGGTGCAGGGCCTCAATGGCCTGCCGCGCGTCGTCCTTGAGCGTATCGGCGATGCCGAAGAGCCCGCGCACCTGGCCGTCTACGGCGATCAGCACAACGGTCTTGGCCTCGTTCTGCAGGTGCTGCAGGCCGGCGGCCAGCCCGCCCAGGTCCAAACCGAGCTCCTCCATCCAACGGGCCGAACCGATGCGCACCTGGCGGCCGTCCACCTCGGCAAACACGCCGCGGCCCTCCACAGCTTGGAATCCGTCCGGGCGAGCGAAGGCGATCTGGCGGGCAGCCGCTTCAGCCACGATGGCCTCGCCCAAGGGATGCTCGCTGGCATCTTCCACGCTGGCGGCCAGGCGCAGGATCTCGCCCTCCGGCAGGCTGCCGTCGGTGAGCAGATCCGTGACGGCTGGCTGGCCGCGGGTGACCGTGCCAGTCTTGTCCAACAGCACCATACTGATGCCCGAGGCGCGCTCCAGCGCTTCGCCGGACTTAATCAGGATGCCCATCTCCGCCCCGCGGCCAGTGCCGACCATCACGGCCGTGGGGGTGGCCAGGCCCATGGCGCAGGGACAGGCGATCAGCAGCACCGCCGCGGCGTTGATGATGGCCCGCGTCCAGGCCTCACCATGAGGGGCCAGGAAGAACCAGGCGACAAAGGTGACCATCGCGATCAAAATCACAACCGGCACAAAGACGGCGGAAATACGGTCACCCAGCTTTTGAATGGGTGGCTTGCTGGCTTGCGCGTCCTCCACTAGACGCACGATCTGAGCCAGCGCTGTAGCTTTGCCGACCTTGGTGGCCTCGAAGCTGAGGCTGCCCTGCTTGTTCAGCGTGGCCCCGATCACAGTGTCACCCGGAGCCTTGCTGACCGGCATCGACTCGCCGGTGATCATCGATTCATCGGCAGCGCTGCGACCTTCGGTGACTACTCCGTCCACCGGGAACTTTTCGCCGGGGCGGACCAGCACGCGGTCACCTACCAGCACATCGGCGCTGGGGATCTCCAGCTCTTGGCCGTCACGGAAGACACGCGCCATTTTGGGGCGCAGGTCCATCAGCTTACGGATCGAGTCGCCGGTGCGGCCTTTGGCGCCGATCTCCAAGTATTTGCCGACCCGGATCAATGTAATGATCAGCGCCGAGGTCTCAAAATAGCCATGATGGCCAGGCAGCAGACCCAGCAATAGCGCCACAGAATAGAAATAGGCTGCGGACGAACCCATCGCCACCAGCACGTCCATATTGGCTTCGCCATTGCGCAAGGCCTTGAAGCCATTGATGTAATAGCTGAGGCCGACATAGAACTGCACCGGCGTGGCCAGGGCGAAGAAAAGCCATTCGATCCAGGGGGCATGTGCCAGGCTGGCGGGTAGCAGGCCAAAGTCACGCGACATGGAGAGGATAAAAAGCGGGGTGCTGAAGAGCACGCCGATCCACATCAGGCGCGCCTGGTGGCGGGCTTCACGCTGACGGGCGGCGCGCTCCACATCTTGCACTTCGCCGTCCTGTTCCAGCACCTCAAAGCCGGCTGCCTGAGCGGCGCGGCGCAGTTCAGCGTAACTGGCAATCGTGGGCACATAGCGTACACGCGCCCGGCCGCTGCTGAGATTGACCTGGGCATCAAGCACGCCATCCGTATCGGCCAGCAGCTTCTCCAGCCGCAGGGCGTCGTTCGGGTCGTGCAGTTCAGCGATCGGCAGGTCGGCCTCGCCGCTGGCCAGGTCGTAACCGGCCCGGCGCAGGCGCGCCAGCATGTCTTGCAGGCTGGACTGGGCCGGATCAAAGTCGACTGCGGCGCGCTCGGAAGAGAGGTTGACCTGGGCGCTTTGCACGCCTGGCAGCTTCTTAAGGTTGCGCTCCACTGTGGAAACGCAGTTGGCGCAGGTCATCCCGGTAATGGGCAAGCTGTATTGTTTGGTGTCAGCCATGGCTAGCTGTCCTTCTCATTGATTAAATCGCGCCCAGGCGCACCCGGCGCAGCAATTGGGCATTGATGGCCACGACCACCGTGCTGATCGACATCAGCACGGCGCCCATGGCTGGGGAGAGCACAATGCCGGCCCAGGCCAAGGCCCCGGCGGCCAGCGGGATGGCCACCAGGTTGTAGCCGGTGGCCCAGACCAAGTTTTCGATCATCTTACGATACGTGGCCCGGCTCAATTCAAAGATCTTGATCACGTCCACCGGGTTGCTGTTGACCAGAATAATGCCGGCCGATTCCACAGCGACGTCTGTGCCTGAACCGATGGCGATGCCCACGTTGGCGCGCGCCAGCGCCGGAGCATCGTTGACCCCATCCCCCACCATGGCCACTCGTTGGCCGTCAGCCTGCAGCTCAGCCACCTTTTGCTCTTTATGCTCAGGCAGCACTTCGGCGAAGATATGGTCAATGCCCAACTCAGCCCCTACCGCATCCGCCACGGCCTGGCTGTCTCCCGTGATCATGGCCACCTGCACGCCCAAGGTGTGCAGGCGCCGGATGACCTCAGCGCTTTGCGGGCGCACCACATCGGCCACGCTAAAGACGGCCGCCAGCTGGCTGGCCACCACCAAATACATCACGGTCTGAGCCTTGAGCCCGGCCTGTTGAGCAAATTCCGCGGCCTCCGACGGCACGCGCAGCCCCAAGAGTTGCAGGAGGCGCGGGCCGCCCAAATGGACTTGCTGGCCTTCGCTCAGGGCGCGCACACCCTGCCCTTTGATGGCCTCGAAGTCCGACACAGCCGGCAGCGTAAGCCAGCGCTCGGCGGCTGCGTCGCGCACAGCGGCGGCCAGGGGATGCTCGGAATCACCTTCTACGGCGGCTGCCAGGGCCAGAGCTGTATCCTCATCCCAACCCTGCAGAGTGCGCATCCCTGCCAACCGCATCTGACCCAGGGTAAGTGTGCCGGTCTTGTCAAAGGCAACCACGTTGATTGCACGCGCCTCTTCCAGAGCCAGCCGGTCTTTGATCAGCAGGCCGTGGCGCGCCGCCAAGCTGGTGCTGGTGGCAACCACCAGGGGAATCGCCAAGCCCAGCGCGTGCGGGCAGGCAATCACCAAAACCGTGACGACACGTTCCAAAACGACCAGGTCAAAACCCTGAGCCAATGTCCAGGCCAGGCCGGTCAGCAACGCGGCGGCCAGCGCGATATAGAAGAGCCAGCCAGCGGCTTGGTCCGCCAGGATCTGTGTGCGCGAGCGGCTTTGCTGCGCCTGGCGCACCAGGCGCATAATACCGGCCAGGGCGGTGCCTTCACCCGTGGCGGTGACGCGCACCCGCAGGCTGCCATCGCCGTTCAATGCGCCGGCAATCACCCGGTCACCCGGGGCTTTGCTCACCGGCGTGGATTCGCCGGTGAGCAAAGCCTCGTTGACCGTAGACGCGCCTTCGACCACTTCGCCATCACTGGGGATCCCCGCGCCAGGGCGCACCAGCACCAGGTCGCCGGCCTGCAAGACAGCGGCGGATACAGTCTGCAGGCTGCCATCTGCGGCCATGCGCTCTGCCTGGTCTGGCATCAGCTTGGCGATCTCGTCCAAGCTGCTGCTCGCCTGGCGCACACTACGCATTTCCAGCCAATGGCCAAGCAGCATAATGTCGATCAGCGTGACCAGCTCCCAATAAAAGCCTTCACCGAGTTGAAAGAGGAAGGCGGCAGAGCTGTAGAGGAAAGATACGCTGATGGCCAGGCTGATCAGCAGCATCATGCCGGGGCGGCGTTGGCGCAGTTCCGGCACGGCCATTTGCAGGAACGGCAAACCGCCATAAACAAAGACAATCGTTGAAAAGATAGGGGCGACCCATTCGTCGCCGGAGAAGCCCGGCGCCGAAAAGCCCAGCCAGTGCTGCAGCATTTCGCTGTATAGCAACACCGGAACAGAGAGCAGCCCAGAGACCCAAAACCGTCGGCGGAAGAGGCCTTCGTGCCCACTATGATCTACATGGCCAGCGTGGGTCTCATCGTGGCTCGCGTGGTCCTGCTTCTGGGGGTGATCATGCTGGCTGTGTCCATGATGCGCGTGCGCATGATGGTCATGCATAAGATGCGAATGATCTTCGGGATCGTGCTGGGGCTGGTTCATGGCTCACGCAGCGGGTACTGGCGGCTGAATTCCTGCTGAGCTTGCAGCTGCTCTGGGGTCCACCAGGTCTGGATGTAGCGGATCACTGCCACCACTTCCTCGTGGCTGAGCTGGCCGCCAAGCGCCGGCATGGTTGGGCCGCCCAGCACGATCAGTTGCTGAATTTGAGCATCTGGGTGGTGCCAGGCGTGTTCGCTGTCATCCAGCGCCGGGGCGGCGGGCAAGACATGCCCCTGGCCGCCGTCGCCGTGGCAAACCGCACAAGTCTGAGCATAGACCTGCTCACCCAGCTGCAGTTGGGCGGCAGAGGCCAAAGGTTCCGGCTGAACCGCACAAGCCGCCAGCAGTATCGCCACCAGCAGGAACAAGCTGGCGAACAGCCAGACGCGTGACCGCGCTGGCTGTTCGCGCTTGTCAGCAGACATTACGCTTCAGCCGGGTAATTGATCTCAGCCAGGGCCGTGCGGATCTGGTCGTCGCTGGCCGGGGCATCGAAGCTGACCGTCACCTTCTGATCAGCATTGCTGGCTTTGACGCTTTCCACTCCAGGCAGCTCCGAAAGCTCAGTTTCCACAGTGTGGACACAGTTGGCACAGTGGATCTTGGGGACAGTGTAAACAACAGTATTCATGACATCTCCTTTTGGATGCGGGGAATAGGATTAGTTCTTGGTGGCTGCAGCGTAAACTTCGGCGATTTCACTGAGAACACGCTCGCGCTCGTCCGGGTCATCGCCGCGGATGGCAGAGACCATGCAGGAATGCATGTGCTCCTCAAGCACCATCTGGCTGACCTTGCCCAAAGCGGCCTGGGCGGCCTGCACTTGGCGCACAATGTCGATGCAGTAGACACCGTCCTCCAGCATACGCTGGATGCCGCGGATCTGGCCCTCGATGGTCTTGAGCCGGCGTTTGGTTTGATCGCTATGCTGCATTGGGCCTCCTAATACCCCCAGGGGGTATGGGTATCCGAGATGATACTCCCTTCAACAGCGGTTTGTCAAGCAAGCAAAAAGCCTGGCCGCGCGGCCAGGCTTTTGCGATCGTCAGTGATGTAGTTATTCAATCGCCTGCAAGATGGCCTGCTGCAGGGTTTCACCCTCAACGTACCCGCGCCACTGCCCCAACAGGCTGCCCTCCGGCCCCAGCAGGAAGAAGTGCGGCTGGTAAACGTAACCTAGCTGGCTACGCAGTGATTGGGTGGCCGGGTCGTCCCGATCCAAGTAAGTGAAGGTCATGCGGTCGCCATACAAATCTTCCAAGCCATGCACGGTGGGCGCCATCGCCTTACAGGTGGAACACCAATAGGCAAAAAACTCGATGAGTTGTACCTGTCCGCTGTCCAACCGCACCGCGGCCGGGTCATCAGCCCGGAAGGCGGAACTGCCCATGGGAATACGCGGCAGTTCCTCGGTGGCAGTGGACTGGCTGGAAGGGATGTTGAGATCCTCGAAGGACAGCTCTGCCGCGCCGGCACAGGCACTGAGCAAAGCCAAGGCCACAAAAGGTAGGAGGATCTGGGGATTGAAGCGCCGGTTGTTCACAAAATTACTCACTGCTCAGATGTTAACCCTGCCAAACGCGCAGCCTCTCGCTATCGGCGGGCCTTTAACTTGTTCTTAATCCCTGACGGCGACAGGTAGAATACAAGCCATGGATGGTTTGGAAGGCAAACTGGTGCTGGTCACCGGCGGCGCGGTGCGCGTCGGCGCCGCCCTGGCCCGGGCAGTGGTCGCCGCGGGCGGCAACCTGGTGCTGCACTACCACAGCTCGGCCGACAAGGCGCAGACGCTGCAAGCAGAGCTGAGCGCCAGCGGTGTCACAGTGCATCTGCTGCAGGCCGACCTGAGCGACCTGCAGCAGGCCGGTGAGTTGGTGCAGCGCGCCAGCAAATTGGGCCCGCTGTACGCTCTGGTGAACAGCGCCGCCATTTTCGAAGACCTGGATCTGGACACCAGCAACTTATCCGCCTGGCAGCGCCACCTGGACATCAACCTCAGCGCGCCCTTTTTGCTCAGCCAGGCTTTCTGGCGTGGCCGGCCCGCACAGCAACCCGGCCGCATCGTGAACATTCTGGACTGGCGCGCCCTACGACCCGCTGCCGACCATCTGCCCTATACGATCAGCAAAGCCGGCCTGGCGGCCCTGACCCGTTCACTGGCGGTGGCCATGGCGCCGCAGGTGACGGTCAACGGCATCGCTCTGGGGGCGATTTTGCCCCCGGCAGACGGCGAAGCGCCCAAGCTGATCAACCAAACCCCAGCCGGGCGCTGGGCGGAGCTGGATGAAGTGGGCCAGACGCTGCGCTTTTTGCTGACCGGCCCAGGTTACATCACCGGAGAGATCATTCACCTGGACGGTGGAAGGCATCTTGTCTAATGGATAAAGTCATCATCAAAGACCTGTTGGTGCGTGGCATCATCGGCATCAACGATTGGGAACGCGAGCACCCGCAGGACATCCTGATCAATATCGAGATCGGCGCTGATCTGCACGCAGCCGGACAGAGCGATGCGATTGAGGATTGCGTGAACTACCGCACGGTGAGCAAGAAGGTTATGGCGCATACTGAACGCGCCGCGCGCCTGACCGTGGAAGCCTTGGCGGCAGACATTGCCGCGCTGTGCCTGGAAGAGCCCGGCGCCCTCAGCGTTAAAGTGCGCGTGGAGAAACCCGGCGCGGTACGCTTTGCCCAGTCTGTGGGAGTTGAGATTGAACGCAGCCAAGAATGAGTACATCGTTCATCTGGGGCTGGGTTCCAACATCGAGCCAGCGCGCCACATGCCCCTAGCGATGGCTGCACTGCGGGAACGCCTGGATGTGCGCTGTGTCTCCGGCGTTTGGCAATTCCCGGCGGTCGGCTCGGAGGGACCTGACTTTCTCAACGCGGCCCTGACGGTAGCCACCAACCTGCCCGCCGGAGCGCTGGCGGCGCAGGTGCTGCATCCACTGGAGGCCGAGCTGGGCCGCCAGCGCACGGCAGACAAATTCGCCCCGCGCAGTATGGACATCGACATCTTGGTCTATGGGCATCAAGTATTGGACTCTGAAATCTGGACGCGGGCGCATCTGGCCATCCCACTGGCCGAATGTGCCCCGGAACTGGTGGAGCCGCGCAGCGGGCTGACCCTGCGCCAGATCGCCATACAGTTAGGCCGTGAAGTTAAACCAAAACGGGCCGCTATTTGATAGCGGCCCGTTTGCTTCATAACCCAATTAGGGGGAGGGCAGAAAATCCACCAAGTTTTGCAGCACATTGCCCATCGTGCTGCTGAGCAAGGTAAAGCCGCCAATCACAAACAAAGCAACCAACACAAACAGCAGGGCATATTCCACCATGGCCTGCCCCTTTTCCGCTTCTTTCACGCGCTTGTTCATGTGTGCCTCTGCTACCTTTAAAGTAGACCATTATTGCACAAAACTGTAAGCATGCACAAGCGCAGCAAACCTACAGTTTTTAGAAGTGCAGCGGCTGTGCCCCGCGGGAAATGCTGTCCAAAAATTCCTGGCGGGTGGCCGGGTTGCTTCGGAAGCTGCCCACCATGGTGGAGGTGGTCATGCGCGCGTCGTGCTTTTTAACACCGCGCATCATCGAACACATATGCAGCCCTTCCACCACCACGCCCGCCCCTAGCGGGCTGAGCGCTTGGCACAGGAAGTCGGCGATCTCACGCGTCAGCCGCTCTTGCACTTGCAGACGGCGGGAGAACATATCCACAATGCGCGGGATCTTGGAGAGGCCAATGACCTTGCCGCTGGGGATATAAGCCACATGCGCCCGCCCCATAAAGGGCAGCATATGGTGCTCACACAAGCTGAAGAATTCAATGTCACGCACCAACACCATGTCATCGTAGTCCACATCAAAGAGCGCTTCATTGATCAGCTTGACCGGGTCGGTGCGGTAGCCGGCCAGCAGTTCCTGATAGGCCCCGGCCACGCGGTGAGGCGTCTTTCGCAGACCTTCCCGCTGCGGGTCTTCGCCCACTGCGTTCAGAATGCTCTCTACGGCCTGTTCGATCGCCTCGGCGTCGAAGCCGTTTTCCAATAGGCGCGCGGCCTCATAGACTTTTTTGCTCATTCAATTCCTCTCGTCCGAGATTTTCAGGCGATCTCGGTGTCAATCAGGCCGTAGCTGTCGTCGCCGCGCCGGTAGAGCACGCTGACGCCATTGGCATCCATATTGTAGAAGACGAAGAAGTTATTGTGCCCCAGCAGGCGCATCTGCTCCATCGCTTCGGCAGGCGACATGGGGTGCAAGAGAAAACGTTTCTGGCGGACAATATCGCTCAGCGGTTCGTCCTCGATCTCAAATTCGGCCAGTTCCTGGTCGGCAAGCACGGGCTGGGCGCTCTTGCTGCCCTGGCGTTTGCCCTTGTAGCGTTCCATCTGGCGTTGGATCTTCTCCAAGGCCAGGTCAAAGGCGTTGCTGGGCTGGTCGGAATTTTCCTCGGCACGTAGTACAAAGCTGGCACCGCGCAGGGTGATTTGAGCTTTATAGCGGTCACCGGCGGCTTTGGCCGCTTTGCGGTGAGCCAAATCTACTTTGACCTCTTCAACATCAGGCAGATAGCGGTCCAGCTTCTCTGCGCGTGAGCTGACGTAATCGCGCAAGCTGTTGTCTACCTGGAAGTCTTTTGCGGAAATATCAACCACTGTGGTCATGTCAGCCTCCTTGCCGGAATAGGGAGCTATCTTACCAAATTCGTCTGATGGTCTTGGAAGAGCGAGCGCCCCACCGTAAGGACATACACTTGTGCAGCGCCAGCTTCCAGCAAAGCCAACGAAGTCGCTTGTGCTGTAGCTCCTGTAGTCATAATATCATCCACCAGAAGCACCTGCGTCCCCAAGATTGCCTGTTTGTCTGCAACAAATGTCCCTTGTAAGTTCTGCCAGCGCTGCGCAGCGGTCAGCCGGTGCTGAACCTTTGCGCCGGGCTTGCGCCACAGGGCGCCGGCCGGGAGCGGCAGAGCCAAGCCCTCGGCCAGCGCCTCAGCCAGCAAACCCGCCTGGTTGAAGCCGCGCTGTGCCTCCCGTTGGGCATCCAAGGGTACGGGCAGCACAAGGTCTGCCTGCCAGGCCTGCTGCTGATAGAGCAGCTGCAGCTTGGCCGCAAAGATCTGCGCCAGGGCTATGTTCTGCTGGCGCTTGAAGGCCAGCAAAGCATGCCGCAGCTCAGCGGCATAAAGCGCCAATGAACGCGCCGCAGTGAAGCGATAGTGATTGACCCGGCAGGCCTCACAGCTTGCCGCCTGCTTGGCAGACGGAAGCCCGCAATGGGCGCAGAGTGGCGCGCGCAGCCAGTGGGCACGCCGGTCACAGGCCGAGCACCACGGACCGCCCAGCGCGCCACAACCCAAGCAACGCCGCGGGAAGAGCCAATCCAGCATGGTGGTCCCAGCTTTACGAAAGACGCCCCTCAAAATGGATAGCCCTTAGTGAGGTTAAAAGCCGATGCCGGAACGCATGACCTGTAGCACGGCCGGGCCCATCAGCAAGATCACGATGGTAGGGAAGATCAGCAGCACCATCGGCATCAACATTTTCACGGGAGCCTGCTGGGCCCTCTCCTCTGCACGCTGCCGGCGCTTTATACGCATGGAGTCAGACTGCACCCGCAGCACACGCGACATGCTGACGCCCAACTGCTCGCTCTGGATCACGGCAGCTACAAAACTGTCCATTTCCGAAAGATTGAGCCGGGTGGCCATGTCTCGCAAGGCTTCGCGGCGCAATTTACCCAGCTGCACCTCTTGCAAGACGCGGCTGAAGGCCTCGGAAAGTTCGTTGTCCCACTTCTCGGTCACTTTTTTGAGGGCAGCGTCAAAACCCAAGCCGGCTTCCACTGAAATGGTGAGCAGATCCAGCGCATCTGGCATGGAGTTCAGAATGGTGCGTTGGCGGCGGGTGACACGGCTGTCCACCAGCAGGTTGGGCATGAAGAAGCCCACCACGGTAGCGGCCAATATGATCAGAGTCGTATTGAAGCTAATGTCATTGGATATGGAATAGACCATAAAGAGCAGACCCCCCAAGCCAAAGCCAAAGACGAAGCGTGAGGCAAGGAACAGGCTGGGCTCCAACCAGCGCGGCGCGCCGGCCATCTCCAGACGGCGGCGAGCATCGATGATGGCCTGCGCCGGGGTGAAGCGCTGGGCAAATTCACCCAGGCGCCGCGCCGTGGGGTACACGACGCGCTCCATGAAGGGCTGGGAGAGCTCGATCTCTTCCAGGCTGGCGATCTCGCCGCGGGCGGCATATTCAGCCAACCGGGTGGCCAGCGGGTCAGAATTCTGGCGGTCCCGCAGGCCCACCACTACCAGGGCAACCGCCGCGACAATAATGAGGAAGATGATCAGCAGACCGATCCAAGTCATGGCTAGATCTCGATCTGCGCCAGGCGCGTAAGGGCTACATAGCCAACCACCAACATCACGCCGGCAGCGACCAGCATCGAGATGCCGCAGATGACCGGCTCTTCGAAGAAGCCCATCATATAGTCGCGGTTGACCGCCCAGAGCACGCCAGAAATGATCAGCGGCATAAACGCCAAAAAGCGGCCGGAGAAGGCCACCTGGGCGGTGGTGGCGCGGATCTCGCCCTGCATGCGCACCCGCTCGCGGATGGTGTATGAGATGGTGTCCAGAATTTCCGCCAAGTTGCCGCCTACCTCACGTTGGATGTTAATCGCCGTGATGGCCAGGTCCAAGTCGCCGCTGGCGATCCTGCGCTGCAAATTGTCCAAAGCGGCTTCCATCGGCACACCCAGCTGCATTTCCTGCACCACGCGGCGGAATTCGTCGCTGATCGGCGAAGGCATTTCCTGGCTGACCGCTTCCATGGCCTGCAAGGCCGAGAAGCCGGTGCGCAGGCTGTTGACCATCAAATTGAGCATATCTGGCAGTTGCTCATCGAATTTGCGCAGACGCTTGCCCTGCTGGTAGCGCACAAACAGACGCGGGATCCCCGCCCCGAGCAGGGCGCCCACCAGGCCAAACAGCCAGGAGCCGCCGCCAAATAGATACCCCAGCAAACCCATCAGGCCAATGGCGATGACGATCAGGGCGATATATTCACCGATCTTCAGCTTGAGATCGGCACGCGCCAGTTCCCTGGCAGTGCTTTCACCAAAATTGGTGGGTTCAATGCGCTTGGTGAGCCAGTTGACCAGCACACCTTCTCTGTTTTGCTTGGCGCCCTCTTGCCGGGCATCCTGGTAAACATCATCCAGGTATTGTTCCAGACGGCGATCCACCAGAGACTTTTCGCCGCGCAGGGCGACTACGGTGCCCAATAGCAGCAGCAGGATGGCCAGCCCCAGTCCGATCCAAAACACCAAAGGCATGCGCCTAATACCTCGGGCGCTGGCCAGCGCCGAACAATGTGGTTGGGATGTGAATGCCAGCCGCTTCGAAGCGATCCATGAACCCGGGCCGCAGACCGGTGGGCAGCATTTGCCCCATGATCTTGCCCTCTTCGAAGCCGCTTTGCTCGAAGACGAAGATATCCATCAGCGTGATCACATCGCCTTCCATGCCAAGCACTTCGGTGATGTTGACCACCTTACGACTGCCGTCACGCATACGGTCAACCTGCACGATCAAGTCGATGGCCGAGGCGACCTGCTCACGGATGGCACGGATGGGCAGCTCATAGCCTGCCATGAGGGTCATGGTCTCGATACGAGACAGCACATCTCTGGGGCTGTTGGCGTGGGCCGTGGTCATGGAGCCTTCATGGCCTGTGTTCATCGCCTGGAGCATGTCCAGCGCCTCACCGGCGCGAATTTCGCCGACAATAATGCGGTCAGGGCGCATACGCAGCGCATTGACCACCAGCTGCTGGGCGGTGATCGCCCCACTACCCTCTACGTTCGAGGGGCGTGTCTCCAGCGTAACCACATGGTCCTGGCGCAGTTGGAGTTCGGCCGCATTTTCAATGGTGACGATACGCTGGTCCGCCGGGATGAAGGTCGAAAGCACATTAAGCAAAGTGGTCTTACCAGAACCCGTACCGCCGGAAATGACCACATTCAGGTTGGCTTCTACGCAGGCTTTGAGGAACAGCACGGCCTCGGGTGAAATGGAGCCGAAGCCGATCAACTGATCGATCGTGATCGGGTCTTTGGAGAATTTACGGATGGTGAGCACTGGCCCCGTCAGCGAGATCGGCGGGATGACGGCATTGACGCGCGAGCCGTCCGGCAGGCGGGCATCTACATACGGGCTTTGCTCGTCCACGCGGCGGCCCAGCGGAGAGACAATGCGGTCAATAATGCGCATGACGTGCTCGTTGCTCTCGAACTTGAGCGGGGTGCGGTACAGTCTGCCACCGCGCTCCACATACACGCTCTGGTAGCCATTGACCATAATTTCCGAGATGCTGCTATCCGCCAAAAGCGGCTGCAGGGGGCCGTAGCCCAGAATTTCATCGGTGATCTGCTCCAGCAAGCGCTGGCGCTCCGGTCGGGTGATGACGATGTTCTCTTCGACCAAGATCTTTTCGAACAAGTCCTGGATCGTGCGACGGATCTCATCCAGCTTGCTGACGTCCATGGTGACGTCCACTTCGCTGAGCAAGCGGGTTTGGACACGCGTCTTTAAGTCTGTGTAAGAGGTGCGCCCGGCTGGGGTGGCGCCGCCAGGCCGGCTGGGCCGCAGGTTGGTCAGGCGCGAACCACCGGAGTCATTGCCATTTTCCGGCTTCTCTATGGGGCGAGTGACCGGCTTCTTGGGTTCCTCGTTCTGATCGCGTTCCAGTCTGCGCATCAATGACATGGCCAGTTCCTTTAAGCTAGTTGGCCTCGACCTGAGAGCGAACCATCATCTTCAGCTTGGCGTTCACTTTATTGGCCAATTCCGTCACGGCCTTGCCACTGGGCGTATTGGCGCCGCGCAACAAGAACGGTTCGCCGCGGTCCATGGCGGGCACCACCAGGCGTTCGTCCAACGGCACGACCACATCAATATCTTTCTTGAAGTTGTCCCGCACTCGCTCGGGGGTGATGCTGCGGCGCTTGTCGTAACTGTTCATCACCAGAAGAATTTGGTCGCGGGGCATGCCCAGCCCCTCCGCCAGGTCCAGGAAGAGGCGCACGTTCTTGATCGAAGGAATGTCCTGGGTGAAGACCAAGACCAGGATATCGGTGGTGTCCAGGACGGCGAGGGTCAGCTCGTTAAGCAAGGCGCTGGTATCCACCACCACGCGGGGATACATGCGGCTGAGGTAGCGTAGGACGGAGGCCAGCTCGGGACCGGTGACCGCATCGGCATATTCCGGGCGCATGGGCGCCGCCAGGATGTGCACACCGGAAGCTTCATTCTTGATCACGACTTCGCCCACGATCTCGCGGTCGAGCTCATCGGCCCGCGGGGTCAGATCGGTGATATTGGTGCGGCCTTGTTCATTGAAGAAAAAGGACAGATCGCCAAACTGCAGGTTGGCATCCACCGCGGCCACCGCCCCGCCCTGCTGGCGCAAGGCCACGGCCAGGTTGGTGGCAATGGTGGTTTTGCCGATGCCGCCCTTGGGGCCAAACACGGTGACCACATAGCCCTGGTCGCCGGGGATCAGCTGGCCGCCGCCCGCCGTCCCACCGCTGACTTCGGACATGCCCACGCCGGAGAGCTTTTCCTTCTCGTTGCGGGCCACGCGGCCGGCACGGTGGATGGCGGCGGTCAGCTCGTCAATATCAATCGGCTTGGTGAGGAAGTCCCGGGCGCCAGCCAGCATGGCGCGGCGCATGTAGTTCGAATCACCCTGAACGGAAAGAATGACGATCTGGGTGAACGGCACTTTCTTGCGGATGGCCTCGGTGGCGGTAATGCCATCCATGTCCGGCATGTTGATGTCCATCAGAACCACGTCGGGCTGGGTTTCCATGGAAAGCTCCAGGCCTTCTGCCCCCGTGCGCGAAGCGCCGACGACTTCAATATTGGCATCGAACTGCAAAAGCTTGCGGATGTTCTCGCGCGTTTCGGCGACATCATCCACAATCAGGACGCGAACTTTATCTTCAGCAGACATCAGAAGTTTTAAGGCGTGGCCGTGGGAGGCAGAATGTCCCCGCGAGTCGGAGAACCCAAAAGATCAATCCGCGGTTCAAGTCCGTGAGGCAATCTAGTAGGAACTGGGATGTTGTAAGCACTTAGCAAGTATTCCAGCGTGACCGCTTCAGTAATAGTGACACTCTCGTCAGTAGAAGAGCGCAACGCTAAGTTTAACTGCCCACCAGCATAAATCAGGTAATTCAAAGTAACGGCATCTTGAGGCGAGACAATCAAAGTAATCAAATCAGGCGGAGTTACTACTACTGCCTGCCCTTGAGCATCTTCTGCGGAAGTATCCACATAAGGGAAATCGCCGACATGCAAGATAACAATATCTTGCAATAGGGTCTGGCTAACTAATCGCGGACGCTGATTTTCAGAAGGCATTACATAGAATGGCTGCCCAGAACTCGGCTCTACTATTAACTGCCCTTGAGGCAAAACTACAACTTCAGGAATTGGATCAACACCCGCACTCAGTCGGGGGGCATCATCCACGTCACCCCCTGCTCCCAGTAAAGGAGCAATATCATTCGGAAGACTTGTCTGCGTATTGACGTCCAAGTCAGTTAGCAGCAGAGTCACAATCACATTCACGTGGTCGCCCGAGCGTACGCCATAGGCCAAACTGGAGAAGCGATCAATCGGGATGGGGAACGCCACCATGCCAGCTGGGATGGCCAGCGAAGTGTCTGAGCCGCCCGTGGCGACTTCTTCCGCGGTATTCACGACCATGTTGACCAGCAGCGGCTGGTCGGGTTCCAGGTCATAGCGCGCCAAGCGACCCACCGCTTGGCTGGTGTTGGTCAGCATATTGGCGCTGGTGTGCTGCGTGGGGTAGGCCAGATAGCCCAGAGCTTCTTCCGTGATCAAACTGCCGCGGCTAATCGGTTGGACGACGATCACAATATCGGTCGTTTGGATCTCGCCTTGAGAATCACCCGTCAAACCAAGGTTCATGACCGCATACAAAGCCACTAAGGCCAGAATGAGAATAACGGAAACAATAATGAGAGCTCTACCCAATCGCATTTAGCTGCCTCCATCCAGGCGGCGAATACCAGCACACGTCCGCTTGGCTGTCATGATTCTAAGTATACAGTCCAAGTCTACCTGAAATCGCTATCAGCCGCAGAAAAACCTGCGGCTGGGTTAAGCTACGCAGCCCTGAAGACCAGGGCTGCGTTTGCTTTATCAAATCACTTTCGTGGCAATTACCGCCACTTTGATACAACGAGATCTTGCTCGAAAGCAGATCGGACTAACCGGCACCACTCAGAGCATTAACAATGGTATTGAGTGTATTCTGAATGCCGTCGCCCAACAGACCCCAAACCACGAGGCCAACAATAGCGACCAACACAATGATCAGAACGTACTCCACCATACCCTGACCCTTTTCGTTCAACTTGAAGAACATGGCAATTTCTCCTTTCTAATAAAGGCTCCTTACGGAACACCGTAAGTGTGTTGCCATTATAGTATTTTTGGCTTTCACCGCAACAAAAATACGGTTTGAATTAATGAGAGATTAGTACTAGCCCAGTTATCTATTCAAAGATGGCTGAAGTGGAATGGAGAGCTGGAAATGAGCTCCCTTGCCCGGCGAAGTTTCCACCTCAAAGCTGCCACCCAACATTTCCATACGTTCGCGCAAGGCCTTAATGCTCAGCTCGGCCTCATCTGGCAGGCTGTGGGCTTCAAAGCCGTTCCCGTTGTCGTCCACGCTGGCGCGCACATGCTGTTCAGCAATATCCAGCTGCACGCGGATGGTGGTGGCTTGATTGTGCAGGGCGGGATTACTGATCAGCTCCTGCACCACACGGAAAACGATGACTTCAACATACGGTTCCAGACGCCGCTCGGCCCCAGTTACGCTGACGTTGATCTCGGTGCCGGATTTTTCCGCCAGGTGGCTGGCGTAGCGCTTGACGGTCGGCACCAAGCCAAGATCATCCAGCATCATCGGGCGCAGATCAAAAATAAAATCACGTACTTTTTGGAATGTGGTGGCGGCCGACTCCTTGAGGTTGTTCAGCTCCTGGCGCGCCTGGTCCTGGTCCACATCGAAGAGCCGCAGGGCAATTTCCGCCTGCAGGATGAAATTGGATAGCGCCTGGGCTGGGCCATCATGCATCTGGCGCGAAAGACGCTGGCGTTCGGCTTCCTGCGCCTGGGTGATGACTTCGATGGAGCTTTGTGCATTGCGGCCATCGCCCTGCGGGGCATTCAGATCCTGGTTGGCTTGCAGCACTTTCTTGTAGGTCTGTAGTTGGTGCTCCAGGTGAGCCCGGTCACTGGCCAGCTTTTCCATTTGACCGCGCATCACCACCAGGCGCTGCTGGGCCTCCAACGCCGCCTCGTAGGCAACGCGGATATCGGCAGCCGGCAGATCGTCGATCTGCGACTCCATTTGCTGGAGGTGAGCGTTGATGGTGGCGTTGCGTTGGGTCAGCTTCTCGACCTCGCTTTTGCTCTGGTCAAGCAGCAGGTCAACCTCGCGCAGTTCGCGCTCGGTCTGCTCGCGCTCCTGGTCCAGCTGCTCCAGCGCCGCGGCCAGCGTCAGGGCGCCTTCTTCCTTGGGTGATGAACTAACGGTCAAGCCAATCTCCTGCTCAGGCACACACTACGAAGGTTTTTCCACCTGCACCCACCCCTGGCGCAGAGCAAACACAGCGGCCTGAGTACGATCCTCTACTTTTAACTTGCGCAACACAGCGGTCACGTGATTTTTTACGGTTTGATGGCTAATGGCCAGGTCGCGGGCGATCTCCTTGTTGCTCAGGCCGCGGGTGATACAGGCCAAGACTTCCATTTCACGGCCAGAGAGCGGCTCCAGGCCCACCGCCTCATTCAGGGGTGAGATGGGGTTGGCCCGCTCTGCCTGCCAGCGCTGCAACGCTTCGCGGTCCAGGACCTGCTCGGCGACGACATAGCGCCCTTCGGCCACGCTGCGCACGATGCGCACCAAAGTCTCTGGGTGCACATCCTTGGCGCAGTAGGCCGCCGCGCCGGCCGCAATGGAATTCCATTCCTGCGAACTGTCATCGTAGGCAGTGAGTAAGACCACGCGGGTATGGCTCTTGGCCTCATGCAATTGGCGGGTGAGCTGCTGGCCGTTGAAATCGGGCAGGTTCAGATCCACAATGGCGACGATCGGTGAAAGCTTGGAGACCAGTTCGAGCGCTTCTCCGGCACTGGCGGCCTGCCCGACAATGACAAAGTCTGGCTCCAACGAAAGCGTATCGACAACCCCCTGCCGAAAAATGGGATGGTCATCCACCACCACAATGGAAATCTTTGCCATAAGTCCTCACGCGTTGCCGCGGTCCGTCAGTATAGCATAGGCACTTTTGCGCGGCCATTCTCAGCGCTGCGCAGTCGCCCAGAGGTTGAGCCCCAGTTCAAAATAGCCCAAACGGATCTTGTGCATGGCAAAGCCGGCCCGGCCAAAACACCACCCCAGAGTGGGCAGGGTATAAGCGTAGGCGTGCTCATCAATCTCCTCGGCGCTGACCAGGCTGAGACGCGCCATCCAGTGCAGCAGATCATCTGTCCAGCCGGCGGGCGTGGTGATGATGACCTGGCCGCCCGGTTTGAGCGCCCGGCGGGCTTCGGCCAACAGCTGTGGCAGGCTCTCCGGATTGAGATGCTCCACCACGGCCAGCAGGGTGATAATGTCAAAATAGCCATCGGCATAGGGCAGCACGGGCGTGGCGTTCAAGTCCGCCTGGTGCCAGCGGATGCTGGTGCCTTCCAGTTTGAGGGGCAACTGGTCAATGGCGTATTTCTCGCTGAAACTGGTGTGGGTCAGGAAATACGGATATGAGCCGCAGCCGATGTCGAGAATGCGGCCGCGGCGCGCTTCAGCCGGGATGAGCTGATTGGCCTTGTTGGCGCGCAGCCGGGCCAGCAACGGCTCCAGCAAGCCCTTGCCGCGGGTGGCTTTATTGTTCTCAATGGTCATGCAGTTCACCGCCCATAGAGGATTGAGATCTCATCTTCATACAATACCTGCCAATCATAAAAAGGCAGCAGCGGCACGATCGGCCAGTGCTTTTCCAGCAGAATGAGGTCGATAGCGTAGCTTTCCAATAGGAACTGCCATCCCGGATCGGCGCGGACTACATCGAGCCAGTCGGTCAGCAGCTCATCGCCATACAGGTCGGTGCGGCCGTCGGTGAAGACCGGGTATTCAGGCAGAGCCCAAATCAAGTAGCCGCCCCAATTGTAAGAGTTGAAGAGTCTGCCCTCTGGGCGCTGCTGGTGCAGGTATTCCACCGCACCGATGGGCAGATTGCTGGCCAGGCGTTCGGCGCGGGTCTGTTCATCAAAGTGCTCTGCGGCTTTGAGGCCGATGACCAGCACGCCCAGCAGCACCACGGCCAGGTGCAACCCACGCGTCCAACGGGCGGTGATCGGCGGGCCGGGCTGCCAGGCAAATTGCCGGGCCAGGCGCGCCAGCCCGGCTTCGGCGTGGCGGGCGAGCACCAGCGGAGCCGCCAGGGCAAAGGCGGGGATGTTGCGGGCGGCCAACAGGCTCATGTACCCAAAGCCGGCCAGCAGCAGGAAATCGGTGAGCGCCAGGCCCAGGCCGGAGGCGCCCACCACGCCGAGGGTCAGAAAGAGCAGCAGCGCAAAAGGCAGCGTATTGAGGGCGTGAAAGTTGGGCGACTGCCATTCGATGATGTGGTCTTGCAAGACGCCGATGGAGACGGTTTGGAAAGGATAGGCCAGCATGGCCGGCCCGCTGGGGTTGAGGCAGGCGCCCAACAGCAAGCCCAGAACGAGCAGCCCAAGCTGCTTGAGCTGGCGCGGCGTCTCAGCATCGGGCTGGCGGCGCCAAAGGCCCACCAGCCAGGCGAGCAGCTGCGGAAACAGATAGGTCGCCACGATCAGGAACCCCATCGCAAAGCCGGGATGGCTGTTGACCCACACGGCCATCAGCAGCGGTAGCCAGAGTAGGCGGTTGGCCCGCTTCCAGCGGTAGTCCTCCAAAATCCAAAGAAAGGCGGCGCTGAGCACAAAACTGACCATATAGGGCCGGGCCGCCCAGTACAACCCCGAGGCGGTGACTGCCAACACCAGCACAAAGGCGCGCAGCAACGGCGGCCCGCTCATCGCCTTATAAATGAAAGCGAAGGCCAAGGTCACGAGGACAGCTGCCCAGAGGTTGAGGCCCCCCAGGCCCAGCAGGCTGTACACGGCGTACAACTGCACCTGGCTTAGCCAGGCCATGCTGGGGTACAGCCAGGGCTCCCCGGCCCGGGTGAAGGAATAACTGTCTGTCTTGGGTATCGTCCCGGTCTGCAAAACGGCTTCGCCGGCGCGCAGGTGCCACCAAGTGTCGGGGTCCAGGGGTGTATTAAGGCCCATGTAAAAGACACACAGAAACAGGAGGGTGATGACAAAGTTGCGAAAACTCATCGGCATAGCATTATACGGTGGGATAAAAAGTATTAATTATTATCATGCTGGCAGGGGTGCCCAAGCCAACAAAAAACAGGCGCCTTTGGCGCCTGTTTGGTCTTGCCATTGAAAGTTAGGCCTCACCCAAGTATTCCTTGAGCTTTTTGGCGACCACAGGATGGCGCAGGCGACTGAGCGCCTGGGCTTCGATCTGGCGCACACGCTCACGCGTGACGCCCATCTTGCTACCCACCTCTTCCAGCGTATAGGCCTGGCCGTCCATCAGGCCATAGCGCAACTGCAGGATGCGCACTTCGCGCGGCGGCAACCCGTCGAGCACTTCGTAGAGGTGCTCGCGCAGCAGGTTGTAGGTGGCCGAGTCGTCCGGGGCCGGGGCCTCATGGTCCTGAATGAAATCGCCCAGCACGGAATCTTCTTCGTCGTCGGTGGGCGTCTCCAGCGAGAGCGGGCGGCGGGCCACCTGGATCATGTTCTCGACCTTCTTGGGCGGCACGTCCAAAGCCTCGGCCAGCTCTTCCACCGAGGGGTCACGCCCCAGGCGCTGGGTGAGCTGGTGCTGCACGCGCAGCAGTTTGTTGATCTGGTCGCCCATGTGGACCGGCACGCGGATCGTGCGGCCTTGGTCGGCAATGGCGCGGGTGACCGCCTGGCGGATCCACCAGGTGGCGTAAGTGCTGAACTTGTGGCCGCGGCGGTAATCGAACTTCTTGGCGGCTCGGATCAGGCCGATGTTGCCCTCTTGAATAAGGTCCTGAAAGGGCACACCGCGGCCCATGTACTTCTTGGCCACGCTGATCACCAAGCGGGAATTGGCGGTGATCAGGTGTTCACGCGCCGCCCAGCCGTCTTCGATCTGCTGGCGGTGTTTGGGGCGCTGCTCTTCGCTGAACTTGCCGGAGGCGAGCGCCTCGCGGGAAATGCGGCCTTTTTCGATGCGCTTGGCCAGCATGACTTCTTCTTCGGCGGTGAGCAGCGGTACGCGGCCCACTTCCTTAAGGTACAGGCCGATCATGTCATCGGTATCAATATTGGCCAAGTAGTTGTCGTCGGCTTCCTGCTGGCGGCGGCTTTCCTTTTCGTCTTCCTCGTTGTCGTCGTCCCCGTCCAGACTCAGCTCGTTGTCGTGGCCCTCAATCACTTCGGGGTCGTCCACATAGGCAATGCCGGCGCCCAGCAGGGCAGCAAAAGCCTCTTCGAGTTTGTCTACGTCACGCTCTGCTTCGGGGAAGAAGTTGAGGATATCGTCGATGGTGACATAACCCTGCTTGCGGCCCAGCTCAATAAGCCGGGCGATGGCGGGGTGTTCACGATCGGACTGGGCATCACGCCCTGCGATATCTTCGAGGAGTTTCTCGTTCAGCACTATGTTGTCTTTCTCCCAGGCCAAAAGCCCGGTCATTGGATTACTCCTGAGAGTATTGCGCCAAGGAGTTGCTGCCGCCGGGGAGTAAAAAGCCCAGCAACGAATGTTGCTGGCGCTGTGTTACCCCAACCGAGTGAAGACCACTATA
>JAHCII010000024.1 GCA_026129305.1 Anaerolineales bacterium
CAGCCAGACCAGGCCCAGCGCCAGCCAGTTGGGGAACAGGCTGGCAAACAGCAGGCGCAGGCTCTCGGCCAGGCCCCAGCCGATCAGGCCGCCGGCCTGCCCGGCTTCAGCCACTTCCAGCGATTGGCCGTAGCCCAGGCTGAGCAGGCCCAACGCGGCGAAGGTGGCCGCCTCCAGGGCGATCAGCCGCGCCAGCGGGAACGGGTTTGTGGCCCGGCGCTGAGAAAGCAGGCTCCAGCCCACCAGGGCCAGGCCGGCCACCACCAGCCAGCTGCCCCAGCCCAGCCAGCGCCGCCACAGGCTCACCCAGGGGTCCAGCCAGGCGCCGCTGGTGGCGCCGGAGAGGCCCAGCAGGGTCAGCAGGGCCAGGGCCAGCACCAGCAGGCCGGCCGCCTCGGCGGCAAAGCCGCCCAGCCCGCCGCTCAGCAGCGCTTGCAGGCGCTGCCAGCGGTTGGGGCCGGACGGCGGTTGGGCGTAGGGACGGCGGTTGGCCACGCTGCCTCAGTCGAACCGGCTGGGTGTGTCCAACCACTGCGGGTCGGTGCCGGTGTCCTTCCAGGGTTGGCCGATGAGCTGCAAGCTCAGGCGCTGGCGTTCCGGCTCCACTTGCAGCACCGAGACGCGGATCTTCATGCCGGGTTCCAGCACCAGGCGCGGGTCCAGGCGCTCGTGCAGGCCCATCTGTGAAATATGGATAAGGCCCTCCAGCCCCTCTTCCAGCTTGGCGAAGGCGCCGAAGTGCACCACTTCGGTGACTTCGGCTTCGACTTCCCTGCCGGAGGGGTAGCGCTGCAGGGCCTCTTCCCAGGGGTTGGGCTGGCCGCGCTTGACGCTGAGCGAGACGCGGCTGCGGTCGCTTTCCAGCCGCAGCACCACCACGCGCAGGCGGTCGCCGGGGGCGGCGACTTCCCGCGGGTGGCCCACCCGGCCCCAGGACAGCTCGGAGATGTGCACCAGCCCTTCCACGCCGCCCAGGTCAATAAACAGGCCAAAGGGGGTCACGTTGGTGACCACGCCCTCCAGCATTTGGTTTTCCTGCAGGGTCTCCAGCAGGTTCTGGCGCGAGCCCGGCGCGCTTTGGGCGGCCCGTTCGGAGAGCACAATGCGGCCGCGCTCCGGGTCGCACTCGATGACTTTGAGCTCCATCTCGGTGCCCATCAGGCCCTCCAGGAAGCGCTCGGTGATGCGGCGCCCGTCGGCGCTGGCCGCCAGGTGGGAACGGGGCACGAAGCCCTGAAACTCCTGGGCGCGCACCAGCAGGCCGCCTTTGTTGAACCCCACCACCTCGGCGTAGCAGACCGCTTCGGCTTCCTGCAGTTCCAGAACACGCGTCCAGTCGACCCAGTCCATTACGGGCTCATTGGCCTCGCGGGGTGGCCGGGGTGCATGGCGCGGGGTGCTGCGCTCTGCACTGCGCGGGTGCGGCCGCGGGCCGCCGGGCTTTTGGCCGGCGGTTTGCGGTTTACGCCGAGGTGGCTTGTTGGCCGAGGCGGGCGCGTACTTCTGCTCATCCGCCATCAGCGACTGCCACCAGCCATCATCTGGGCCAAAAGAGGCGGATGGCTTGCGCGAAGAATTGCGCCGGTCGTAGTTGTTCATTCTGCGACTTCCTTTCCATGGGTTCCATTGCGACTGAGTTCTTGGGTTTCCATTTCCAGCAGGCTGCGCGCCACGGATTCGATGGCGACGCGTTGTTTGCGATACAGATCGGCCTCGGACACGGCCAGGCGCAAGGCCACCTCACGCACTTTGCGGCCCTGCAGAAACTTCATTTCCAGCAGGTTGTAGAGCAACCATTCGCCGTTCAGCTTGGGGCTGCCTTCAGGTTTGTTGTGCTCGATGGCCGTGCGCAGAATGCTACGCATGGCCTGGGCTGGGTTGCCCTCGTTTTCGTCGAGCGCCTTTTGCACCACCTTGAGGCTGCGCAAGGGGTTGTCGGTCAGCTTGGGGCCACCCCAGTAGTGGCTGAGGGCGTCCTTGACCCAGTTGGCCAGATCCGGGTATTCCGGCGGGGTGGCCGTGTCGGCCAGCACGCCGCGCTGGTCGAAGCGGGCGGCGGCGCGCAGGCGCTGCACCAGGTCGGCCCCGGGGCCGAGGGACTGCAGGGACTGCAGCGCCAGGTATTGCTGGCGGCTGCTGTCCAGCGCCAGGGCGGCCCGGGAGCCGAGCTCCTCGAGCGCATCGCGCTGGTCGTCGCGCAGCTCGACCCGGCTTTTGCGCATGACGCCCAGCAGCCCCAGCAGGTCACCGCTGCCAGGGCTGTAGAGCGGCAGCACCCAATACTTGCCCCAGGTGAAGAGCTGCGAACCGCGCTGGTCTGCCAATGCGCGGTGCAGCTCGCCCGGGGCTTTTTGGTTGGCCAGGGGTTTGGGGCGGCCCACTTCCACCACGGCGCGCAGCTCGCCGGCCTGCAAGCTGGCAATGAAGGCTGAGGGGCTTTGCAGGCGGTCACAGACCGCGGCCAGCAGGGCTTCCAGGAATTGGCGCAGGTCGGCCTGGGTCAGGAAGCGCTCCGGCAGTTTTTGGATGAACTCGACGTCCAGCGCTTCGGAGCCGAACAATAGCCAACGCTCCAGGGTGGGCGTGACCAGGGTAAAGGCGTGTGAAACAGCCAGCAGGGTCAGGGCCACAAGGATGGGCAGGATGATATTGCTTTGAATGCCCAGCAGACCGCTGAGGCGGGTGGCCAGCGGGATGATGGAGAGCACGATGAAGACCAGCACCGGCCCGCGCAGCAGCCAGCGGAACAGGCGCGTTTTGACCACCCGGTCCGGCCAGGGGGCGCCAAAGAAGGCCGTGGCGTAGGCCATGGCCACCAGCGCCCAGAAGATGAAGATGTTGCCAATGGCGGCGCTGATCAGGAAGAGTTCAGGCCAGGTTGCCGCCGCGCCGGAGCTGACCAGCAAATAAGGGTAGGCGCTGAGCGCCAGGGCCAGCGAGCCGGCAAAGAGATAGAGCATGCGCCGACGGCTGGTGCTGAGCACGGTGCGCTGCCAGGCGCGCCAAATGGTGGACAGCGCCAGCAGGATGACCAGCACGTAGTAGCCGCTGAAGGCCAGCGATTGGTTGGTGGCGGTCAAATGGGGCACGGGGGCGCTGTCCACGGCCGGTGGGCCGAGCAGTTGGCCTGACAGCAGTTGCACCAGGAAAAAGGCCGAAACGGCGTAGGAGAAGCGCACCGCCCAGCGCCGCCGGCCGCGCGAGGGCCGCCCGGTGGTCTCCAGCAGGGCGTCTGAGAAATGCAGGAAAGCGGCCGGCAGGAAGATGGTGCCGACCCATTGCAGGCGCAGCCAGGCGGCCTGGTTGGCGGCCACGGGCACCAGGTCGCTGATGGCCTCGCCTGCCGAGGCGACCATGATGCAGGCCAGGATAACGGCAAAGGAGCGCGAGACCCGGTCGCGCAGGTTAAAGGTCAGGGCGCGCAGGAATAAGGATAGGGCGGTGATCGCAATGCTGGCTTCGAAGACTCGGTTTAGCGTTTCTAAATTATTCAGCACCAATCGCACTCACTACTACAGGTTGATAAAGTGTTGCGGCTAGGTCAATCGCTTGGCAAAGAATAGAGCAATATCCTGATTGTCGTAGTACCCGTCGCTGTATCCGCTAAAGCTGAAGGCCAATTTGTGCGCCAGGCAGATGGCCGGGTGGTTCTTGGATTGCATTTCCAGCACCAGGCGGTTGCAGTTCTGCTGGTGGGCCCACTGCTGGGCGGCCAGCACCAACCGTGCGCCAATGCCTTTGCGGCGCAAGTGCGGCGCCACGACCAGATCGGTCAGCCAGACCGCCCCGGGGGCCAGCCCCGTGGACAGGGCCGCGTAGCCGCACAGCTGGCCGGCCTCTTCGGCCACCAGCAGCGCGCTGCGCTGCTGCCACTGGCTGGCCAGCGCCTGTTGCGGGCGTGGGTACTTGACGCTCATCGGTCGCGGCAGGCGGGTTTCGCGGAAGCGCACCCCGCTGGCCGGGTGGGCGCCTTCCACATCCATTTGCCAGGCATAGTCGGTGGAATAGCCGTGGTCCAGCGCCACCAGAGCGGAGATGTCCTCTTCACGCGCCGGGCGAATGCTGATTTGCAGACTTGTCTCGTTCATGGTCCCACCTGTATTTGCACGGGGATGCGGCAGGGCGGCAGATCGGCGCCGCTGCTGTCGGTGACCACCAGCTGCAGGACATAGTCGCCGGCGGGCAGTCGGGAGGTGTCCCAGCTTTCCACCAACACGCCCTCACGCACCACGCCTCGCCCGGCCTGGATGGTCAGCCACAGCTCTTCTTCGGCGCGGGCCACCTCAAATTTGTAGAAGCCGAAGTTGGGCACGTCCACCGTGCCGCTGACCTGCACCGCGCCGGAAAGGCTGTCGCCCGCTTCAGGTTCACTGATGAAGATCTGCTCCGGCACACAGCCTTCGGGGTCAATGCTGACCGTGGGCAGCGGGGTCGGCGTGGTGAGCACCACCTGGTCGCTGGTGGCCAGCGGCGTGTTGACCTGGGCGGCCATTTGTTCAAAGTCCAGGGTCGGGGTGGCCAGCAGCTGCTGGGCGGGCACAGTGGTGGCGACAAAAGTGGTCATGATGAAAACGACCACTGCCAGCACCAGCAGGACGAATAGGGAGAGCGCCGCCTGGTTAAGCCGCCCGCGCGAGGCTTCACGTTCCAGGTCGAATATGGCCGCACTGATCTCTTGCCACGCCAGCCAAAACCGGTAGATGTAGACAATTCCGCCCAATCCCAATACAAAGTAGAGGACTGCTTCGTATTGAACAAAGAACCGTAAAACTTCAGCCATTGCTCAGGGGTTACGCTAATTTGCTCAATACCCCTCGAACCAATGCGGTCAGTTTTGGCACCAGGACTTTGCCAGCTTCCAGCACTTCTTCGTGGGTGGTCTCGGTGTTGCCGTCCAGGTTGGCCTTGTTGCTGATGCCGGAGACGCCCATCACGCGCGTGCCGGAATGGCGGGCCACGATGGCCTCGGGCACGGTGGACATGCCCACCGCGTCCACGCCCACCGCCCGCAGGAAGCGCAGGTCGGCTGGCGTCTCGAAGCTGGGGCCGGCCAGGCAGCAGTACACGCCTTCTTGCAGGCCAAGGCCTGCCTCGGCTGCGGTCTGGCGGGCCAGCGCCTGCAGCCCGCGGTCGTAGACCTGGCTCATGTCGGGGAAACGCGGGCCGAGCTCCTCAATATTGGGCCCGCGCAGCGGGTTCTGCCCGGCCATGCCCAGCAGGTTGAGGTGGTCTGTCAGCAGCATCAGCTCGCCCGGTTCGAACTGGGGATTGACCGCGCCGGCGGCGTTGGTGACAAACAGCTCCTGGATGCCCAGGCTCTGCATCACGCGCACGGGCAGGCCCAGGCGCGGCATGTCATAGCCTTCATAATAGTGGGTGCGGCCCTGCATGACCACCACAGACACGCCTTCCAGGGTGCCCAACACCAGCTGGCCCACATGACCCTTCACGCCGGACACGGGCCAGCCGGGGATATCAGAATACGGGATGGCTTGGGCCTCTTCGACCGACTCGGCCAGAGGGCCGAGGCCGGAGCCCAGGATCATGCCGACCCGCGGCCGGTGCTGGGTGCGCTCTTGCACGGCTTGGGCCGCTTTTTGAATATCGCTCAGGGTGAGGAAATCGCCCATTAAATTCAACTCCCAGAAAATGGCTAAGGACTAAGGCGCGAATTATATCATCCGCGCTTTTTCGGCACGCTCAAGCCAGAATGCGGCGGAAGGCGGCCAGGGTCTTGTCCACCGCGGCGTCATCGATCCAGTAATGGGTCACGGCGCGGAAGCCCATGTAGGCGCCGTGGCCGATGCGGATACCCTCGGCGGCCAGGCCGGCCACGATCTGCTCGGCGGGCAGGTGGGCGTCCTCGGCCAGTTGGAAGCGCACGATGTTGGTCTGCGGGGGGTGTACCCGCAGGGCGGGGAGCTCGGCCAGGCCGGCCGCCAGACGGGCGGCGCGGGCGTGGTCTTCACCCAGGCGTTGGCTCATCACTTGCAGGGCGATGATGCCGGCGGCAGCCAGGATGCCTGCCTGGCGCATGCCGCCGCCCAGCTGCTTGCGGATGCGGCGGGCCTGGCGGATGAAGTCAGCCGAGCCGCACAGCACAGAGCCAACCGGGGCGCACAGCGCCTTGCTCAGGCAGAAAGTCACGCTGTCGGCCGGGGCAACCAGCTCGGCCACCGAGGCGCCAAGCGCAGTGGCGGCGTTGAAGATGCGCGCCCCGTCGATATGCAGCAGCAGGCCGTGCTGGCGGGCCAGCTGGCCGACTTCGGCGGTGTAGGCGGCGCTCAGCGCGGCGCCGTTGCAGCGGTTGTGGGTGTTCTCCAGGGCGATCAGACGGCTGATGGGGAAGTGCACATCGTCGGGGCGGATGGCCTGGCGTATATCGTCCAGGCGCAGCCTGCCATCGGCCTGGTTGGGCAGCGTACGCGGCTGGATGCCGCCCAGGGCGGCCAGGCCGGCCGTTTCGTAGATGTAGGGATGCGAGAGATCGCCCAGGATGGCTTCGTCGCCGCGCTGGCAGTGGGTCAACAGGGCGGCCAGGTTGCCCAT
The DNA here is from genome assembly GCA_026129305.1 of Anaerolineales bacterium. Classification (GTDB taxonomy): domain Bacteria; phylum Chloroflexota; class Anaerolineae; order Anaerolineales; family UBA11579; genus JAMCZK01. The sequence continues at coordinate 6,550 of JAHCII010000024.1, forward strand.
TGCCCCGGAAGGTACGAACAGGGCTGCCTGTTTGCCGGTGGCCTCGGCGGCCAGGTCTTGCAGACGGTTGACGGTGGGGTCTTCGCCGTAGACGTCGTCGCCCACCTCGGCGGCGGCCATCGCCTGGCGCATCTCCGGCGTGGGTTGGGTGACGGTGTCGGAACGCAGGTCGATGAGGGTCATAGGGCTATTTTAGGCCCCTTTTTGGTTGGCCGTGCGCAATTCATCCAGCACGGCTTGCAACTCTGCCGGCAGCGGGGCTTCGAACAGCTGCGGCGTGCGCTTGCCGGGCAGGACGATCTGCAGGCGGGCGGCGTGCAGGAAGTGGCGCTCCAGTGGCAGGCTGGCCTTGCGCCGCCCGTAGACACGGTCGCCTACCACCGGGCAGCCGATGAAGGCCAGGTGCACGCGGATCTGATGCGTGCGCCCGGTCAGCAGGTCGACCTCCAACAGACTGTGCTCAGGAAAGGTCTCCAAGGTGCGGTACTGGCTGACCGCCTCGCGGCCTTTGCCGGCCCGCATCACCGCCATGCGCTTGCGCTGCTGCGGGTCGCGGCCGATGGGCGCCTCAATCCGGCCGCTGGGGGTGCGCGGCTGGCCGTCGGTCAGGGCCAGGTAGGTCTTGGAAACGCTGCGCTCCTGGAACTGCTTCTGCAGGCTGCGCTGGGCGCGTTCGTTCTTGGCCAGGATGATCAGGCCCGAGGTGTCTTTGTCCAGGCGGTGCACCAGGCCGGGGCGCAGTTCGCCGCCCATGCCTTCGATCTCCGGCGCGTGGCCCAGCACGGCATGCACCAGGGTGCCTACGCTGTGCCCGGCGGCGGGGTGCACTACCAGCCCGGCGGGCTTGTTGATCAGGATGACTTGCTTGTCCTCGTAAACGATGTCGAGGGGGATGTGCTCAGCGATCAGTTCAGTGGGCTGGGCGGCGGGCACGCTGATCTGTACCAGCTCGCCGCCTTCCAGCGGGTAGCTGCTCTTGCTGACGGGCTGGCCGGCCACGCGCACCTGCCCGGCCTTGATCAGCGCCTGCAGGCGGGCACGCGAGTGCTGCGGCAGGGCTGCGGCCAGGAACTTGTCCAGGCGCTGCGGCTGGTCTGGCGGCGCCTGCAGGTCGTGCAGGGTCTCAGTCACTGGCGAGCTGTTCACTGGCAGCCTGCTCTTTTTGGCTGTCCAGATCGCCGTTCAGCCACAGGCTGAGCAACAGCAGGGCCACGCCGATGCTGATGCTGGCATCGGCCACATTGAAAATGGGGAAGCCGCCCACGGCGACGAAGTCGGTCACATAGCCCAGGCGCAGGCGATCAATCAGGTTGCCCAGCGCGCCGGCCAGCTGCAGGCTCATCGCCAGGCGCAGGGCCCACTCCTGGCGCGGGATGCGCGGGAAGTAGTACAAGATCATCAGCGCCACCAGCACGGCCAGGACGGCGAAGATGCCGCCGCCTTCCTGGAACATGCCGAAGGCGGCCCCGGTGTTCTTCCAGTGCAGCAGGCGCAGGAAGGGCAGCTGCGGCCAGGGGGTCAGGCTCTCGCCAAAGGCCAGGTGCAGGCGGATCCAGCCCTTGGTCCATTGGTCGAGGGCGATGATGCCGCCCGCCACGGCGAACAGGGAGAGGTAGGCGTGCAGCAGCGAGCTGCCTTGGGGGGTAGTGCTGGGAGGGCTTTCGGTCACGATAGGTCCTTTGGCTGGGGTTGGTCGTCTTGCCGGTAGACGCGCGGCACGCGGGTGTTGATGTTGGTGAGGATCTCGTAGGGGATGGTGCCGGCCCACTCGGCCAGATTCTCGGCGCTGATGCGCTCTGCGCCGTCCTGGCCGATGAGGGTGATGCTGTCGCCGTTGTAGGCTGAGTCGTTCTCAATATTGACCATGAACTGGTCCATGCAGATCGTGCCCACCACTGGGTAGCGCGCCCCGCGCACCAGCACCTGGGCTTGGCCGCTCATCGCCCGGAAATAGCCGTCGCCGTAGCCCACTGGCACGGTGATCACGCGCACCGGGTGGTCGCTCTGCCAGGTGGACCCGTAGCTGACTGGGTGGCCGGCCTGCACCACTTTGAAATACACGGCGCGTGAGGTCCAGGCCAGGGCCGGTTCCACGGTCAGGCTGCGCTGCACCTCTTTGGCCGGGTAGACGCCATACAGCAGGATGCCAGGCCGCACCAGGTCCAAATGGGCTTCGGGCAGCTGCAAAATGGCCCCGGAATTGGCCATGTGGCGCAGAGGCGTGGGCAGGCCCCGTTTTTCATAGAAGTGCAGCACTTCAGCAAAGCGCTCCAGCTGCAAGCGGGCGGAACTGAGGTCGGCGGCGTCGGCGTTGGCAAAGTGCGAGAAGATGCCTTCGACCTCGAGGTGCCGGCACTTCAGGGCGGCCTCCAGCAGGCCCTCGGCGTTGTAATAGTGCACGCCGATGCGCTCCATGCCGGTATCGATCTTGAGATGCACTTTGGCTCGGATGCCCTGGGCAGCGGCGGCCTGCTCGACGAACTCCAGTTTTTCGATGGACGAAGCCGTGACGGTCAGGTTGTGCTGCAGGAACAGCGGGGTCTGGCTGCCCAAAATGCCGCCCAGCACCAAAATGGGCATGCTCACGCCGGCCTCGCGCAGCAAAATGCCCTCTTCCAGGTAGGCCACGCCCAGCATTTTGGCGCCGATGGCCTGCATGTGCTGGCCGACACGCACCAGGCCGTGCCCGTAGGCGTTGGCCTTAAGGATCGGCATGACCTGCGCCGCGCCCACGTGGCGTTGGATGGCCTGCAGGTTGCGCGTCAAAGCCTCCAGGTCCACCTGGACCTGGGTGGGGCGCAACGTGAAACGGGTGCTGATGGTGGGGTGGTTGCTGGCCTGCATGCCAGCCCATTCTATCCCAGCAGGCGGCGGGCCAGCGCCAGGGCGGCGGCCCGATCGGCCAGCTCGCCGGCCGCCTGGGCTTCGCGCAACGCCTCCAGCAAGCGGCCGATCTCGGGGCCGGGTGCTAAAGCCAGTTCGGCCATCAGCTCGGCCCCATTCAGCAGCGGGGCCGGGGCCACCACTTCGGCCTGCTGCTCGTAATAGGCGGCCAGCAAGGCGCGCAGCGTCTCCAGGTGGGCGCTCAGCTCGGCCTGCGGCAGCTGGACGTTGTACTTACCCATAAAGTCGGCTGCAGAGAGCAGGCAGATGTCCACGCCGGCCTCGCCCGTCTCTCGGAAGAAGCGGTAGATCGCCCGGCGGGTAGGCGCCTGGCCGGTGAGGGTCAGCGCATAAGGGCGCATATGCTCGGCCACCACGCTGTGCAGGTAGCTGCGCTCGCTGTTGCTGAGGTGCAGGGCGGCGGCGCGGGCGGCGATGGCTTCCGCCGAGAAGGCTTCATGGCCGAGGAAGCGGATGCGCCCATCGGCCTGCTGGCTGCGCGTCGCCGGTTTGCCGCTGTCGTGATACAGCGCGGCCAGGGCCAGCAGGCTGCGCCGGCCGCGGCCGGGCGAAAGCTGGCTGCCCAACAGTTGGCTGATCTGCGTGCGGAAGCGGCCCAGGTGCAGCACTACCAGGCCGCCGTACAGATCGCCGGCACCCTCGGCCGGGTAGTGCTCGTCCAGCAGACCAAAGATCTGCTCCAGGCGATCCAAAGTGCGCAAGCTGTGCTCCCACACGTCGAAGACATGCGGTGGTGACTGTTCCACGCCCTGCATCGCGGGCAGTTCCGGCAGAACCGGAGCCAGGGCGCCCAGCCGGTCCAGGGCGCGCAGCGAAGTGGCCAGCTTGGGCGTCTCCAGCAGGCGAAACAGCTCATCGCGCAGGCGCTCGGCGGACACCCCGGCCAGCCCCGGGGCGGCGGAGCGCATCTGCGCCCGGGTCTCGGCGTCAATCTGCATGCCCAGCTGGGCCGCCAGGCGCAGGGCCCGCAGCACCCGCACTGGATCGCTGGATAGTGACCCAGGCGCGCAGGCGCGCAAACGCTTGGCGGCCAGGTCGGCGGCGCCGTTCAGCGGGTCGATCAATTGGTCGGGGTGGTGGATGTCCAACGCCATGGCGTTGATGGTCAGGTCGCGGCCCGCCAGGTCGGCGGCCAGGCTCTCGCCCTGCTGGGCGATGAAATCCAGTACCACCCGCCCGCCGTCCGTTTGCAGCAGTACCCGGCCGGCGTCGCGGCTCTCGTCGAGCACGAAGAAATCGGCCTTAAGCGCCCCGGCCACCTGGCGGCCGGTACGGATCGCCCCGGCTGCCAGCACGAAGTCAAAGTCGTGGGGCGGGCGGCCCAGCAGCAGGTCGCGCAGCGCCCCGCCCACCAGGTAGGCGGGCTGGCCGGCGGGCAGCGCCGCCTGCACCCGGCTCAGCAGCGGCGGGAGTTGGAAAAGCATGGGGAGATTCTACCTGAGGGTGCTGGCGCAGCTGCTTCGCGAGGTGTCATTTAGAGCAGAACGCAGGCTAAAACCGCCGTTATTCCGCCAATAAAACCGCCGTTATTTGTCGCCGACAAGTTAGACTTCAAGACACAGGTTCTGGGAATTCTAGCCACCCTTGATCATAGCGATATTGTAGTGCAAGTACATCAATGTAGGAGCGCACGGCCGTGCGCTCCTACTTGGGTGGCTGGTACTTCTCCAGATCGACCACGCCGATGAAGGGCAGGTTGCGGTAGTACTCGTCCAGGTCCAGGCCATAGCCAAAGACGAATTTGCTCTCGATGGTGAAGCCGGTGTAATCGATCGGCACCGGGGTTTGGCGGGCGGCGGGCTTGTCCAGCAGCGTGCAGACCCTCAGGCTGGCCGGCCCGCGTGACTGCAGCAGCTTGAGCACCGAGGCGATGGTGTTGCCGCTGTCCACAATGTCTTCAACCAGCAGCACATGCCGCCCGGCGATGTCTATGCTCAAGTCCATATTGATACGCACCTGGCCGCTGGTCTGGCGCGCCCCGGCCCCATAGGAAGAGACGGCCATGAAATCAATCGAATGCGGGGTCTCGATGGCGCGGATCAGGTCAGTCAGGAACATGACCCCGCCGCGCAGGATGCAGATCAGCAGCAGGTCCTGCCCGGTGTAATCGCGGCTGATCTGCGCCCCCAGCTCGCCGATCCGTTTCTGCAAGGTGTCCTCAGGGATCAGGATTTCGGCGAGGAGGTCTTGGTAGGGTGGGGGTAGCGGCATGCTAGTTGGGGACTTGGTGATGGCTGCGGCAGCGGGCTTCGTACAGCTCGTCGGCGCCTACGATGACCACCGGGTCGTTGTAGTTGGCTGGCTGGCCGTTGACCAGGCGCTGGGTGCGGGCGGCGTCGGCGCCGCACACCATGCAGATGGCGTGCAGCTTGTGCACCTCTTCGGCCTGGGCGATCAGCAACGGCATGGAGCCGAAGGGCTCGCCGCGGAAGTCGGTGTCCAGCCCAGCCACGATCACGCGCAGGCCGTTGTCCGCCAGCCAGTTGACCACCAGCACGATCTCGGGGTCGAGGAACTGCGCTTCGTCCACCGCCACCACGGTCGTGGCGGCCTCCAGCAAGGTGCGGATGTCGGCGGCCGTCTCGATCGGCGTGGCGTCGAATTCACTGCCGGCGTGCGAAGTGACTTTTTCTTCGGCGTAGCGGTTGTCGATCTTGGGTTTGAAGACTTGGATGTGTTGGCGGGCGATCTTTGCCCGGCGCAACCGGCGGATCAGTTCATCGGTCTTGCCGCAGAACATGGAGCCGGTGATTACTTCTACAGAGCCTTTGCGTGGGTCCATTGGGCGTAGTGTACTTGAAAATGGCGGTTGGCAATTGGCAATTAGCGCTTGGCTTTAGGGCAAGCCACAAGCTGTAAGCAACTTGGCAAGACCGGCTGCGCCATTCGCAAATACAAAAAAGAGCGTGCCATTGGCACGCTCTTTTGCTTCTCGTTCGGGTTACTCCGCGGCTTCGGCTTCGGCCGGGGCGGCCTCGGGCAGGTCGTAGCCCAGGCGGCGCAAGGCCTTCTTGGTGTCGGCCAGGGCTTTGGCGCCCACGCCGTCAATCTCCAGCACGGCTTGGTCGCCCTGCGCCAGAAGCTGGATGAACTGCCCGGCATTCTCGATGCCGGCTTTCTTGTAAGCGTCCACGGTGCGCTTGCTCAGGTCCAGCTCAGCCAGTGTGCGCTCCGGAGAGGTCTGGGCAGCGGACTTGGCTTCCAGCTCTTCCTTGTGCTTGTTGCGCACTTCCAGGCGCTTGTAGAAGCGGTCTACCTGGCCCTCGGTGTCCACGATGCGCTGCACGCCGGTGTAGAAGGGGTGGCAGGCAGAGCAGATGTCCACACGCAGTTCCTGCTTGGTGGAGCCGGTGGTCCAGCTGTTGCCGCAGGCACAAGTCACCTTGGCGTCGGCAAAATATTTGGGGTGAATAGCTTCCTTCATCGTCAATCCTTGGCCGGGTTAGGCGCCCGGCTCCACGCTGACGCGCTTGCGGCCCTGTGGGGTCGTGTCGTACACCACCTGGCCGTCGGTCGTGGCGAAGATCGTATAGTCCTTGCCCAGGCCCACGTTACGGCCGGGGTGGATCTTGGTGCCGCGCTGGCGCACCAGGATGTTGCCGGAGCGCACTTGCTCACCCGCATACACCTTGACGCCCAAGCGCTTGGATTTGCTGTCTCGTCCGTTGCGGCTGGAACCGCCGCCTTTTTTATGTGCCATGTCTTCCTCTTTCAGCCCTTGGCTAGCTCTCAGCCGCGGTTTCTTTGGCCGCAGCGGCCTTCTTGGCGCCGCTCTTCACGTCGATCTTATCGATCATCAGCCGGGTGAAATGCTGGCGGTGGCCGGTCTTGACCCGGTAGCGGATCTTCGGCTTGTATTTGAAGACGGTGATCTTGGGGCCTTTGTCCTGCGCCACCACGGTGGCGCTGACTTTGGCTCCGGCGATGTGGGGCGTGCCAATCGAGACGTTCTCCCCGTCCGAGACGAGCAGAACCAGGTCCAGTTCGACTTTCTTGCCCACTTCTACATCCAGGCGGCCGACTTCAATGGCCTGGCCTTCGACGGCCTTGTACTGCTTGCCGCCGCTTTCAACAATCGCGTATCGCATGAGTTTCTTCTCCTAACCCGGTCCACTCTGGTGGCCAGGTGAACTACGCAAAACCGCCCCAGCAGCTCGCCGGGGCAAGGCGGATGAAATTATAAGGCCATGGTGGGCGAATGTCAACGGGGCTAGCAGCTATTAGCCAATAGCTGTTAGCTACCACCCCTCAATGTAATTCGACCACTCCTGATTGGCTTTCAGGTAGCGACTGAAAATGTATTCTGCCGTGGCGGCCGGGGTGCTCGGTTTGCTCAGCAGGGCCATGCTGGCCTGCTCCACCGTGCGGCCGCCCTTGCTGTGGTTGCAGGCCCGGCAGGCGGTGACCAGGTTCTGCCAACTGTGCCGGCCGCCCAGGCGGCGCGGGATGATGTGGTCCAGGGTCAGGTCGTCGCTGTGGCTGCCGCAATACTGGCAGGTGTAGTTGTCGCGGCGGAAGATCTCTTGTTTGTTCAGTTTGACTTGGGGGCGGGGGCGCTTGACCATGCGGTCCAGGCGGATGATGGAAGGGGCGGGGAATTGGCTGCGGGCCGTGTGCACCTCGCCGCGGCCGTTGACCAGCATGGATGCCTTCTCGGCAAAAATCAGGCCCATGGCCCGCCGGATGGTACAGACGTTTAGGGGCTCGAAATTGGCGTTGAGGACAAGTACAGGTTCCTTAAGATTGCTTTGCATGTCTGCCGAACTTGAGCAATTTTATACAATAGGCGGGATTATAGCATAGCGGCTCCCATGCTATAATTTTGGCGATGCAGACAGACTGCCGCCCCGTCTATTACCCGCAGACCCGCTGAATTGGCGAAGGTCTGCTGCGCTGCGCCCTCGCCTTCGAGGGCGTCTTTGTTTAACTGCTAGGATGCTGAGATGACAATCACGATCGACGAACAAGTAGCCACCCTGATGCAGGGCACCGAATACGGTGACCCCAAACTGCAGGCCGCCATGCAGACCGAACTGCGTGAACGCCTGGTGCTGGCCGAAAAAGAGGGCCGCAAGCTGCGCGTCTACGCCGGTTTTGACCCGCGCACCACCGATCTGCACTTGGGCCACACCATCCCCATGCGCAAACTGCGCCAGTTTCAGGACCTGGGGCACGATGTCATCTTCCTGATTGGCACTTACACTTCGCTGATCGGCGACCCCTCCGACAAGGACAAGCTGCGCCCGCAGCTGACCGCGCAGGATGTGGAGGCCAATGCGCGCACCTATGCTGAGCAGGCTTTCCGCGTGCTGGACAAGGACAAGACCGAAGTGCGCTACAACGCTGAGTGGCTGAGCAAGGTGGACTTCGCCCAGCTGATCACCTTCGCCTCCAACTTCACCGTGCAGCAGTTCCTCACCCGTGAGAATTTCCGCGAGCGCTGGGATAAGAATGATCCGATCTACCTGCACGAGACCTTTTACTCCATCATGCAGGCCTACGACGCCTACATGCTGGAAGCCGACGTGCAGGTGGGCGGCACCGACCAGTTGTTCAACATCCTCACTGCCGGGCGCAAGCTGATGACCGCGTTGGGCGCCAAGCCCAACATCGGCGTGATCATGGACATCCTGCCTGGCACCGACGGCGAGATCAAGATGAGCAAGTCGCTGGGCAACCACATCCCGCTCAACAGCGACGCCAACGACATGTACGGCAAAGTCATGAGCGTGCCGGATAAGGCCATGGGCCTCTATATGCGCCTGGTCACGCGCTGGACGGCGGGCGAAATTGCCGCTAAAGAGCGGGCGTTGGCGGATGGCAGCCTGCACCCGCGCGACGCCAAGGCGGCCATCGCCGCCGAGATCACCGGGATCTTCTACGGCGTCGAAGCCGCCCAGGCGGCGGCTGAGAACTTCACGCGCGTCTTCCAGCAGGGCAGTACACCCGAAGAAATGCCGGAATACCGGCTGGCCGCCGGCCAAAGCGTGCTGGACGTGTTGCTGGCCGCCGGGCTGGCCGCCAGCAAGAGCGAGGCGCGCCGCCTGATCGAGCAAAAGGGGGTCAAGCTGGATGGAGAGGTCTTGGCAGATGCCGGCCAGCCGTTCCCGGGGGCCGGCGTGCTGCAGGTGGGCAAGCGTCGCTTCGTAAACGTCGTGGCTTAGTCGCTGGCCAGCAAGGCCCGCGCCATGTCCTGGGCCAGGCTGGGGTGCATCCCTTCCAGCAGCACCACTACACAGCGGTTGGCTTGGCCCTGTACGGCCAGGTCGCCCGCCAGGTGCCAGGTGTAGCCCCGGCCTTGCGCGTCAAAGGCCCGGGCGCCCAGCTCCCAGATCCCCAAAGGGTTGTTGCCCAGTTGCTGGGCCATGCTGGCCGCAAAGGCACTCGGCAGTGCGTTCAGGGTGGCCAGCTCGCTCTCCGGCTGCAGCCAATGTTCATCCCCATCCACGCGTTCGATCCCCAGAACCATGCGGCTGGCCGGCAGCTCACCGAAGTTGCTCAGCGTGCAGGCCGCCCGGGCCATTTGCAGCGGGCTGAGCAGCAGGCCGTCCTGCCCGGTGGCAGCCGCCCCGGCGCGGCTGAGGCTGGCGGGCATGTTTTGCGCGGCAATCTCGAAGGGGATGCTCGGCGCGCTGTAGAAGCCCAGGTTGCTGAACAGGCTGAGCAGCGCATCGCCGCCCATTCCCAAGCCCAGTTGGGCCAGGGCGCCCGGGCAGCCGGCAGCCACCAACTCCGGCCACGACTGCACATTCTGTGGCTGGCGGTTGCAGCCAAAATAGCGTTCGTTCAGCCAGAACCCCAGATCATCCGGCAACTCCGGCGAGGCGCCCGCGGCGCGGGAGGCGGCCAGCAGGAAGGGCCCCAGGGCATTACCCGGCGGGTAGGCCACCTGCACCGCCTTGTTGGCCAGCGAGCCGTCTTGCATGGTGCTCAGTTTGGGCCAGTCCTGGTCCAACGTGCGCGGGTCGTAGGCAGGGGCAGAGGCCATGGCGATGATTTCGCCGCTGGCCGCATCCAGCAGCACCACCGCGCCGGACTGACCGGCCAGCAGGCTGGCCGCCTGCTGGCTCAGCACCGCATCCAGGCTGAGGCGCACGTCCAACCCGGGCGAGGGCTGCCCATACAGCACATGATTGATCCATAAAGAGAGGGCCGGCTGATAGTGCTCGCCGCGCAGGATCGGGTCCAGGCCGTCTTCCAGGCCGGATTGGCCCAGGTTGGAGTGCGAATAACCCAGCACATTGCCCAGCGCAGGCACCAGGTATTCACGCTGGTAGCTGCCCGGCGCGCCCTGGGTCTGGTTGAGCACGACCTCGTTGCGGTCCAGCAGTGCGCCGCGCGGCACAAAGCGGTCGGAGCGCGCCCGGCGCACATTGTCCACGCGGGTCAGCAGGTCCGGCCCGCGCGCCAGCGTCCACCAGGCGGTCACAATGGCGGCCAGCCCGAAGCAGGCCAGGATCAGGTTGCCCAGCACCAGGGTGGACTGCGCCTGGCGGGTGGGGGCCGCCCGCCGCGCCCCATCGTCACTGACCAGGCAGAGCAGCAGCAGGGCAATGAATGAGGCCAGCAGGGAGGAGCCGCCGTAGGACACAAAAGGCAGGGTAACGCCGGTCAGCGGCAGCATGCGGATGTTGCCGCCGATGATCAGCAGGCTTTGGCAGGCCAGGTAGGCGGCCAGGCCGATCGCCAGGTAGCGCTGGTAGGCGTCCCGGGCGTGCAGCGAGATGCGCAAAGCGCGCAGGCACAGGAAGGCCACCAGGCCCAGCAGGGCCAGCGCGCCCACCAGGCCGGTTTCCTCCACCATCGAGGTGTAAATGAAATCGCTGTGCGAAACCGGCACCACCCCGGGGCTGCCCATGCCCGGCCCGCGGCCGAACAGCCCGCCGGAAGCCACCGCCAGCAAGCCCTGCACGATCTGGTAGCCTGTGTTGCTGGGGTCGGCCCAGGGGTTCAGCCAAATATCCACGCGCTGGTGCACCAGGCTGATCAGCTCATAACCGGCCACCAGGGCGATCACCAGCAGGAACAAGCTGGCCAGCAGCACCCGCCGTTTGCCGGCCACGGTGTAGATCAGCAGCATATAAATGAAGATAAATATCCAGGCCGTGCCCAGGTCACGCTGCACGAAGAGCAGCAGCAGGGCCAGGCCGGTCATTAGCGCCGTGGGGGCCAGCAGCGGCAGCCAGCCGCGCGTCAGCGGCTGCTGGTCGGCCAGGTAGGCCGCCAGATAGATGATCAGCAGCAGTTTGAGGATCTCAGAAGGTTGGAAATAGACCGGGCCAAAACCCAGCCAGAGGCGCGGTTCCGGCGCCGAGGGGTTGGTGCCGAAAAAGAAGGTCAGGGCGGTCAGCAGGAAGCCGCCCAGCAGCCAGACGTATTTGTAGCGGCGCAGGTAGGCCAGCAACTGCTTGCGGTAGTGCAGGCCCAGCAGGAACACGCCGCTGCACACCGCAATCCAAACGGTTTGGCGCAGGCCGAAATACGGCGTCAGCCGCCAGACGGTCATCAGCCCCCAGCCGCTGAGCAGGGCGGCCAGCGGCAGCAGCAGCGGGTCGCGGTTGGGCAGCAGGCGGCGGGTCTGGCGGTCCAGCAGCAGAAAGGCGCCCAGCCACACGCCCAGCCCCAGCCAGTGCCCCAGGCGCAGGCCGGCCAGGTCCACCAGGCCGCGCTCGCGCACCAAGGGCGAGAGGCTGAGCCCCAGCGCGTACGCGCTGAGGAACAGCGCCGCCAGCCGCAGCAGGCTGGCGGACAGGCTGCTGGGCAGCAGGCGGCGAATGGGGCGCGAAATGTTCACGAGTCGAGGTACTTGTCCAGCAGCAAGCCCAGTTGTTGGCGCTGGCCAGCGCTGATCTTGTCGTGCTGGGTGGCGATGGCGCCCTGCAGGGCGCTGCCGCAGGCGCATTGCTGGCCGGCGTCCAGTGCCGTTGCCAACTGGCGGATGCTCTCCTGCGCCAGGCTGAGGTTGTGGTGCATGGTGCGCGTCACCATCTCCACGCTGACCGGCTCCTTGTGCCACACATCGTAGTCGGTGACATGCGCCATCACGGCATAACACAGCTCGGCCTCACGCGCCAAAAAGGCCTCCGGCGAGGTGGTCATGCCGATGATCGAGTGGCCCCAGGCGCGGTAACTGTCAGATTCGGCCCGGGTGGAGAACCGCGGCCCTTCGATAGTGATGTAGCTGCCGCCGGCGTGCACGGTGCCGCCCGCCGCTTGGCCGGCGGCCTGCACCTGGCGGCCGAAGGCGTTGCAGAACGGCTCCGCCACGCTCACATGGGCCACGAAGCCCGCCTGGTCAAAGAAGCTGCGCGGCCGCTGACGGGTGAAATCGAAAAGCTGGTCGGGAATGACGATGTTACCGGGAGCATAATCCTCGCGCAGCGAGCCGCAAGCGCTGACCGCCAGCACGAAGCGCACGCCCAGCGCCTTGAGGGCGTAGATGTTGGCGCGGTAGTTGACCTGGCTGGGCGGGATGGTGTGGCCGATGCCGTGGCGCGCCAGGAAGACCACCGGCTGCCCGGCCAGCCTCCCCGTGATCAGGGGTGAGCTGGGCTCGCCGAAGGGGGTATCGACTTGGCGCGACTGCATATCTTCCAGCCCGGGGATGGAATACAGCCCAGAGCCGCCGATGATCGCCAGAGATGGAATGGGGGTCATTCTTCCTCCCGGGGAGCATTTTCAAAATGAATGGTGAAGCCCACCTGGCCGCAGAAGATCTGGTCCTGGTCCGCCAGCACCACCGGCGCGCTGAGCGGCTCGCCGTTCAGGCGCGTGCCGTTGCGGGAGCCCAGATCCTCCAGCCACCACTGGTCATGGTGGAAGCTGAGCCGGGCGTGCTGCGAGGAAACCGTGTCGTCGCCCAGCAGCCATTCGCAGCTGGGGTGGCGGCCAATCGTGATCTCCGGCGCGGTGAAGCGCAGGGCTTCTTCGCCTTCCAGCAGCACGGCCAGCAGCGAGGGGGCGCGCTGCTCGATGGTTTGCTTGGCCTGCTGGCGCAGATCGCGCCACAGGGTGTAAAAGCCCCAGCCGAGGAAGCTGTATAAGGCCGCGGCCATTAAAAGACGCAGCGCCAGCAAAACGTAAGCGCTGAGGTTCTCCATGGACTAAGGCTGGCCAGCTTGCGGGCGGAATTCCTGCGTCTCAGCGTGCGGGCCGGCGTCCTGACCGTAGATCAATGGCACTCCCGCTAGGCTGATCACGTCGCCCGCCGAAAGCACGGCGGTCTTGACCTCTGCGTTGTTCACGCGTGAGCCGCCGGTGGAGCCGAGATCGAAGAAGTGATATTGGCCGGAAATGGCGCGCAGTTGGGCGTGGCGGCGTGAGACCGCCGGGTTGTCGATCACCAGATGGTTGTCTTTCTTGCGGCCGATATTGACGATTGGCAGGCCGAGTTGGAAGATCTCGACCCCGCCGACGATCAGAAAAGCATCCGGCGGCAGCTGCTGATTGGCCGCCGCCGGCGCCAGCGGGCGCAGCACTTGGGTCTGCGACAGGCTTTCGCCCAGCCCAGAGGGGCGCACCCGGAACTGCCCGGCACTCAGCTCCGCTTCCGCGGCGATGTGCAGCACCGGCGGGCAGGCCAACTGAACGCCGGAGTTGCTGGCGGCGGCCAGCAGGCTCTGCTTGAGCTCATCCAGCAGCGCCTGGTTGCCGCGCAGCTCCTGAGCATGTTCTTCACTGGCATGAATGGTGTAGATGCCGGGCGCCAGCAGGCTGTCACCCTGGCCAAAGTGCACTTCATGCTGCATGGCCTCGATCAGGTTGGCGGCCAGCTGGCTTTTGGTGTCCTTGGCAGAGAACAATCGTGAAGTGCCTTCTTCTATAAGGCGTTGCAAGCGGGCTTCAAAGCGACTGAGGGAGCTCATCGGAATTATTGTATCTTTTCCTGACGGGCTGGGCGGGCCTGAGCCTGCAAGATTTATTCAAGATTAATCGCACAGGAACTTATTCGGCAGCCCGTTCGTTTTGACTGTATAAGTGACCCTACAGGAGGACACCATGAAACAATTCCTATTCCTGATCCTGATGGCCGTCTTGTTGGCCGCCTGCGCCGCGTCGGCTACGCCGGAACCGCAGCCGGAGGAAAACGGACCGCCCGTGCGCCCTACGTTGAACCTGCCAGATAGCTCCGAAGCGAAAGGGCCGGTGTTTGTGGACCGTGCCGATCTACTGGTGATGGAGAGCTTTCCCATCCAGCTTTCACTGGTGGTCAGCGGCAACTTGCCCACGCCCTGCCACACGCTGCACTATGAGGTGGCCCAGCCGGATGGGGAGAACCGCATTCAAGTCACTCTATGGTCCGAAGTCGACCCGGCCGTGATGTGTACCCAGGTCTTGCAGCCGTTCGAAGAGGGCATCCGCATCCCGATGGAAGGCGCCGCCGACGGCAGCTATTCTGTGTGGCTGAACGGCGAGCTGGTGGGTGAATTCAGTTATCCGGGGTAAGCGAGCGCCCTAAACGTCTTTGCGAGGGGCGCATAGCGCTCCGAAGCAATCCCCAACTGTATTGTATGACGTGCGGGCAGCCCATGCCGTCTTTGCGAGCTGTGCATAGCACAGCGAAGCAATCCCCAAGACAATTATGTAAAGGACTTGGAGCTTGCTTCGGGCGGTTGCGCTGCCCTCGCAAAAGGCGTCCAAAAAGTGGCACGCTGAATCCTAAGAAAAGAAATCCTCAGACAGATCTTTCCACTCAGGATTCAACCTGGTGATCAGGTCCATCTTCTTCTGTCTGGAGCCGCCTTTGATCTGTTTCTCTCGTTGGATAGCTTGCTCCATGCTTTTGAACATTTCTACATAGACAAGCTTCTTCGTCCTGTAACGACCGCTAAACCCGAAGCTAGGGTTACCTTGATGCTGCTCTAAACGACGTCCCAGATCGCTCGTCACACCCGTGTATAAGACTGTGTGATGTTCCTTGGTGAGGATGTATACACAGGGAATTTTCTCGTGTTTCACAATCACTCACAATCCCCGCTGCTACAACGTCTTTGCGAGAGCGCTGCTCTGCAGCGCCCCGAAGCAATCCCCAAGCCAGTTTGCAAGACCAACTCGGGGATTGCTTCGCCCGCTTTTATAGCGGGCTCGCAAAGACGGTCGGTGTAGGTTGTCTACCCGACTACTTGTTCAGTCGTTCCTTGAACGCCTGGGTCAGCGCTGGCAGCAGCTCATACAGGTCGCC
>JAHCII010000025.1 GCA_026129305.1 Anaerolineales bacterium
TTCCGGCTTGAGCACGTCGGCCACCGAGAGGCCGTAGAAGACATCCGCATCTTTGACCGCGTCCGCCAGGCTGCGCGCCTCCGTCTCTGCCATGAACTCCCGTTTGTATTGGTTAATGTCGTCACGCCCGCTGTGCACTACGCCGCGGCTGTCCACCAGCAGAATATTCTCGCGCTTGGCGCCCAACAGCACCGCCATGCGCGCACAGGAGATGGCCGAAGCGCCGGCGCCGGAGACGACGATGCGTGTCTTGGCGATGTCCTTGCCCACCAGCTCCAAGGCGTTCAGCAGACCTGCGCCGGAGATGATCGCCGTGCCATGCTGGTCGTCGTGAAACACGGGGATATCCAGGGCTTCTTCCAACCGGCGTTCCACTTCAAAACATTCCGGGGACTTAATGTCCTCAAGGTTGATGCCGCCAAAGGTGGGCGCGATGGCGCTGACCACTTGGATGATCTCTTCCACGGTCTTGGCATTGATCTCAATATCAAAGACGTCAATGTCAGCAAACTTCTTGAAGAGCACCCCCTTGCCTTCCATCACCGGTTTGGAAGCCAGCGCGCCTTTATCGCCCAGACCCAAAATGGCCGTGCCGTTGGAGACCACCGCCACCAGGTTGCCTTTGCTGGTGTACTGGTAGGCAGCGTCCGCATCCCGGGCGATCTCCAACACGGGTTCAGCAACACCGGGGGTATACGCCAGGCCCAGATCGCGCTGGGTATCCAACGGTTTGGTGGGCAGAATGGAGATCTTGCCGGGTTTGTTGTCTAAATGATGGTACTCCAGGGCTTCTTTACGCAGATTGTCCACAAATGACTCCAGTCGCTACAACAACTACGATGCAGGGAAAAAGTGCACCTATTGTAGTAGCCTTGCGCGCAATGCAAAGGGTCGTTTGAACCGAATTTGTGGGACGCGCGCCATTGCACAAGCCATCCCAATGCGCACATGGTACACTGCTCATTCCGCTGGCAGCAATGCCAGTTTTCCTTCATACTTACTGGTAGCCAATATCCGACTTACCTACACACTTTAAATGACAGACCAAAAAGACAACGCCCTCCAGCACGCGCTGGATCAGATCACCAAGCGTTACGGAGAAGGCTCGATCATGCGCTTGGGCGAATCAACCCACATGATGGTCGAGAGCATCCCCACCGGCGCCCTCTCGCTGGATATCGCCCTCGGCGTCGGCGGCATCCCACGCGGCCGCGTGACCGAGATCTACGGCCCGGAATCTTCGGGCAAGACCACCATTTGCCAGCATATTGTGGCCGAGGTGCAAAAGCGCGGCGGCACAGCCGCCTTCATCGATATGGAGCACGCCCTCGACCCGAAGTATGCGGCGCGCTGCGGCGTGGATGTGGACAAGCTGCTGGTCTCCCAGCCAGACACGGGCGAGCAAGCCCTGGAGATTGCCGAAGCGCTGGTGCGCTCCGGCGCGGTCGACCTGGTGGTGGTCGATTCGGTGGCGGCGCTGGTGCCGCGCTCGGAGATCGAGGGCGACATGGGCGACGCCACCATGGGCATGCAGGCCCGCCTGATGTCGCAGGCGCTGCGCAAGCTGTCCGGCGCCATCAAGCAGACCAACACGGCGGTGGTCTTCACCAACCAGCTGCGCCAGAAGATCGGCGTCATGTTCGGCAACCCCGAAACGACCACCGGCGGCATGGCGCTCAAATTCTATGCCTCGGTGCGCATGGACGTGCGCCGCGTGCAGTCCATCAAAGAAGGCCAGGAAATTGTGGGCAACCGCACTCGCGTGCGCATTGTCAAGAACAAGGTCTCGGCCCCATTCCGGACGGCCGAATTTGATATCATGTATAATGAGGGTATCTCCCGGTCTGGCGACTTGCTGGACCTGGCGACACAGTTGGACATCATTGCCAAGCGCGGGTCTTTCTACCAATATAAGGAAGAGCGCTTGGGACAGGGGCGTGAGAATGCGAAAGCATTCTTGCGTGACAACGCAGAAATGGCGGCCGAAATTGAAGCGCAAGTGCGCACCCAGGCTCAATCGATGATGAGTCTGGGTCTGGATGAGGACGATCCTCAGGAATAACTCGGCTGCAGCACAGAACTACGGCTGCGCCGCCTGCTGCGAGCACACTACACTTGGAACGTCCTGCTTGCAGGACACTGAAACGAGATTGCTAAAGGGTTTTTGCGAGGTTTGTGCCGGTCAGGCGCGCAGCTTTCGCTTCCGTCTGACCATAGGTTAGGCCTCGCCTATCCAAGTGAGTTAATGCGCAGCAGCCGTAGCCGCACACAGCGGAGTACGGCTGCTTTTGATTAACATGGCGACAATTACGGCGATCAAACAACAGAAGCGCAATCCGCAGCGGGTCAACCTGTACCTGGACGGTGAATACGCCTTTCCCTTGGCCAAGATCGTAGCTGCCTGGCTGAAGGTGGGTCAGGAGTTGGACGCGCAGAAGATCGCTTCTTTACAAAACAATGATGCAGCCGAGAAAGCATTCCAACGCGCCTTGCTGTTTATCAGCTACCGCCCGCGCTCACGCGCCGAGGTGCAACGCCGGCTGAGCGAGCAGCAAACCCCAGCAGAGCTGGCGGCAAGCATCATCGTCCGCCTGGAAGAAGGCGGCCTGTTGGACGACGCCGGCTTTGCCAGGCGCTGGGTGGCGGACCGGGCCGAGCTGCACCCGCGCGCCGCGCGCCTGATGCGCCTGGAACTGCGCCAGAAGGGCATCGCAGAGAACCTGATCGCCGAAGCCCTGGAAGGCCTGGATGAAAGCCAGCTGGCTCTGCAGGCCGCCCGCCGGAAAGCGCACCAACTGGCCCGCCTTGATTGGCAAGCCTTCCGCACGAAATTATCCGCCCACTTGGGCCGCCGCGGCTTTGACTACCACAGCGCGGCCGAAGCCTGCCAGGCAGTCTGGCAAGAGCTGCAAGCCACTCACTAACCTACAAGGAAAGTTCTATGGAAAACAGTCAACTCTTTTTGATCGGAGCGGGTGTAGTGGGAGCCATTCTTGGCTTTGTCGTCAAGCACCTGCAAGTGGAAGGCGCCAAGCGCCGCCTAAAAGAAGAAGCCGACCGCATCGTTCAGGATGCCAAGGAGGAAGCCAAGGTCATCCAGGTAACCGCCAAAAATGAAGCTCTGGAGACCAGGCAGCGCGCCGAGGCGGATATTGACCGCAAGCGCAAGGACCTCAGCCGAGAAGATGACCGTCTGCGCCAGCGCCGCACGGAGCTGGACAAGCGCACCGAACGGCTGGAAGAACGCGACCAGACCCTAAACAAGCGCCAGTCCGCTTTAGACAGCAAAACCAATGAGATCGAAAAACAGCGTCAGGAGATCGTGCAACGATTGGAGTCGGTCTCTTCCATGACGCGTGAAGACGCCCGCAAAGTGCTGATGGATGAGGTCGAACGTGAATCACGTGGTGACATGGCCCGGGTGATCCGCGCCATCGAGAATGAGGCCAAGGAGGAGGGCGAGAAGAAAGCCCGCAACATCATCTCCCTGGCCATCCAGCGCGTCGCCAGCGAACACGTCTCAGAAACCACCACTTCGGTGGTCACCCTCCCCTCGGATGAAATGAAGGGCCGCATCATCGGCCGCAACGGCCGCAACATCCGCTCCTTCGAGCAGGCCGCCGGCGTGGACGTGGTGGTGGACGACACGCCAGAAGCCGTCACCATCTCCAGCTTTGACCCGGTGCGCCGTGAGGTCGCCAAGCGCGCCCTGGCCAAGCTGGTCACTGACGGCCGCATTCACCCCGCCAGTATCGAAAAGACCTTGAAGAAAGAGCAGGATGACGTGGAGAAGGCCATCATCGAAGCCGGCGAGCAAGCCGTCTTTGACGCCGGCATCCCCAATCTGCACCGCGAGATCGTCAAGATGCTGGGCCGCTTGCAGTTCCGCACCTCCTATGGGCAAAACCAGCTGCACCACGCGGTGGAAACCTCACGCATTGCTGCGGTGATCGCTTCGGAGTTGGGCGCCAACGTGGAGATCGCCAAAGTCGGCGGCCTGCTGCATGACCTGGGCAAAGCCATGGATCACAACGTGGAGGGCACGCACGCCGCCATCGGCGCCGAATTCGTGCGCCGCTACGGCATCAACCCTGTGGTCGTCAACGCCATCGCCGCCCACCACCACGAAGTGGAGCAAGAGAGCGTGGAAGCCGCCATCGTCGAATCTGCCGATGCCATCTCCGGCGCCCGCCCCGGCGCCCGCCGTGAGAGCCTGGAGCAGTACATCAAGCGCATCAAGGCCCTCGAAGACATCGCCAATTCTTACAAGGGGGTGGAGCAGAGCTACGCGCTGCAGGCCGGACGTGAAGTGCGCATCTTTGTCAAACCGGAAGCGGTGGACGATCTGGAAGCTACCCGCATGTCTCGCGACATTGCCAAGCAGATCGAAGAGACCATGCAGTACCCTGGCCAGATCAAAGTCACCGTACTACGTGAAACTCGCGCCGTCGATTTCGCCAAGTAACAACGCTAACGCAGCCAAGCATTCCGGATGCAAAAGAGGCAGCCATATGGCTGCCTCTTTTTTTGCTCAGTTCGCCCTGAACCGCCGGTTGAGGCGGGATTTTTTACCGCTTCAGCCAAACAACCGCTAGCTCTTGCCTTTGCGGGTGGCACCGGCAGCTTGCGCCGCCTGGCGGAAGCTGCGCAGGTGATACAGCCAAAGCAGGGCTGTGACCGCCAGGTTGGCAAAGGCGGCGGCCAGCGCCCACCCTTGCCCCTCACCCAGCTGCAGCAGCAAGCGGGCCGCCGAACTGAGTGTATTGGTGCCATGCACCAGCAGGCCAATCACCAGCAGACTGCTGGCCAGGAACATTTGGAAATAGGCCAGATTGTGCCCGTCCGCCGCGCGCCGGCTCAGCAGCATGCGCCAGTGCACCCACCAGATCACCCCGGCCACCGCCGCCAGGCTGAGGGACCCTACCGCTTCATTCAATTGCCAGGAATAGCTAGAGCCTTCCAGCACCGCCGCAAGACCGCCAATCCCCAGCATGGCCGGCACATAAAAGATTACCAAGCCAAAGCAGCTAACCAAGAATAGGTAGAACCCGAACATCTCACGCTCCTTTCCCTAAGGCGAACCAAAGCGACCTACATGTGCATTATATCACAATATTGTGAAAAATAACACATATTAGCTTGCAAACAAAAAGGCAGCCGCGCGGCTGCCATTCTGCTTATCAAGCTGAAATCGGGCTAGCTGGCCAGCTTCTCGCGCACATACAACGCGTAGTCCAGGTCACCGGGCGACTGATCGAATTCGGTCAGCATCTGAGCCGCCTCGGAGCGGTGCTGGGCGCTGTGAAACAGCAGCTGGTACAGAAAATCGCGCCGCACCCGCGTGATCTCTTCACCGCGCGAAGTGGTATAGCTTACTGAACCGGCCAGGGTCTCATCCTCCACATCGGCCAAATACGCTCGCATCAACCTCTCTTCTTCCTGCCAAGCGTCTCGCAAGGCGATCGCATCGGCGAAATCCTCTGCCTTTAGGCCCACTGTGACCGCCTCCCCTACCAGACGTTTGCGGTAAGCCCACTCCGCCGACAACGTGTGAACCAGGGTTGCCTTCAGCGAACCCATCGGGAAACGGCTATCCTGTTCCAATTGTTCCATGCTCAACGCGGCCGCCCGGTCCAGAACGATCGTGCGAGCCCAGCAAGTAAAGTCGTACAAGGTGATCAATTGATCGCGCAGTGCAGTAGCCATGTCACTCCTGTAAAAAGGGATTGAATTCTCTTTCCTGGCCCACGGTCGTGCTGGGGCCGTGACCGGGCAAAAGACGCACATCATCCGGCAGGCTCAGCACCTCCCGGCGGATACTTTCCAGCAAGGTGGCGTGGTCCGCACCGGGCAGGTCGGTGCGTCCCACGCTCATTTGAAAGATGACGTCGCCGCTGAACATCAGCGTCTGGCTGGGTACATAAAACATCACGTGCCCGCGCGTGTGCCCCGGGGCAAAGCGCACCTGCACCTCCACCTCACCGATAAACAGGGTCTGGCCGTGCGCCAGATCCACCGTGGGTTCGGGGCCGGGGTCGAACTGCAGGCCGAACTTGGCCGCCCCACCCCCGGCCCGCCACAACACATAATCCGCCGGGTGCAGCGCCACGGGCGGCGGCGGGTCGCTGCCGTCTGCCAGCGCGGCCGCCCCACCGAAGTGGTCCCAGTGGGCATGCGTCAGCCAGATCGTGGTCACCCGCCAGCCGCGCTGGCGCGCCGCATCCAAAATCACATGGCCGTCCCAGGACGGGTCAATCGCCACTGCCTCGCGGCTGCCGGCCGCAGCCACCAAAAAGGCATTGGTTTGCGCCGGACCTAGCGTGAACTGCACAATTTCCAGAGACATCAGGTGGGATTATACTTCGATGGTCAAACAACCCCCCATAGGAGCTTGCATGCCCAAATACATCCCTGAGCCGTTTCGCATCAAAATGATGGAGCCTATCCGCCTGATTGACAGGGCCGCGCGCCAACGCGCCTTACAGGAAGCGGGCTACAACGTTTTCGGTTTGCGTTCAGAAGATGTCTATATTGACCTGATGACCGATTCCGGCACAGGCGCGATGAGCCAAGAGCAATGGGCCGCCATGATGACCGGCGACGAAGCCTACGCCGGCTCACGCTCCTACTACCGGCTCAAGGCCGCCATGGATGAGATCTTCGGCTTCAAGCATTTTGTGCCCACGCACCAGGGTCGGGCCGCCGAGAATATCCTGTGCGCGGTGCTGCTGCAACCCGGGCAGGCAGTGCCCTCCAACATGCACTTTGATACCACCGAGGGCAACATCCGCGCCCGCGGCGGCCTGCCCAACAATCTGGTCAGTCAGATCGCTTACGATCCGCTGGCCCATGCCGATTTCAAGGGCAACATGGATCTGGAAGCGCTGGAAGCCTGGATCCAGGCCACAGGCGTGGAAAACATCCCCTTCGGCATGATCACCATCACCAACAACGCCGGCGGCGGCCAACCGGTTTCGATGGCCAACTTGCGCGGCGTTTCGGAGATCTACCGCAAGTACCAGATCCCCTTCTTTATTGATGCCTGCCGCTTTGCGGAGAATGCCTACTTCATCAAGTTGCGTGAGCCCGGCTATGCGGACAAAAGCCCGCTGCAGATCGCCCAGGAGATGTTCTCACTGGCCGACGGCGCCACGATGAGTGCCAAGAAAGACGGCATGGTCAACATTGGCGGCTTTTTGGCGCTCAACGATGGCGCACTCTTCGAGCGCGTCAAAGCCGAACTGATCCTACGCGAAGGCTTCCCCACCTATGGCGGCCTGGCCGGCCGCGATCTGGACGCGCTGGCCACCGGCTTCTACGAAGCCCTGCAGGAAGACTACCTGGCCTACCGCTTATCCCAGTCCGAGTATCTCTGCGCTCGCCTGCGTGAAGCCGGAGTGCCGATCATCGAGCCGCCAGGCGCCCACGCCGTCTACCTGAACGCGGCTGACCTGCTCTCGCACCTCAGCCGCGAAGAATTGCCCGGCCAGGCGCTCTCCATCGCCATGTACCTGGAAGGCGGCATCCGCGCCGTGGAGCTGGGCACGGTCGCCTTTGGCCAGCTCAAAGACGGGCAATGGGATTTCCCCGCCCTGGAAGTGGTGCGCATGGCCATACCGCGTCGCACCTACACCCAAAGCCATTTGGACTACGTCGCCGACACCCTGGCAGAAATCAAAGCCAATGCCAAACAGATCAAGTCCGTTAAGATGACCTACGCTCCGGAGCTGCTGCGCCACTTCACCGCGCAATTTGAGATTGGGACCTGATGAAAGCAGAGCAGATGCAGGAATTGCAGGCTTGGCGCACGCAGCGTGAAGCCAGCTTGCGCGGCGAGTACAGCTGGCTGGCCCTGGCGGGCTTAGGCTGGCTGGAAGACGGCGCCAACTCCGTGGGCAGCGCCCACGACAGCCGAGTACAGCTGCCGCCGCGCTTTCCCAGCCTGGCCGGCGTGCTGCACTTGCAGAACGGCGTAGCGGAGCTGGAACTCGCCCCAGGCGCCGCCTGGCGGCTGGGCGAGCAGCCCCTGACCAGCCGTAGCCCCGCGCTGCATGATGACTCTGGCGGCCAACCCGACCTGCTGTACTTGGATGACCTACGCCTGGTGGTCATCCAGCGCGCCGGGCGCCTGGCGGCCCGCCTATGGGACCCACAGCACCCCACCCGGCTCAACTTTCCTGGCTGCATCTGGTATCCGCCGGCATCGCAGCTGCGCTTGCTGGCCCGGGTGGAGCCCTACCTACCGCCCAAACCCGTACAAATTGCGCAAATCACCGGTGGAGAATACACCGCCCACATGCAAGCCGCCCTGGCCTTCGAGATCGACGGCCAAATCCATCGCCTGGATGCAGAACACACCCAGGATGGACGCTATACTCTCATGTTCAAGGACGCCACCGCCGGCAAGACCACCTACGGCGCTGGGCGCTTCCTGACCACTGAGCCACCTGTGGGCGATACCGTCATTCTCGATTTCAACTATGCCTACAGCCCGCCCTGCGCTTTCACAGAATTTGCCACTTGCCCCCTGCCTGTCCCGCAAAACATCCTACCCATCCCCATCGAAGCGGGCGAACAGACCAAACCCCACTAAACAAAAGGCCGCTCCATGGAGCGGCCTTTTTGTTTCTACTTAACTACTTTGAACTCGGTGTAGTGGTAGTTGATCACCCGAGGGCCGCTGTCGCTCACTCGGATCATGTCCTTACCGTTGAGCACCTTGCTCTTCTTGCCTTGTGCAGTCCATTCAATGTTGTAGAAGTTGCCGTTCTGAGTTACCTTGGTGGGCGTAAAAGTGGCGCCGGGCAGCTTGTTGTTGAATAGCCGAATGTACCAATTGGCGATCGCCTTGGTGCCGCTGAAAGCACGCTCCTCGGCCACCAGTTTGCTGGTGCTGCTGTACAGGGCAGCCGCCTGGTTGGCATTGGCTTTGTTCAGCGCCGCAAAGTACTGGTCCACAACACCGCCGTTGGGTGCAGGCTGGGCCTGCTGCTGTTCAGGAGACAGCATAGGCTTCAGATACGGGCGGGCGTCCACCAGCGGGATGGGCGGTGCGGTTTCCATCTTCCAGTTGGTGTAGTACTCCGGGCCGCGCGTGGTGGTGTAGACCAGCGCGATCCAGCGACCCTCACCGATCTTGCCCCACACGCTGGAACCTTGCGGGCGATACTCGGTCACCGTGGCGCTCTGCCCCTTGGTCATGCGGTCCACGATCGGGTTGTGCGTGCCAGGCGCCTTGCGCACGTTCAGCCGGTCAGAAATCACTACAGTGGCCTTGAACGGCAATGCCGGGAAGAACTCCACGCGCTCCTTGGGGACCCAGCCGGCGCCCGGGCGACCCAGGTTGGGGAACACCAAGTCCCGGCCGGTCGTCTTGAGCAGGCTGCCATCTTTGCCCACCGCGGTGAAAGCACTCACCAGCCAGGGGGTGTCTTCGTAGTTCAACTGGGCAGGCGCCGGCGCGGTGGATTGAAAATCCACCAAGCGCAGGCGCACTGAGCCGGACTTCTCCTCCACAACCTCATACACATTGCCCGTGGCGCCAATCGCCTCCGCCACAGTATCGCCATTGTAATTGGCCAGGTTGGCAGGGAAGGGACTTTGGTTGTTGCGCGGGTTGAACAGGCCGGCTGCAATGCGCTCTAAATGCATGTACTGCTGCGGGTTGGAAGCTCGTAGGAACTGCGCCCAAGCACGGGAGTAAGGAAAGGCGCCGTCGCCGCCGCTGGGGTTGGTCCAATGGGCCACTACAGCCGGATAGCTGTCCAGCAAAAAGGCCGCGTTCCAGTCCGAGCGCTCCATGCGGGAGCGGACGCGCTTGCCCGTGACCGGGTCGGTCATCCACTGCTTGTCATGCTTCAAACGAATATAGATCGTCTTGGAGCCGGGTTCAGGCTGCGGCTGAGGTTCAGGTTGCGGCTGCGGTTCCGGCTGAGGCTCGGGTTGCGGCTGCGGTTCGGGCTGCGGGTTCACTCCGCCCCATTGAAATGCTTGCACAGCCGCGTACAGCTTGCCTCCATCCAGCAGCGCGTTGCTCCACTCCCAGAAATTGGCTCCCGGCAAGCCCATGGCGCGGGCTTCATTGAGGAACTCCGTAATCTCCGCCGGTTTGGCACGCCAGCCCTGCTCACCATAAGCAGAGCCGCAGGGCACGATGGTCATGTTGGGCTTCAGGGCGCGATACTCCTGGACGCAGCGCCGCAGCTGTTGGGCCGCATTGGTGGCGCCCTGCCAGTAGACACCCGGCATATTGAAATCGCAATAGTCCAAAAAGGTTTTGAATGGGAACGGCGCGTGCAAGGTCGGGAAGCGGTAGCTGATCAGCGCTACCGGCGTATTGGGCAATTCCTGCTTCAGGCGCTGCATATACTTCTTGGCCACGTTGGCCATGCCTGCCGCCTTGAATTCATGCTCAGCATTCACGACGAAACCGGCCAGACCCAACTGCTTGGTCAGCGTAGCCGCCGTACGCGCCTCCGCCTCTGCATCCCGGCCGTAGACATACTGCCAGCCCCAGGCCTTGATACCGCGTGCCTTCAGGAGCGGCACCAGGGCCGCACTCATGTCCACGCCGTTGGTAATGTTGTAGCGATACTGCCCATCCGCGATCTTGATCAACACATGGGTCAGCCCATCCGCCTTGGCGCGGTCGGCGATCTTGACCACATCGCCGCCGTAGACGTCACGGACCTTCCAAATGTACATGCCTTTGCCAGTTATAGCCATTACAGCCTCCAGATCATGCCAGGTCGCTAGGGAGTGGTTGAAAGCGATGGCACACGCCTCTCTGATTGCAGGTTTTATGCCAACTTTGCGGGGAATCCACCAGACGTATAAATAGCAGAAAAGTGCTGGCACTTTTCACAAGAACAATGCTTGTCAAGCCAAAGAAAAAAAAAAAGCCAGCCCCATGGGGCTGGCTTTGCATTTAAGATTTGCGGCAGTGTTTAAGGCTTCTTCAAAATCTGTTTGGCCTCATCCCAGAGCGCGTCCATCTCTTGCAAGCTCATCTCGCTCAATTGCCGCCCCTGGCGGCGGGCGCCCTGCTCCACATAAGCAAAGCGTTCTCGAAAACGATCATTGGCGGCTCGCAAAGCCGCTTCGGGATCGATCTTCAGCCAGCGCGCCAGGTTCACCCAGGCGAACAGCACATCGCCATACTCGGCTTCTCGCTCCTCAGGCGTTTGCGCCTCTTCGAATTCGCGCATCTCTTCGGCTACATCGCCCTGCACGCCCTCCAGATTGGGCCACTCAAAGCCCACTCGCGCCGCACGCGCCGTATAGGCTTCCGCCTGGCTCAGCGCGGGCAGCGCCACCGAGACGCCGTCCAGGATGCCGCGCTGCGTACCCTGGGCCGCCCGTTCGCCTGCTTTGATCTGCTCCCAATTGGCGATCACAGTCTCAGCGTCTGCAGCCTGCACATCCCCAAAGACATGCGGATGGCGATGGATCAATTTGCTGATGATGCCGTGCAGCACATCACTCATCCGGAACTCGCCGTCTTCCGTGGCGATCTGGGCATGCAGCACCACTTGCACCAGCAGGTCGCCAAACTCCTCCTGCATGGCCGCTGGGTCTTCCTGGTCCAGCGCCGCCAGCACCTCATAGGCTTCTTCGATCAGATTGCGGCGCAAGCTCAGGTGAGTTTGCTCGCGGTCCCAGGGGCAGCCTTCGGGGGCTCGCAAATGCGCGATCAACTCCTGAAATTCTTCAAAGGAGGTGTTAGGCCCCAGCGCCGGCACATACAAAGCGGTCAGCACGCCGATCTGCTGGCTGTGGTCAATGGCGTGCAGTGGCAGCTCTTCCACCAGCTCGTCGGCCGTCCCTGCCGCATGCACCAGCCGCACCGCATGCTCGTCGGGGTATTGGGCCATCAGGGTGATCTTCAGCTCGCCGGCCACCTGCCGCGAATAGACCTGGGCCACCAAAGCTGGCGCATGCGGCGGGAACAAGGGGTGGTGCTGCCCCAGCACATCCAAGGCGTCCACAATACTCAGCTGCGGCAGCATATCTTCCCCCAGCGCCGCCAACAACGGCTCCACAAAGCTGAGGCCCTGCACGATCCGCACGGGGATGCCCGCCTGGCGTGCCCGCCGGGCGATTTCCGGGGCAGTGGTCTCCGCCACAAAAGGCGCGCCCGGCACGGCATACACCACCCCACCCGGGCGGGCGCCCAGTTCCAGCACCTCGGCCACGATCCGCGCATACACAGCCTCAAACTGCGCTTCGCTCTCATAGATAGGGTCAAAGCTGTGCACTTTGAGGCTGGCCGGGAAAGCAGACACCAGCGGATGCCGGCTGGTCCTCAGGTACACTTCCGGCACACTGCTCAGCACATCCCAGGCTTCGCGCGTGATCTGGTTAGGGTTGCCGGGGCCAAGCCCCAACAAGGTAATGCCAGTCAACTCAGGCATGCTGCCTCCATTGCAAGTGGCGCAATTCTACTGCACCGCTAGGACAAACAAAAACCGCAGCCGTTTGGCTGCGGTTTGTTCTGAGAGTGAAAGCTTAGCGCTTGGTGTAGGTAGGCGCCTTGCGGGCACGTTTGAGGCCTGGCTTCTTGCGCTCTTTGGCACGCGGGTCACGGCGCAGATGGCCGTTCTTCGCCATCGGGTCGTGCCACTCAGGGTTCATCCCGGCCAAGGCACGCGCCAGGCCCATGCGCACCGCGCCGGTCTGCCCGGTACGGCCGCCGCCGCGCACCACCACGCTGACATCTACACTGCCAGCCGCCGCAGCGTCGCCCAGCACATCCAAGATCGTCTTGGAATCGCCCAGTCGAGAGAAGTACTCGTCCAGCGCTTTGCCATTAACAATGAAGGCGCCCGCGCCGCTGCTGACCCGCACCCGAGCCGTGCTGGTCTTGCGACGGCCAATGCCTTCGTAATATTGTTCTGCCATCGTTGCTCCTATCCTACTCGAACGTCAGAGCCTGGGGGTTCTGCGGCCCGTGGGGATGCTGCGGCCCGGCATACACCTTAAGCTTCTTGATCAGTTTGCGACCCAGCTTGTTGTGCGGCAGCATGCCGCGCACCGCGCTCTCGATCACGCGCTCTGGGTGTGTGGCCAGCATGTGCTTCAGGCTGGTCTCTTTCAGACCACCCGGGTAGCCCGTATGGCGATAATAGATCTTGTCCACCAGCTTGGCGCCAGTGACGGCCACGCGTTCGCAGTTGGTCACCACCACAAAGTCACCCAGGTCCACACCAGGGGTGTAGTCCGGGCGGTGCTTGCCCAGCAGTACGCGGGCAATGCGAGTGGCCAGGCGGCCCAGGTTTTGGCCGTTGGCGTCTACGTGGTACCACTGGCCGGAAATTTCAGCGGCCTTCGGATAATAGCTTTTTTGCATCATCAAACCTTCACAGTTCTCAATATTCTACCGCGACCAAAGTCAGCCCTTGGGGCGGTGCCATGTGACGCGCTTTGCTGCGTCCGTCTTCCAGCAACCGAGCCACCAGCTCGGGATCTTCCTGGCCTTGCCCAATCTTCACTTGCAAGGCCACCATGCGGCGCACCATGCGGTACAAAAACCCATCGGCGCTCACGCTGAAGACAAATTCGTCTCCAGTCATTTTCTGCCAGGCCGCCGCCTGCACCTGCCTGACCGTGCTGCCGCCTGGTGTGGGCGCAGACCCGAATGAGCCGAAGTCATGCCGGCCGCGCAACTGCCGGGCCGCCGCCGACAAGAGCCGCAGACCTGGCGCCGGCCACACCCGCCAGGCATAACGCTCCCTGAGCGGGTCGCGCTGCGGCTGGCAGTAAAGGCGGTATTGGTAACGCCGGCTGCGCGCCTGGTAGCGGGGATGGAAGTCCTCCGCCACCGGGCTTAGCTGGCTTACCACCACGTCTGCCGGCAGGCTGGCATTCAGGGCTCGCTGCAGCGCCTCGGGCGCATGCCGCCAATTCAAGTCAAATGCCGCCACCTGGCCGCTGGCATGCACGCCAGCGTCTGTGCGGCCGGCCACCAGCAGGCTGCGGCCCTGCCAGCCTAAGCTGCGCAGCACCATCTCAACTTCCGCCTGCACACTGCGCCCATTCTTTTGGCGCTGCATACCGTGGAAGGCGCTGCCATCATATGCTAGAACGACTTTGTAACGTGCGGCCATCTCGCTAGGCTCGATGGGTACTCCAACCGGTTGGGCGCATGTGTTCGCCAAGCCGGGTTTTAAACAAACTTACTCGACCAGTTCCAACAAGACCATCTCGGCGCGGTCACCTTCACGCGGGCCCAGCTTGGTCATGCGGGTGTAGCCGCCGTTGCGTTCCGCAAAGCGCGGCGCGATCTCGTCAAACAGCTTCTTGACGATTACCGGGTCATTCAAGCGCGCCGCAGCCAAACGGCGCGAATGCACTTTAGCTGAAACTTCCTCGACCGCATTGCCGCGCTTAGCCAGAGTGATCAGCTTCTCAGCTTGGCCGCGGATCGCCTCGGCCTTGGCGCGCGTGGTGCGAATGCGCTCATGCTCAAATAGCTGCTTCACCAGAATCCGGCGCAGAGCCGTGCGAGCGCCGCTGTTGCGGCTCAGGCGCTTACCAGCAATTTTATGACGCATGTTTTACTCCGACTCCGCGGCGCCCTCAGTGGGTTCACCGTCTTGTTGCATATAGCCCTTTTCGCGCATCTTGTCGACAAGCTCGTCCATGCTCTTGTCGCCAAAATTGCGAATGGACATCACCGCATCCTGGCCCTTGTCCAACAGCTCCATCACTTCACCCACGGTGGTGATGCCGGCCCGCTTCAGGGAATTGAAGACGCGCACAGACAGGTCCAGGTTCTCGATCGGTGTGTCGTACACTTCGCTGGAGAGCCGGCTGTCGCCCAGCTCTTCCTTTGGCGCCGGGCTCAGCGTGATCTCAGTCACGCCGGCAATGTGGCGCAGGTGTTCGATCAGGATGCCGGCCGCGGTGCTCATCGATTCCTCGGGGCGCACGGTGCCGTCGGTCCAAATCTCCATCACCAGGTTGTCGTAGTTGGTGTCCTGGCCCACACGGGCGTAGTCCACTTCCCAATTCACCCGGCGCACCGGAGTGTAGATCGCATCCACCGGCAGCTCGCCGATCGGCAGCTTGCCGCTGCGGTCGTTGGCTGGCGAATAACCGCGGCCGCGCTCCACTGTCAGCTCCAGTTCCAGCTTGGTCTTGCCGCTGTCGGAGGTGAACAGGTACAACTCCGGATTGACAATCTCGATCTCAGCCGGGGCGATAATGTCAGCCGCCGTGATCACCCCTTCGCCGCGCACTTCCAGGTGCATACGTGAGGTGGAGCCTTCGTGCATTTTCAGGCGCAGTTGCTTCAGCTGCAGCATGATCTGGATCACATCCTCGCGGATGCCAGGCACTTGGCTGTACTCATGTTGAACATCAGTCATGCGCATGGAGGTGACAGCCACCCCTTCCAGAGATGAGAGCAGCACCCGGCGCAACGCATTGCCCAGGGTGCCGCCGTAGCCGCGCTCCAGCGGGCTGATCGAATATTTTCCATAATTGCGGGCTTCCGCGATCTTCTTGATCCGCGGGGTCACCATATTACTTAAGACAATCACAGCATCGTCCTTCTTCCCCAAACACAGGTTTTGCCCTGCGCGGGAACCTTGAATTGCCGCCGCAGCTTACATGCGGCGGCGTTTGGGTGGGCGGCAGCCGTTGTGCGGAACCGGCGTCACATCAGAGATGGAACGCACCTTCAAGCCCATGCTTTGCACCGCGCGCACCGCGGACTCACGGCCAGGACCAGGGCCCTTCACATACAACTCAATTTCCTGCATGCCCATATCTTGGGCAGCCTTGACTGCACGCTCCGTAGCCAGGCGTGAGGCGAACGGGGTGCTCTTGCGAGAGCCCTTGAAGCCCACCAGACCTGCGCTGGCCCAGGAGATCGTATTGCCCTGGTCATCCGTCACCGTCACGATCGTATTGTTGAAGGTGGCGAAAATATGGATCTGCCCGGTCGTAACCCGGCGGGCGCCCTTCTTGGAGCCGCGCGTGGAACGCGAAGGCTTGGCCTTCTCTTCAGAAGGGGCAGCCTCTGCGCTAACGTTCTTTTCTTTATCTTCAGCCATTCGTTACTCCAAATTACTTCTTAGTAGCGCCGCGGCGGCGGCCGCGACCGGCTACAGTCTTGGCCGGGCCCTTGCGGGTGCGCGAGTTCGTGCGGGTGCGCTGGCCGCGCACCGGCAGCCCGCGGCGGTGGCGCAAACCGCGATAGCTGCCGATTTCCATCAGACGCTTGATATTCAGCTGGATCTCACGGCGCAGGTCACCCTCCACCTTAAAATTCTGGCTGATGTACTCGCGCAGCTTGCCCGCTTCTTCATCGGTCAGGTCTTTGACGCGCGTGTCTGGGTTCACCCCAGTCTCGTTCAAAATACGCTGAGAGGTCTTCAGGCCAACGCCATAAATGTAGGTCAGGCCATATTCAATGCGTTTGTCGCGTGGCAGATCCACGCCTTCGATACGTGCCATCTATCCCAGCTCCTAACCCTGGCGCTGCTTGTGCCGCGGCGTGCTGCAAATCACGTACAGCTTGCCCTTGCGCTTCACGACCTTACAGCGTGCGCAGCGTTTCTTGATCGATGCAGTTACTTTCATCATTTACTCCAAACCGCCACCATTTCCGGCGGCAAACGACCTATTTTATCTTTCTTTCCAAATTCCGTCCAGACCGCAGCTTACTGGGTCAGGATCAAGGGGTCACCCTCGGTGACCGCCACAGTATGTTCAAAGTGCGCCGTCAGCGAGCCGTCTGCAGAGACCACGGTCCACTTATCCGCCAGCACGCGTGTGCGGTGCGTGCCCACCAGAACCATCGGCTCCAGGGCGATCGTCAACCCCGGGCGCAGTTCCAAGCCCTGGCCTGCCGTGCCGTAATTCGGCACCTGCGGTCCCTCGTGCATGTTGCGCCCCACCCCGTGGCCGGAGTATTCGCGCGGCACGTGGTAACCGTGGCTCTCTACCCACTCCTGCACCGCGGCAGACACATCGCCCAGCCGGTTGCCCGGCCGCAGTTTCTCAATGCCCAGGCGCAGCGCCTCGCGGGTCACATCGATCAGCTTCTGGGCCTCGGCGCTGATCTCGCCGACACCGGCCGTAAAAGCCGAATCGCCCACGAAGCCCTGCCAGACCGTGCCGCAGTCCACCGAAAAAATGTCGCCCTCGCGCAATTCGATCTTGCGAGTGGGCAGGCCGTGCACCATCTCTTCATTGATGCAGGTATTGATCGTGCTGGGGTACGGATACGGCCCAGGGTAATTGAGGAAAGCCGGCGTGGCGCCATGGTCACGAATGACCTGCTCGGCCAACTGGTCCAGCTTATCAGTGGTCACCCCGGGACGAATATGCTTGCGCACTTCCTCCAGAGCCAAAAAGTTAATGTGCCCGGCCTGCTGCATGATCTCGATCTCAGCAGGGCTTTTGAGGACGATATTGCGCTCCCAACTCATCACGAACTACCCACCCCTAACGCCGCCAGCAGGTCCCTGGTTACCGCATCGATCGGCTGGTCGCCGTTAATGCTCACCAGAACGCCCTTATTGCGGTAGTACTCCACCAAAGGCGCGGTTTGCTCGTGGTAGACCCGGATGCGCCGCTCGACAGTCTCACGTTTGTCGTCGTCTCGCTGGTACAGCTCAGAACCGTCCACATCGCAGATCCCCGCCTGCTTCGGCGGGTTGAACTGTTCATGGTAAACATGTCCGCTCGTCCGGCACACCCAGCGCCCGCTGAGGCGTTCCACCAGCACCGCCTCATCCAGTTGGATCAGGGGCACGGTCTTTACGGCCGTACCGATCTCCTCCAGGGTCTTGCCCAGAGCTTCTGCTTGGGCGGGTGTGCGCGGGAAGCCATCCAACAGGGCGCCGCGCGCACAGTCAGGCTGGGCCAGGCGCGCACGCACCATGGCGATGGTCACATCATCCGGGACCAGGTCGCCCCGGTCCATGAACTGCTTGGCCAGCACACCAAGCTCGGTTTGGTTTTTAATGTTCTCTCGAAACAGCTCTCCAGAAGAAATGTGGGCCAGGCCCAACTGCTTGGAGATGATTTCGGCCTGGGTTCCCTTACCGGCTCCAGGCGGACCGAGTAAAACAAAAATTGTAGGCACGTCGCTCCCAACACTTGCTCTATCGGACAAGCAGGGACTCCTCGTAGCCATGCAGCTTCAACTCCGCATCGATGTTGAAGAAGGTCTCACGCACGGTACCCACCACGATCAGCAAACCAGAGGAACTCACCAGGAACAGGGTCGCCTGGCTGCTGTTGGCGGCCAACAGCGGGAAAGCGATGCTGGACAAGTAGGGCAGCACCGCGATCGTGCCCAGGAACAGCGCCCCCGGCAGCGTGATGCGCCGCAAGACTGTGGTCAGATATTTCTGGGTCGGCGCGCCGCGGCTTACACCGGGGATCTGGGCCCCCACTCGCTTCAGGTTCTCGCCGTAATTCTGCTGGGCAAAAAGCACATCCGTATAGAAGAAGGAAAATGCCACCACCATCAAGAAGTACAACAGCCAGTACCAGCCGCCCTGTGGGTTAAAAAAGCTCTGAATGCCGACCGACAAGTTCGCCACCCAAGCCGTATCAGAATTGGCAAAGAAGGTGGCCGCGATCGAGGGCATTTGCAGCAAGGCTTGCGCAAAGATCAGTGGGATCATGCCGGCCATGTTGACCATCAGCGGCAGGGTGCCCTTCACCGGCATCGACATGCGATTGCCCATGCGGCGTCCCGGGTACATCACCGGCACATTGCGGCGGCCCTGCTGCACATACACGATCACGAAAATCGTTACGATCATAATGAACAGGATGATCAGCAGAGAGAGCCAGCCCACCGGCGAGCCGGTGATCAGCTGCAGGAAGTTGCTGGGAATTCGGGAGATGATGCCCGCGAAAATGATCAGCGAAAGGCCCTGGTTGCGGATGC
>JAHCII010000026.1 GCA_026129305.1 Anaerolineales bacterium
GGTGATCGGCAGCGGTGACCCGAATGCCGAGGGCGGCTTCGCCATGACCACGCCGATGCTGCATACCTTGCTTTTTTCGGTGCTGGCGTTTACGGTGTTGGGCATCACCTTGCTTTGGCACCTCATCCGCCTCGGGCAGTTGGGTGACCGGGTGGAACAGCTTCGTGTGAAATGGATGGGCAACTAAATGGAAACCAGCAATTACATGATTTTGGGCTTTGCGGTGGTCTTCGCCGTAATGCTTTTGCACCTCATCAGCCTGCCGCTGCGCTACCGCAACCTGCAAGCCGATCTCGCCGTGCTGGAAGAGCAAAAGCCCGCCAAGAAAGCGGCCCCCAAGAAAAAACCCGCTGCTAAGAAACGCAAGTAGCCAAGGAAAAGAGCAAAAAGAGCGAGCCAGCGGCTCGCTCTTTTTTAGCCCGGCTTGCTTTTGCCTAAAATTTCGTCCGCCCGGGCCAACTCTTCGCGGCTCAGGATCCATTCAGCGGCTTTGGCGTTGGCTTGCACATGCTCCGGCTTGGTGGCGCCAGAGATGACGCTGCTCACCTGGGGCTGCGCCAGCAGCCAGGCGTGCGCCAGTTCGTTCAAGTGGTGGCCACTTTCTGTGGCTAGGGATTCCAGCTGCTCGACGATCGTGTAATTTTCAGCAGTCATGTAGCGCTGCACATAGGGGCTTTCTTCGCCGCGCGAGCCCTTGGGAGCCGCCTGGTCCCGGCGATACTTGCCGGTCAGGAAGCCGCCGGCCAGGGGGAAGTAGGGCAACATGCCAATCTTGAAGTAGGTACAGGCTGGCTGCAGCTCGGCTTCGACTTCGCGATGCAGCATGTGGTAATGCGGCTGGATCGAGACGAACTGCGTCCAGCCCTGCAGTTCCGCCACGGCGTTGGCCTGGGTCAGCTGCCAGGCGGTAAAGTTCGAAGCCCCAATGTAACGCACCTTGCCGGCGCGCAGCAGGTCTTCCAGGGTGCGCAGGGTTTCTTCGATGGGCGTTTCTGCATCCCAGGTATGCATCTGGTACAGGTCAATGTGATCAGTCCCTAGACGGCGCAGGCTGGCTTCGACCGCATCCAACAGGTGCTGGCGGGAAGTGCCGCGGTCGTTGGGGCCATCGCCCATCGGGTGGCGCGCTTTGGTGGCGATCAGCGCTTGTTTGCGCACATCTTTGACGGCCGCGCCGATGGCTTCTTCAGAGCGCCCCTCGCGGTAAATGTCGGCGGTGTCGATAAAATTAATCCCTGCATCCAGGGCTGCGTGGATGATGGCGGCGGCGCCTTTGGCGTCCACTTTGCCGCCAAACTGGTTGGTGCCGAGGCCAATTGCCGAAACACGCAAACCGCTTTTGCCTAAGTGACGATATTCCATATCAACCTTTCTCGTGAAAATAAAAGCTGACTGGTATTGTATTTGCTTTGTCAGGAATTAGGGAATTGCATGGAAGATGAGCTGCCAACTGCCCCAGGCGGGCTCGCCTTCGGCGGTTTGGCAGGCGGCCGCCTGGATGGCGCCCATCATCTCGGTGTCTTGAATGGAGAGGGTGTAGACCTCGCCTGGCGTAATCTCGGCCTCGGCATACCCGGGGCCTTCAGAGGGATGATTGCCGGTGGTCAGTTCGGCTTGATCCTCTGACGACTGCAATTGCATACGCACGCCGGCTTCCGGCAGATTTTCTGCATTGAACAAGTAAACGCGTACTTCAGGCGCGTCGCTGGCTGCGCCGCAGATCAGTTGCTGGCTCTCCAGCGAGTAGCGCGCGCCTTCTCCAGCCGTGTCCACTGGCGAGCCCACCTCCGCGCTGCCCGGGGTATTGACTGCCTCCAGGGTGGCCTGTTGGCTGCTGAGCATACTGCCCAGCTCGGCCGCCAGGCCGGCCAGCGCCCGCGCCTCGCGCTGGGTGGCGCTGTTGGCCAGCGCGGTTTGCGCTTGGCTGGTCAGCGCCCGCACCGGGTCGGCGTCTCCCAGCAGGCCCAGCCGGGCCTGAGCGCGCCCCATGTCGCCGCTGGCCGCGTAAGCCAGCGCCACCATAAGCCGGTATTGCTCTTTATCCTCGCCGCTCAGACTGCTGGGGCCTACACTGCTCACCCGTACCGGCCAGACCAGCCAGGCCAGCACCAAGCCCAACACCAGGCCAAACACCAGGCCGGTGATCAGGTAGAGCGGAGGTTTGCGTTCTGGAGTACGGATCATGGTTCCGCGGTGGCGAAGTTGGGGTCAAAGGACAGCAGGCCGCTTTGCAAGGCCAGCAATAAATCCAGGTCGCGGCTGGAGTAACCGTTTTCCTCGCCGAACTTTAGGGCGTCGCTGGCCATGCCGTAGGGGTTATACGGTTCGCCATCGGTGGCCAGGAAGCCCAGCTGGCTGATTGCACGCTGGGCATCGCCGTCTGTGCCGTAGGCTTCGGCCACCATCAGGATGTAGTCTGACTGAAAATCCGCACGCAGCATGTTGGGCGGCGCATCCTGCGCCGACACTGGGCGCTGCGCCCAGCCTTGGTAGACGGCAAACACAAAGCCAGTCAGAATGGTCAGGCCGAACAGAGCGTAGCGGATGTTCATCGCTTCAACAGATGCAAGATTGAAGCCAGTCTGCCTTAGCCAGAAAGGATCTCACGCAGGGCAGCCAGCACCAGGCTGACGTATTTGCGCTGGCTGCTGTGGCCCATCAGGCCAATGCGCCAGATTTGTCCCTTCAGCTGGCCCAAACCAGCGCCAATCTCAATGCCGTAGTCATTCAGCAAACTGTTCTTGACGTGGTCGTGGCTGGCGGAGGGCGGCACGCGCACAGAAGTGACTGTGGCCAGGCGGTTTTCCCGCGCCACCAGCATCTCCATGTCCAACGCTTCCAGGCCGCTCCACAGGGTTTCGGCGTTATGCTGGTGGCGAGCGTAGCGGGCCTCCAGGCCTTCATCCAGCGCCAGGCGCAAAGCTTCATGCAGGGCGTAGTTCAGTTGCACCGGGGCGGT
This sequence comes from Anaerolineales bacterium, assembly GCA_026129305.1. Classification (GTDB taxonomy): domain Bacteria; phylum Chloroflexota; class Anaerolineae; order Anaerolineales; family UBA11579; genus JAMCZK01. Next base: position 2,960 of record JAHCII010000026.1, read on the forward strand.
GTGGTGATAGGTGCGTTCTCCGCCCCAATACTTCTGCACTTCGCCCAGCGAGAGGTACCAGTTGCCTACCTGCGTCTTGCGCTTGGCCAGGGCTTCTTCGGCGCGCGGGCCGATGGTGATAGGCGCCAGGCCTGGCGAGGCGGAAAGCGCTTTTTGTGAGCCGCTGAAGGCTACGTCCACATCCCAGGCGTCTGTTTCCACAGGCACACCGCCCAGGCTGGCCACGGTGTCCAGAATGAACAGGGCGCCGTGCTGGTGGGCGGCGGCCGCCAGCTCAGCGATCTGCGGTTGGCGCACGCCGGAGGAGGTCTCGCCGTGCACGACGGCCAGGAACTTGTACTTGTGCTTGCCCAGAGCGGCTTTCACTTCATCCAAATCCAGCGCCTGGCCCCAGGGCACTTCCAGGCGGTGCACTTCAGCGCCGTAGCGTTCGGCCATGGCCACCATGCGTTCCCCAAAATAACCAATCACGCCGATCAGGACGCGGTCACCTGGCTCAATAAAGTTCGAGAGCGCCGCTTCCATTCCGGCGCTGCCTGTGCCCGAGACCGGAATGGTCAGGCGGTTCTTGGTTTGAAAAAGCTGGCGCAGCATTCCCTGTACTTCGTCCATCACCTGCAAAAAGATCGGATCCAGGTGGCCGATTACCGGCATGGCCAGGGCTTGGGACACGCTCGGCGGCATATTGCTTGGTCCCGGGCCTAGCAGAATGCGTTCGGGGACATTGAAGGCGCTGTGCAGCTTTTTCTCGCTCAAGATAGGCTCCTAATCAAGGGTGTTCTCCACAGTGTACCACCGGCCCGCGCAGGCGGCTGCGAGCAAGTAGAATCAGGCGTATGTCCCGGCTGATCGAGACCTACGCACTGCTCAAGCGCCGCCAGCGACGGCGGGCCGCCCGCCGTCGCAGCCTGCCGCAGCGCCTGTTGAGGGTTGGCGCCGGCTTGCTGGGGGCGCTCAGCCTGCTGGCCGCGCTGGTGGCTTTGGCCGCCTGGCCGCTGTTCCAGTGGCTGGCAGCCGGCATGCCGCCGGTGACGCGCCTGGCAGAGCTAATGGACGCGCAGACCGGCGAACTGCTGCAACCTACCTACATCTATGACCGCACGGGTACCCAGATCTGGGCGGCGTTGCAGCCGCCCGGCGTGACACGCCAGTTCACCAGCTCCCAAAACCCTTACCTGGCGCAGGCGTTTGTGGCCAGCCAGCAGCCGGACTATTGGCAGGCGGGCGAACGCCCATGGTGGCTGCTGGATGAACGCCCCGGCGGTATTGCCGAAAACCTGGCGGCCAAACTGCTCTTGGCGGAGCAAGCCGATGGTTGGGCCAAGACCCTGCGGGCGCGCCTGCTGGCCAACGAAGCTTTGAGCCGCTATGGGCCGCAGCAAATTCTGGTCTGGGCCTTGGACAGCGCCGATTTTGGCTACTGGACCTTTGGCCAGGAGAGCGCCGCCCAGCTTTATTTTGGCAAACCGGCTGGGCAGCTCACGCTGGGGCAGGCGGCTCTGCTGGCTGCCGTGGCCCAGGCACCGGCGCTCAACCCCTTTGATGCGCCAGAGCTGGCCCGCGCCTATCAGCGACTGGTGCTAACCAGCATGCTGGACCAGGACATGATCTCGCCGGCCGAATTTGATACGGCCTTTGCCGAAGATCTACAATTTGCTGCCATGCCGGCTGGGTTGCAGCATCCCAGCAGCTTTCTGGAGCTGTTGGTCTCTCAACTGGAAGCTGAACTGGGCTATGCGCGTTTGCACGCCGGCGGGCTGCGTGTGACCAGCACCTTGGATGCGGCCCTGCAGCAGGAAATTGAGGGTCTGGGCGACAAGGTTGGGGAAGTGGCCGTGCTGGATCCAATAAACGGTCAGATGCTGGCCCTGCATGGCGCCGGCCGCGCACACCCGGCGGCTGAGATGCTGCTGCCCTTCTCTTATTTGGAAGTGTTTGCCATGGGGTACAGCCCGGCCTCGCTGGTCTGGGACCTTCCGGCGGGCGATGAATTTGAAGCCGGGGAATACCTCGGCCCCACCACGCTGCGGGCGGCTTTGGCGGCCGGCTTGCTGAGGCCGGTGCAACCCCTGCTGGACCCGCTGGGCCCCACACGCGCCGCCGAAGATCTGGCGGCTTTTGGCTGGCAGCCAGGGCAGGATGCCACGACCATCGATGTGGCCGCGGCCTATGGCGTGCTGGCCGCCCGCGGCTTACGCGCCGGGCAGGGCGACCCGTTAGACTTGCAGCTCAGCACTGTGCTGTTCGTGGCCGACGCGCAAAACCGAGTACTGCTCAATTGGACGGTGCCACAGTTCAGCACAATCACCAGTGCGGACTTGGCCTACTTGGTGAGCGATGTGCTGGCAGATGCCAGCCAACGCCCGCCGGAAGAACAACTGGCGGTGGAGCGCCCGCTGGCGTTTTTCTCTGCCGGGGGTTGGGCGCTGGGTTACTCCCCTCAGCGCGTTGTGGCGGTGTGGGGGGATATGCCGGCGACGGTATTGGCTGCGGCTTACGATGCGGCCCATCGTGATTTGCCGCTGCGCGCCTGGGAGGCGCCAGCCAGCCTGGTGGCCATCACCGTCTGCGTGCCTTCCGGCCAACTGCCGGACGAAGATTGCCCCCAACGCCGCCGGGAGCTGTTCCTACCCGGCACGCAGCCCACTATGGCGGATACGCTGTTCGAGCGAGTGGCGCTCAGTGGCCTGAACGGCCAGCTGGCCACGGTATTCACGCCGCAGGAGTTTGTGCGCCAGCAGCTGTTCCTGCGCCTGCCGGAGGCGGCAACGGCCTGGGCCGAGGCCGCCGGCATCCCGCAGCCGCCGGAACGCTTCGATACACTTTCGCCGCTTAACGTTCAAACCGTGTCCAGCCGCATTGCCAGGCCGGAGGCCTTTGCCGTGGTTGGCGGTGCGCTGACCCTGCTGGCCGAGTTGGATGAGGCCGCCGAGTTCTATGAGATTCAAGTGGGGCAGGGGCTTTGGCCGGACGAGTGGATCTCTCTGGCCGAGGGCCGCAAGGGCTCCGGCGATCAGGTGCGGGCTGCCTGGGATACAAGCGGGCTGTCTGGCCTGTGGGCCATTCAGCTGCAGACCTTGGATGCGGAGGGCGTCTTGCAGCGCACGTACAGCATCGTTACGATTGAAAATTAGCGGTCAGGCAGCTTGCGCCACTGCTGCCAGGCCATCCAGCTGCTGAAGGCGACGACCACAACCAGACCCCACACCAATTGCTCAGGGCTGAGTGTGATCTGGGTGGGCATTTTGCTGGCAGGGCTGCTGCGCAGGGCTTCATCTTCCATGGCCAGGTCAGCTTCTTCAGGGACGATTTCGCTGGCCGCTGCGCCAGCGGTATCTTCTGCCGTGGCCGATTCTTCGACCGCCATCTCCAGCATAAAGGCCTGCGGAGCCTCCTCGGACATGGTGGCCATCATGGGCGCGGCGGCGCCGTCCAAGAATTGGCCGGCCATCACCGCCACCAGCAGCACGCTGGCGGCGGCCGAGACCAGCCGCCACAGCCCAAAGCTGCTTGTGGCTGGGCGCAGCTTGGCGGCCAGGGCGGCCGGGATGGTGAAGCCACGCGGGCGGCGGCGCTGGGGCGCGGCACGCAGCATGCTGCGCGTCTGCTCCAGTTGGCGCAGAGCGGCGTTCAGCCCGGTTTCATTGGTTAGGCGCGTGTGCAGGCGGGCCTGGTCTGGCCCGTCCAGCGCACCATCCAAGTAGGCGGAGAGTGCCTCCCAGTCGCGGGGGGAGAGCTTGTAATTCGTCATGCTTCTTCCGTTTTAAGACGAAAACGGTCGGGCAAGAGTTCCGCAAATCCTTGCAGGCAACTCTGCATACGCGTGCGGGCCCGCGCCAAGCGACTTTTGACCGTACCGACGGGGCGCTTCATGATCTGCGCGGCTTCCGAATAATCCAGGCCCTGCACATCCACCAGCACTACTGCGCTGCGAAAATCATCGTCCAGTTCTTTCAAACAGCGTTGAATGGCTGCCGCCAGTTCGGCGCGCTCGCTGAGCTCTTGCGGGCCGGCGCCTGGGTCCGCCAGCCAGGCGGGCTCGGCGTTGTCTTCGCCTTCCAGGTTTTCGGGTTCAAGTTCGGTTTGGGGGCGGCGTTTTTGGCGGCGCAATTCGTCGTAGCTGCCATTGACAACAATGCGCAGCAGCCAGGCCTTGAAGGAGCCGCCGCGGAAGCGGTCCAGATGGCGGTAGGCGGCAATAAAGGCTTCCTGGGTGGCATCCGCCGCGCTGGCGTCTTCACCCAGCAGGCGATAAGCTACATTAAAGGCCATGTCCTGGTAGTGCAGCACCAGACGGTTGAAAGCATCCAGATCGCCCTGCTGGGCGGCCTGGATCAGGGCGATCTCATCCACGGTCTAACCACAAACGCCCCACGGTGGCGATGTATAAGCTGCGGGTGATCAGTAAAGCCCCAGCCAGTACCAAGCCCATGATCAGAGCAAAGAGCGGGGTGAAGGGGATGTCCAGCCACAATGCGCGCAACGCGGCGGCGGGCACGGCAGCCAGCAGCGCGGCCAGCGGCACGCGCCACAGCTGCTTCCATTGCCCGGCCACGGATGGGCGGTACAGGCGCAGTGCAACTGCGGCGCTGACCCAGGCCAGCAGAAAGGGCAGAAAGGTGTAGGGCAGACGGTCCATCAGGATCGCATCCAGGCTATGGAACTTCAGCCCAACATAAGTGACCAGGAAGATGGCCAGAGCGTCATCTGTCAGCAAGAGGAAAAGTGGGAGTGCCATAGGCTGGTTGTACCACAAAGCCTTAATTTGCAGATGCAGGTTTTAGAGTTACTTGCTCAGTCGTTTTAGGAAACTTTGGTAGCGTTCGGCATTGGGCGGGTTAAGCGCCAGGATGGCGCGCACGGCATTCAGCGCGCCCTGCCGGTCGCCCTTTTGCACCAGCAGTTCGCCCAGTTTGTTCCACTGGCTAATGGCCGCATCACGCTGGCCCTGCTGCTGGTAGGCTTCAGCCAGGCGGCGGCGCGCCAGCACATAATTGCCATTTTCATCCGCCAGCGCGCTGAGGAAGCTGATGGCATCCTGCTCGCGGCTGCGGCTGCTTAGCAGCGAGAGATAGTTCTCCAACTCCGTGTTGGCCTTGGCCTCCTGCCCCAGGCGCAGGTTCAGCTGCACCAGGTTCTGGCGGGCGGTGGTGTCTTCAGGCGCCACAGTGCGCAACTGCTCATAGACGCGCAGGGCCTTGCGCCAGTCCAGGCGTTGCAGGTCAATATCGGCGATTTGGTGCAGGATCTGCGCATTCCAGTTGGGATCGACTTCCACTCCCTGCGAAAGGCGCAGGGCCTTCTCGTAGGTTTCACGCGCCTGGGTCAGCTGTGCCTGGCGATAATACACATCGGCCAGCTCCACGGTTTCACGCACCGCTTCTTTCTTCTCGCCCAGGGCGTGCAGCCGTTCCACCAGATGCGTGCGGGCCGAGACATCCAGCGGGGACATTTGCACGATGCGGCGATAGACCTGGGTGGCGCGGTCGTTCTCGCCGCGCGCTGAGTAGACGCGCGCCACGGTGGCCAGCTTCTGCACGGCGCGTTCCGGGTGCTCATTCATGAAGAGCAGCTCGCCCATGTGCATGTGCAGCGGCAAATAGGTCGGCGAAAATTCCAAAGCGGTGAAGGCTTCCTCCATGGCGGCGCGGAAGTGGCCCTGGCGTGAAATGCGGCTGATCTGGGCCAGGGCGTCCACCAGGCGGCCGCTGTTGGCCGAGGTAAGGATGTCCGCCACGGGGCGCGGGGCAGAACCTTCTGCCTGGCCCGGCAACTGCCCGCGGGCTTCATTGACCCCTGTGCGCCAACCGGGACGCAAAAGCAAATGGCGTATGTTGGCGCACAGCTGCTGAATGGCGGCATCGTCCGGGTTCTGCTCAGCAGCGGCCAGTAGAGGCTCGTACTGCTGGCGCAGCGCCTCGCTTTTTTCCGGGGCGATGACCGAGGCGTCTGCTTCGCGCAGGGCTTGTAAATACTCCAGCACTGCCGCTTTGGACTGCTCCCTGGCTTGCAGGTCTTCCGCCAAAAGCAGATGGCCGGCCAGGGCGTAATCTGCATGCGTCACGGCTTTTTGGATATGCGGCAAGGCCGCGTCCCACTTGCCCTGGTCACGCAGCAACAAACCGAGCACAAAATGGGCGGCAGCATGCTCCAAGCCGGCCTGAATGGCGGCTTCAAATTGCTTAGCGGCTTCCTCGGGCTGTTTTTGGGTCTCCAGTTGGATGGCCTGGTTGAGGTGACGAACGATCGCTTTTTCGTCAAAGCCGCGCGCCAGCAGACCATCAGAGACGACTTTGGCGATGGAGCGCAGGCTGCCGCTCTTGGGTTCTACCTCCACTTTGCCGGCCGGGGTCAGGTCGAAGAGCATGGCCGCCAGAGTTTGCAGGGCCTTCTCGGTAGCCTCTTGCAGGGGGTCTGGCCCGTCTTCCAGCTCCAATTGCGCCATAGGCTTGCCATTGGCCGGGCTGTTGTTGCCCAGGCGGCCGGTGCCGGGCGCAAGCCGCAGAGGGCCGCTAATGCTGCCCTGGCGGGCTGGTTTGGGCAGCGGCTTGTTGGCCTGCAGCATGGCAGCAGCTTGCTGAGCTTCGATGCTCTTGGGGTTCAGGTGCAGGGCGTGCTCGCCGGTCTTGCGGGCTTCGTCCAGCCGCCCGGCCCGCTGCATCACGGCGGCCACGGCGATGTGTTCACTGATGGCTTGCGGAGTGCGTCCCAGCTTTTCGTAGACCAGCGCCAGGTGGGCGTGGGCATCCAAATTGTCCGGGTCAAGGCTGATCGCCCGGCCCCAGTTGTTTATGGCTTTATCCGCGTCGCGCAGACGCAGGTACAGCTCGGCGGCGCGCATGGAATATTGCACCGACTCCTTGGTGCGGTTGGTCTGTTTATAGATCCAGGCCACTTTTTCCGCGGGCAATGGGTCTTCGGGGGAGAGGCGCGCCGCCCGGCGATAGAGCTGCAGCGCCTCATCCAAGTGTCCCAGCTCCAGATGGGCCAAGGCCAGGCTGTTGAGCATGGGTGGATTGTCCGGGAATTCGTTCATGGCCCGGGTGTAATGCTCCACCGCCTCTTGCCAGCGGTTCTCCCAGGCCGCGGAATGGCCCAGGTTCATCGCCTCTCGGAAGCTGTCTTCGTTGCCGCGCAGTACGGTCATCTTCTTAGGAATGCTCCGCCGAAAAGTCTAGCACACTCATCAGGAGCTGGGAGAGGCCAGGGGGATGTTTTCCATCTGGCCCCAGTTCTTGCCCCATTTGGCGTCGGCAGCCAATGGCACTTTCAATGTGTAGGCAGCCGTCATCTCGGTAGTCACCAGGCGGGCGGTTTCCTCCAGCTCGCTCTCGGGTACTTCGAGCACCAGTTCATCATGTACCTGCAGCAGCATGCCGCCGGCCAGCCCGGCCGCCGGCAAGGCGGCTGCCACGCGCAGCATGGCCAGCTTCATGATATCTGCGGCCGTGCCCTGAATGGGACTGTTGATCGCTTCACGTTCCAGCCGGCTGCGCAAGACATAATTGGTGCCGTCTTTTAAGCCGGGGAAATAGCGCCGGCGGCCCAGCAATGTTTCGACATAGCCTGTTTCACGCGCCTGGGCTTTGGTGTTGTCAATGTAGGCTTTGACCCTGGGAAAGCGTTCGAAATAGCCTTTGACGAAATCTTCGGCTTCAGCCAGGGTCAGGTCGGTGCTGCGCGTCAGGCCGAAGGGGCTCATGCCGTAGATCAGGCCGAAGTTGACCGCTTTGGCGTTGCGCCGGTCGCTTCCGCTGACCTGCTCCAGGTCCAGCCCCAGGATGGCGGCGGCGGTGGTGGCGTGGATGTCTTGTCCGGCGCGGAAAGCGTCCAGCATGGCTTCGTCATCGGCAATGTGGGCCACGATGCGCAGCTCGATCTGCGAATAGTCTACGCTGAGCAGCATATGGCCCGGAGCGGCGATGAAGGCACGGCGCACGCGGCGGCCGAGGTCGGTGCGGATTGGGATGTTCTGCAAATTGGGTTCGCTGGAGGCGATGCGCCCGGTGACCGTGCCAGTTTGGTTGTAAGAGGTGTGCACCCGGCCTGTTTGGGCGTTGACTTCGTTGGGCAGGGCGTCCAGATAAGTGGACTTGAGCTTGGAGAGCTCGCGATAGTCCAGCAAAGTGGGCACGATGGGATGCTTGTCACGCAGGCTGTCCAGGATGTCCGCCGCGGTGGAATACGAACCGGTGGCGGTCTTGCGCACGCCGCGCGGCGGTTCGATCTGCAGGCGGTCAAAAAGCGCGTGGGCCAGCTGCTGTGGCGAATTGAGGTTGATCTCTTCACCGATATGCTGGTAGACCGAGGTGGCCATTTCGCCCATCTGGGCTTCCAGCTCGGAAGACATGCTTTGCAGGAAGGGGATATCCAGCAAAATGCCGCGTTGCTCCATAGCGGTCAAGACCGGCACCAACGGCATTTCGATCTCGTCCAGCAGTTTGTGAGATTTCAGCTCGTCCAAGCGGGCTTCCAGCACCGGCATCAGGCGCAGCACCACCTCGGCGTCGGCGGCGGCGTAGGGGCCAGCCTTCTCAATAGGCACTTGTGCCATGGTGATCTGCTTACGGCCGCTGCCCAATAGCTCGCTGATCTCGGTCATTTCCAAGTTGAGACGCACCCAGGCCAGGTTTTTTAGCCCCAGGTTGCGCGAGCCAGGGTCGGCCAGCCATTCGGCGATCATGCTGTCGAAAGCCAGCGGAGTCACCTGCACGCCGTAACGTGCCAGCACCACCGTGTCAAAACTCAGGTTGTGGCCCACTTTGGGGATCTTGGGGTCGCTGAGCGGGCCGCGCACTGCCTCCAGCACTTCTTCCATTGCCAGCTGCTGCTCGCCCAGGCGCAGTTCGTGGCCCACGGGCACGTAGTAGCCGTGCTTGGGCTGCACGGCGAACGACAGGCCGACCAGCTCGCAGCTCATGTGCTGCGTGCCGGTGGTCTCGGTATCGAAAGAGATCAGCTTGGCGGTGCGCAGCGTCTCAACCAGCTGGGCCAGCTTTTCCGGCGTGTCCACGATGGTGGCAGTGGAGTCCAAGCGCTTGGAATAGTCTGCGGCACTTTCGTCGGCGAACAGGCCCAGCTGCTGGCCGCTGGTGGGGGAGCTGGGCGGCGGGGCCACGCCCAGAATTTCCATGACTTTGTTTAGACGGCCCATCAGGGCGCGGAACTCCAGTTGCTGGAAAATGGGCTCAACCTCTTTGGGGCGCAATTCGCTGGTGCGGGCGTCCTCTGGGTCGAAGTCAATCTCCAGGTTGGTGACGATGCGGGCCAGTTTGTAACTCAGGTCGGCCTTGTCGCGATTCTCTTCTAGCTTCTTGCGCTGGGCGGGCTTCAGCTCATCCAGGTGGGCGTAAATGCCCTCCAGGGTCTTGTACTGGTTGAGCAGGTCGGCGGCGCTTTTTTCGCCGATGCCCGGCACGCCCGGAATGTTGTCGGACTTGTCGCCTACCAAGGCTTTGAAGTCCACCACTTGCTCCGGCAGTACGCCCAAGTAATCCTGCACATCTTTCTCGTAATAGTCCTTGGAGTCCGACAGCGACTTGCCCGGCAGGCTGACGATCACGCGCGGCGAGACCAGCTGCAGCAGGTCTTTGTCGCCCGTGATGATCTTGACGCCGATGCCCTGCTCGGATACTTTGCGGGCTACGCTGCCGAGGATGTCGTCGGCTTCGTAGTTGTCCAGCTCCAGGCGCGGGATATTGAAGGCGTCCACCAATTCGCGGATGCGGTCGATCTGGGCGCGCAGGTCATCCGGCATCTTCTCGCGGGTGGCCTTGTAGTCGGCGAATAAATCATCGCGAAAAGTGCGTCCGCGGTCAAAAGCCACGGCCATGTAGTCCGGGCGGTCCTGCTCAAGAATGCGCAGCAGCACCGAGGTAAAGCCGAACACGCCGGCCGTGGGTTCTCCCTTGGAGGTGCTCCAACGGTCGCCCCCGGCGCCTGCGCCGGTCAGGGCGAAGTAAGTGCGGTAGGCCAGGGCGTGACCGTCGATTAAATACAGCGTGGCGGGCATGCCAGCGATTGTACTCGCTTTGGCCTGCCCGCCACGCTGAGGGTGTTCGGTCGGCTGCCGCGGTCAACCCAACTTGGCGCGCAGCGCCCGCGCGGCAGCCACCATGCCGCGCAGGGCTGGCTCGACTTCGGTCCAGCCGCGGGTCTTCAGGCCGCAGTCTGGGTTGACCCAGAGCTGTTCGCGGCGGATGACCTTGAGCGCGTTCTCCAGCAAGCTTTCCATGTCGGCCTGGTTGGGCACCAGCGGTGAGTGGATATCGTACACGCCGGGGCCGATGTCGTTGTGATACTCGTAGCGCTTGAAGGCGTCGAGCAGCTCCATCTTGGAGCGCGAAGCTTCGATGGAGATCACATCGGCATCCATATTGGCAATCGCGGCGAAGATGTCGTTGAATTCGGAGTAGCACATATGGGTGTGGATCTGGGTCTCGTCCCTCACGCCGGTGGAGGCGAGCAGAAAGGCTTCCACCGCCCACTTGAGATAGGCGGTCCAGTCCTCTCGGCGCAGTGGCATGCCTTCGCGGAAGGCCGGCTCATCGATCTGGATGATGCGGATGCCGTTGGTTTCCAGGTCCTGCACTTCGTCGCGGATCGCCAAGGCGATCTGCATGCAGGTCTCCGCGCGCGGCTGGTCGTTGCGCACGAAGGACCACTGCAGGATGGTGACCGGCCCGGTGAGCATGCCTTTCATGGGCTTATCGGTCAGCGACTGGGCGAAGACTGACCAATCCACCGTCATCGCTTGCGGGCGGGCCACATCGCCGTAGATGATCGGCGGGCGCACGCCGCGCGAACCGTAGCTCTGCACCCAGCCGTGCTGGGTGAAGGCGAAGCCTTGCAGCTGTTCGCCGAAGTATTCGACCATGTCAGTGCGCTCGAACTCGCCGTGCACCAGCACATCCAGACCGATCTCTTCCTGGAAGCGAATGGTGCGCTCGGTCTCTTCGCGTAGGAAGTCGGCGTACTGCTCTTGAGTGATTTGGCCTTTGCGGAAGGCGGCGCGTTTGGCGCGCACTTCTTTGGTCTGCGGGAAGGAGCCGATCGTGGTAGTGGGGAAGGGCGGCAGGTCGAAACTGCTGTCCTGCAGCGCCTTGCGCTGTGCATGCGGCTGCTGGCGCTTCAGCATGTCCGGGGTGATGGCCGCCATGCGCTGGCGCACGGCAGGGGTGTGGGTGCGCGCCGACTTGGCCCGGCTGGCCAGCACCTTGCGGCTTTCTTGCAGGCCCGCATCGGAGCCGCTCTTAAAAGCTTCTTTCAGCGCGCTGAGCTCGGCGATCTTCTGCTTGGTGAAAGCCAGCCAGGAGCGCAGTTCGGCGTCCAGCTTGGTTTCCAGGTCGAGGTCATAAGGCGTGAACTGCAGCGAGCAAGATGGAGCGATGAGCACCCGTTCCGGACCCAGCGCCTCGGCGGCCTGCTTGGCCTTGGCTAGCGCTGCGTCCAGGTCCGTGCGCCACACATTGCGCCCGTCCACCAGGCCCAGTGAGAGCCAGGTCTCGGCGGGCAGGGTGGCCAGCACAGCTTCCAGCTGGTCTGGGGCGCGCACCAGGTCGATGTGCAGGCCGGCGCAGCCCAGGCCCAACGCCAGCGGCAGGTTATCGCGCAGGCCCTCAAAGTAGGTGGTCAGCATCAGCTTGGGGTGGGTGACGCCCACCAGCTGCTGGTAGGCACTCTGGTAGGCGGCGACCTGCTCCGGGCTGAGATCCAGCACAAGGCAGGGCTCGTCGATCTGTACCCATTCAGCGCCCGCCTCGGCCAGCTGGCGCAGGATGGCCTGGTAGACCGGCAGCAGCGCGGGCAGCAGAGCCAGCGGGTCGCTGCCTTCAGCTGTGCTCTTGCCCAGGCTGAGGAAAGTGACCGGACCCAGCAGCACGGGGCGGGTGCGGATGCCTTGGGCCAGCGCCTCCTGGAATTCGTCCAGCGCCTTGTTGTGGGTCAGCTGGAATTTCTGGTCAGGCTCAAATTCCGGCACGATGTAGTGGTAGTTGGTGTCGAACCACTTGGTCATTTCCATGGCGGGGACGTCGCCGGCGGCGGTCTTGCCGCCGCGGGCCATGGCGAAATAGGTCGGCAAATCCACCTTGCCGCCTGCCCACTGGTAGCGCGCCGGCACGACGCCGACCATGGCGGTGGTATCCAGCACCTGGTCGTAGGGTGAGAAGTCGTTGGAGGGGATGAAATCGATGCCGGCATCTTGCTGTAGTTGCCAGTTCCCGCGGCGCAGCTCGGCGCAGGCGGCCAGGAAGCCGGCCTCGTCCAGCTTGCCCTTCCAGAAGCTTTCCAGGGCGGTCTTGAGTTCGCGTTTTGCGCCGAAGCGCGGAGTTCCCAAATTTGCGGTGAAGGTCATGGCTATTTTGTCCTTTGTTCAAAGTTGCGGTACGGGCAGCGGGCAATCACCCGCTCAATCGATTTGTTGATGTGGTTGGCGTTGAATGCTTCTTTGCTGCCGTCGCGTTTAGTGACTGTGATGTGCATGGTTGCCTTCCTCGAACAAAAAACCACCCGGCGGCACCAGGTGGTTTATGAGTAAGCAAACCAAGGCTTGGCGCGAGCCGGTGCGGGTCCATCAGGACGCATAACCTGGGATCGGACTGTGACCGTTGCGCGACAGTGCCGGAATTTCACCGGACTTCACCAAGTTAACCGCAGTGGGAATGTAAGAATCAGTATAGCACAAATGGGTTTGTACCAACCCATTTGACGGCAGATATGGGGGATTTACGCGTTGAGACCCTGACGGGTTCGGGTTTTGCGAATGAACTCACGCAAGGTTTGTTCGTCCAGGCGGCCGCCGGTGACCAGGTAACCCGGCGCCCAGAATTCACCCGAAGGGTTGTCTTGTGCCAGGCGCGGAAATTCAGCAAAAATGCGCCCCGAAAGATGCTGGTCCATGATGCGGGCCACCACTTCGGGCGGCTTGTCGGCTGCCAGGCGCACGGACCATTGCAGGGCGGTTTCATCAAAGCTTAGGGTTTCCAGCGGCCAGGCAAAGGCCAGGCACAGTTCCGGCAACCATTCGGAGAGGCGCTGCGCCAGGTCGCCTTCCAGGCGGTGCCGGGGTAAGCGCGGGATCAGCGCGAAGCTGTAGCTTAGACTGGGTTGTTGCAGGTTGTCGGTGACCAGCTTGAGCGGCTTGCCGGCCGGTTCTGGCGCTGCATCTGGGCGGGCGGGCTGCGTATCTTCCGGAAAGTCACGACCAGATGGGGTGGAGCGGTTGGCTGGTTCAGCACGATCCCCATGCACGGCGGCCTGCGGTTGGTTGACCAGCGCCCGCGCGGCTTCTGCGACCTGGGCGCGCATTTTGCTGAGCGGTGCCTGGGCGTCAAAAGCCAGCGCCAGGCTGAAGTTGGCGCCCAGCGGTGTTCCGTAGAGCATGTAATCGGCCGCAGTGGCTTGCAAGTGCACAAAACGCGCCAAATCGGCTTCGCCGCCGGCGGCCACAGCCGTGGCCAGTTCTTCGGCCGCCGAGCGGGGCAGTTCGCCGGCGTAGGCCCATAGCTGCCCTTCGCGCACGATCAGCGCGGCATGCGAAGCGGTTTCCAAGGAAAGTCGCGCCAAGTAGCTGGCCGCTTCTGAGACGTTGTCCAGCCAGGCTGGGGCAGGCAGCGGCTCACGGACAGCATTCTTCAAGCGCGGGGCAGGGTCGCCGTAGCTATGGCGCTCGGCGGCGGGTTGCAGCGGGCCGAAAAGCTCTTCGACCGCGCTGAGTAGGTCAGGCAGATAAAAGGGGCTGGGCAGCACGCGTTCGGCACCCAGCGCGGCCAGGTCCAAGTCGGCTGGCTTGTCCTCATTGGGAATGAGGACAAGCTTGGCCAGTGGCGCGCGGCTGCGCAGCGCTTGAACGGCTTGCGCGTCCAACCCGCTGGCCGCATCCAGCACCAGCAGGTTGACCTGCGGGTCAGCCTGCTGGGTGGCGGCGGCCAGGGAGCGCGCCAAAACAGGCTGGTAGGCGCCGGTGTCTTCCAACACCTGCCCAATCAGCCCGGCAAACGCCTGGTCTGCGCTCAGAATGACCGCTTTTTTCTGTTTCATTGCATTCCCCGAAGGGAAATCAGTATACAGGAGTTTTACTTCACCGCACTCATCAGTTTAACGAACTCCTGCCACTCCTCCATGAAGAAGTGCAGGGTCACGTTGTTGATCTCAAGGTGAAAGGTTTCCTCGTTATCCGGTTCCACAGTCTTCCAGATGATGTAATTCTCGGTCTCCGCCAGAGTAGTGGAGTGAATGTCGTTGTTGTTTTCGCTCATTTCTTCTTCGTCCTTTTTTCTAGTTGGTTGAAAAACGTCAAGACACGCTGCTTTGCCTGGCTGGCCATGTTGCGCAGATACTTGCTAAGGGGGAGTTCCTGTTTGCCGCGCTTCTCAGGCTCTGGCCAGGGGTCTAGGTCCAGAATTTTGCGCATGATGAAGCGGGCGATCAGTTGCAGGCTGGCCAGCACCGGAGCCGCCAGGATCAGGCCGACAAAGCCCAGCAAATTGGCGGCCAGCAGGGCGGTAACCAGGACTGCGGCGGGGTGCACGCCCAGCGCGCTGCCCAGGAAGCGTGGCGTCACCAGATTGTCGAAGACCATATCCATCAGGAAGGCTGGGATGGTGGCGACCAGCATATAGTTGGTGCCCGGGTCGATCCCCAGGTAGTTCTCTGGCTGGAAGAAGGCCACCAAAGCCGTAGTCACGTACATGGCGAAGGAACCGATGTAAGGTACAAACTTGGCCAAACCGGTGATCAGCGCCAGGGCCAGCGCATAGCGCACGCCCAATAGGCTCATTAAGGTGAATGAGCTGATGATGATGATGCCGACCAGCATCAGCTGGCCGCGCAAGAAGGCGTTCCAAGTGCGTGAGATCTCACGGCCGATGCGGCGAATGTCGTTGTCATGCCCCGGCAGGTCCGCACCGCGCAGCAGGTTGGGCGCATCCCCCGCTTCTGAGAGGATCATGTAGGTCAAGATGAAGATGAACAGGAACCAGCCCAGAGTGGCGATCGTGGACGTGGCCACCGCGCCCAGCAGACTGCCGGCCTGTCCCAAGGCGGGCTGGACAGTGGAAATGACTTCCTGGCCTAGGCGGGCAAAGTCCAGATTGAAGCCCTCGATCAGGCTTTGTTCCAGCCCGCTAAAGTCCAGCGAGAAGGGGCCGAGCACCACAGGCGCCTCGCCCAGGTTGTGCAGCAGCTCCGGCAATTGCTGTACGTAGCCCTCCACTACCTTGACCAGATTGGCCATTTGCTCAACGATAACCACGCCGGCCATGGTCAGCAACCAGCCCAAAAGCACGATAAAGACCACAAAGACGATATTGACAGCTGCACGCCAAGAGAGGCGGCTATTGGCTGTCAGCCGGCTGACCAGCGGATGCAGTAAATAGCTGAAGATGAACGCGGAGAGGATCGGGCCGAGGAAGCCGCTAAAACGCACCACAAAAGTGCCCACGATCGCCACCAGGGTTAAGCCGGCGATCAGCTTGGTGGTGGAGTTCCACC
>JAHCII010000027.1 GCA_026129305.1 Anaerolineales bacterium
ATTACACGGAAAAATCAGCGCCGTAACAGGCAAACGCCCCGCCCTGCTGGAGCTTCTGCTGCAAGCGGCGGAGGCCATGCAGGCCAACCCCGACTGCCTCATCTACATCGTGAGTGAGGATGCGGCTGACCCGCAGGGCATTTGGGTCAGCGAAGTGTGGGCCAGCGCCGAGAGCCACCAAGCCTCGCTGGCTCCGCAAGAGACCCAGGCGCTGATCGCCCAGGCGCGCCCGCTGATCGCCGGCATGTCTGACCGGGCGGAACTGCGCACCTTGGGCGGCAAGGGGCTGTAGCTTAGAACCAATCCTGGCTGAGGTCCTGCCAGGTGGAGTTGGTGTTTCTTACAAACACAGTACGGATTCCTCGCTGCGCTCGGAAGGACAAACACCGAGTAGTGCAACTTGACACAAAGTACCCCCCAAATTACAATCTTTTCGCATTCGTAGGCGCCGGCGGCTGATGTCCTCCGGCGCTTTTTAAGGAAGCAAACCTTTTTTCATAGGAGTTTTTTGCATGCAACAATTAGGTTTATCCCCTTTTGAGATCTGGGCGATGTGGGGCGTGCTCGGTGTGGCCATTCTGGGCCTGCTGTACGCGCTGCTGCTGCGCAATCAGATCCTGGCTGAGGACATGGGCACACCCAAGATGCAAGAAGTGTGGGGCGCCATCCGTGACGGGGCAGATGCGTATCTGCAGCGCCAACTGCGCTCCATCCTGCCGCTGATCGCCCTGCTGACCGTGGCCATGTATCTCTCGGTAACCATCGTGCCTCCCACTCCGGAGGCGATCGAGCGCTTTGAGGGCATCCCCCTGGCTCAGGTGAGCAATATCATCGGCATCGGCCGCGCGGTCGGCTTTGTGCTGGGTGCCACTTTCTCGCTGGCTGTGGGTCAGATCGGTATGCGCATGGCGGTACAAGGCAATGTGCGCGTCGCTTCCGCCGCCCGCTACTCTTTCGGCGAAGCTCTGCGCATTGCCTATCGCACCGGCACCATCACCGGCATGCTGACCGACGGTCTGGGCCTGCTGGGTGGTACGGTCATCTTCATTTACTTCGGCATCGCTGCGCCAGACGCCCTGCTGGGCTTTGGCTTTGGCGGCACGCTGCTGGCGCTGTTCATGCGCGTGGGCGGCGGCATCTACACCAAGGCGGCTGATGTGGGCGCCGATCTGGTGGGTAAGGTCGAAAACGACATCCCCGAAGACGACCCGCGCAACCCGGCCGTGATCGCTGACCTGGTGGGCGACAATGTGGGCGACTGCGCTGGGATGGCGGCCGACATCTTCGAGTCTTACGAAGTGACCATCGTGGCCGGCCTGATCCTGGGTGTGGCCCTGTATCACATCACCGGCCATGTGGAATGGATCATTTACCCGCTGATCGTGCGCGGCATCGGTGTGCTGTCTTCGATCTTCGGCACCTACGCTGTCAAAGCTGGCAAAGAAGGCAACGCCGCCAACGCGATGAGCGCCATCTTCAGTGGCTTCCTCTCCTCCGCGGCGATCTCCGTGGTGCTGTTCTTCGCCGCCGCGTATTACTACCTGAACGTGTTGTCCACGGATGGCCTGCCCGGCGGCTGGTGGCGTACGCCTCTGGCGGTCGGCATCGGCGTTTTGCTGGCGATCCTGATCGACCGTATGACCGAATACTTCACCGGCACGCACCAAAGCCCGGTGCAGGACATCAAGAAGGCCGCCAACACCGGCCCGGCCACGCTGATCTTGCAAGGTGTGTCCGTGGGCTATGAATCCTCGGTGTGGGCGACTGTGGTGATCGCCGCCACGATCTTCTCCTCCATCGTGATCTTCGGCGGCATCAGCGCCGACCCGGTTGAGAGCATCACCTACATTCTGTACGGTGTGGCCATGACCGGTATCGGCATGCTGACGCTGACCGGCAACAACGTGGCGATGGACTCCTTTGGTCCCATCGCCGACAACGCCAACGGCATCGGTGAGATGTCCTGGGGCAACAAGAAGGACAAAGAAACCCTCAAGGCCAAGCAGATCATGGCCGACCTGGATGCGGTGGGCAACACCACCAAGGCGATCACCAAGGGTGTCGCCATTGGCTCGGCCGTGATTGCGGCCGTCTCACTGTTCGGCTCCTATCTGGTGGATGTGAGCCGGGCCCAGGCTGCCTTGGGCATCCCTCTCGCCCAGCAGATCCAGTCCATCGGCATCCGCGTGGACGTGCCGCAGGTCTTCGTAGGTATGCTGATCGGTGGCGCCCTGCCCTGGCTGTTCTCCTCCTTCGCCATTCAAGCGGTGAGCCGTGCGGCTGCGCTGATCGTGGAAGAGGCTCGCCGCCAGTTCAAGAAGGGTGTGCTGACCGGCAAGGTCAAGCCGGACTACCGCCAAGCGGTGAACATCTCCACCACCGCGGCGCAGAAGGAACTGGTGCCCCTGGCCGTGCTGGCCGTGGTCACCCCGATCCTGCTGGGCCTGCTGCTGGGTGTGGAAGCCCTGGGCGGCGCCCTGGCGGGCATCATCCTCTCCGGCCAACTGCTGGCGGTGTTCATGAACAACGCCGGCGGCGCCTGGGACAATGCCAAAAAGCTGATCGAAGACGAGCCCAAGGACCCCAAGAAGAATCTGGGCAAAGGCTCCGAGCGTCATAAGGCCAGCGTAGTGGGCGACACCGTGGGTGATCCGATGAAGGACACCGCCGGCCCGGCGCTGAATCCGATGATCAAGGTGGTGAACCTGGTGGCGGTGATCATTGCCCCGGTCGTGGTGCAGATCACCAACTTCGGCATCGGCGAGTGGATCGCGGCAGTCGTGATGGTTGGCCTGCTGGTCTGGTCGATCAGAACCAGCAAGCGCACCACCCCTGTTGTGGCAGCCAAGTAGCTGACTGACTAAATACCAAAGCAAAGAGGCGCACCCGCAGGTGCGCCTCTTTTTGTTTTTCTTGCAGCCGGCTGCCGTTAGGCCGCGGTCTCGCTGTCACGCTCAAACTGGCTGTTGTACAGCTCGGCATAGAAACTGCCGGCCGCCAGCAGAGCAGCGTGGTTGCCCTGCTCCACGATGTCGCCGTCGCGCATAACGAAGATGTTGTCGGCATTGCGGATGGTGGAGAGGCGGTGGGCGATGACGAAGCTGGTGCGCCCTTCCATCAGGCGGTCCATGGCGGCCTGGATCAGCAGCTCGGTGCGCGTGTCCACCGAACTGGTGGCCTCATCCAGGATCAAGATGGGCGCATCGGCCAGCACGGCGCGCGCAATGGTCAGCAGCTGCATCTGGCCCTGCGAGATATTGCTGATCTCTTCATTAATGACCATCTTATAGCCATCCGGCAGGGTGTTGATGAAATGGTCGGCGTAAGCCGCTTTGGCGGCGGCGATGACGTCTTCATCGCTGGCCTCCGGCACGCCGTAGCGGATGTTGTCCATGATGCTGCCGCTGTACAGCCAGGTGTCTTGCAAGACCATGGCAAAGTTGCGGCGCAGGTCTTGGCGGGTGTACTGGCGAATGTCCTGCCCGTCCACCAGGATCTCGCCGTTGTTGACATCGTAGAAGCGCATGAGCAGCTTGACCACGGTGGTCTTGCCTGCCCCGGTGGGACCGACGATGGCCACCTTCTGGCCTGGTTTGACCAGGGCGGACAGGTTGCGGATCACAGGCTGGTCCGCTTCGTAACCAAAACTCACGTTGCGGAACTCCACTTCCCCGCGCGGCTGGGTGATCTGCTGTGGGGTTGAGGTGTCTGGCGTCTCTTCCGCTTCGTCCAGGAAGTCGAAGATACGCTCGGCCGCGGCGGCGGTCATCTGCGAAACATTGGTGACGTTGGCCAGCTGTGCCAGCGGCTGGTTGAGCATGCTGACATATTGGATGAAAGCCTGGATGCTGCCGATCGGCACACGACCCTGCACGAACATCCAGGCGCCCACAATCGCCACGATCACATAGCCCAGGCTGCCGACCACCGTCAGCACCGGGATCATCAGGCCGGAGAAGAACTGCGACTTCCAGGCCACTTCGTGCAGGGCGTCGTTGCGGCGTTCAAACTCTGCCACGCTGTCGGCTTCGCCATTGAAGGCTTTCATCACCAAGTGGCCGCCGAACATTTCCTCTACATGACCGTTGACCTTGCTGATGAAATCCAGCTGCTGCACGAAGTATTTTTGGGAGCGGCTGGCAATCACAATGATGGACACCAAAGAAAGCGGCACGATAGTCAGCGCAGCCAGGGTCATTTGCCAGCTAATCACCAGCATCATCCCAAGAACGCCGACCACGGTGACCAGCGAAGTAATGATCTGGGTCAAGCTTTGGCTGAGGGTCTGATTGACCGCCTCTACATCGTTGGTGATGCGTGAGAGTACCTCGCCGTGGGTGACCTTGTCGAAGTATTTGAGCGGCAGACGGTGGATCTTGTCGCTGATGTCGCGGCGCAGGCGATATGAAATATCTGCTGAGATGGCGGACATGACCCAGCCCATGATGTAGGCGAAGGCCGCCGAAGTCAGGTACAGGCCCAAGGCCTGAAGCAGCAGGCGGCCAATGGCGGCGAAGTTGATGGCGCCGCTGCCGGCCAGCTGGGCCAGCGCGCCGTCGTACAGTTCGGTGGTGGCCATGCCCAGCAGCCAGGGCCCCATGATGCTGAACAAGGTGGAGGCCAAAGCCAGGATGACCACCCCGACCAGGCTGAGCTTGTAGCGGCCCAGATAGTCGAGCAGTTGGCGAATGGCAGGCCAGAAATTGCGCGCCTTCTCGGGGGCCACCTGGCCCATGCCATGAGGACTGCGACGTTGCATTAGGAAAGCTCCTCAGCGCTGAGTTGGGACAGCGCAATCTCCCGATAGATCTCGCTGGTTTCCATCAGTTCTGCATGGGTGCCCCTGCCCACCACACGCCCCTGCTCCAGCACCACGATCTGGTCGGCATTGCGGACGGTGGAGACGCGCTGGGTAACCACCAGCACGGTGTGCTCACGGTAGGCCTGGCGCAAGTCCCGGCGCAAGGCCGCATCAGTACGGTAGTCCAAGGCCGAGAAGGTATCGTCAAAAATGTAAATGGGCGCCTTTTTCACCAGAGCCCGGGCGATGGACAGGCGTTGTTTCTCACCGCCGGAGACGTTGGCGCCGGCCTGGGCCACCTCGGCCTGCAGGCCATTCTCGCGCTCGGCCACGAAGCTGCTGGCCTGGGCGATGCGCAGGGCCTCATCCAGCCCGGCCGGGCTGGCGTCTCGGTCGCCGTAGGTCAGGTTGCTGGCGATGGTGCCGGAGAAGAGCGTGGCCCGCTGCGGCACATAGCCGATCTTGTCGCGCAGCTCGGCCTGGCGCACCTGGCGGATATCGACACCATCCACCAGTACGGCTCCCTCACTGACGTCATAAAAGCGCGGAATGAGATTAATAATGGTGGATTTGCCCGAGCCGGTCGAACCGATGAAGGCCGTCATTTGGCCCGGACGAGCGGTAAAGCTAATCTCGTGCAGCACGTCCTCCTCGGCGCCAGGGTAGCGGAAAGAGACGTTGCGAAACTCGACTTCGCCGCGGAAGGGCTCACTGAAGCTTTGCGGCTGCGGCGGGTCCACGATGCGCGGCTGGGTCTCAAGTACGTCTGCGATGCGGTCGGCCGAGATGGAGGCGCGCGGCAGGATGACGAAGAGCAGCGAGAGCATCAGGAAGGACATCACGATCTGCGTGGCGTATTGCAGGAAGGCCATAATGTCACCGACCTGCATGCTGGCCTGGGCCACCTGTTCTGCCCCGACCCAGACGATGACTACGGTCAGCAGGTTGAGCACCAGCATCATGATCGGGAAAATAATGACCATCACCCGCGAGGTGAAGAGCGTATTGGCGGTCAGGTCTTGGTTGGCCGTGTCGAAGCGCTCTTTTTCAAAGGGCTGCCGGTTAAAGGCGCGCGTGACCAACATGCCGGACAGCGTTTCGCGCGAGACCTGATTAAGACGGTCGACCATCTTCTGCATCAGCCGGAATTTGGGCATCGAGAGGGAAAAGGCGACCGCGATCACGCCGGTGAGCACCAACAAAGCCAGGGCGATCGTCCACCACATGGAGGAACCCTTGCCCACGGCGCGCAAGATACCGCCAATGCCCAGGATGGGCGCGTAGACGCCCATGCGCACCACGATCTGGGTCACCATCTGCAGCTGGCTGACGTCGTTGGTGGTGCGCGTGATCAATGAGGCAGTGGGGAACTTGTCGAATTCAACGTTGGAGAAGCTCTCGACCTTGCGGAACAGTGCGGCGCGCACGTCGCGCCCCACTCCGGCCGCTGCCCGCGCGGCGAAGTAGCCTACCGCCACCGCGCACACGCCGGAGAGCAGTGTGAAGAGCAGCATCAGACCACCGATGCGGAAGATGAAGGCGGTTTGGCGCGCCCCCAAGTCCATGCCCAGGGCGGCATACTCGGCTTTGAGCGCCTGAATGGCTCCCTGTTGCTGGGCTTCTTCGCCCTGGGCGTCAAGCTGAGCCAGCAGGTCGGCCACGAAGGCCGTCTGCTGGGCAGGTTGGGCGGCTCCCAGGCGAGCCCAGATGTCGGCTCCGGCCGGCAGGCCCGCCAAGTCTAGCTGCAAAGGGCTTTGGTCGGCTTGGGCCGCGGCCTGCTCCAAGCTGGCGGCGGCCCACAGGGCGCGGCTGAGCGCCAGCTGCGGCCCGCTTGTGCCGGGGCGCAGCACATAAACGGCCTGGTCCGCCAGGCCGGGGTAGTCTGCCAGGTAGGCCTGGGCCGCCGGGTCGCCCGGCTGGGCCAGGTCGTAGTCCGCGAGGGCGCGGGCTTGCTCATCGGCGGTCAGGAAGTGGGCCAGATGTTCCATCTGGCTGGCGCGCAGCACCGCGGGCTGCGGGCTGGCGATGCCGCTTTGCTGGATGCCGATGTTGATGATCTGCGAGAGGTAGTCCGGCAGAGCCAGCTCGAAGTTGGCCTGCCCGAACAGCAGCAAGACCGACAGGCTGAAGAAGAGCCAATACGGCCGCAAGAATTTGGCGATGCGTAACATGGCTGTGGCTAGGCTTTCAGACTGCAGAGTGCAGTGGAGTTGGGGATGTTATATTGCGCAACGTTGAGTCTCCGTTCTTCCAAAGAGGCTGATTATATCCACCAGATGGACTACAGCTTGCGTCATCCCTAGAGAGATGGCATACTAACTTTTTGGAGATCAATGTGGCCGAAATTGCATTACGAACCTATCTAAGCCGGATCGAGAGCTTGATTGACGCTGGGCAAACCAACGAAGCGCTGGCCCACTGCCGCCACATCCTGGAGCGTTTCCCCAAAAACATTGCCACCTACCGCTTAATGGCCAAGGCGTATCTGGAAGCGCAGCAGCACCAGGAGGCTGCGGACATCTTCCAGCGCGTGCTGGCCTCCTGCCCGGATGATTTCGTCGCCCATATCGGTATGAGCATCGTGAGGGAAGAAGCCGGCGATGCGGATGCCGCCATCTGGCACATGGAGCGCGCTTTTGAAGCGCAACCCTCCAACCGGGCGGTGCAAGACGAGCTGCGCCGGCTGTACACCGCCCGCGAGGGCTATGCGCCGCCCAAGGTGCGCCTGACGCGTGGGGCCCTGGCGCGCATGTACGCCCACGGCGACCTGTTCAACCAGGCCATTACTGAGCTGCGCAGCGCACTGGCCGAGGACCCAGAGCGTCCGGACTTGCAAGTGCTACTGGCCGAAATGCTGCTGAAGAGCCAGCGGCAAAACGAAGCCATTCAGGTTTGCCAGCAATTGATCGAAAAGATGCCCTACTGCCTGTTCGCCAACCGCGCCATGGCCGAGATCCTGGGCCGTGAACAGCGGGATATTGAGGCGGCCCCTTATCTGGAACGGGTGCAGGAGATGGACCCGTATGCCGCCCAGACCGACACGCGCGAGGCGGTCGACAACGTGCCCGCAGACAGCGTGATGCTGGAAAAATTGGCCCGCGAGTTGGAAGACGAGGAAACCCCCAGCCCGTATGCGGCTGAGGTAGCAGGTTCTGAAACGGAAGACCTGCCGGACTGGCTCTCGGTAGAGATGGAAGACGATGAAGTCCAGGCCGAGGACGCGGCCCGCGCTGAAGAGACACCGGCAGAGCCGCAAGCCGGGCGCACCAGCTCCCTCTTGGAGAGTCTGGAAAGCCTGGAGCCCGGCCCGGTGGCCAGCGAAGATGAGCAGCTGGAGCTGTACGGCACACGCGGCACCGCCGCCCTGGTGGAAGACGCCGTGCCGGACTGGCTGCGTGAGCTGGGGCCGGCCATGCACACAACCGGCGATCTGCCGGAGGACGAAGCCCCACAGCCGCGCAAGCTGAGCTGGACTGAAGAGCTGCGCGATGCCGGCCTGCAACCCACCAGCCTGCCGGAAGAAGAGGACCCTCTGCCGGCAGCCGATGAAGCCGACTTGCCCGGCAGCCAAGCCACCCAGGCCGTGGACGATGAGGAAAGCCTGAGCTGGCTGGAAAACCTGGCGGCCAGCCAGGGCGTCGAGGAAGAAGAACTGCTGACCACGCCGGAGGAGCGCCAGCTGGCCAAGCCGGACTGGGCGCCAGAGGTAGAGGCACCCCCCGAGGAGCCGCAAAGCACCAGCCCCGCCCTAAGCTGGCTGGACAGTCTGGACACTCAGGACGAGGCCCCGGAATCCGCCGAGAGCAGCAGCCCGCCGGCCTTTGAGGCCGCAGAAGATGGCCCAGCGGCCAGCCCGGCAGAGCCCGACCCCGGCAGCGCAGAAGCGCAGCCTGAGGACGAGCTTTCCACCGACAGCCTGCGCCAGATCTTCACCGAAACGCCAGAAACCCCCAGCGAAGCAGAAACCCCTACCTGGCTGCAAGAGCTAAGCGCCGAAATTGAAGAAACCCAGGCAGACGCCCCCGCCCCACGCGCCTTGGAAGAAACGCCGGACTGGCTGAACGAATTGCGCTTGCAGACCGGCGAGCTGAAACCGCTGGACGCTGAAAGCCCGCCGGCTGAAGAAAGCGCTCCTGCAGAGCCCGAACCTGCTCCTGCGCCTCCGGAAGAGAATGAGCTGAAGAAGCTGGACTGGTTGGATGAGCTCGGTCCACCCAAACACCCGGCCGCCAGCGAATGGCTGCCGGAAGCGGAACTGAGCCCCGAAGAGGCTTTGGCTGAGGCGGCCGCCGAGGCCTGGGAAGCGGAAGACCACCATCCGGGGATGGAGGCTGCCAGCGAACCGCTGGCACCCAACGAGATAGAAGGGGAAGCCCGGCCCATCGAAGACTGGCTGGCTGGCCTGGACGAAGCTGGCGGCGCCAAGACTGACTCGGGAGCCGGCCAAGCAAACGACCAGCTGGGCGAGCAAGCCCAGCGCTCAGCCGCACAGGCGGCTGAGTCCCTGGCGACCCGCGCCGCGCCCGAGCAGCTGCTCGAAGCCCGCCGGGCGCTCAACGGCGGCGACCTGCAGCAGGCCCTGCGTCACTATGACGGCCTAACCCGGCGGCGGCGCCAGCTGGGCGAAGTAATCGCCGACCTGCAAGCCGCCGCCAGCCTACAGCCCGAGCAGATCGCCCTATGGCAGGCGTTGGGCGACGCTTATATGCGCAACAACCAACTGAGCCAGGCCCTGGAATGCTACACCCGGGCGGAAGACCTGCTGTAGCGCTGGTAGAATTCGACGCTGGCCCGTCTGGGCCACAGATTATTATTTTTCGGAGGACTCTTTGGAACGCAGCTTGGTATTGGTTAAACCTGATGGTGTGCAGCGCGGTCTGGTGGGCGAAGTCATTTCGCGCTTAGAACGCCGCGGCCTGCGCCTGGTGGGCGCAAAATTTCTTCAAGTCAGCCAGACTTTGGCTGAGGAGCACTACGCAGAACACAAAGGCAAGCCCTTTTATGACGGCCTGATCAGCTACATCACCAGCAGCCCAGTGATGGCCATGGCCTGGGAAGGCCCCAACGCTGTGGCGGCCATCCGCCAGACGATGGGTGCCACTCGCCCCACCGAGGCCGCTCCGGGCAGCCTGCGCCACGACTTCGGCCTGGAAGTGGGTCGCAACCTGACGCACGCCTCGGACCAGCCGGAAACCGGCCAGCGTGAAGTCGGCCTGTGGTTCCAGCCCGAAGAACTGGTCAGCTGGGAACGCGCCGTGGACAAATGGGTGTTTGAGAATTAATCTAAGTCAGTGGAAAAAATAAAAAAACGCCTTGCTCTTGCAAGGCGTTTTGCTTTATCGCTTACTGCACGTGCAGCAGCACCTTGGCTTCGGACCAAAGGTCTTCCAGGCGATAGTATTCGCGCTGGTGGTTGGAGAAGATATGCACCACCACGGAGCCATAGTCGGCCAACAGCCAACCTTCTTCCGGCTTGCCTTCACGGCGCGGCTTAACTTTGAAATTCTCGCGGGCAACGTCCACCGCCGCATCCATCAGGGCTTTGATCGTGCGGTCGCTGCTGCCGGAGCAGATCACAAAATAATCGCTGAGCGGGGCCAGTTCCTGCAGGTCGAGCAGGATGATGTCCTCGCCTTTTTTGTCTTCCAGGGTTTCCGCCAGGTTGCGGGCCAGTTCAATTGGTTCCAATAGATCCAAAACTCCTAATTTCCAACAAGTGCACTGCGTACCAAAGGAGTATACACGGAGCCGCCCGGTTTGAGGTCGCTGCTAAACAGGGCCAGGCTGTCCAATGCAATGCTTTGCGGCGGGTTGACCTTGGCCTCAGCCAGCATTTCACTAATGCGCTTGATGTTGGCCGGGCGATGTTCCCGGCGCAGGCGCGCCAGGGTGAGGTGCGGGCGGAAGGGGTGCGGCTCGGCCGCGAAGCCCAGGGCGACCAGGTCCTGCTCCAGGCCGGCCTGCAGGGCGTGCAGCTCCGGCGGGGTTTCCAGGCCGGCCCACAGCACGCGCGGTTGTGCCGCATTGGGAAAAGCGCCAACCGCACTGATGTGTACCGGCAGCAGCGGCGTTTGGGCGGCCAAGGCCTGCAGCCGCGGGCCGATCTGGGCAATCTGCTCCGGCGAGACCGGCCCGAGGAATTTGAGGGTCAGGTGGATGTTGGGGATCTGCACCCAGCGCAGGGGCAGGTCTTTCATTTGACGCTGGATGGGCAGCGCCAGCTTATGCAGCTCGCGTTGCATAGGCTCAGGCATTTCAAGGGCGATGAAGGCGCGGGTCAGGGACATGGGCCGCATTGTACCTGTGCTAGCCCGCTGCGCGCTTAAGCCGCTCGTAGTCCTCGAGGGTGTCCACGTCTATCGAGAGTGAGACATCCAGCCAGGGCACCCAAGTAACCGGGAAACGAGAGAACAGGGCACGGCCTCCCACGTCGCCCTGCAGCTCGGCAAAGTGGGGGAAGGTGACGCGGTCGAAGAGCACCGGGTTGCTGCGCTGGCCATCCACCAGGGTGGCCACAATTGGCGCGCCGCTGGCGGCGTGCTGGGCGCGCAGCGTGTCGATCAGTGCCACGGGCAACTGCGGCTGGTCGCTGACCAGGAAGAGCGCTGCGTTCGTCTCCGGCGGCAGGGCCGCCAACCCGGCCTGCACAGATGTGCTCTGGCCTTCGGCAAAGCGCGGGTTGTATACGAGGGGCACAGGCAGGCCGTCCAAGGCGGCGCCAACTTCGGCGGCGGCCGCGCCGGTGACCACGATCACGGAATCGAGCAGCGAGGCCAGCGCCGTTTCGGCTACCTGGCGCACGAAAGGCTTACCCTTCCAGTCGAGCAGCTGCTTGGGCTGACCCAAACGTTTGGACACCCCGGCGGCGAGCAGGATGCCGGCTACATGGTTAGGCATGGCGCAACTTCGTCATCATCAAATCTGTATCATGTTGAGCGTAGCGAAGGGTCCGCATAGCGTTTTCATCCTTGTGAGGAGTGTACCCGCGCGAAGCGCGGAGAGCGACGAAGCAATTTCGTTAACTGAATAAAGAAACCGTTTTTGCGATCACGCACCCAGGTCCAATAGTCCACTCGGGGATCCTTCACGACGCCTGCTCGTTGCAAAGCAACGAGCAGGCTGTTCAGGATGACACAAGGTTGTGGTCAGGCTGGCGAGCCAGCGAGAAACTCGATGAGCAGCGGATTGACCAGTTCTGGGCGCTCAAAATGCGGCAGATGGCCAGCGGCCGGGATGGCGTGAAACTCGGCCTGAGGCACCAGCTGCTGGAAAGTCTGATGGTGGTGAAACGGCACGGTCTGGTCGTGCTGGCCCCAGATCAGCAAAACCGGCTTGCCGCCCTGCCCCAGCCGCTGGTAGACCTGCAGATCTTCGTCCAGTAGGCCGCGGCGGAAAGTGGAGAGTATGGCGCGCTTGAACCCCCGGTACTGCATCTGCTCCTGGTAGCGCGGCACAAAATAGTCCAGCGTCACCTGGCTGGGCTGGTAAAAATCCGTGAGCATGCTCTCGATCAGGCTGCGCCGCCCAAAGCGACCCAACACACCCAGGGCCAATTCGCCGAGCAGCGGCAGGCGCAGAGCTTGCACGGCGGCCGGCAGGCCCAACTCAAAGCCCGCCGGGTCGATCAGAGCCAATTTGGCGACGCGTTTGGGGAAACGAAAGGCGAATTCGGCAGCCAGCGGCCCACCCATCGAGAGCGCCACCAGGTCTGCCCGCGGCAGCTTGAGCGCATCCATCAGGTCCGCCAATTGGCGCATGAACAAAGCCTTGTCGTAAGGCTGCCGCGGCCGGTCGGAGTAGCCGCGGCCGAAGAGGTCGTAGCGGATGACATGCAGGCCAGCCGCAGTCAGCACATCGAAGGTCGGATCCCAGATGAACTGGGGCACCGAAAAGCCGTGGATTAGAATCACTGGCTGGCGGCGCGGCGGCCCAGCCTGCTGGTAATAGGTGGCCCCGTCGCTCAGGCGCACCACATCGCCCGGCAGCGCCTCCCGCACGCCGGCGTCCAAGCGGCGCTGTTCATCGCGGAAGAAGCGCTCCAAAAAAGCCAAGGTTTAGAGCTTGCCGAGGGCCGCCAGGACGCGTTGCGGGGTGAGCGGGAAGCGGTCGATCCACACGCCGGTGGCGTCATGCACCGCGGCGATGACCGCTGGGGCCAGCGGGATCAGCGGCATTTCAGCCATGCCGCGCAAACCCCAGGCACCTTCAGGATCAGGGTATTCCAAGATCAGCGATTCAACCCGATCTGGCACATCCAGCACAGTCGGGATCAGATAATTCGAAAAGAAGGGCGTCTTGACGTAGCCGTCCTGCTGGATGAAGTCTTCCATGATCGCATAGCCGGCGGCCTGCACCACGCCGCCCTCGATCTGGCCGATAATTTGCTGCGGGTTGATGGCCTTGCCCACATCGTCTGCACAGAGCACGTCGGTAATGTGCACATGGCCGGTCTCGGTGTCCACTTCCACGGCCACCGCTTCGGCCACATAGCCGCAGGCGAAGTTGGGGTCAGTGGCTCCGGTTTCAGGGTCCAGCGGAGTGGTGGCCGGCGGTACATACTTGTATTCGGCAATTGCCGGACGCTCTTCATTGGCCCACTGCTGCAAAGCTTGCTGGGCCGCGCCGCGGATGGCATTGCCCGCCATGAAGGTTAGTCGTGAAGCCGAGGCACTGCCTGAATCACCGGTGACGGCCGTATCGGCCAAAACCATCTCGACCTTCTCCAGCGGCAGGTCCAGCGCTTCGGCGGCCATCTGCTGGAAGACGGTATGGGCGCCCTGCCCCACGTCTGAGCCGGCATGGTGCACCACGGCGCGCTCGATCTGCGCATCGCCGTGCAGTTCCACGGTAGCGTAGCAGCGCTCCGGGAAGCCGAAGGAAAAACCCACATTCTTGAAGCCGGAAGCGAAGCCCACGCCACGCTTGATGTGCGCGCCGGCGACCGGCGGCAGCTGCGGCCAGCGGGCTGCGTCACGCTGCCAGCCCGCCGCAGCCCGCGACCAGCCAGCCGCCTGGGCGCCCTGCTCCACCACTTTGTCCATGCTGGAGCCTTTGGGCAGTGGGGATTGGAAGAAAAGCACATCGCCATCGCGGGCGATGTTGCGCATGCGCAGCTCGATGGGGTCCATGCCCAGCGCAGCGGCCAGTTTGTTGACCTGCGTCTCAGCGGCAAAGGCGCCCTGCGGGCCGCCAAACCCCCGGAAGGCGCCGCCGGGCACATTGTTAGTGAAGACGGCTCGGGCGTCGATCTTAACGTTGGGGATGAGATAGGG
The DNA here is from genome assembly GCA_026129305.1 of Anaerolineales bacterium. Classification (GTDB taxonomy): domain Bacteria; phylum Chloroflexota; class Anaerolineae; order Anaerolineales; family UBA11579; genus JAMCZK01. The sequence goes on from JAHCII010000027.1 coordinate 14,074, forward strand.
GCCAATGCTCATCAAGGTCGCATTCCCCAGCACCTTGGTGGATGTATAAATGTAGGCGCCGCCATCGGCGATCAGCTCGCACTGCGCAGCCACGATCTTGCCGGCACGCGTGGCGCCCCACTTGGCGCGCAGAATATAGGCGTGGCGCTTGTGGTGGCCGATCATCGACTCGGCGCGCGACCAGATCAGCTTGACCGGGCGCGGCACGCCGCGCTGCGCCAGGCGCCAGGCGGCCAGCGCCAGCACGATCTGGATGGACATGTCCTCGCGGCCGCCAAAGGCGCCGCCAATCGCCGGGTGGATTACGCGCACCTGCTCTTCGGGCAGGCCCAGGGCATGGGCCACCGCCAGGCGCTCTTCATGCGCCCACTGGCCGGCGACCTCCACAGTGACCCGACCTTGGTCATCAATATAGGCCAGGCCGGATTCGGGCGCTAGATAGGCATGCTCCTGCACCGGCGTGTGGTACTCGCCCTCGACGATCACGTCGGCGGCGGCAAAGCCGGCCTCCACATCGCCGTGGCGCACGCGATACTGCACGAAGGTGTTGCTGTCCTTCTCCGGGTGCAACACGAAGGCCCCCGGCTGCTCGGCCTGGGAAACATTGCCGATCACGGGCAGGTCTTCATAGTCCACTTGGATCAAGTCGCGCGCCCTGGCAGCAATGGCCTCACTCTCGGCAACGATGAAGGCCACTTGGTCGCCCACAAAGCGCACGCGGTCGGCGTGCGGTTTGCTGGACCCCGGGCCGCACAGCACCGGCTGATCGGTGTAGATCAGGCCGTATTCGTTGACCGGCACATCGCCGGCGGTGAAGACCGCCACCACGCCGGGCAGGGCCTCAGCCGGGCGGGTATCGATGGAGAGGATACGGGCATGCGGCCGGTTGGCAAACAGCAGCTTGCCATACAGCTGGCCCGGATAGTTGATGTCACCGGGGTACAGCGTTTGGCCGGTGACCTTGCCGCGGGCGTCAACCCGCTGGGCTGATCTGCCGATGGCGCTCATTGCTCGTCCCTGGGTTTGGAACGACTAAACAGGCGGTCGGTCTGGTCGACCAGCGTATAGAGCAAAGCGCTTAGGAACGAGAGCAGCATGTAGAGCACCAGGCCGAGCACGATGGCCAGACCGATCTGGATATAAATGATCTGCTCGCCGCCGCGGCGCACGATGCGGGCGAACTCCGGCAGCCAGACCTGCAAATATTCCATAGCCAGCCCCGACAGCCACCAGGCCGCCACGGGGATCAAGATCACCAGGAAACAGCCCACTCCGCGCCACAAGGGGTGCAGGGTGCGGCTTGGGTCACGCTGTTTGCGCCAGACATTCATGCTTGCGCTCCGTTCTCTGCAGCCTGCTGAATGGCGTCGAGGATCTTGTAATAGCCCGTGCAGCGGCATAGGTTGCCGGTCACAGCCACCTGGGCCTCTTCCCGGCTGGGCTGTGGGCGCTCTTCGAGCAGTTTGGCGGCGGACATCACAAAGCCCGGCGTGCAATACCCGCACTGCACCGCGGCATTGTCAATAAAGGCTTGCTGCACCGGGTGCAGCTCTTCGCCCTGGGCCAGGCCTTCAATGGTGGTGATCCGTGCGCCGTGGGCACGCGGAGCAGGCACCAGGCAGCTCATCACCGCCTTGCCATCCAGGAAGATGGTGCAAGCACCACACTCCCCTTCGGCACAGCCCTCTTTGGTGCCGATCAGCAAGGCATCTTCGCGCAGCAGGCGCAGCAGGCTTTTCTCCTGCCCATTTTCCAGCGTACAAGCTTGGCCATTGATGGTAGTGGTGATCGTCCCGTCCGCAGAGCTTTGCGGTTGGCTGAGCGACGCCGGGGTAGCCAACAGCACCGGCTGGGGGGGCACTCGCTGCGGCTGCGGCTCAGCCGCCAGATCGTCGAGCACACGCGCCACGGCCACGCCGACCATGCGCTGGCGATAAACGGCCGTGCTGCGAATGTCGTCGATCGGTTGGGCGGCGGCGATGGCCAGCAAGGCGGCTTCCTGAATAACCTCCTGGCTGAGCGTTTTGCCCAGCAAGAAGGCCTCAGCTTGCGGGGCGCGCACGATCACGGGCGCCACGGAACCCAGGGCAATCGCGGCCTGGCTGATCACATCGCCGTCGAAGTGCAGCACCACGGCCGCGTTGA
>JAHCII010000028.1 GCA_026129305.1 Anaerolineales bacterium
GCATCGCCCCCGAACCCCCCACGCAAGGTGTGCAAGCAGAAGAAGTGGTTTCTAAGCATGAATACCCTGCTCGATGTGGTTAAACCCGTCGCAGAATGAAGAGGGTGAGAGGCGGTGAGGGTTTCGGGGAACTGGCACCGGGCAGAGGGGACAAGTCTTCATAGAAACCCGTGTCATCCTGAACTGCTTCTCATCGTGAAGGATCTCCGCTGCGATTGGTGAACAACCAAGCTGTTGGTTGGGACTCTTGTGTGCCATTTGAGGTTTGCTTATGCCTTTCTCCAAGGTTACTCTTCGCTGCGCTCAGAGTGACACGGGTTGGGGTGGGTGAGCATGGCACGTCCTTTATTAGAGTGGCTTGAAAAAGATAAATTAACGCGAGCGGGGGCGGGGGTTTTTAATGCAACTTGACAGGTTTCCCCGCTTGACAAGGCTTTATTCGGCTTGCGTTTGAACAATTTCTTCTCCTTTTTCGGTGAGTTCATAATAGGCACGGGTGCCGCGCGAGCCGCCATCGACGCGGGTGATGAAGCCGGCGTCCGCAAGATTTTGGATGTTCTGGCGGACGGTGGGGCCAGCGGCTTCGACATGGTGAAGCAGGTCTTCGGTGCTGGAGCGCTGGATGCGGGCGATGCGCTGCAAGATTTGGTGTCCGGTGGGGGTTAGCGTGAGCGGCTTTTCTACTTTAGGCTTTTCGGGTTGGGTTTTTTCTTCGGCGGCGGTGAGGTGGACGCGCAGCGGGCCGTCTTCTTGCTGTTCGAAATGGATATTGGCGGCGAAGGACGCGGGGGCGGCGTGGCGGGCTTTGAGGGTTTCGAAGTGGATGTGATCTTCTTGGGCCTGGATGCTGAGCATGAGATCGACCCCGGCGGAGATGGCCGAGGAGCCGCGAAAGCTACCGGAACGGTTGGTGTGGTGGACGAGGAGCACGGCGGCGCGGCAGTGCTCAGCAAGGCGACGCAAGTTATAGAGCAGGGGCTGGATGGAGAGGACGGAGTTCTCGTCCGCCCCGCGCAGGACGCCGGCGAGGGTATCTACGACGATGAGCCGGGCTTCAAAAGTGAGGGTACGCTGGAGGAGATGGTCGCTGTCTTCTATAAGGCGCAGGTTGTAGCCGCCAAAGGAGACGTAGTGAAACGGCAGGCCATGCCCGGCGGTGCGGCCGTGGAGAACGGCGTGGATGCGGCCCCATAGGCGGCTGAGGCCGGTTTCTTCGTCCACAAATATGCTGGGTGCTTGAGCTACATTGCGGCCCAGCCAGGGCTGGCCGGCGGCGACAGCGATGGCCAGATCGAGTGCGGCCCAGGTCTTCATTGTGCCGGGCGGGCCGACGAGGAGGTTGAGGCTAGGGCGGGTGAGCAGGCCTTGGACGGCCCATTCGGCCGCAGGCGGGTCGGTGTAGGCGTCGTCTGCAGTGTAGAAGATGCGCGATTTTTCTTCGGCGTCTTCGATGCTATCGAGGAAGGCGTTGACTTCTTCGACCATTTCGAAGTGGAAGTCTTTGGTGGCCTCGACAAACGCGTGGTAGCGGGCACGGCGGCCGCGAGCGGCGACCTGGTCGATGGCGTCGGTGATGTAGACCCACTCAAGAGGCAGGTCTGGCGGCAAGGATTCTTTGTGGTTGTGTTGGATGAGACGGCTGACGTATTTGGCGGCGGACGGGTTGGGTTGGTAGGGCGGTTTGCTCATGGAGCCCCCAGGGAACAAAAGATGAAGGATGAAGGCTTGCCCTCACCCCGCCGGGCTAGCGCCCGGCACCCTTCCCCGATTTCGGGAGAGGGGGATTGGATGATAGCTATAGCATGGATTGGGGGATGGGTGGGGCGATTGGGGAGGAGTGTTAAGGGGGTGTGTGAATTAGGGAGTGTGAAATTTCAGGCCAAATGATTTATAGTATTGATAAGAGGCTTGGAGATTGAGAATGTGGAAAATTCCAAAGTGGAGCGCAAAGCTAGCTGGGCTTGTTCTATGTAGTGTGATTTTAATTTTGCCCATACGAATTCAGGGTGAATTGGCAGGCGGATCGTATTATTCAGGTCCTACTGAAACACCGGTGCCAAATCCTGAACTACTGCATGGGGGCGGAGTTCTAACTCTCGAACTACAGCTCTCCCAGCAGCAGGCTGAGATCGATCACCTACGTGAACTCTTGGACCTTCAAACAAGTATTTACGAAGCCACTGTAAATCGAATGGAGTCAAATTTTAATACCTTGATTGCTGTCCTAACAGTTGGATCTTTGGTGTTGGCAATCCTTGGTTTCGGATTCTTGAATACGTATCTAGCTAATAAACTTAATGACTTAGTGCAGAACATCAGTGAAGAAAAGTTCAAATTGGCGTTTGAGCAGCTGATAGCTCGTTATCGAGAAGAATGGGATCCTAAATTTACAGAATTATATGAAGAGTATAGCAAGGCAATTAAAAATGACAGAAAAGAATCCTAAAATTCGCGCACTCCTGACCGCAGCACTACTGATTTTGGACCCAAGGATTGCTGATAAGCGGAATGCTTTGAAGATTGTGTTAATGGAGATAGCGTTTATTAATCTTGACTATCCTTGCACAATTGAAGAACTTACGGATGAAATTAATAGAAACATAGTACAGCAAGAGGACTATCTTTCCAAAACACAAGTTGATTCTATTGTTGTGGATTCTGTTGCTCGTGGAGAGATAACGAAAGAGATTAACGATAAATTTGCACTCTCTTCCCAACGTAAAGATGCACTGCAAAATGCATTACAGCAAAACGATGTAGTTCGACTGGGGGTTCAGGCTGAACTGATTGAAAGCGTTGAGGTTGAATTGTCTGAGAATTTAGCCCCTGAGGAGGGTAGGGCTCTTTTTGAATTGCTTGAGCGTGCTCTAATTAAGAATGTGTACGAAAAATCTCTTGATATAGCCAGGTCTTCAAAAACATTGGATTCAGTAATTATTGAATTTGACGAGGTTTCAAACGGAAACAAAGAACTGGATACTCTTCTAGACGAGTTTGTTCCTAGGGAGAGATCGTTACGAAAAGCAAAAATTAGAACAGGTATCACTAATTACTTGAGTGAGTCATCAGCCTTCCTAAAGAGTTTCTTGAAGCACATTCACCATAATGTTCTCGTGTATCAAATTCTTAATCTGGATCCGGACTTAGTTGAAAAACAGAAAAACTGGTTTTCTTCCCGGAGACTATACCTTGATACAAATACAGTTCTGGCTTTCATGATGCAAGGTCAAGAACAGCATAGTGTTGTTAGAGAAGTTATAGAGGCTTGTATCGCTCTGAATATACAATTGCTTGTTTCTCCTTTTACTGAAATTGAGCTTCATAAACAGGTGTCAAGGGCAAAAGCAAACTACCCAAAATACAGAGACAATCCTTTGGTTATGAGGTTTGCTGGTTATTCTGATGACTCGATTTTGAAAACTTTTGCTGACCAGAAAAAAACAAATCCTGCATTGCAATGGGAAGGTTTCATCGCCCCATTTAGTAAGATGGAAGAGATACTTTTTAGTTACGGAATATTACTAGAGACAGAAGGGGCAGATGGCTTAGATTCCACAGATTTTTACACAGAAGCAGAGCAGGTTATTCGGTCAGCTAAAAGGCCAGATGTAAGCGCCACCATTGTTCAGCACGATGCTTTGAACTTTGCTCTCGTTGCCGGTCTTCAAGAGAAATACTTGAAAGATGAAAAAGGGGAGAGGGTTTTATTGTTGACAATTGATAGAAGCTTGGCCAGAGCACAAGTTCAGTTATTTCGAATGGGAAAAGTAAAGGCGCCAATCTGCGTCCAAGTAACTGACTGGGGGGATATGGTTTTGCCAGTCCAGAATTTAACGACTTTTGTTTTTGATGACTTCATTGGACATTTGGCGCAAGCAAGGTTCGGGGCAATCAAAGAGCAAAATGTAATCCAGATTGACTTTCTAGAGACTATTTCTGATGCACAAATTGATGTGGATCGCTTATTGCGATTGGACGAAGAACAAGCTCGAGATGCAATAATACAACTTCAATCCTCGAATCAAATTGAGCAAATGCTTTCTAGAATTATGGACCCCAAAGATGAGGAAGAAAAGAAAACTCTCCACACGGAATTTCAACTTGCGTTAGACGACTCCCTAAAGGAGACTGATAGGATAGCGAAGTCCCAGGCTGACTTTGAAAAGCGATTAAAAAGACTCGAATTGCATAAGCAGGATTTAGAAAACCGACTGTTGCGGACAGAGTCTTCCTGGGGGTATCGGTTGCAGAAATGGATTGAACGATTGTTGAGGATGGTCAAGCCTAGAAGTTAACACCACAGCTACATCGTTAGTGTTTGAAGACCTGTGTGCGGGACCTTGATGTCCGTTGTATCATTTTGTGCAAGGATTGCTTGCTCCCATGATATTGGGGTCTTTCACGACGCTGGTCGTTGCTCTGCAATGACCAAGCTGTGTTCAGGATGACGCGGGCTGGAGCTAAGGCGGAGATTGCTTCGTCCGCCCCACACAGTGATGCATTTGATGCATCACTGCCTGTGCTCCTCGCAATGACGAGTGGGGAGTGTGGGTGCGCCTCAGAATCAGTCTACCTCCCTGCTAAGTTTACAGCGCTTGTTCGATGTTGGCTAACTGGCTCGCATCTCCCAATCTTCAGCATCCAGAGTGCTGAACGCGGTTAGCTCGCCGCCCGCTTCGTAAAGGGCTCGCAGCTCGCTAGCGGCCTGGGCCAGGCTGGCTTCTTCGTCCTGGATATTGTGCTGCTCTTCGTTGCTGGTCATGTAGCGAATTGTACACAGAATTGGTGTGCCACTGTCAGCGGCAGGGCGCTCAGCCTACGGACTTGACTTGCCCACCGGGCTACTGGGGATCCTTCACGACGCTTGGTCGTTGCAGAGCAACGACCAAGCTGTTCAGGATGACGCGGGGATGTGGGGCTAAGGCGGAGATTGCTTCGTCCGCCATTCAGTGATGCGTGAACATGCATCACTGAATGTGCTCCTCGCAATGACGAATGGGATCTTTGTGACTTTGTGGTTATTGGCCTATGCGGGTGAGGCATCCCTTCGCTTCGCTCAGGACAGGGCCTCGCCCCTGCGCAAGCTGAATGCTGATGGCTGAAAGCTGACAGCTAGTGGCTAACAGCTATCAGCTAACCGCTATGAGCTTCCAGCGTGAAAACTTGGCGCCGCTCGCCGGACTATGCGAACTCGCTTATCTCCAGGCTGGCTTACCGACAGGGTTCCAGCCCGTTCAATATGTATCCGGCGCTATAGCCTGCTTCGGGAATGACGAATGCCAAACTCCATGATCCAGCAGATTGCAAAAATAGAAAACTCACAATCTCACTATCGTGTGGGATCCCGGTTATTTCTTGGTTAAGCTGGAGGCCGGAAAAATATATGAATAACTTGGGGACTGTGTCACCTGGCCCGCTAGCGTTAAACCCTTCGCAAAAGGGCGAACCTTTGACAGCATTTTGAAACTCGGCTGCAAACTCAACGGAATTGTTGTTCTGTGCCGGGGTATTGAAACCAACTCCTGGATACCAAAAGCCAGCATTAAAGCCAAGGACCAGGTCACCAACAGCGGCATAGTTTTGCTGCTCAAGTTGATAAGCCATCCAAGCGGCAATGGATTCGGGACTACTTCTGTCCAGGCTGGGGCCGGCAGGGGTGGGCGACGGAGTAGCGCTGGGTTGGCGCGTCGGCAGGGCCGAGGCGGTCGGGGTAGGCTCAACCTGGCTTTGTGGCAGGCGGCAAGCCAGCAAGGGCAGGCTAAGGCAGACGAAAAAGAGTACAAGCCGTGTCATCTACTCCTCCTAAGAGCGTTGGAGTTCTCCAGAACCCGTAACTTTTACCTGCAGGAGTCTAATGATGCTGAACTAAACCCACCAAAGTAGCCTGGGCCATCATCCCATTCAGGAACGACAGCCACCAGTTCCCAGAGGCCGTTGGTTTGTAAAAACATAAAGTTGACGATGTTGCTTTCGTGTCGTATCCCGGTCACATCCTCGTCAAGCTTTACTCCAGAGAAATACACGTAGAACTTTGGAGTTGCATCAGGGGGTCTAACCGCTTCGCAGACCGCTGAACCGCTGATGGCGTCCTGGAATTCCCGGGCAAACTGAAGCGCATTCCCAGAGGACCCTGGCTGAAAACCTACTCTGGCGGGGGCAAACTGGGCACCGATCCCGTGGATCAGCTCTTGGATGGCTGCGTAATTGCCGCGTTGGAACTCATAGGCCATCCAGGCCACAACCGACCGGTGGTCACTTCGGTCCAGGCTGGGGCCGGCTTGGGTGGCGGTGGCGCTTGGGGCCGGCCGGGTGGTTGAGGTGGGCCTGGCGGTCGGCGTGGCAGTTGGCGAAGCACTTGGCAGGCGGCAGGCCATGATGGAGATGGCGAGGGCGATTAGGACAAGGAGTAGTTTCTTCATGGTGTTGTTTTTCTCCGCTTCACGGGCTGGGTTTGCTGATTGTAAGCCGGTATCCGCCCCTAAAGGGGCAAAGGCTGGCAGCTATCGGCCTATACGCCTGCAGCGTACGCTTCCAGCGTCAGGCACTTGGCGCCGCCGCCGGACTGGGCGAATTCGCTCATGTCCAGGGCCAGCACATCGAAGCCGGCGCGCTCCAGGGCCTTCTCGAAGCGGGGGGCCTTTTGGGTGCTGAGGATGACGGTGTTGCCGAAGACCATCGAGTTGCAGGCCAGCAGGCGGGCTTCCTCGTCGTCGATCTCGATCAGGTCGGCGTTGAGGGCGTGCACGCGCTGGCGGCTCTCGGCGTCCATGCCGTTGGGCACATAGGCCAGCGCTCCGCTGGACAGCGGGCAAATGGTGGTATCAACATGGAAGTGGGGGGCTTGGACATGGATGGAGAGGACGGGGACTTCGAGCGTGCTGGAGATGAAGTCGTGGGCGGCGCGGTCGCTACGCGGACCGTAGCCGGCCAGCAGCCGGCCGTTCCATGGCATGGTCTCGCCGTTGCCTTCGTAATAGAGGCCGTCCGGCAGCCAGTGGACGCGGAAGCCGCGCTCTTCGAAGCGGGCCACCATCGGCTCCACTTCGCCGGCCCGCTCGGGGTGGCGGAAGCGGCTGGCGATGGCCTGGTCGCCGTAGAGGAAGATGGCGTCGCCGAGGAAGACCGAGTCGGGCCAGCCGGGCAGCGGGTCGAAGGTCTCGACCTCGGCGCCCAGGTCGGCGTAGATTTGGCAGAGGCGTTCCCACTCGGCCGTGGCCAGCGCCAGGTCCACCTGCGACCCCACCTTCATCCACGAATTGATCTCGTATTCGATCTTGAACTGGCTGGGGTTGGTCAGGTACAGGCGGCGGGGCTGGGCTGCGGGCATCGGCAGGTCTCCTTGGGGCAGGGGATGGGGCTACATTACTTCAGGGGCTTCAATGCCCAGCAGCGCCAGGCAGTTGGCCAGCGCCTGCTTGGCAGCCGCCACCAGCCCCAGGCGGAAGCTGCGGGCCGGTTCCTCGGCCCCCAGCACAGGGCACTGGTTGTAGAAGTCGTTGAAGGCCTTGGCGATCTCATAGGCCAGGTTGGTGATGTGCAAGGTCTTGTACTCGGCAGCGGCGCGCTGCACCGTGTCGGGCAGCTGCGAGATGAGGTCGATCAGTTCGATCTCGCTCTTGTGCAGTTCGTGGCCCGGGGCGGCCGCGGCGGACGCGCCGCCCGCCCGGCGCAGGATGCTGTTGGCGCGCACGTGAGCGTATTGCATATAGGGGGCGGCCTGGCCGTTGAAGTCCAGGGCGGCTTCCCAGTCGAAGGTGGCGATCTTGGTGTTCTCGCGGGCCAGCATGGGGTACTTGATGGCGGCCAGGCCGACCTGGCGGGCGACCTGGGCGCGGGTGGCGGCGTCCAGCTCGGGGTTCTTCTCGGCCACGATCTCGCCGGTGCGGCGGGTGGCCTCGCGGATCAACTCTTCCAGCAGCACCACCACGCCCTCACGCGAGGAGAGGATGATATTGCCGGGCAGGTTGACCACCTCGTAAGGGATGTGCAGCACCTTCTTCATCAGATCGCTGTGGCCGGCCAGCTCCAGGGTCTTGAAGACCTGCTGGAAGTGCAGAGACTGGCGCACATCCACCACGTAGATGGATTTGGCCAGCTCGTATTCACGGAACTTGGCCAGGGCCAGCGCCAAGTCCCAGGCGCCGTACAGGGCGGTGCCGTCCGAGCGCATCAGCACCATCACGCGGAACTTCTCCTGCTCCAGGCCCAGCAGCTGGTCCAGCTTGACCACCACCGGGCCATCCTCACTGCGCTCGTCGGTGGCAATGCCTTCGGCGATCAGCTGGGTGACCATCTGCTTGGAGGGCTTTTCCATCTCGCTTTCGTAATAGATGCGGTCGAAGCGGATGCCCATCAGGTCATAGATCTCGTTGAAGCCGTCCAGCGACCACTGGCGGGTGAGCTGCCACAGCTGGTGGGCCTCGCTGTCCGGGTCTTCCCACTGGTTGAAGAGCGCCCTAATCTCGGTTTCGCCGTCTGGATTGTTCTCCAGTTGGCGGCTGGCCTCGGCGTACAGATCACCCATCCAGCGGGTCACATCTTCAGCAGGGGGCTGTTCGCCCATGTGGCGGGCTTTGTAGTTCCAGACCCACTTCATCACGTCTTTGCCGAAGTCGCCAATGTAGTTGGCGCGCACCATCTGGTAGCCGGCGGCTTCGATGATGTTGCACAGGGCGGCGCCCAGGATCATGTTGCGCAGGTGGCCGACGTGGAAGGCTTTGTGCGTGTTGGGCTGCGAATATTCCAGCATGATCTGCTCGCCTTTGGGCGCGCCGTGGCCGTATTGTTCACCGGCGGCGGCCACGTCTTGCAGGACGCGGGCGGCGTAGTCGGTGGCGGCGAAGTACAGGTTCAGGTAGCCGCGCACGGCCTCGACGCGGGAGAAACCGGGCGGCGTGCCCAGCTCGGCGGCCAGCGCCTCGGCCAGCTCGCTGGCGCGCTGCGGTACGTTGACCTTCTGCCCGCTCTGCCGGGCGGAGTCTGCGGCGATCTGGAACAGGGAGGTGGAGATGCCCCACTCCCCGGCGAAGGGGATCTGGCTCCACTGCACCTGGTCGGGCGCAGGCAGGCCCTGTGCTTCACAGAAAGTGCGCAGGCGGGCTTCGATGGCTTGCTTTTCGGCGTCAAACATGGGGCTACTCGCTGGGATTATAACGGCCTGTCATGCAGGGCGAGCCAACAAAAAAAGCGGGAGCAAAGGCTCCCGCTTTTCTGGATGCGTGAATGCTAGCTGCTCTTTTCCATGGCAGCAAGCTTGCCCATCAGGGCGCCCTTGCGGCGAGCGGCATTGTTCTTGTGGATGATGCCCTTCTGGGCGGCCTTGTCCAGCGCGCTGGCGGCCAGGCGGGTGGCCTCACGGGCCTCTTCCAGCTCCCCGGCGCCGATGGCGGTCAGGGCCTTCTTAACGAAAGTGCGGGCGGTACCGCGAAAGACACGGTTGCGCAGGCGGCGCTTTTCGTTTTGTTTGTTGCGTTTAATGGCAGATTTGATGTTTGCCAACGTTCCTCCAAAAATACCTTCTCTGAATCAGACGCCGCATTGTACATGAAGCCGGGCCAACTGTCCAGCGCTGGCCTGTTACAATCCCGCCATGTCCGCAAACTTCAAAGCCGGTTTCGTGGCGGTGGTGGGGCGGCCCAATGTAGGCAAGTCTACACTGCTCAATCGCTTGATGGGCCAGCCGTTGGCGGCCGTCTCCTCCAAGCCGCAGACCACGCGGCGCAACCAGCTGGGCATCCTCACCACCGAGGAGGCGCAGCTGATCTTTGTGGATACGCCCGGCCTGCACCAGGAGCACAACAAGCTGGGGGCGCTGATGAACGAACAAGCTCAATTCGCCCTGCAAGATGCGGATGTGGTCTTGTTCCTGGTGGACGCGGCCCACAGCCCGCAGGCGGAGGACCGCCAATTGGCGGAGCGCTTGGCTGCCCGGCGGCGCAAGTCGCCACTGGTGCTGGCGATCAATAAGGTGGACCTGCTGAGCAGCGAACAGCTGGCCGCCCGCCGGGCCGAATATGAAGCCCTGGTGGAGGCGCACAGCGTCTTCGAGATCTCGGCGGCGCTGGGCGCCGGAGTGGAGGCGCTGCTGGACCACCTGCAGAGCCTGCTGCCGGAAGGCCAGCCCTTCTACCCGGCCGAGCAGGTGACGGACTTATATGAAAGAGAGATCACCGCCGACCTGATCCGGGCGGCGGCGATGCAGCTGCTGCGCGAGGAAGTGCCGCACGGCATTGATGTGCGCATTGACCAGTTCACCGAGCGCGGCGAGAGCGGGGCGCACATTGAGGCGACGATCTTCGTCGAGCGCGATTCGCACAAGGGCATCGTGGTGGGTAAGGGTGGGGCGATGATCAAGCAGATCGGCCAGGCGGCGCGCAAAGAGATCGAAGCGATGAGCGAGCGCAAAGTCTTCTTGGAACTGCGAGTGAAAGTGCGGCCCAACTGGCGCAACGACGAGAAGTCCCTGAAACAGTTTGGTTACACGCGGAGGATGGAATGACGCTTTGGTTGGCGCTGGGGGTGGTGGCCTTGGGTGCGGCAGCCTGGTTTGACCGGCGTGAGGCATCGCAAGCTGCGGCCGGGGCGCGCATCGCCCTGTACCTGGCGCTGGTTGCGCACATCTGGTTCACGGCCGGTGAGAAGACCTTTCAGGGCAGCGAGACCGGCCTGCTGGGCATGTTCGTCTTTGGTCTGGCCACCCTGGCAGTGGGCGAAGCGTTGAAGCAATGGGGCGGGCCGCTGGTAACCGGGGCCGCGGCGGCGGTGCCGCTGATGGCGCTGTGCTTCGCCCTGGGCCTGGATGTGCTGCGCCCGGACGAGTACGCGGCCGTGCCCTCTGGCATTATGCGCATTGGCGTTTTCCTGGTGACCTGGCAGGCGCACCGCTTGCTAGTGCGCAACGCCGAGAACCGCGGCGGCACGCGCTTGATCCTGCTGGGGCATATTATTGCGATGGCGGTGCTGGTGTACGCCGGCATCTACAAGATGATGGACCGCAACTGGGCGATGCCCTGGGCCTATATGGCCTGCGGTGGGGCACTGCTGGCGGCGGCCGGGCAGCTGTGGCGAGGCTGGCGGGTGGTGTTTGGGCGGGGTGCGGTGCCGGTCTGGGCGGAGCGGCTGGCTTTTAGCCTGGGGACGCTGCTGATCGTGGTGGCGGCGGTGTTTGTGTATCGGGAATTTTTGTAGCTGTTAGCGACTAGCTGTTAGCCTATAGCTATTAGCCGTAAGCTAAAAAGCTTGGTGTGTCAAAGTGCCATTTGGGGGCGACTGGCTTGTTTTGTCATCTGCTTGACATTGACGTTAGGTCATAGTTTATGCTTCATCACGGAGCATAGCTATGTACACCGTTAAGCAAGTCAGCGACCTCGCTGGCGTCACGCCGCGCACCCTGCATCATTATGACCAGATCGGCCTGCTCAAGCCCAGCCAAGTGGCGGCCAACGGCTACCGCTACTACGACGAACAGGCCCTGCTGCGGCTGCAGCAGATCTTGTTCTACCGAGAACTCGGTTTGGAATTGGCCCAGATCAAGAGCGTCCTGGATGACAAGGACTTTGACCTGGTGACGGCACTGCAGTCTCACCATGCTGCATTGCAGGCAGAGGTCGTTCGCCTGCAAACCCTGGTGAAGACGGTGGAAGGCACCATCATGCATTTGTTAGGAGAAGTGAAGATGAGCAGCAAGAATGTGTTTAAAGGGTTTAGTCCCGAGCAGGAACGAGAATACAACAAACAGGCCGTGGAGCAGTGGGGCGAGGGTGCGGCTGAGAGCATTCGCAGCTGGAACGAACGCAGCCAGGAAGAAAAGGACCGCATTCTGGCTGAGGGGGGAGAGATCTATCAGGAGATCATCGCCAAGATGGACCAGGGGCCGGAGAGCGAAGAGGTGCAAGCCCTGCTGACCCGATGGCACCAGCATCTGCGCTGTTTTTATGAGCCTACCTTTGAGATCCTGCGCGGCCTGGGGAATACCTACAACGACCATCCCGACTTCAATGCCACCTTCACGGCTATGGACCCGGCGTTGCCGGTGTTCCTTCAACAGGCGATCAACCACTATGTGGACGCCCTGGAGCTGGAATGGCTTGAGCGTGAGATGAATACACTGCAGGAGTGAGATGGCTGCGAAAAGCAAATCTCTGCTCACTGAACCGGGTGGCTACGGACAGTCACGCGGCGAACTCTCCGTTCGCGCCGCTGAGGCTGGCCAGCAAGCCTGGCGGCTGGAGCAGTTCGAGGTCGAAGTACCGAGGCGAAAGCTGGCGGACCTGGTGGTGGACGAAAAGACGCTGGTGCAGGTCCGCGCCTTCCTCAGTAAGATCCGCCATCATAAGGTCTTGTACGAAGACTTTGGTCTGGCAGAAATCGACCCGGGCGGCGGTCGCATGGCGATCAACTTGTACGGTCCATCCGGCACAGGCAAGAGCTTTACGGCCGAGGCGATCGCTCACGAACTGGGTAGGGGATTGATCCGCGCCAATTACGCAGAAATCGAATCCAAGTTCGTGGGCGAAACACCCAAGAACATCAAGGCTGTCTTTGAGAAGGCGCGCCAGACCGGTGCACTTTTATTCTTTGACGAGGCGGACTCGATATTGGGGAAGCGGCTATCCAATGTTTCGCAGAGTAGCGACCATGCCGTGAATGTGAGTCGCTCTGTCATGTTGCTGGAGTTGGATAGCTTTCAAGGCGTAACTGTCTTCGCCACCAACCTGATGGGCAACTACGACCCGGCCTTTGCCCGACGCATCCTCGGTCATGTTGAGATGAGCTTGCCGGATGCGGCCGCCCGCCGCAGGCTCTGGCAGGCACATATGCCCGCCGGTCTGCCAGTGCAACTTTCAGAAGGGGACTGGCGAAAATTGGTGCGAGTCAGCGCGGGCCTGGCGGGCGGAGATGTCCTGAACGCGGTGCTGTACGCTGCGGCAACGGCCATTGAGCGCGATGGGCCTGGCTGCCGGATTACGATCGTCGATTTGCTGCATGCTGTGGAAGCGGGGCAGAAAGGCAAAGCTGCGATTGGGGTCGCGTAACCCCGCCAAGGGCGGATGCTTGCGTTGCTTCGCAACACTTAAGAAGTGGTTTGAAGTAATTCGGAAGATGAGGCGGAGATTGCTTCGTCCGCTGCCGCTGCTGCGCAGCGGCGTGCTCCTCGCAATGACGGGAGGCTAATCGCTATCCGCTAGAAGCTGCACTCCCGCCATCTTTTCCAGCACGCCGACCAGGGCGGAGTTGTCCAGGTCACCCATGCCCATGTCCAGCATCTGGTCGTAGAGCTGGGTGGCTACTTCGCTAGCGGGCAGCGGCATGCCGAATTCGGCGGCGCTGCGCATGACGATGCCCATATCCTTGGCCTGCATGTAGGCTTTGAAGCCGGGCCGACGCTCCCCGGCGAAGAGGCGTTCGGGCTTGTTGTCCAGCGTCCAGCAGGCGGCGGCGCCGCCGCGGATGGCCTGGACCACCTTGGCCGGATCGACGTCCGCCTTGCGGGCGAAGATGAGCAGCTCAGCCAGGGCGGTCATTTGGGCAGCGACCATGATCTGGTTGCAGCATTTGGCGACCTGGCCGGCGCCGGCGGCGCCGATGTGGGTGATGGCCTTGGAAAAGGCTTCGAGGGCCGGGCGAGCACGTTCCAGCGCATCCGCCTCGCCGCCGACCATGATGGTTAGAGTGCCCTGTTCGGCGCCGAGCTGGCCGCCGCTGACGGGAGCGTCCAGCCAACCCAGGCCGCGTTCGGCCAGGGCAGCCGCCAAGTGGCGGGCGGTGGCGGGCAGGATGGTGGAGTGGTCTACGACGATGAGGCCGGGCCTGGCGCCGGCGGTGATGCCGTCCGGTCCGAGGACGACCTGTTCCACGTCTGGTGAGTCTGGCAGGCAGGTGAAGACGATGTCGACGGCGGCCGCCAGCTCCGCCGGGCTGCCGGCTGCCTGGGCGCCCAGGGCGACCAGCCCGTCCACAGCGGCTTGGCTGCGGTTGTGCACCCACAACGGGAAGCCGGCCTTGAGCAAATGAGCGGCCATGGGTTTGCCCATCAGGCCGAGGCCGATGAAGCCGAGGCGGAGTTGGTTGGTCATATGGAGGCGCTCCTTGGGAGGGAATGGTAAGCAGTAACTGGAGATTAGAGACTAGGCAATCTCCAGTCTCTAATCTCTAACGGCTAACTCCCAGGCCAGCCTGTAAGCCGCATTCTGTCGTGGATGATCATCTGTCTGGGCTGGCCATCTCTGGCCAGCTCGGTGCAGCCAACCCGGGACTCAAACGCAGCGAGCCGCTGCTCGTCCCTGCTCGGCCTTGCTCCTGACGGGGGTTGCCCGGCCGCGGGCATTGCTGCCCGCGCCGGTGGTCTCTTACACCACCATTTCACCCTTGCCTACGATGCATTGTGTGCAGCAAGCTGCATCCAACCACAGCGTTTGGCGGTATGTTTCTGTGGCCCTGATCCGGCAGGTTGCCCCGCCCCGGGAGTTTCCCCGGCGTCACGCTCTATGGAGTGCGGACTTTCCTCTGGAAGATGCTCGAGAGCAAATTCCAGCGATCATCCAGCTGACCTGGGATATACATGATACTACCCAGGCGGGTAAGCGGCTAGAGAGTTGGATTAACCCCAAAAGAGCCGGATATCCGCCTTGACACAGCCAGCTGCTCTACCCTATAATTGACGATTGGCAACCTACCGCTACTTCCGGTGTTTTGGAGAGCGGCTTTTTCGTATTTTGCAGCATCTTTCATTTTTAGGAGGCGCTGAATGGCGCAAGCTCTTCCCACCAAAACCTATTCCCGCATGTCGACTGAACTCACGCTGCCGGACCTGATCGAAGTCCAACTCAGTTCTTTCCAGCGCCTTAAGGACGAAGGCCTGGGGGATCTCTTCCACGAAATTTCGCCCATCGAATCTTACAACAAGGGTATGAAACTGTTCTTCCCGAGCCGCAGCCCTGAGTCCAAGCAGTGGGACTTAAAGTTTTGGTTTGAGGATCCGAAGCACTCGATCGAGGAGTGCATTGAACGCGACCTGACCTATGCGCGCCAGCTGTACATCTCTGTG
>JAHCII010000029.1 GCA_026129305.1 Anaerolineales bacterium
AAGGTGGTCAGGGTGAATTGCGGAGCAGGTTCGCCGCGGGTCAGGATGCCCCGTCGCGATTCCATCAACTGAGCCGCCACCAGGCCCAGCAAGACCAGCAGGAAAGCCCAGGCCAACACACGGCCCCAAAAGGAGGTCGGTTTAGCCTGTTGGCTCATTGGTCGCGGGCCTTTAGCTCTTCTTCCATCTGGCGGGCGTACTTGCCGGCGGGTTTGGGGCTTTTGCTCTGGGCAGCTGCCTGCATCGGCCGCGTGACCATCGTGCGGTACAGCCACCAGCCCGCCGCAAAAATGGCAATCGGCGGCAGCAGGTAAAAGGCCCAAAACAGCCCCTGCGCCGGCGGAGTGGGCAATACACTGGGACCGAAGCGGGCCACAAAATACTCGTAGATCTCAGCCTCGGTGTAGCCCTGCATCAGCAGGTCGGCGATCTGGTCACGCCACTGGACGCAGGCCGCCGTGCCACAGGCATCCAGCGGCACATTGGCGCACACCGGGCAGTAGAGGTTCTTGGCGATCGCGTTGACTTGGTCCGGGCTGGGCGTGGGCGGCACAGGCTGCTGGGCGGCGGCGGGCGTCACCAGGGCAAAAGCCAGGCACACGGCCAACAGCAGGGCAAGGGGTTTCATCGGCGCGCTCCGGCCGCAACCCGCCGCCCGCGCAAACGAGAAGGGGCCGCCAGTTCAATACTTTCACGCTCCGGCCAAGAGGCCACCAGAGTGCCCAGAATAAAGACAAAGCCGCCCGTCCAGACCCAGTTCACCAGGGGATTCAAATAGACCTTGAAGGTAGCCTTCTGCCCGGACAACGGTTCCCAACCCACCAGCAAGACATACACATCAGACTCCCAGGTGTTGTACAAGCCCGAGATGGTCATGGGCTGACCGGATTCAAAATAGAAATCCTGGCGCGGGTACAGCTGGGTCACGTAGCGGCCATCACGGTATACATCCACCACGGCACGGTCCACCAGGCGGCCGTCGTCGGTCTGGAACTCGATCAACGAAACGAATTCGATCTGATAGCCGCCCAGCTGCAGACGCTCCCCGGGGGCCAGGCTGCCCTGGGTTTCTTGCTGAAAGAGTTCGATGCCGATAATGCCAATCGCCAGCAGCACCACACCCAGGTGGATGATGTAGCCGCCGTAGCGGCGCCGGTTGCGCGCCACCAGGCGCCACAGGGCCAGGGCAAAGTTCTCCCCGCGCGCGCTGCGGGCCGCCGCGCCGCGCCAAAATTCATAGAGGGTGACAAAACCGACAAAGGCACACAGCCAGAAACCCAGCAAAGCACCCGGGTTGCGCATGCCGCCGATCAACAAGGCAGCCAGGATAAGCAATGAGGCGATGAACGGCTTCCAAATCGCGCGGCCCAGCGTGCGAGCCGTGCTTGCCCGCCAGGCGGAGAGCGGCGCGACGCCCATCAGCAGCAAGAGAGCCGCCCACAGCGGGCCAGTGGCTGATTCATAGTACACCGGCCCTACCGTGATCTGCTGACCGGTGAGCAGCTCGCTGGCCAGCGGAAAGATAACGCCCAAGAAACAGATCACCAGAATGCTTATAAAAAGGAAGTTGTTGAGCAGGAACAAAGCTTCGCGCGACAGCAGCGAAGTGATTTCCACTTCGGATCTAAGCGTGTTCCAACGCCAGCTGAGCAAAGCCAGCGAGGCGCTGAGGGTGATGGCGATGAACGCAAAGAACATAGGGCCAATGGCGCTCTGCGCAAAGGAGTGCACCGAAGACAGCACACCTGAACGAGTCAGAAAGGTGCCAAAGATAACCAGGTCGTAGGTCAGAATGACCAGCAGCATGTTCCAGTGTTTGAACAGGCCGCGTTTCTCCTGGATCATGACCGAGTGCAAAAAGGCCGTGCCGGTCAGCCAGGGCATAAAAGCGGCGATCTCCACCGGGTCCCAGCCCCAGTAACCACCCCAGCCCAGCACATCGTAGGCCCAACGGCTGCCCAGGATCAAGCCCAGCGAGAGGAACAACCAGGCCACCAGGCTCCAGCGGCGCGTCAGGCGGATCCAGCGATCATCGCTGCGGCCGGTGATCAGCGCAGCGATGGCGAAGGCAAACGGCACAACGAATGAAACAAAACCCAGATAGAGCACGGGCGGATGGATGATCATGCCCGGGTGGCGCAGGAGGGGGTTGAGGCCGTTGCCGTCCACCGGGAGATAGGCTTGCGCTCCAGCGGGCTGCCACATGGCGGTCCAAACCGCACCTGTGGCGCCCTGCCACATGCGCAGAAAAGGATTCTCAAAAAAGACGATCAGCACCAAGAAGAAAGCCAGGGTGAACATGCACACCAGGATCACCCAAGGCAGCAGGTCACGGTCGCGCCGCCAGTTGCGCAGCATGACGCCGGAAGTGAAAGCGGCCATCAACCAGGCCCAGAAGACCAACGAACCAGACTGACCGCCCCACAGAGCCGTGAGGCGCAGATACATCGGCATGCTGCGGCTGGTGACTTGTGCTACGTATTGCAGTTGAAAGTCGAGGGTGGCCAGGGAATACATGATGCTCAGAGCCGAGATGGTGAGCAGGGGGAAACACAGCAGTGTGGCGGCGCGTGCGCTGGCAATCCATCTCGGCTCTCCGCGCACCTGGCCCACCACGGCGGAGCAGCAGGCATACAGGGCCAGCAGCAAAGCGATGAACAGGGCAAAAAAGCCGAGGTCAGCGATCATGGAAAGGCTTGGTCAACAAAGCCGCAAGCTGTCAGCCCTGTGCCTGGGCAGGCAGGGCTTCTTCGTAGCGGGTTGGGCAGCGCAGCAGCAGCTCATTGGCGTGGAAAACGCCAGACTCATCGATCTGGCCGGATACGATCGCCTCAGCCGCGTGCTGCAGCAGATCCGGCTTCACGCCCACGTAAACCACTTGCAAACGGCTGCGAGTGGGGTCGGCCACGGCGGCATCCAGAGCAGCGGCCAGGCCGCCTTCGTCATTGATCAGCCGGGTATCCCCGGGGGTATGCACAATCGTGAAGCTGAGGGTCAGTGTCTCAGTGTCGTAGACGATGGTGTCACCCAACACCGCACCGGCCACCCGGGCGGGTTTGCCCACCGCACCTGGGCCGTCAGCAAGCAGTTCATCGACAGTGAAGAAGAACTGCGCGCCAGCAGCGGTGGAAGACACAATCAAGTAAACGACCGCGGCCAAAATGATCAGGCCGCCGAACAGGAATTTGTTTCGGCTGCGGCTCATGTGCGTTTTCTCACTTTCGAAGAATTATACCTTTGCGGCAGCCGGCTCACCCAGCCTACCTAGTTGATCACCACGAAGATCATCGGGCGCCGGCGGGTGGCCTCAAACAGGAAGTTGCGCAAATTGTGTTCCAGCTCGCTTTGCAGATTACCGTTGGAACGCGCCACAACCTTCTCGATCTGGCGGCGTGTCTCGGCCATCAGCTGCTCGGAATCACGCAGGTAGACAAAGCCGCGCGTGATGATCTCCGGCTCCTCCAGCAGTCTGCCGCTGGAGGCGTCAGTCTTCAGGTTGACGAAGATGAAGCCATCACGCGCCAGCGCTTCACGCTCGCGCATCACCGAAGGGCCAATGTCGCCCACGCCGGAGCCGTCCACGAAGACGTAGCCGCCAGGTACACGCTCGGCCAAATGCATCTCGCCATTGCGAAACTCCAAGGCCTGGCCGTTTTCGATGACGGCGATGCGTTCCGCCGGCAGGCCGGCCGATTGCTGGGCCAGAGCGGCATGCTGGTGCAGATGGCGCAGTTCGCCGTGCACCGGCACCAGGTACTTAGGCTTGACCAGATTGAGCATGAAGACCATTTCATCCTGGCTGGCATGGCCGGAGACGTGCACGGCGGCAATCGGATCGTAGATCACCTTGGCGCCGCGTTGGAAAAGGCGGTTGATCACACGTGAGACCGTCTCTTCATTGCCCGGAATGGGGTGCGAAGAAAGCACCACCGTGTCGCCAGGGATGACGTCGAACTGGCGATTGGTGCCTGCCGCCAGCCGGCCCATAATCGACGAGGGTTCACCCTGCGAGCCGGTGCACATCAGCACCACATCACGCGGCTTCATTTTCAGTGCATCGTCAATCGGCACCACCAAATCGCTGGAGACCTTGAGGTATCCCAGCTGAATCGCCATCTTGGCATTCTCGCGCATGCTGGTGCCCACAAAGGCCATCTTGCGCCCATGGCGCTCGGCGGCTTCTGCCACTTGCTGGATGCGCGAGATCAGCGAAGCAAAGGTAGCCACCAAAATGCGGCCCTCAGCCTCTTCGAACACTTTGTCGAAGGCGGGGTCAATCACTCGCTCAGAGGGCGTCCAACCGGGCCGGTCGGCGTTGGTCGAATCGGCCAGCAAGGCCAGCACGCCGCGGCCAGCAAATTCGGCCAGCTTGGCATAGTCGGTGGGCCAATTGTCCACCGGCGTATGGTCCAGCTTATAGTCGCCGGTGTGCACCACCAAACCGGCCGGCGTAGTGATGCCCAGGGCCACGCCATCCGGGATGGAGTGGCACACATGGCAGAATTCCACCTTGAACTTGCCGATCTGCACTGTGTCGCCGGCATTCACCGTCTGCAGACGAGCTTTCTTCTGGGCACCGGCGCGGGCCAGCTTGACCTCCAGCAGACCGCGGGTCAGCGGCGTGGCATAGATGGGCACATTGAAGGCTTCCAGCACGTGATAAATGGCGCCGGTGTGGTCTTCGTGCCCGTGCGTGATCACAATGCCTTTGACCTGATCGCGCTTGTCCATCAGATACTGGAAATCGGGGATGATGTAATCGATCCCCAACATGTCATTTTCAGGGAACATAATGCCGGTATCGACGATGAGAATATCACCGCCGTACTCGAACACGGTCATGTTCTTGCCAATTTCCCCCAAGCCCCCTAAAGGAACGATCCGCAAGGTCTCGCCCTTGTTCTTACTATTTTTCTTTCTCATACTTGCTAATTTCTCCCAGGCAGGCAAAAACAGCCCGCCATAATTCTTTATTCAAAGTTAAACAAAAACCCCGACAGGTCAAGCCGGCCGGGGTAGTAATCTGTCTAGGGCGTCGCCCATGCAACTTGTGTGCTAGCCACTGGTGCTACAGAAAATACAGGCCGATGTCGCAACCGCGCAAGCGCGGGGCCAACTCGTTCATCGAATCACAAGCAGTATAGCATGTTGCCGGCATCAATACAGCCTACCTCTTAGCTGGTTCTAACCTTCCAAGCCCGGCACCACAGCCACCGGCGACCAGGCGGGCAGCAGGGCGCGTACGCTGCCAGTTTCGAGGTGCCATTGCTCTTCGGGATTCTCCACTTCTAGCACGAACAACTGGTAATTGCCCGTGCGCTGCGAGTGGAACACGATGTATCGGCCATCCGGTGACCAAGTCGGGTGCCCATCCTCCGCCTCGCTGGTCGTCAGTTGGCGCAGGTCGCTGCCATCCGGGCGCATGATGAAAATGTCGGCGTTGCCAGAACGCCAGGATTCGAAGGCGATCCATTCGCCGTCCGGCGACCAGGCCGGCCGCCAATCCAGGCCCCAGCTGTCCGTCAGGCGCACCAGGTTGCTTCCATCGGCATCCATAATGAAGATCTCTGAATTGCCCTCTCGTCGAGAGGTGAAAGCGATGCGTTCCCCGTCCGGCGACCAGGCCGGCTCATAGTCCTCAGCCGGGTGGTCGGTGAGCTGGAGCAGATCGTTGCCTTCCAAGTCCATGATGAACAACTCACGATTGCCGTTGTGCTCCGCCATGTAGACGATGTGCTGCCCGTCAGGTGAAAAGCTGGGGTAGCAGTCAAACCCCAACTGAGTGGTCAGTTGCGTCGTCTGGCTGGGCTCGGACTCCACCGCCATCAAGTAAATGTCGCGCACGGACTCGGGACTGGTGATGCCGTCATAGGCGATCAGGCCCGCGTCTGGCGACCAGACCGGCGCCTCGGCGAAGATATTGCGCATACCGCCAGTGAGATTGAGCACCTGGCTGCCATCCGGGCGAATGACCCATATATCTCGGCGGCCGCCTTCAGTGGCGGAGAAAGTGATCCAACCCAGTTGGGCGAGCTCCACAGCCACCTCTGGCTTGGCCGTCGCCACCGGTTCGGGTGTGGGACTCGGCCGTCCGGCGACCGGGTTGGGCGTAGGGCTGTTTGAGATGTTGGGTGTCAACGCCGGAGTGACTGTCGCTTGAGGACCGCAGGCTGCCAGGAAAAAAGCGAGGAGAAACAGGGAGCGCAACTGCGAGGTGAAGCTAAGTGTCACTGGGTTGTTCCTCGATGATGTCATCCTGAATGATTTCCTGCGCCAGCCGGCTTAGGGTTTCACGCTCAGCCACTTCCACATGGGCGGCACCCCAATACAGGTCCAGCAAGGCGCCGGCATCCAAGTCGCCCACGTTCTTGTCTTCCGGAATGCGCAAGCGGGCTTCCATCTGCGGGCGCTTGATCAGGTGAAATTCAAAGGTGCCGCTGGCCGCCTCGCGCAGTTCGCTTTCATCTATGTATGGCTCCAGCTCACGCGGGTAATCGATGGTCAGGCGCACAATGGCGTCTTGCATCTCTTGCCTGCCAGGCAACTTGGCACGGATCTTGTCCATCACGCCTTCTGCCGCATCCAATCGCACGCGGCGGTCAATAAAGGTGCGAATGTGTTTCAACTGGCGCCAGGCGTAGCTGGTGGCGTCTTTCTGCAAATCCACCATCACGAAGAATTTGTCATCTTCCACTTCGCCAAAGTCCACGCGCTCGATCGATCCGGGATAGACCACCGGCGGCCCGGTTTGGGCGTCGCTCGTCTGGCTCACGCGGGTAGCTTCATTCACATCCTGCTTTTTGTGGATGTGCCCCAGGGCGACGTAATCCAGCGCAGGGCTCTTGACCAAAGCCGGAGACAGCACCAGGTCGCGCCCCAAGCTGACCGTGCGTTCGCCGCCGTATACGGCACCTTGTACAGAGGCATGCGCCAGCAGAATGGCGGGCAGCTCTGGATCCAGCTGGCTGAGCAGGTCCTCGATGCGATTGATCAGCCGTTCTTCGAGCTCGGCGTCGGCATGCTTGCTGTCCGTGCCGTATACGGCGATCATCTCAGACTTGCTGACCCAAGGCAGGGCAATCACCTGCAGCGGCAAATCCCACAAATCCGCCGGGCCCAGCAGGGCCGGCTTGGACACCACGCGCACATAGGGAATGTCCAGCGTGTTGTACTCTTCCAGCGCATGAGCACGGCCCAAGCTGGGAGAGACGTCATGGTTGCCCACCAGCAGCAGCGTGGGGATATCGGCCCGCGACAGGCGCATCATGCGCCGGCCCCATTCGCGCTGGAAGGTGGGCGCTGGGTTGCGGTCCTTGTACGCGTCGCCGCCGAAGACCACCAAGTCCACGTTCTCTTCAATCGCAGTATCTACGATCTCATCCAGAGAGCGCAGGAAGTCCAACACGCGCACCGGGAGGCCGGTTTGCGCATCCTGGCGGCCATAGTTGGCAATGTCGATGTGCGCGTCGGCAAAATGCAGCACTTTCAATCCACTCATGGATTCACTCCCAAGGCTTCCAGCTGCCCGATCGCGGCCCAAAAGTGCTTGTTCAGGCGCACGGCCTCCTGTAAGTCAGCAACCGCATTGCCTGTCTCGCCAATCGCCAAGCGGGCCAAGCCGCGCCAATACAGGCTCTCTTCCAGCGTAGGTTGGTCAATCGTCTCAAACAGGGTGGTATTGGCCAGGCTGATCACATCCTGATGGCGGCCGCTGTAGTAATAGGCCCAGTACGGGCCGGTCTGGTACCACATCATCCGGTAGGGTCGTTGGGAATCGTCGTTCGTCAAGCCGGCATACAACTGAAAGGCATAATCATAGGCGTGGGCGGCATCCACATATTGCAGCAGGCGCACATGGCTGCTGCCCAGGTTGAACCAGGCAAAGAACTGCTGCAAGCCGCTCAGGCTGGCCGACTCTTGCTGGGCCAGCTCCAGGGCGCGCTGGTTGGCCCATTCTTCATCTGCCCAGGGCCCTAAAGCGGCAATCACCTGATCCAACTGCGCTTCGGGATAGATCACCAGGAACAAGTAGTTGAAGGCCCGCCACTGGTCTTGCAATTCTTCATAAGAAGAGCGCAGGTTGGCGCCGGTGCCATTATCGCCCGTGCGCAAGTACACATCCTGCACGATGAATTCCTGGCTGGCCTCGTCATAACCGTTGACGAACAGGTAGTGGCCCAACCAGCTGACTCTGCCAGAGGCGTCGCGCTCGGAATAGCCCTTCTCCACCACCACCGGGAATCCGGCGGCCAGCAGCTGCTTGATTGTGTCGAGCTCCCCGCCCACTCGAATGACCGCCTGCAAGCCGGCCACCTGTGTATCGACAAAGTCTTCGAGCTCGTAGGGCATCACGTTCTTGTCAGGGCGGCCGCGCTCGACGCGGTTGAGGTTGGGGTCTTGGATGCCGGGCTTGACGTAGTCTTCCACATCGTTGCGCGTGCCGGCCCAGTCCCAATAGGTCAGGGCCATCGCCAGGGTGGCCGGGCCGCACAGGTTCCAGCCGCCGTGCTGGTCAATGTAGCGGAAACCGGTCAGACTCACCGAAAGCGGCAGCGGCGGCCGGGTGGCCAGCGCCGTGGGCGTGGGGCCGGCCGGTGTGTGCGTGGCCT
This sequence comes from Anaerolineales bacterium, assembly GCA_026129305.1. Taxonomy (GTDB): domain Bacteria; phylum Chloroflexota; class Anaerolineae; order Anaerolineales; family UBA11579; genus JAMCZK01. The sequence goes on from JAHCII010000029.1 coordinate 8,610, forward strand.
GTGGCGTCAGGGCAGTGGATGGTTGCGTGATGGAGACCTGAGCCGGCACGAAGATAGCTTCTTCCGGCGGACGGAAGAAATAGACAATGCTGGCGCGCAGGCTATCCAAGCGCCAAGCAAGCACATTGTGCACAAAAGGGATGTGATAGGTCAAATAGAGCAGCGCCAAAACGCCGAGGATGGCGGCAAGCGTCCGCCAAGGGTTGCGAGACCGGCGCGGCGGTGAATAACGGCGAAAAAACGGATTATTGGACTGCACGCTGCGCGGATTATATCAGCCGGGCATTAAGTCCATATAAACCACGCCTCGGGTGGCGCGGTTTAGGCTTTGGTTTTGCGTTCCGCAGCAACCGCGCCCAGGCTGGCCTTCTCCACTAAGCCGGGTGACAGCCGCCCCAGGTACCACACCAAGCGGGCACGCCCCGGAGCCACAATCGTGGCAAGGTTTTTCTCTACGCCGCGCAGGGCTTCTTCCGCAAATTTCTCCACGGAATAAGGCGGGCCAGCCAACTCAGTAAGGAAACGGCGCACATTGGGCTTCCAGGGCATGCCGGCCAAGTCGGCCGGCGGTTCCGCATCCAGCATCGGTGTCTCCACCGAGGCTGGGCACAGCACGCTGACCCGCACGCTAAACTCGGCAGCCTCAATGCGCAAGCTGGCGCTCAGACCCACGATGGCATGCTTGGTCATCGAATAAGGCGTCAGCAGCGGCGCCGGTCCGAGCCCGGCCAGGGAGGCTGTGTTGACAATGTGGCCCCCACCCTGCTGCACCATGACTGGATAAGCAGCCGCCACCCCATTGACTGTGCCGCGGATATTGAGATCAATAATGCGCTCCCAAGCTTGTGCGGGCAGCTCAAAGACTTCACCTGCGATCCCCATGCCCGCATTGTTAAAAAGATAGTCCAAACGGCCATGCTGTTTGACCACCGCGGCGACGCACTTCTTGAAGGCTTCGCCGTCGCGCACATCCAGCTGCACCGCCGTGGCGCGCTCTCCAATTTCAGTTGCCACAGCTTTGGCAGCGACGAGGTTGATGTCGGCCAAATAAACATCACCGCCGCGAGAAGCGATGGCTTTGGCCAACGCGCGGCCTATGCCCGAAGCGCCACCGGTAACTATCGCCACGCTGTCTTTCCACTTATCCATAGCTCACCTCCTGAAAGTCGAAACATGGATTATCGCGCAGTTTCGAACTGAACAAGGGAGTAGAACTATAATTAGGCACCTTATCCCCCGCATTCAATGAGAGTTCATAGTGTCACTGCAAGAACCTGACCCACAACATTTAGAAATCCCTCAAGACGGCCTGCCGGCCACCAAACTGGCAGAGCTCTCCGCACGCATCCAACAAGCCGCCCAGCAGGTAGGTTGGTCAGAGCTGGCCCCTGTGCAAGCCATGGCCGCGCCCTACTTGCTGGCTGGACAAGACCTGATGGTCCAGGCTCGCACCGGCAGCGGCAAGACCGGCGCTTTTCTGCTGCCCATGCTGGACCGGCTGGACCCAGCGCTAAAACAAGCCCAAGCGCTGGTGCTGGTGCCCACCCGAGAACTGGCCAGCCAGGTGACCGACGAAGCCACCAAGCTGTTCGCCGGCACCGGCTTTGAAGTGGTGCCGGTCTATGGTGGCGTGGGCTACCAGCAGCAGATAGATGGCTTCCAACGCGGCGCTCAGCTGGTGGTGGGTACTCCCGGCCGCGTACTGGACCACTTGCTCAAGCGCAATTTAAAGCTGGATCATTTGAAGCTGCTGGTCATGGACGAAGCCGACCGCATGCTCTCGATGGGCTTTTATCAGGACATGCTGGATGTGCAGCGTTACCTGCCGCAGAAAGGCGTGCACGGTAGCATGTTCTCGGCCACTTTCCCCGTTAATGTGCAACGCCTGGCCGAGCGCTTCCTGGATAAGCCCGCCTTCCTCAGCCTGAGCCGCGACCATGTGCACGTCACCGACGTGCAGCACATAATGATGAAGACGCCCCGCATGGACAAGGACCGCACCCTGGTGCGCCTATTGGAGATCGACAACCCATCCCAGGCGCTGATCTTCTGCAATACCAAGACGCGGGTGACCTACGTCACCACAGTCTTGCAGCGTTTCGGTTACAACGCCGCCGAGATGAGCTCCGAACTGTCGCAAGCCGCTCGCGAGCGCGTGCTGCAGCAGTTGAAGGACGGCGAGTTGCGTTTCGTGGTGGCTACCGATGTGGCCGCCCGCGGCATTGACATCCAGGACCTGGGCTATGTGGTGCTGTATGAACCGCCCGAGGATCCCGAGCTCTACATCCACCGGGCCGGGCGCACCGGCCGGGCCGGCGCCAGCGGCATCGCCATCAGCCTGATCGAAGGTCTGGAAGAACGCGAGTTGAAGAAGATCGCCTCGATCTACAAGATCGAGTTTCAGGAGCGTCCCGCCCTCAGCGATGAAGATGTCGCCCGGGTGGTCAGCGAGCGCATGATCGCCATTCTGGAAGGCCAACTGCGCACCCGAGACAAACTGCAGACTGAGCGCATGCAGCGCTTTATACATCTGAGCGCACAACTTGCCGAAAGCGAGGAGGGGCGCGCCTTGTTGGCCATGATCCTGGATGACCGTTACTACACGGCTACGCAAGCGGGCACACCCATGGAACCGCAGGAAAGGGTCAAGCCCACCCCCGATGGCAGCAGGCAGCAAAAGCGCCGTCACAGGGGTGGACGGCGCTAGCAACAAACTCAGCTGAGGTGAAAGTTACGGAGCGGCTTCTACAGCCGGCAGGCTGCGGGGGGTGGTGATGGGCGCATCAATATAAGCCGCCTGCTGGACACCAGTCCAAACCAGGAAGCTAAGAATCACGGTAAACATCACCACGACGAAAATAACGATCGATCTTTCGGTCTTGCCTAGTGCCACAGTTCACCTCTGAAAATAAAAATTAGAGCGTTGCTCACTGACAGCAACGCTCTAATTGTAAAGCCTAACCGCTGCTTTGTGTGACCGGACGGCTAATTTCCGCCCAGGTTCAAGCACACCACGCCCAGCAAACAGCCGTTGCCTTCCCCAGCACCCCCGCCCAGCAGGCCAGGCAGCAGGGGTTGGGACCCGGAAATGTCGTTCACATTGGGGTTCAGGTCGATCACCGTATCATCATCCAAATCTGCCTTGGCGGCCGGGCCACTATCATCCAGATCG
>JAHCII010000003.1 GCA_026129305.1 Anaerolineales bacterium
AGCGCAGAGCGTAGGCGCCCGGCTGCCCTTCCCCAGTGGACATTTCCGCTCGGCGCTAAGCAACTCCGTGCTGGAGCACATTCCCGACCTGCAGCCGGTGCTGAACGAAACCGCCCGGGTGCTGGCGCCGGGCAGCTTGTTCCTGTTCTGCGTGCCCAACCAGCGCTGGCCGCACAAGCTGTGGCTCTCCGGCTGGCTGGCGCGCCTGGGGCTGAGGGGGTTGGCGGCGGCCTATGTGCGCTTGTTCACGCGCATCTCCCGGCACATCAACATGCTTTCGCCGGAGGAGTGGCAGCAGCGCTTGCAGACGGCGGGCTTCGCCCTGGAGCGCTACTGGCATTATTTTCCGCCGGCGGCCTTGGGAGCGCTGGAGCGCGGCCACTACTGGGGCTTGCCCAGTTGGCTGCTGCACCTGCTGACCGGCCGCTGGGTGCTGGCGTCGGGGCGCTGGAACCTGGCGCTGACCCAAGCGGCCATCCGCCGCCATGCGGTGGCCCAGGCAGACGAAGCCGGCACGTACACCTGGTACGTGGCGCGGCGCAAATAGCCCACCCCGGGCGGATGGCGGCCCAAGCCGCCTACGATACAATCATCCTTGGGACAGGCAAGCCCAAGGATCTATGCGAGAACCCAGCCTACTTGATTATCTAAAAGCCTTATTGGCCGGCCAGCCAATGGAGATTCCCAGCGACGCGGTGCAGCCCAAGGCCGCTCGCAAGCCAGCGGTGCGGCGTCCGGCTCGGGCGGCCGCAACGCGCCGCCCAGCGCTGGCCTTGGGCCGCTGGCCCTGGAAAAGCGCCCTGGCCGTGACGCTGTTCCTGTTAGCCCAGGCCCTGTGGGCGCCGCCAGCAGGCAACTGGCCGGCCGGCGTGCTGGCCGCCCTGGCCGGGGCGGGGCTGGCCCTGGCCGCGCTGCGCAGCGGCGAGTGGCAGCAAGCCAGGCTCGCCGGCGCCAGCACACAGCGTAAGGTGTTGCGCTACCAGCGCCGGCCGCTGATCGCTGGCTTGGCGCTGTTCGTGCTGACCTTCCTGTTTTCCGGCGGCAACCAATTCCAGCTGATCAACGTGACCAGCTGGCTGGCCAGCCTGGGGCTGGTGCTGTACGCCTTCTGGCAATTCGAGGACAGCCCGCGGGCAGCTTGGGAAGGCTGGAAGCAGAGGCTGAGGCGCGGCGAGTGGACCGTGCGCATCACCCCCTGGGCACTGGTGCTGCTGGTGGCCCTGGCCGCCATCGCCTTTACGCGTTTCTCGCAGTTGGGCAGCCTGCCCAGCGAGATGATCAGCGACCAGGCGGAGAAGCTGCTGGATGTGCAGACCATCCTAGAGGGCGAGTACCCGATCTTCTTTGAGCGCAATACCGGGCGCGAGCCGCTGCAGTTCTACCTGGCGGCCGCTGTGGCCAAGCTGTTCGGCACCGGGCTGAGCTTCACCACTCTCAAGCTGAGCACGACCCTGCTCAGCTTTGCCAGCCTGGCCTACATGTACTTATTGGGCAAGGAACTGGGCGGCCGCTGGCTGGGCCTGTTCGCCCTGCTGCTGGCCGGGCTGGGATTCTGGCCCAATTTGCTGCCGCGAGTGGGGCTGCGCTTTGCGCTCTACCCCGCCTTTGCCGCGCCGGTGCTCTTCCATCTCATTTACGGCCTGCGGCGCGGCCAGTTGAACCACCTGCTGCTGTGCGGCCTGTTCCTGGGGATTGGGTTGAACGGCTACTCCGCTTTTCGCATCATGCCGCTGGTAGTGGCGCTGGGCGTGCTGCTCTATTGGCTGAACACCCGCCAGCCGGCCCAGCGGCAGCGCGCCTTGATCGGCCTGGCACTGCTGGCCCTGGTGGCGCTGGTGGTGTGCGCCCCGCTGCTGCGCTACGCCGTGGAGCACCCGGCGAATTTTGCTTTCCGCATGTCCAGCCGTCTGCTGGAAACCGAGCGGGCCTACCCGGAACCGGTGGCGCTGATCGCGGTCAAGAACTTCTGGAACGCCATACGCATGTTCAACATCTCCGGGGGCGGCATTTGGGTGGTGGGCATCAAAGACCGGCCGGCCTTCGACCTGTTCTCCGCCGGCCTGTGGCTGCTGGGAGCGCTGCTGGCGGCTTACCGTTACCGGCACAGCCGCTCCTGGGTGGATCTGTTCATCCTACTGTGCGTGCCGCTGATGCTGCTGCCCTCGATGCTCTCGCTGGCCTTTCCCGAAGAAAACCCGGCGATGAACCGGGCCAGCGGCGCCTGGGTGCCGGCCTTCCTGCTGGCGGCCCTGGCGCTGGACGGCTTGCTGCGCACCCTGCGGGCCCGCGCCGGCCGCTGGCCGGCGGCCCTGGCGGGCGGGCTGCTGCTGTCTGGGTTGGCGGCGCTGAACGCCAGCCTGCTTTTCGGCGACTACCGGACGCAGTATGACCAGGCCGCCTGGAACAATGCTGAGCTGGGCGGCGTGATCGCCAACTACGCCGGCAGCTTCGGCAGCCTGGAGAGCGCCTGGGTGGTGGCCTACCCGCACTGGGTGGACACGCGCCTGGTGGCCCTGGGAGCCGGTAACCCTGGTCACGACTACGGCATTTGGCCCGACCAACTGAGCAATTCATTGGAAACCCCGGCACCCAAGCTGTTCCTGCTCAAGCCAGAAGATGAGGAAGGGCTAAATGCCCTGCAATCGCTGTACCCGCATGGACTGCTAAGCTATTATCAAAGCAGTGTCCCCGGCAAAGACTTTATGAGCTTTTTTGTGCCCACTGAACCCTGATATGTCCACACCTCGCCAACGTTTCAGTCCTCTATTCGACGTGCTCTTTATCCTGATCCTGCTGATGGCGGCGCTTTTCCGCTTTAGCGGCCTGGATTGGGGCAACAATATGCACCTGCATCCGGACGAGCGCTTCATGAACCAGGTGGTGGCGGCCCTGCAGCCGGCGGAAAACCTCCAGCAATATTTCGATACGCAAAACTCCCCGCTCAACCCGAACAACCGCGGCTTCAGCTTCTTCGTGTACGGCAATCTGCCGGTGACCCTGGTGCGCTACGCAGCAGAAGCGGTCAGCCTGACCGGCTATGACCAGGTACACACGGTCGGTCGGGTGCTTTCCGCCCTGGCCGATCTGGGCGTGGTGCTGCTGGTCTACCTGATCGGCACGCGCCTGTTCGACCGGCGGGTGGGCTTGCTGGCCATGGCCTTTTCGGCCGTGGCGGTGATGCAGATCCAGCAGTCGCACTTCTGGACGGTGGACAACTTCGTCAACTTCTTCAGCCTGCTAGCGGTGTACTTTTCGGTTCGGATCGCCACCGCCGCAGGCGAGTTCAAACGCGCGGACTTCATTGGCTTTGGCCTGGCCTTTGGCATGGCGCTGGCCTGCAAGGTCAGTCTGGCGCCGCTGGCGCTGGCCCTGCCGGCGGCGGCCGCCCTGCGCGTGCTGGCCCGGCCGGCCAAAGAGCAGGAAGAAGCCGGCTGGCGGGCCTTCGGCCTGCTGGTGCTGGCCGGCGTGCTGAGTTTTGTGGCGTTCCGCGTTTTTCAGCCCTATGCCTTCCAGGGCTTGGGCGTGGCGGGTTGGCTGGCCAACATCGGCACCGCAGTGGGCGCCGCCGAGGGCCTGCTGGACAAGGCCAGCGCTGGGCTGACCGCCCTGCTGGGCCTCAACCCGCACTGGCTGGAGACGATGCACACCCTGGCAGGCCAGGTGAACGGCGATGCCGATTGGCCGCCTTCGATGCAGTGGGCGCGCCGCCCGATCTGGTTCGGCCTGCGCAATATCGTGGGCTGGGGCCTGGGGCCAGCGCTGGCCCTGGTGTGTCTGGGCGGCTTGGCCTGGGCGGGCTGGAAGATCGCCAAGGGTGACTGGCGCCGGCCGCCGGCCCTGCTGTGGGCCTGGGGCTTACTGTATTTCGCCTGGCAGTCCAGCGCCTTCAACCCGACGATGCGCTACTTCCTGCCCTTTTACCCGGTGCTGGTCATCTTCGGCGCCTGGGGCCTGCTGCAACTATGGGACAGCAGGCGCATCTGGGGCCGCCCGGCGGCCATCGGTCTGGGAGCCATAGCGCTGCTGGCCGGCGCCGGCTGGGCCTTTGCCTTTTCGCAGGTGTACCAGCAAGACATTTCACGCCTGCAGGCCAGCCGCTGGATCTACCAGAATCTGCCCGGCCCCTTAACCCTGACCTACGAGCAGGACGGGCAGCAGCTCAACCAGCCGCTGCCCGCCAGCTACGATTTCAGCTATACACCTGACCTACCGCTGCATACCGTCTTTGTTCCGCAGCATGAAGGCGTTCTGAACCAGATCAGCTTTAAATATGTGCTGGCGCCAGTACTTATCGAAGTGCGCGGCGGCCCCGAAGGCGAAGCGCTGCTGGCGCGGTACAACCAGGTGGTGGACCTGCTGGGCCTGGCGCCCGGCGAGAACACCCTGCTGGAAGTGGAACTGCCGCTGGAATTGCTGGCGGATCTGAACGCCGACTACCAGCTGCGCGTGCAGCTGCCAGCCGGCCAGGGCCAGGTGGCTGTTCAGGCTGTCGAGCTGTACAGCACGCAGTTGATCGACTTGCCGCGCCGTCAGGCGCTGGAGATGCCGGTGAACCTGGAGTTGGGCAGCGAACTGACGCTCAACCTGCCAAGGCCACAACTGCAGGCGCCAGACCGGCTGGCGCTGTGGCTCGGCCCCACCGAGCCGTTGAGCCTGGCTCCGCTGCAGGCGACTTTGCAGATCCTCTCACAGGGAGATGGCAGTGTGCTCCTGGAACAGGCGCTGAGCCTGCCAATGGGCACCAGTCGCAGCGCACTGGGCACGCAGCAAAACATCCGCCTGGAGCAGCCGCTGAGCCTGCCGGCCGGCCAAACCGTGGGGTTGCAGCTCAGCCTGCAGTCCGGCGCGGCGCAGTTCTGGGGTACCGCGGTGGCCAATGAGACCAGCTGGGATGACGGCCAGCCGCACCCGGTGGACGGGTACAACGGCTACGGCGGTCTGTACCAGGGCGACCACAATTTTGAGATCTATTGGAATGAGGATGCGGTCAAACTCCAGCGCTTCCTGACCATTCTGGACGAAAGCGAATACCTCTTCATTACTTCCAACCGCCAATGGGGCAGCCTGCCGCGCCTGCCGGAGCGCTTCCCGCTGGCGGTGGCGTATTACCGTGCCCTGCTGGGCTGCCCGGAAGAGCAGAGCATTGACAGCTGCTATACCAACGCCCAGCCGGAGACGGCCACCAACGCCTTCGGCTTTGAACTGGTGCAAGTCTTTGAGAACGGCCCGCGGATTGGCGACTGGGAAATTAACGATCAGGCTGCCGAAGAAGCCTTCACCGTCTACGACCATCCCAAGGTGTTCATCTTCCAAAAGACGGCGGACTACGATCCGCAGCAATGGGCCGCACACCTGGGCCAGGTGGACTTGGGCAGCGTAGTGCATGTGACCCCAAAGCAGGCCGGGGGGCGTCTGCTGCCTGACCTGCAGCTGAGCGGCGAACGGCTGGAGCAGCAGCGCGCCGGCGGCACCTGGGCCGATCTGTTCGATACCGAAGGCATCCTGAACCGCTGGCCCTGGCTGGCCGCCGCGGCCTGGTATCTGGCCCTGGCCGCCCTGGGGCTGGCAGCCTACCCAATCCTGCGCTGGACGCTGCCAGGGCTGGCAGACGGCGGCTACGCCTTCGCCCGGCTTGGCGGCCTGCTGCTGCTGAGCTACGCCGGCTGGCTGGCCAGCTCGCTGGGGCTGGAACACAACCGCGGGTTGCTGGCCGCCTTTGCGGCCGGCCTGCTCCTGCTGGGCGGCCTGGCGGCCTGGCCCCAGCGCGAGGCGTTGCGCCGGGAATGGACAGCGCGCAAAGGCGATTTCCTGCGCGTCGAAGCGCTTTTCCTGTTGTTCTTCCTGCTCTTGCTCTTGGCCCGCTTCATGAACCCAGACCTGTGGCACCCCGGCTTCGGCGGCGAAAAACCGATGGATTTCGCCTATTTCAATGCGGTGCTCAAGAGCAGCAGCTTCCCGCCCTATGACCCCTGGTTTGCCGGCGGCTACATTAACTATTACTACTGGGGTTTCGTGCTGGTGGGTTCGTTGGTCAAACTGCTGGGCATCGTGCCGGCGGTGGCCTACAACCTGGTGCTGCCCAGCCTGTTTGCCATGCTGGCCCTGGGCGCCTACGGCCTGGCCTGGAACCTGTGGACTGCCTGGTCTGCCGGGCGGCGCGCCAGCCTCTCGCCGGTGGCCGTGGGCGTTGCCGCGGCGGTGGCGGTGGTGCTGCTGGGTAACCTGGCCAGCTTTGGCACCTTCTTCACCGCCTACGCCCGCCTGGGCAGCGAGGGCGCCTTCACCGCGGAAAGCGGCCTGCTAAGCCAGATCGGCTGGATGTTACGCGGTCTGTGGATGGGCATTGGTGGCCAGTCGCCGCCGATCAGCCTGGGCGATTGGTATTGGACCCCCACGCGCATCATCCGTCCACTGAACGGCGAAGTCGGTCCGATCTCGGAGTTTCCGCTGTTCACCTTCACCTATGCAGACCTGCACGCCCACATGATCGCCCTGCCGGTGACCCTGCTGGGTCTGGCCTGGGCCGCCTCAGCAGTGTTGAGCAAGGCCTGGAACGGCCTGCGCAACCCCTGGCAGGCGGCCGCCTCGCTGCTGCTGGGCGCGTTGGTGCTGGGCAGCCTGCGGCCGATCAACACCTGGGACCTGCCGACCTACCTGGCGATCGGCGTGCTGGCGCTGGGCTACGCCCTGTGGCGCTATGGGCGCCTTGGCAAGCTGGCGCCCTGGTGGCTGGCCGGCGCTGGAGCGGCGGCGCTGGTGGCCCTGAGCGTGCTGGCCTACCAGCCTTTCATGGACTGGTACCGCCAGGGCTATGCCTCGCTGGAACTGTGGAGCGGATCGCATACGCCTAGCGCGGCGTATCTAAACCACTGGGGCATCTTCCTGTTCTTCATCGTGGCCTGGCTTGCCTGGGAGACGCGCCAGTGGCTGGCCAGCACGCCCCTATCTGCGCTGCGCAAATTAGAACCTTATGCGAACTGGTTGATGATTGCGCTCGCCGCGCTGCTGTTTGCCTTTATTACCCTGGTCATTCTGAACGTGCACATCGCCTGGCTGGTCCTGCCACTGCTGGTATGGGTCGGACTACTGTTCCTGCGCCGCGACCTGCCTGAGGTCAAGCGCATGATCCTCTTTCTGGTCGGCACCGGCTTGTTCCTGACGCTGATGGTCGAGGTCATCCGCCTGCAGGGCGACATCTCACGCATGAACACCGTCTTCAAGTTCTACCTGCAGGCCTGGGTGTTGCTGGGCAGCAGCGCGGCCCTGGCGCTGGCCTGGACGCTGGAGGATATGCCCAAGTGGAGCGCCGGGTGGCGCAGCTTCTGGCAGAGCGCCGCAGCGCTGCTGCTGTTGTGCGGCTCGCTGTTCATGATCCAGGGCGTGACGGCCAAGATGGTCGACCGCATGGCGCAAGAGGCGCCGCGCGGCCTGGACGGCATGGCCTACATGCAGCACGCCGTGTATTACGACCGAGAGCAGCGCCTGGAACTCTCGCAGGATCACGCCGCCATCCGTTGGCTGCAAGAGAATGTGGCCGGTTCGCCGGTGATCGTGGAAGGCTATGCCGGTGAGTACCGCTGGGGCGGGCGTATCAGCATCTATACCGGCCTGCCCAGCGTGCTGGGTTGGAATTGGCACCAACGCCAGCAGCGCGAGTTTGTGCCGGGCAACGACGTATTTGGCCGCATGGCCCAGGTGGATGAGTTCTACACCACCACCGATTTGGTGATTGCTCAGGCTTTATTGGACCGGTATCAAGTGCAATACATCATCCTGGGCCAGATGGAACGCGCCTATTACCCGGGCGATGGCCTGCTTAAGTTCGAGGAGCAGGATGGCCGCTTATGGCGGGCCGTCTTCCGTCTGAATGACACTGTGATCTACGAAGTGCTCCCGCGGAGCAGCGCCCCATGAGTGAAGTGCTGAGCGTCTTGGGCTGGTATCTGCTGCTGGCCGGGTTGGGCTGGCTGACCCTGCCGCTGGGCTATCGCTTTTTTGGCGCGCTGGCGGACAAAGGCTACGCCTTCCTGCGCCCGCTGAGCCTGCTGTTGTGGGGCTTTCTCTGCTGGTTGTTGGGCAGCTATGGACTGCTGCCCAACAACCCGGCCGGCATCCTCAGCGCCACGCTGCTGCTGGGCGGCCTGAGCTGGTGGGCGGCCCGCGGCCTGCAGCCGGGCGAGCTGCGCGACTGGCTACGCAGCCAACGCGGCACGCTGCTGGCAATGGAAACCCTCTTCTTGCTGGCCTTTGTTTTCATGGCCTGGGTGCGCAGCGCCAGCCCGCAGATCTACCATACCGAGCAGCCGATGGAACTGGCCTTCATCAACGCCATCTTGCGCTCGCCGGCCATGCCGCCGCACGACCCCTGGATGTCAGGGTTTTCCATCTCGTATTATTACTTCGGCTACCTGATGGTGGCGATGCTGGCCCAGCTGTTGAAACTGAGCGGCTCGCTGGCCTTCAACCTCGGCTTTGTCAGCATCTTCGCCTGCGCCGCCCTGGCGGCCTATGGCCTGGCCTACAACCTGCTGATGGTCTACAAGCCGCGCCTGCAGCGCAGCCTGCTGTGGCTGGCCAGCCTGGCGCCGCTGCTGGTGCTGTTGCTGGGCAACGGCGGCGCGCTGTTGGAGTTGGCCCACGCGCGCCACGCCTTGTGGGCGCCAGACGCCGAGGGTGCACTGCAATCGCGCTTCTGGATCTGGTTGGACGTGGACGAACTGTCCAGCCCGCCAGTAGGCGAGCCGTCCTGGGCGCCGCGCCATTACGACACGGATTTCTGGTGGTGGTGGCGCTCCTCGCGTATCATCAACGACCGCGACCTGAGTGGCAATGATCAGGAGGTCATTGATGAGTTCCCGGCCTTCTCGTTCACGCTGGGCGACCTGCACCCGCATGTGCTTTCGATGCCTTTTGTGCTGCTGGCCACAGGCTTGGCACTGAACCTATACCTGGGCGGCGGCGTGCGCCGCCAGCCGCTGCCCACCCTGGGGTTCAAGATCCAGGCCGAGGACCTGGCATTTGCGATCGTGCTGCTGGGTGGATTGGCCTTTCTCAACATTTGGGATTTTCCCATCTACGCAGCCCTGTACGGCTTGGCCTACCTGCTGCGCCAGGGGCGCCGCGAGGGCTGGCGCTGGGAGCACTTCATTGACTTGCTGGCATTGGGAATGGTGCTGTTGGTGGGCGGCGTGGCAGCTTACCTGCCTTTCTACCTGGGGTTCACCTCACAGGCAGGCGGCATTCTGCCCAACCTGATCAACCCCTCGCGTGGGGCGCATTTGTGGATCATGTTCGGCTGGCTGTGGCTGCCGCTGCTGGCCTACCTGCTGTGGCTGTGGAAGGGCGCCCGCTGGCAAGGCTTGGGGCGCGGCCTGCTGTACGGGCTGGCCTTGGCCGCCGGGTTGTGGCTGCTGTCTGTGGGGCTTGCCGGGCTGTACGCCGGGCTGCTGCCTGACAGCGCGTTGGGACAGGCCGTAGCCGCACTGGGGGGCGGCAGTTTGGGTGAGATTCTGGTGGCTGGCCTGCAGCGCCGGGCGGCGGCGATTGGCGGCAGCCTGTCTCTGGCGGCCTTGCTGGGCCTGTGCCTGGGCCTGTTAAGCCAGAAGCCCCCAGCCAAGAAGATCGAACCGCAACATAGCCCGATGCACGCTTTCGTGCTGTTGATGGTCTTCATGGGCGCCCTGTTGGTCACCGCGCCGGAGTTCATCTATTTGCGTGACCAATTCGGCACGCGCATGAACACCGTGTTCAAGTTCTACTTCCAGGCCTGGCAGCTGTGGGCCGTGGCGGCCGCAGTGGGCGCAGTGGTGCTTCTGAGTGAATTGCGCCGCGTCTGGCGGGCGGCCTTTGCCGGCTTGATGACGCTGGTGCTGGCGGCTGGGCTGCTGTTCCCGCTCTATTCTTTTTCGCAGATCACGCGCAACCCGGTAGGCAGCCTGGACGGCAGCGCCCACCTGCCCGCCGACACCCAGGCCGCCATCGCCTGGCTGCAGGCGGCCCCATTGGGCGTGTTGGCCGAGGCGGTGGGGGCCAGCTATGACAGTTCCACTTCACGTTTCTCGGCCTTCAGCGGGCAGCCGACCCTGATGGGCTGGCCGGGCCACGAAGGGCAATGGCGCGGCGGGAATGTGGACTGGACGCGCATGGACCAGCTGCGCACCCTGTACAGCACGTCGGATTGGCGCAGCGCCCAGCTGATCCTGGAAGAGTACAACATCCAATACGTGGTGGTCGGCCCCTCAGAGCGCGCTAGTTACCCAGTCAACGAAGAGAAGTTCGCCCAAAACCTGCGCATCGCTTTCCAAAGCGAAAGCATCACCATCTATCAAGCCCCGTAATTCAAGCCGGCATGGATGGCTCGGCTATAATGAGCCATCCATGCCTAAAGCCCCCTTCCCCAGCCGGGGACAATTCTTTTTTCTGCTGATTCTGCTGCTGGCAGCCGGGCTGCGCTTTGTGCACTTGGGCGCGGCGCCTTTGAGCGAATTTGAAGCCGGCGCGGCGCTGGCGGCAAAGGCCCTGGCCCAGGGCCAGCCTGCTGACCTCGGCGCGCAGCCCGGCTATGTGCTGCTGACCAGCCTGCTCTTTGGCCTGCTTGGCACGGGCAACGCCTTGGCGCGCCTTTGGCCGGCCCTGGCCGGCCTGGCGCTGGTGGCACTGCCCTACTATTGGCGCAAAACCCTGGGGCAGACGGTGGCGCTGGTGCTGAGCCTGTTTCTGGCGCTGGACCCCGGCCTGGTGGCCTTGGCGCGCCTGGCGGGGGGGCCAAGCCTGAGCCTGGCAGCGGGCCTGTGGGCGGCCAGCCTGCTGCTGCGCGGTCGGCCGGTGCCGGCCGGGGGGCTGGCCGCCGTTGCCCTGCTGGCTGGGCCAGGCGTGTATTTGGGCTTGGCCGCCGCAGCGCTGACCTGGCGGCTGGCGCGCCCCAAGCTGCTCGGCCTTCCATGGCAGGCGGCCCTGCCCGCCTTCTTCGCCACGCTGGTTCTCGGCGGGACGCTGCTCTTCAGCACACCGCAAGGCCTCTCCGGCCTGGGCCAGGGCCTGGCAGCCTTCTTACTGGGCCACGGGTATCCGGCCGGGGTGAGCATCGGCGAAACGCTCTTCGCCCTGTTCGGCTACGGGCTGCCGGCCCTGCTGCTGGGCCTGCCGCACCTGCTGCGGGCGGAACCGGCGCCGGGGACACGCCCGGCGGCGATCTTCGCCGGGCTGGCCCTGCTGCTGGCGCTGCTGCACCCCGGCCGCCAGGTGGCGCACTTGGCCTGGGTTCTGCTACCCCTGTATTGGCCGGCGGCGGCCGAGGTCAGCCTTTTCCTGCAACGCCCGCAGGAGGAGCCCAGAGCGACTTACGGCGAATTTGCGCTGATCAGCCTGTTGATGCCCTTTTTTGCCTTCACCCTGGCGCGCGCCAGTGGTGAGGACTATCTGCTGTACTTTGAACCCGGCCGGCTGATGCCGGTGGTCAACCCGCAAGTGCTGCTGCCCCTGGTGGTGGTGCTGATCGCGGGAGCGGCCAGCCTGCTGGTGGCTCTGGGCTGGTCGCCGCGTGCCGCGCGCCAGGGTCTGGTGTGGGCGCTGAGCCTGACCGCCTGCCTGGGCCTGCTGGGCGCCAGCGCCCGCTACGGGCGCCAAACCGCGGCGCTGACGCACGACTTATGGCAGCCAGGGGCGGCTACGGCCAACCTGCGCCCCTTATTGGAGAGCGTAGATGACCTCTCATTCTGGGGAGCCAACCAGCCCGGCGCCCTGGCGATCCAGAGGCGCAGCCCAAGTGACGCTCTGGATTGGGCGCTGCTCGAGTACCCGGCGGCCCGTGGCCAGGCAGCGCCGGCCCTGGCCATCACCCCCGCCGACCAGCTGCCGGTGGAGTTCGCCGCCTACCGCGGGCAAAGCTTTGCCTGGCAAACCCGCCGGGACTGGGATGCCTGGCCGCCCAACATTTTCGCCTGGCTGCTGTTCCGCCAGGGCAGCCAGGCCGATCAGCACATCATCCTGTGGGCGCGCACCGACCTGTTCGCGGACGGCGACGCAAGCTTGCAAAACTTCGACGAGGCAATTCCCAACCCATGACGCGTAAACTCAGCATCGCCATCGACGGCCCGGCCGCATCCGGAAAATCCACCCTGGCAGAAGCCCTGGCCAAAAAATTAGGCTACCTGTACTTCGACACGGGGGCCATGTACCGCGCCGTGACCCTGGCCGCCCTGCGCCAGGGAATTGACACCCAAGACCAGCAGGCTCTGGCGGAATTGGCTGAGCAGGCGGACATTGATCTGCGCCCTCCCAGCAAGGCCGACGGCCGCCTGAGCGACGTATTCCTGGATGGCGAAGACATCACTTGGGAGATCCGCACCAAGGCCGTGGACGTCAACGTCTCGGATGTGTCGGCGGTGCCCGCCGTGCGCCAGGCGCTCGGCGCCCAGCAGCGCCGCATTGGCCTGCGCGGCGGAGTGGTGATGGCCGGCCGTGACATCGGCACCGTGGTGCTACCCGAAGCCGAGCTAAAAGTTTATTTGGACGCCTCGCCGGAAGAACGCGCCCACCGCCGCCACAGCGAGCTGCTGGAGCAAGGGAAGGAAGCCAATTACGAGAAGGTGCTGGCGGCGCTGATCGAGCGCGACAAGATCGACTCCAGTCGGGCGGTGGCGCCACTGAAACCGGCGGAGGACGCGGTGATGCTGAAGAGCGACGGCATGCCGCGCGAAGAAGTGCTGGATTTGGTGCTGAAGCTGGTCGCTGAGCGCAGCCAGGCAGAAGACCCGCAAAGCAGCCCCAATTACCGGCTGCCGCTCAGCCATTGGATCTTCCGCCACATCTTTGGGCCGATCTTTCGCCTGCTGTTTCGGACCTTGTGCCGGGTTCGCCTTGAAGGGCTGGAAAATGTGCCTCGCAAGGGGCCTTATATCATTGCCTATAACCACGTCTCCAACTTCGAGCCGCCTTTTGTGCTGGCGTTCTGGCCGTATTTCCCCGAGGCCGTAGCCGGCGCCGATGTGTTCCAGCGCAAAGCGATCAGCCTGTTCGTCGGCGGCTACGGGGCCATCCCGGTGCGGCGCGGCGAGTATGACCGTAAAGTGATCGACACCATGCTGGGGGTGCTGGCCTCCGGCCGGCCACTGGCCATCGCCCCGGAGGGCGGTCGCAGCCACGACCCCGGCCTGCGCCCCGCTCGGGCCGGCGTGGCTTACCTGATGGACCGCGCCGGCGTGCCGGTAGTGCCAGTCGGCATCAGCGGCACCAGCGACGAAGTGCTGAGGCTGGCAGTGCGCGGCAAACGCCCACAGCTGACCATGCGGGTCGGACCGGCTTTTAACCTGCCGCCCATCGCAGGACGCGGCGAAGAGCGCCGGGCGGCGCGCCAAGCCAACGCCGACCTGGTGATGAGACACATCGCCAGCCTGCTGGCGCCGGAGCACTGGGGCGTGTATAAACCTTTGGAGAAATGATCACCTACTTTTTGGCCGGCTTCCCCTTCCAGCGTTTGCTGCCGCCTAACGGCCCCCTGGCCTGGTTGGCCGGGCTGCTGTTGGGCGGCCTGCTGCTGCGCTGGCTGTGGCGGCAGCCGCGCCGCGCCGCCTGGGGCCGGGCGGAGTGGCTTTGGCTGCTGGGCCTGCTGCTGCTGACCCCGCTATCGATCCTCCTGGTTGGCCTGCGCTTGTCCAGTGCCGGCTTGCTGCCCATTCCTGCCCTGGGGCCGCCGCCGATGGCCCCGCTGCTGCCCCTGCTGGCCGCCCTGCCCTGGGTGTTGGCGGTTGCCCGTCTGGGCAGCCTGCCCGGCGCGGCGCTGGCCGGGCTCTCCGGGTTGCTGCTGGCTTTCTGGGGCACGCGCAGCCCCTTCACCGCCCTGGAACACGCCTGGGTGGCGGCTATATTTGCCGCCGCAATCAGCCAGACCTATAGCAGCCGCTTGTTCAGCTGGCTGCGCCAGCCGCTGGTGGCGGCCGCTGCCCTGGCCCTGCTCTACCCGCTGTTCTATCTCCTGACCGCCACTTTCTGGGCCTCGGCAGACCTGGTGACCGCATTGGATTTCGCCCTGGTGTCTTTGGCGCCTGTGACCCTGGCGGCCGGGCTGCCGCTGCTGGTGGCTGGGTTGGCGCTGCAGCTTGCGCAAGCCCGCGGGCTGTTGGCCCCGACACCGGCCGCCCCACAGGCGGCGCCCAACCAGCGCAGCCTGGAGGGCCGCCTGCTCTTCACGCTGGGCCCGGTGGTGCTGCTGGCCTTCGCCGCACTAGCGGCGCTGTCCTGGTGGTCGGCCAGCCGGGCCGCCGAACGCCTGCTCAACGAGCGCGTGCAGTCGGCCGTGCAGGTCACGGCCGGCAGCGTACCCTTCCTGTTGGAAACCGGGCAAAACCTGATCGCCCAGTTGGCGGGCAACCCCGGCCTGCCAGACGCCTCGTCCGCGGCAGCGCAGGAGATCCTGCAAAACCACCTGCGGGCTGTGCCGTATTTTGAGCAACTCTTTTACCTGGACACCGGCGGCAATAGCGTGGCCGGGCTGCCGCAGGCTGATCTGCTGCAGCTGCCGCCCAGCCAGGCCGAGCTGGAGGCGGTAAGCTTGGCGATCCAAGGCCTGGGCTTCCAGGTGGTCAGCGCGCCTGCCAGCAGCCCGCAAAGCAATGCCGCCCAATTGGCCTTCGTGGCCGCGGTGCGCAACGCCAACGGGCAGGTGCGCGGCGTGCTGTTGGGCCGCACCAGCCTGGCCTCCAACCCCTTCGCTCAGCCCGCAGTGCAAAGCTTGCGCAGCCTGTCCAGCCTGGGCGGGCAAGGTTTCCTGCTGGACGGCGATGGGCGCATTGTGCTGGCCGCCGATCCCGGCGCCCTGTTGCAGCCTTACAACAACCGGCGCGGCCCTGCGGCCCTGAACTATAGCGACGCCGCCCCGGACGGTTCGCGCCGGTTCATCAGCTATTTGCCGGTGACCGGCAGCAACTGGGCGGTGGCGGCCCACTGGCCCGCGCGCCTCAGCCAGCAGCTGGCCCTGGAGCTGGTGCTGCCGATCGGCCTGGTGTTGCTGGCTCTGGCTGGGTTGGCCTACGGGCTGCTGCGCAGCAGCCTGCGCTCCGTGACCGGTTCGCTGCACACACTGATGGGCGAAGCCAAGCGCCTGGCCACAGGTGACCTGCAGGCGCCCCTGGCGGTTACCGGCCCAGATGAGGTGGGGCGCCTGGCGGATGCGTTTGAAAGCATGCGCCTGGCGCTGAAGGACCGCGTAGATGAAAGCCAACGGCTGCTCTCGGTCAGCCAGGGGCTTAGCGCCAGCCTGGACGCCAGCACCCACGTCGACCCGATATTGAACGCGGCCCTGGCCAGCGGTGCTGCCGCGGCGCGCCTGGTGCTGCGCAGCGACAGCGGTGAGGTCTCGGGTTACGGCCTGGGGCCGGCCGCCCGCAGCAGCCAGGGGCTGGACAAACATATCTTTGACCTGTCGGCCAAGCAAGACCGCATCCTGCTGACCAACCCGGCCCGGGCGCGCTTGAAGGCGGCGCCGGGGACCGGCCTGCCGCAAGCCATCGCCGCGTTCGCCCTACGCCAGAAAGAGCAATACTTGGGCGTGCTGTGGCTGGCCTATGACCAGCCCCAAACCTTTGACCCGAATACGGTGCAATACCTGGAAGCCCTGGCAGACCAGGCCGGCCAGGCCGGGCTGAATGCCTACCAATACGCCAGCGCCCAACAAGGCCGCCAGCGTTTCGAAGCCGCCTGGAATGCGGTGCCCGAGCCGGTGCTGCTGACCGACGCCGGCGACAAAGTGCTGTTCGCCAACCCTGCCGCCCTGCAGGCGCTGGACAAGCCGCCCGAGGCGGTATTGGGGGCGGCGCTGCCAAGCTTGCTGGCTTTGCCGCAGGGCGAGCAGGCTTCCGCTGGCTTTGAGGTCGAGCTGGGCAGCCAAGTGTACCTGGCCACAGTGTCTGAACTGCAAGACGGCCGGCAGAGCGTGGGCAAGGTGCTGTACCTGCGTGATCTGAGCAGCCTGCGCCGGGCAGAAAATGCGCGCAGCGACTTCCTGGCCACCCTAAGCCACGACCTGCATGAACCGCTGGACCAGACCCAAGGCTATGTGCAAATGCTGGCGGCCCAGGGCCAGCTTAATGAGCAGCAGAGTAGCTACCTGCGCAAGATCGAGCACAACCTGGAGAACATCGCCCGCCTCTCCAGCAACTTGACCGATATTGAACGCGTCTCCGGCCTGAAAAGCCTGGAGCTGCAAACTTTCCCGATCGCCACCCTGATCCAGGACGTGCTGAGCGAGCTGACCCCACGCGCCCGCCAAAAGAACTTGGATCTGGTGCAGCACACGGCCGGCACGGCCCAGCCGCTGCGGGCAGACCGCACGCTGCTGCAGCGCGCCTTGCACAATCTACTGGACAACGCCATCAAGTTCAGCCCGCGAGAGAGCGTGATCCAGATCAGCAGCGTGTATGCCGGCGACCGGCTGACTTTGGCGATCACCGACCACGGGTCCGGGATCGCGCCGCTGGACCTGCCGCAGATCTTCCAGGCCAAGCCGGGCGCCGAGCGCAAGTCCTCCGGCCTGGTGATCGTGCGCTCCGTAGTGGAGCGGCACGGTGGCCGTGTATGGGCCGAAAGCGAACTAGGCTCCGGCAGCACCTTCTTTATGGAACTGCCGCTGGCGCCCTACCATGCGGCGGGCTAGGCTTCGCAGCTTGACAGGCTTGACAGCCAAGATATAATTATTGCATCAATCGAATAGCTTGCTTTGCCAACTAAAGCGAGCGCTTAGGAGAAACTTCCTAAGTGCTTGTTTTGTTTGTGTGTACTCGTAGCACGTTTGTTCGGAAATCTTGTCTTTGCCTGGTGGTGTTATGACCATTCGCCGAAAACTCAATGCAGCCCAAGGGGTCAAACAGTTTTCCGCGGCACATGCCCAGCAGTCATCACAACCGCATTCTCGCAATCAATATAAGGAGGCCACCTAATTATGGAAACCAAGGGACTGCGCGCCCTGCGCATCAGCCTGGCCTCGCCGGAGACCATCCGCAGTTGGTCGTATGGCGAAGTGCTCAAACCCGAGACGATCAACTACCGCCGCCTTCGTCCGGAGAAAGACGGCCTGTTTGATGAAGCCATCTTTGGCCCCACGCGTGACTGGCAGTGCTATTGCGGTAAGTATAAGAATATTCGCTACAAGGGCATTGTCTGCGACAAGTGCGGGGTAGAAGTCACGCGCTCGTCCGTGCGCCGTGAGCGCATGGGCCACATTGCGCTGGCTGCCCCCGTGGCCCACGTCTGGTACACGCGCCGGGTGCCCTCCTACCTCGGCCTGCTGCTGGACATCTCGCGCCGCAACCTGGACCGCGTCTTGTACTTCGCCCAATATGTCGTCACCTATGTGGACGAAGATGCCCGTGAAAAGGCGCTGGCTCGCCTGGCAGAAGAGATCAACGACGCCGAAAAGGAACACGCCGGCTCGATCAACTCGCAGATCGCCGAAGTCAAGAAGCAGCGCGACGAAAAGCTGGCGGAACTGGACAAGCGCACCAAGGAAATTGAGACGCGCTACGACGAAGAACTGGCCGCCAAGATCGACCCGATCATCAAAGAAGGCCAGAAGCTAGAAACCAAGTTGCAAGAGCAGCAGGGCAAGGAATCACGCGCCGGCATCAAGTTCAGCAATGACGCCGTGATTGTGCAGCCGGGCGAGACCGTGGCCAGCCAGCACATCGCTGCAGTGCAGGCTCAGGTCAAAGCCTTCCTGGAAGCGCAGGAAAAAGACGCGGCCGAGAACAAGCAGAAAGAGCTGGAACGCCTGGCCGTGGAACGCGCCAGCATCAAGGCCGAAAGCGAAATGAGCATGAACCAGCTGCGCATGACGCTGGACGACAAGACCGCCCCCGAGCAGGATGAACGCGTGCGCGCCCGCGAAGAGCTGGAGACGCTGCGCCACCTGACCTTTATGGGCGAGAACCGCTACCGCGAACTGCGCACGCGCTATGGCCAGGTCTTCCGCGCCGACATGGGCGCCGAAGCCTTCTACGATATTTTGGAGCGCCTGGACCTGGATAAGCTGGCCGAGGAGCTGTGGACCGAGCTGCGCACCTCGCGCAGCAAGCAGCGCCGCCGCAAGGCCACCAACCGCCTGCGGGTGGTGGAGTCCTTCCGCCGCTCCGGCAACCGCCCCGAGTGGATGATCATGACCGTGTTGCCCGTGATCCCGCCGGACCTGCGCCCGATGGTGCAGCTGGACGGCGGCCGCTTCGCCACCTCGGACCTGAACGACCTGTACCGCCGCGTGATCAACCGCAACAACCGCCTCAAGCGCTTGCTGGAGTTGGGCGCGCCCGACGTGATCGTGCGCAATGAAAAGCGCATGCTGCAAGAAGCGGTCGACTCGTTGATCGACAACTCGCAGCGCGGCAAGGCGCTCTCGCGCCGCGGCCGCCGCGAGCTCAAGTCGCTCAGCGACCTGCTCAAAGGCAAGAAGGGCCGCTTCCGCCGCAACCTGTTGGGCAAGCGTGTGGACTACTCCGGTCGTTCGGTGATCGTGGTCGGTCCGCAGCTCAAGCTGTACCAGTGCGGTCTGCCCAAATCGATGGCGCTGGAATTGTACAAACCTTTCGTGATCTCCGAACTGGTCGCCAAGGGCTACACCTTGAACGTCAAGGGCGCCAAGCGCATCATTGACCGCAACCGGCCGGAAGTTTACGAAGTCCTGGAAGAAGTCATCAAGCAGCGCCCGGTGCTGCTTAACCGTGCACCGACGCTGCACCGCCTGGGTATCCAGGCCTTTGAGCCGATCCTGATCGAGGGCAGTGCCATCCAGCTGCACCCGCTGGTCACCACGGCCTTCAACGCCGACTTCGACGGCGACCAGATGGCCGTGCACGTGCCGCTGTCACGCAAAGCGGTGTGGGAAGCGCGCGAGCTGATGCTCTCCACCCGCAACCTGCTGAAGCCCGCCGACGGCGAACCGATCATCGGCCCGTCCAAGGACATGGTGCTGGGTGTTTATTACCTGACCATGGAGCCGCACGCACTGGGCAAGGATGAGAAACCGCGCGTCTTCTCCGAGATGGACGAAGTCGACATGGCCTACCAGTTGCAGCAGGTCAAAGTGCATACCCCGATCCGCCTGCGTGCGGAGACCTGGTTTGACGACCAGGGCAACCGCCTGGCCGAGCCTGAGACGCGCATGCTGGACACCACGGTGGGCCGCGTGCTCTTCAACATGGTGCTTGAGCCGGAGATCCGCTTTGTGAATGAGAAGATGGGCAAAGGCGAGATCAAAGACCTGATCGCCCAGTTGCTGGAAGTGACCGGTGACGAAGAGCGCACCACCGGCGTGGCCGACCGCGTCAAGGACATCGGCTTCAAATACGCCACCCGTTCCGGCACGACCATCGCCATTTCGGACATCACCATCCCTGAAGAAAAAGGCGAGATCGTGGCCGCGGCCATGGAACGCGAAGAAGCTGTGGAAGAAGACTTCCGCCGCGGCCTGCTGACCGAGCAGGAGCAGAACGAGCGTGTGATCGAGATCTGGCAAGAGACCACCAACAAGGTCGCCAAGGCTGTACGCGAGCACATGAACCCACTGGGCAACCTGGCCACCATGGCCAACTCCGGCGCCACCAAGGGCGGTTTCAGCTCGATCTCGCAGTTGGCCGGCATGCGCGGCATGATGGCCGACCCCTCCGGACGCATCATCCCGCTGCCCATCCGTTCCAACTTCCGCGAGGGCTTGACCACGCTGGAATACTTCATCTCCACCCACGGCTCCCGCAAGGGTCTGGCCGATACGGCGCTGCGTACGGCAGACGCCGGTTACCTGACCCGCCGCCTGGTGGACGTGGCACAAGATGTGATCACGATCGATGACGACTGCGGCACCGAAGAAGGCATCTGGATCCGCAGCACAGACAAAGTGGCTGACCAGTCGCTCAGCAACCGCGTGTCCGGCCGGGTGGCGGCCCAGAACATCGTCGATCCGAAGACCGGCGAAGTGCTGGTGGAAAAGGACCAACTGATCGGCCACGAGGAAACCCGCCAGATCGCCGCTTCTGCGGTGGAAGAAGTGTATGTCTTCTCGCCGCTGACCTGTGAAGCCGACCAAGGCATCTGCATCAAGTGTTACGGCATGGACCTGGGCCGCGGCCGCGTGGTGGATACCGGCGCGGCAGTCGGCATCGTGGCGGCGCAGTCCATCGGTGAGCCGGGTACGCAGCTGACGCTGCGCACCTTCCACACCGGTGGTGTGGCCGCCGAATCCGACATCACCACGGGTTTGCCGCGTGTGGAAGAGCTGTTTGAAGCCCGCCGGGCGCCGAAAGGCGAAGCGGTTGTGGCTGAGCTGGGCGGCACTGTGGAAGTTTCGCAGTCCGAGCGCTTCAGCGACATGCGCATCATCCGCATTCTGCACAGCGCCATGGTGCACGACGAATACGAGCTGCCCAAGGGCTACCGCATCGCCGTGGAAGACGGCCAGAAGCTGGAAGCCGGCGCGGTGTTGGCCTCGCTCAAAGAGAATGACGTCAAAGCCGAGAACGCCGGCATTGTGCGGATAGAAGACCGGGTCGTGTATGTGTCCTACGAGCAGAAAGAAGTCGTGGAATACGAAGTGCCCAACACCACGCGCATGCTGATCAAGAGCGGTGAAAAGGTGGAAGCCGGCCAGGCGCTGACCGAAGGCTCGCTGAACCCGCACAACATCCTGCGCATTCAGGGCCGCGACGCCTGCTACATGTACCTGCTCTCCGAAGTACAGCGCGTGTACCGCTCGCAGGGCCAGAACATTCACGACAAGCACTTTGAGGTCATCATCCGCAAGATGATGTCCAAAGTGCAGGTGACTCGCCCCGGTGACACCGGTTACCTGCCGGGCGACCATGTCAACCGCCTGGACATTCGCAAGAAGAACGAAGCCCTGATCGCTGAAGGTCGTGAGCCGGGCAAGTTCGTGGAAGTGCTGCTGGGCATCACCAAGGCTTCGCTGACCACCGAATCGTTCCTCTCGGCGGCCTCCTTCCAGCACACGATCAAGGTGCTGGCGGGTGCGGCGATTGCCGGCCAGGAAGACTACCTGAGCGGCCTGAAGGAGAACGTGATCCTGGGCAAGCTGATCCCGGCGGGCACCGGCCACCCGGCCAATGCCCACCTGCTGCCGCCGCCAGAGCCGCGCCCAGAAGCCCGGGTCGAGGCCCCACTGATGGCGACCGAGCTGGACATGCTTCCCAACGTGCCTCCGGTCGAGCCGATCGACGACGGCGAGTAACCGACAAAAATCAAAGCCCCGCACAATGTGCGGGGCTTTTTTGTTGAATGCTTAGGGTTTCTGCACGGTGAAATAGGTGTAGTGATAGGCAATGTGGTCGTTCTGCAAGCCGAGTGAGTCTTTGCCGTCCAGCACGCGGCCGTTGCTGGATTGGGCGGACCAGGTGATGGTGCGCAGATTGCCATTCTGCGACTGGCCGGTGATCTCAAAGCGCCCGCCCGGCAGCGTCTCGCGCAGCAGGGCGTTGTACCAGCGCAAGATGCTCTCCGGCCCCTGGCGGGTGTGCTGCGCGCTGACATGCACGCCCTCGGTATCGTAGAGCGCCGCCACCTTGACCGGGTCATTGGAATTCATGGCGTTAATATAGCGAATGGCGATATCCGGCTTCTCTTCCACCGCCGGGGCCTCCCAGCGATAGTCCTTGACCGCATTCCACAGCAGCGAATTATCCCAGCGGGCGTAATACCATTCCCAGAAGTTAACGCCCGGCAGCTCAAGCTCACGCGCCTTGTCCATAAAGGCCTCGATCTGCTTGGGGGTCGGCTTCCAGGTACCCTCGGGATACACGCAGCCGGTAGGGATAATGGGGCGCCAGACGCGCAAGGCCTGGTGCTCACGTACCGTGCGCAGCAGCTGCTCGGCAGGGTTGTAGGATTTGATCCAATAGACCTGGGGCATATTCAAGTCGCAAAAATCCAAAAAGGTCTCGTAAGGGAAGGGCCGGTGCATGGTGGGAAAGCGAAAGCTGCTCAGGGCTATCGGCGTGCTGGGCAGGCCTTTGCGCAATTCCTGCATATAGCGCCCGGCGACCGCATCCATGCCAGGCTGCTTGAACTCTATCTCTGCATTGACTACGAAGCCGGGCAGGTTAAACTGCTGCACGCGCTGGATGGCCATCTGGGCCTCTTTGACCGGGTTGCGGCCATAGACGTACTGCCAGCCCCAGGGCTGGATGCCGCGCTGCCGCAGCGCGGTCACCAACTCCGGAACGCGGTCGTACTGAGTGTCACGGTCTACGTTGTAGGTGTATTCACCGTCGGTGATCTTGATCAGCACATGGCTCATCCCCGCCTGGCGCGCCAATTCCGCGATCGCATTCGGATCGCCGCGCTCCACGCGCTGGATGATCCACAGGTACATTCCTTTGCCGTATAGCATCTGCATTGGCTCCAATCCCCCTTGTAGCAAGTTCTGTGCCGAAAGTGGTCGGCGACCCCCTTGTTAGGCTGCCATTTCTGTCAAGAAGATATATTAATCGCCCGCGGGGCGGGGGTTTTAATCAAACTTGACAGCATTGGCAGATCCATCAGGCAGGTTGGCCCTCCAGGCCCAGTTCGACGGCATTGGCCTGCATGGCAGCCAACACATTGCCGGCATGCTCCCAAAGCTCCACGCCAAACTCACGGGCGCCGTCCTCGATCTCTTCGCGGTTGGCCCCCGCAGCAAAGGCGCGGTCTTTCCATTTGTTTTTGATGGACTTGACCTTGACGTCAGCAATCGCCTTGGAAGGCCGCACCAGAGTGACGGCGGTGATCAACCCGGTAATCTCGTCGCAGGCATACAGCGCTTTTTGCATGCGCGTGGCACGCGGCACACCCGTGTGGTTGGCATGGCTGAGCACGGCCTGCACCACCTCCTCCGGGACGCCGCGTGCCCGCAAGATCGGCGCGCCGGCCTGGGGGTGCTGTTCCAGCGTGGGGTGCACCTCCCAGTCAAAGTCGTGCAGCAGGCCCGCCAGCCCCCAGGTCTCCACATCTTCGCCGTACAGGGCGGCGTAATGGCGCATGGCGGTTTCCACGGCCAACATGTGGCGCACCAAAGCCTCGTTTTTGACGAACTCGTGCACGATGTCCAAAGCTTCCTGGCGAGAGGTCATGGCAGTCTTCCTTTGCGAACGGTGGGGATTCTAACATCCCGCCCCTTGCGGGGCGGGATGCTTTAGGTGTACGTCAAGCCAAACTCAGCCGCGGCTAGGTATAGCGCTCACGCACCACCGAGCTGATGTAGTCCAGCGTGGCCACCACGATGGCGATGGCCACCATCTGCGTGCTGGCGCCGCGGTAGTTAAGCAAGTTGATGTTCTGCTGCAGCAGGAAACCAATGCCGCCACCGCCCACAAAACCGATGATGGTGGACATGCGCACATTGATGTCCCAACGGTAGAGCGTGTAAGCGATGTAGGGCGGAATGATCTGCGGGACGACGGCGTAGATGATGGTCTGCAGGCGATTGGCACCCGTGGCCTGCACAGCCTCCATGGGGCCATCAGCAATGCTCTCGACCTGTTCAGAGTAGAGCTTGGCCAGGCTGACCACGGTATGCAGAGCCAGCGCCATCATGCCAGCGAATGGGCCAATGCCGACGGCGATCACAAACACGATCGCCATCACCAGCGCCTCGATGGAGCGCAGGGCGTTGAGGATCGTGCGGATCACGAAGTACAGGGCGGTTCCAACCGGCAGGGTGTCCTTTGGCTGCGTAAGCAAAGCCAGCAACACACCGCCGGCAGCGCCGACGGCGGCCGGGATCCACAGCGTGCTGACCGGATTGCCGATTTGATACAGCCACTCCGCCGCGGAGCCCAACAAGCCAAAGATCACGGCGCCGACCAGACCGCCCAGCACCAGGTTCATGGTCTTGACCGCCCCATTCGGCAGGCGTTCGGTGGCTTGCTGACCAATACGGGCCAGCATGCCGCCCAGCGCCCCACCGCCCAACAGAGCGGCGATGGTGGGCACCAGCAGGGTCAGGATCTGACCCATGCGGAACAGGAAATTGCCCAGGAAGGCCACACCAGAGAAGCGAGCTGCCAGCTGGGGACCCAAGCTGCTCATCGCCCCGGCCAGCGCATAGAAGGCGTAAATGCCCAGGACGATCACGGCAAAAATGACCGCACCGCGGGTGACACGCAAAGCCAGTGGCGGATTGACCTCGTCTTCCACCGGGATGGCCCAGCGGATGGCGAGGTTGGCGATGATCGGGATGAGCACGGCGCTGGCCAGGGCCAGCGGCAGGACAGTCACATACGAACGGGTGAAGTCACCGATCCATAAGGTGAGCTGGTAAGCGAGATAGATGCCGGCGGCCCAGCCCAGGATGTTAAGCGCAATGCTGGCGATCGGGCTGCGCACCGGCCGCATCAGGTTGCGGGCAGCGGTAAAGCTGATCGGAATGGCCAGGATGGTACCAATCGTGGTGGCGAGCAAGGCCATAAAGACCGTCTCAACGATGCGATCCCAAGTGTCACGCGCGTTTTGGGTGAAGTAAGGCAGGCCTTCATTCTGGCGCATGGTGACACGGATGTATTGGACATCTTCACTCTCACGGTTAGGCAAGGTGAAGTCCATGGAAAAATTGCCCTGAGCATCTGTATTCGCAATGAGCTGGCCCAATGCAACCGGGTTCTCGGGGTCGCTGCCGGGGACAAAGCGCAGCGGTCCTTCCACGTTGGGGGCAAAGTTGAAGCCCTGGACGTGGACCACGTCACCAGGCGCGCCGCAGGCCGGCGTGACAGTGATGTGACTGCCATCCTGCGAGACACTCATATCCCCAGGGAGGCCCCCGGCCGGGCAGGGCACGTAGATGGGCGCCACACGCGGCTCCAAGACCTGGTCATATTCGATCAAGTCAGGGCGGAAGATGGCGCGCAGCACGCGCACCAAACTTTCCTGGCGGCGTTCGCTTTGCAGCTCGCTCAGGTTAACCCGGGTGACTTCTGCGCCGTAGGCATAAACCAGCACACCCAGCAGGACAGCCACGCCGAGCGTGACCGACTTCCAAACGTTCGGTTTCTTCTCTTGCATGGCCTTAACCTACCCGCTCGGCGTCTTTGCCGTAAATTTCTTTGAACTTGGCGTCGTTGATCTTTTTGGGTCCACCTTCAAAGACCAGCTTGCCCTGGTTAAGCGCCACGACATAATCTGAATAACGGTGCACCAGATCCAAAAAGTGCAGTGAGCAGATCACGGTGACTTTGTCTTCCTGGTTGATCAATTCCAGATATTTCATGATGCTGTGCGCCAGCACCGGGTCCAGGCTGGCCACGGGCTCATCAGCCAGCAGGATGCTGGGGTCTTGCATCAAAGCCCGGGCGATGCCGACCCGCTGCTGCTGGCCGCCGGAGAGCTCGTCGGCGCGCACGTTGGCCTTGTCAGCAATGCCAACGCGTTCGAGTTGCAGAATGGCTTTTTGGATGTCTTCTTTGGGGAAATGATTGATCAAACTGAAGGCCGGGTTGAGATAGCCCAAGCGCCCCGCCAATACATTGGTCAGCACGCGAGAGCGATTGACGAGATTAAAGTGCTGGAAGATCATGCCGATCTTGCGGCGCATGCGGCGCATCTCTTCAGGGGAAAGCGAAACAAGGTCGACACCATCCCAAAGGATCTGGCCGCTGGTCGGCTCGATCAGCCGGTTGATGCAACGCAGCAGCGTCGATTTACCGGAACCACTGAGGCCGATGACCGCCAGGAACTGGCCGTCGGGGATGTCAAAGCTTACATCGTCGAGGGCAACCACCCCGCTGTCGTAGACCTTGGTCAGGTTTCGAATTTGTAGCATGGCACTCCTGTCTTCAGGCTTGGGCTGTGGCGATCCTGAGGAATGAAATTATAAAAGGAAAATGAAGGGCGATGGATAACAAAAAGAGCAGGGCAATGCCCTGCTCTTTTTGTTATTTGCGATTCGGTTTAGCGGAAATCGTCCAGGGTCTGGCCAGTCACAGCCAGCAGACCACGGATGATGTCGTAGGTCGCGTCGCTGGCCGGGAAGATGCCGGACCAATCGTAGAAGTCGGGGTTACCGATCGATTCAGCCCAAGCGTCGGTCTCAGCGAAGGCCAGCAGAGCGGCTTCGATCTGAGCACGCAGGTCAGCCGGGAATTCCGGACCGAAGGACAGCGTGTCGTTGGGGATCTCATCCGAGAGGGCCAAGATGCGCACCTGCTGGGCCACGTCAGGGGCCTCAGTGCGGATGTTGGCGCGAGCGTCAGCGACGCGCCAGCCTTCGCAGAGCAGGCGGCTGCCGTCTTCGTTCGGGGCGCAGGCATCCAGCACGTCAGCCGGGACATCATACATGTCCGGGGTCACGCGGCCAGCCTGCCAGTCCTCATAGCTCCAGGCGGGGTTGCCATCCGGATCCAGCGGCACAGAGTAGAAGGTGGTGCCGAAGTCGACCGAGCCGTTGTACACAGCCTGAGCCGCCTGGTTGTGGCCGCCGGTTTCGGTCAGTTCACCCGGGGTCACACCCAAGTTGTTCAGGGTGACCAGGGGGAAGAGGTAACCGGAGGTGGAGGTCAGGGTGCCGTAGCCCCAAGAGGCGCCTTCCAGGTCTTCCAGAGTCTGGTATTCGCTGTCGCGGGCCACAATGAACTGGGCCCAGTAAACCGGGAAGCCGAAGCGGATGGCCATAAAGGCCACGTCCACGCCGCACAGGTCATTGGCGATGACATAGCCCAGGGCGGGGATGAAGCCCATGGTGTTGTCCGGGGAAGCGCACATCTCTTCGATGGTGGCTGCATAAGAGGTGGGAACAGACGCCTCAAAGTGCAGGCCAGTGGCCTCTTCCAGAGCCGCAGCCATCACCTCACCGCCGGTGATGATCACGGTGGTGTCCACAGACGGCACAAACAACACCTTGATCGGGTTGTCTTCGGTACCAATGTTGTGGGTGGGTTCAGCAGGGACTTCTTCTACCGGGGCTTCTTCAACAGGTTCTTCGGGTGCGGGGGTTTCCGCAACAGGGGCGGGACCGCATGCGCTCAGCAAAATGGCCGCCAAGGCCAGCAAGCTAAGCAAAAGGGTGAGGCGATTGCGCATAGGAGCTTCTCCTTTGGATTATTTGGTGCTGGGAGCCCAACACTAATTGAAATGATACTTGATATTCGTCCTACGAGTACCTTAAAAACTTGTTTGCCCAGGGCAAAGCGGGGTTTTCTCCGTACAATCAGGGCGTGTTAACCGCTTTTCTGGAGCGTTTGCCGGATATGGCCGCAAGAAACCAGGCCGGCATGCGCTCCAGCGACTTCACCCTGGAGCGCATGCATGCGCTGCTGGCCGCCCTGGGCAACCCTGAGCTGAGGCTGCGCGGCATCCACATCGCTGGCACGCACGGCAAGGGGTCCGTGGTGGCGCTGTGTGCGGCGGCGCTGCAAGCAGCCGGCTACCGTGTGGGGTGGTTCACTTCGCCCCATGCGGCGGGCGCGCTGGCGGGCATTCAACTGAACGGCACAGCGGTGACCCTGCCCGAACTGGAAGCCAGCTTCGCCGGGATGCAATCCGCCCTGGCCAACCGGGCGGACTGGACCCACTTCGAGGTGGTGACTGCCCTGGCCTACACACACTTCGCCCGCCAGGAAGTCGATGTGGCGGTGATTGAAGCCGGTCTGGGCGGGCGGCTGGACGCCACCAATGCCTGGACGCCCAGCGTAAGCGTGATCACCCCGGTGGACTACGACCACACCAGTATTCTGGGGGGCCAGTTGGCGCAGATCGCGGCGGAGAAGGCCGGCATCATCAAGCCGGGTGTGCCGGTGGTGCTGGCCGGGCAGGCGGCCGAGGCGCGGCGCGTGCTGCACCAGGCCGCGGCAGAGCAGGCCGCGCCGCTGGTGGAAGTTGGCGAGCAATGGGGCTACCGCACTGGGGAGCACAGCCTGGCCGGCCAACAGTTGTGGGTCTGGTCACAAGAGCAGCCCGAAGAGCCCATCCCGCTGCAGATCGGCCTGCTGGGCCGCCACCAGGCCGGCAATGCGGCCACGGCCTACGCCGCGCTGCACACGCTGCAGGCCGCCAGCGGCCTGAGCATACCGCGGGCGGCGGTGCAGGCCGGCTTTGCCGCAGCACGCTGGCCGGGTCGCTTCGAGCTATTGCAGGATGCGCCCGCCGTGGTGCTGGACGCGGCCCACTCCCCCGGGGCCGCCCAGGCGCTGCGCCAGGCGTTGGACGATTACTTCCCCGGGCAGGAGTTGGTGCTGGTGCTGGGGGTCTCGGCAGACAAGGACCTGGCCGGGCTGCTGGCCCCACTGCAAGAGCGCATTGCGGCGGCCATCGCCACACAGTCTGGACATGCCCGCGCCATGCCGACCGGGACGCTGGCCGCCCGCTTGCAGCAAGCCGGGCTGACCACCTGGGCCGAGCCGGACCCGCAGCAAGCCCTGCGCGCCGCGCTGAGCGCTGTGCGGCCGGGGCAGCTGGTGCTGGTCTGCGGCTCCGTCTTCCTGGTGGACCAAATCCGGCAGCTGCACCGCGCCGCAAAATGCACGGCATAGGTCATAATTTTGGCATGATCAAAGCCCTTTCAGTTTCCGCCTTGCTCTTCCTTCTATTGGCAGCTTGCGCCCCGGCGCCAACCATCCCGCCCACCAGCACAGACATAGCGCTGCCGCCCCTGCCCACGCTGGACGGCACCATCCCGCCGGTGGAGCCCAGCGCGGTGCCCACCGGGCCGGAAAGCGCCCTGGAGGCCATATTGCTGGCGCTGCCCGGCGCCGGTTCACGGCTGACCTCGCCGGTCAGCGTGCAGGGCCAGTCCCGCCCGACTTTCGAGCAAAATTTGGTGATCGCTATTTACGGACAGGAAGGCGAAGAGTTGGCCCTGCAGCCCACCACGATCCAGGCGCCAATGGGCGAGCCGGGCGGCTTCAGTGCCGAAATCGCCTTTGTGGTGACCAGCGAGCAACCCGGCCGCATCTCAGTCTTTGAAACCAGCGCGCTGGACGGCGGCATTGTCCACCTGTCCAGCGCTGAAGTGACCCTGCTGCCCGGCGGCGAAGCCCAGGTGATCCCGGCGGAATTCCACTTCGAGGTGATCAACATCACCGCGCCGGCCGCACTGGCGCAGGTCAGCGGCGGGCAGATCGAAGTCAGCGGTTTCTCGGACTATTTCTTTGAATCCAACCTGGGCCTGGCGCTGTGCGGCCCGGGTGGCGAGGGTGCGCCGCATGAGTTGTGCGGCACGGAAGATAATGTGCTGGCGCTGAGTTTCGCCACGATCCAGTCGCCGGATATTGGCCAGCCCGGTCCGTTCAGCGGACAGTTAAGCTATACCGTGAGCGAGCCTGGGCCGGCCCGGATCGTAGTGTATGCTCAGTCGGCGCGCGACGGCGGCCTGCTGCATCTGAGCAGCATTCCGATCACGCTGGCGCCGTAGGCAGTTGTTAGCAATTAGGGGTTAGCTTACAGCTGTAAGCTTTAAGCGAAGAACCTGGCGCACAAACCACCAGGCATGGAAAATCCTTTTTCGTGATTGGCAAAATCAAGGTGAGCTAACAACCAAGCGGCAGGCAAGCCGAGGTTAAGGTTGCTTCGTCGGCCCTGGCGTTGCCGGGCCTCCTCGCAATGACGATTTGTGAAACAAAAAAGCGGCGGGCTTGTGCCCGCCGCTTCGGCTTGTATATCAGCCTGCAAAGTCCTGCCCTTCAGGCGGTTCAAGGCCATCCGGCCCCGCCGCTGGAGCGGCCTGGCCGCGGCGCTCTTCCTGCTGGTGGATTACGGCGCGGATACCGTTGCGCACCTGGTTGAGCACGCGCTCCAGTTCCATTTCCAGGTTGGTGAGCACTTCGACCACGTAGTCGTCAGCCTCCTGGCGGGTGGCCTCGGCGTCCAGCTGGGCCTGGTGCAAGACCTCACGGGCGCGGCCTTCCGCGGTGGCCACGATCGAGTCGCGCTCCACCAGGCCCTGGCTCTTCTCCTTGGCCAGCTGCAGGGTGCGCTGGGCTTCTTCGGCGGCCTGGGCCAGGGTGCGGTCGCGTTCGGCGATCAGCTTCTGGGCTTTCTTGACCTCATCCGGGATGGCCACGCGCATCTGGTCGATCAGATCGAGCATTTTGTCCTCATCCACCACCACGTTGTTGGTCAGTGGAATCGGACGGCTCTGGTTAAAGAGCTCCTCGAGACGGTCTACTAGCTGTAGGATATCCATAATCTAACGTCTTTCAGTGCAAGAAAAATACCAGGTAGGTAGATTTCCAACAGTTACAAAGCTTATACACAAACCGCCCCACAGTCAACTGGCTGCACGGGCCAATCTAATCGCGCGGCGGGCTGGCCTCGAACTCGGCTTCACCGTTCTTTTTGATGTCAGCGAAACGCTGGTTCAGTGCTTTCTTGACATGGGCAGGCACCATGCTGCTGACATCACCGCCCAGCGAGGCGATCTCGCGCACGGTGGTGGAAGATAGGAAGGAGTGCTCCTTGCTGGTGATCAGCGAGACGGTCTCAATACGGGGGGCCAGCTGGCGGTTGGCCAGGGCCATGCGGAACTCGTATTCGAAGTCCGAGAGCGCCCGCAGGCCGCGCACGATCACCTGGGCATCGATCTGGCGCGCAAATTCCACGGTCAGCCCGTGGTAAGTGACCACTTGAATCTTGGGCTCCGCTTTGAAGGCGCCTTGCACCAATTCAACGCGGGTTTCGGTGGGGAAAAGCAGATTCTTCTGCGGGGTGGAGTAGACCGCCACCACAACCTGATCAAAGATCTGGGCGGCGCGCAGGGCAATATCGATGTGGCCATTGTGAATCGGGTCGAAACTGGCCGGGAACAAGGCTCGGATCATTAACTAAGGTCTCCCTTGCCGTCACTAAGGTAATGGTGCACTGCCGCAGCCAGGGCCTGGTGGACCGGCTGGCTCAGGTGTGGGTCGGCCGCCAGCAGTTCTTCAGCGTGGCGGCGGGCCTTGTCGATCAGCCGGGCGTCGCTCAGCGAGGCCAGGCGGAAATCCCAAAAGCCGGACTGCTGCTTGCCCAGGAACTGGCCCGGGCCACGCTGCTCCAGATCCTTCTGTGCAAGCATAAAGCCGTCATTGCTTTCCAGCAAGGCCTTGAGGCGCTCATTTTCGGCGCCGTTGTTCCCCGTGGGCACCAGGATGCAATAGGACTGCTCGCCGCCGCGGCCCACCCGGCCGCGCAGCTGGTGCAGCTGGGCCAGACCGAAGCGGTCGGCGCCTTCGATCAGCATCACGGTGGCATTGGGTACATCGACGCCGACCTCGACCACGGTGGTGCTGACCAGGATCTGGACCCGGCCATCGCGCAGGGCGCTCATGGCCTTGTCCTTCTCCTCGGCGGACATGCGCCCATGCAGCAGGCCCAGTTTGAGGTCCGGGAAGACTTCGGCTTGCAGGCGTTTTTGCTCTTCGACGGCGGCTTTGCGCTCGTCGGTTTCACCGTCTTCACCCTCCTCGCCGTCGATCAATGGGTAGACGATGAAAGCCTGACGCCCGGCGGCCACCTCGCGGCGAATGAGTTCGTAGGCCCGGCGGCGCTCGCCCGGCAGCATCAGCTGGGTGTTGACCTCGCGGCGGCCGGGCGGCAGCTCGGCGATAACGCTGAGGTCCAGATCCCCGTAGAGGGTCAGTGAGAGCGAACGCGGGATGGGCGTGGCGGTCATCACCAGCAGATGCGGGTTGTCGCCCTTGGCGCGCAGCTTGGCGCGCTGGCCCACGCCGAAGCGGTGCTGCTCGTCGATCACGATCAGCTCGAGTTCGGCGAACAGGATCGGGTCCTGGATCAAGGCCTGGGTGCCGACGACTAGCTTGATGCTGCCGTCCTGCAGGCCCTCCCGGATCTGCTGCTTTTCGCTCTCCGGGGTGGCGCCGATGATCAGGCGCACTTCCCCCGAGGCCAGGCCGCCCTCGCGCACCAACAGGCGCTGCAGGGTCAGATAATGCTGCTCGGCGAGGATGCTGGTGGGGGCCATGATGGCCGCCTGGGCACCCTCGGCGGCCACCAGGGCCATGCACAGGGCGGCCACTACGGTCTTGCCTGAGCCGACATCGCCTTGCAGCAGGCGGTTCATCGGCCGGCCGGAGTCCAGGTCTTTGAGCAGGTCGTCCAGGGCGGCTTGCTGGGCGGCGGTGAGGGCGAAGGGCAGCCCGGCGGTTTGGGCCTGCAGCCAACCCGCCGGGGGCGGGAAGCGCCGGGCGCTTTGGCCCTGCCAGGCAGCTTTCTGCAGCAGCACGGCCAGCTGCATCAGCAGCAGTTCATCGAAGGCAAGCCGGGTGCGGGCGGCGCGCAGCTGCTCCGGTGCGTCGGGGAAGTGGACCTGGAGCAGCGCTTCGGGCAGGGGGCGCACCCCGGCAGCCGCCATCAGGTCCGGCGGCAGCGGATCAGGCAGGCGCGGGGCCCAGTAGCTGACCACGCGCTTCATCACCCCGCGCAGCCAGCGCTGCCCCAGGTCGGCGGCCAGCGGGTAGACCGGCACGATGCGGTTGGTGTGCAGCTGCTCCTTGTCGGCCAGTTCCCACTCCGGGTTGCTCATCGTCAGGCGGCCCAGGTACTGGTCGACCTGGCCGGAGAGCACCACCTGGCTGCCCACGCTGAGGTTGCGCTGCATCCACGGCTGGTTGAACCAGCTGACGCGCAGGGCGGCGGTGCCATCGTCCACCAGGGCCTCAACAATCGAGCGCCGCCCACCCTTGACCGGACGATTGGCGATCGATCTGACCGTGCCCATCACAGTGACGTGCTGGCCGTAGAGCAGGCTGACCATGTCGCTGAGCTGGCTGTAATCGTCATAACGGCGGGGGAAGTGATAGAGCATATCGCCCAGGGTGTACAGGCCCAGCTTCTCCAGACGCTGGGCATTGACCGCCCCCACCCCGTAGAGCACGGTGGTGGGGGCATCCAGCGCGGCGGGCTCACCCTGGGTGCGGGTGCGGGCTGGCGCCGGGCGGCGGCGCGGCGCAGTGGGGGTCTTGGGGGCCGCTTCGGGTTTGGCGGGCTTCTCGACCGGTGGGTTGGCCGCCCGCCGGACCGGGGTGCGTGGCGGGCTGGGCGGCAAGCCCAACTCAGCCTCCACGCGGCGCCAGGTGTCGATCAGTGCCGCCTGGCGCTCTTGCGGGCTGTACTGGGCGTAATTGTGCAGGCGAGTTTGAATGGCCTCCAGCAGGGCATCGCCGATGCCTTCGGCGCGCGCCTCGGCCTGCCAGGCGTGCAGCATGGTGCCGAGGCCGCCCATTACGGCGCGGTTGTCGTAGCCACGCTCCGCTTCAAGCCGGAAGAACTTCTTCAGCTTGAGGATCGATGCCTTCATCCAACGATTGTATCAAGGGGTGCTGTCGGCAAAAACTGACCTAGCCAGCTCTGGCTAGCGTTCCAGGGCGAAAATGCCCAGGCTGTGCGGGCCAACAAAGCTGGCCACGGGGGCATTCACGGTTTGCTCGCTGATCGAGAGCGCGCCGCGCTCTTCCAGCAGCCGTTCGCGCAGGGCGCGGGTTTCCTGGTCAAAGGCGGGCACGCCCTGCATGATGGCGACATGCTCCAGGTCGTCAAACTCCGAGAGAAATTCGTGCAGCGCATCCACCAGGTGGCGGGCGTTGCGCGTTTTCTGCGAGGGCATCAGCTCGCCCTCCTCCAGCGTGTAGACCTGGGTGATCTTCAAGTATTCGCCCACCATGGCCTGCGAAGGGTTGACCAGACCGCTGCGCTGCAGATAGCTCAGGCCGGGGATGCACAGCAAGCCGTAGATGCGGGCCGACAGGTTGCGGGTGTGCAGGTCCAAGTCGGCCAGGCTGAGGCCACCCTCGGCAGCCTCGGCGGCGGCCTGCACCAGCAGGCCCAGGCCCAGGCCCAGCGTGCCGCTGTCGATCACGCGC
The DNA here is from genome assembly GCA_026129305.1 of Anaerolineales bacterium. Lineage (GTDB taxonomy): Bacteria > Chloroflexota > Anaerolineae > Anaerolineales > UBA11579 > JAMCZK01. The sequence goes on from JAHCII010000003.1 coordinate 33,813, forward strand.
ACCGGCAGACTGCCGTGCAGGCTGGCCGCGGCCCGGGCCGCTACGGGGGCCAGGCCGCCAAAGCGCTCGGCATGCACGATCATCAGGACGCCGTCGTAATGCGCGCCCAGCTTACGGAAGAACGCTTCGAGCTCTGCGGCGCTGGGCGTAGCCAACTGCAGGGCCGCCTGGCTCTTGAGCGAAAGAGGGAAGTCGCTGGCCTTGAGCCGCTCTGCACCGTTCTCGCCCTGCCAGGCGGCGGGCAGGAGATGCACACGGTTGCGACCCGCGAAGACTGGGTTGGGGAACAGGGTTGTGCTGTCGCTAACTACACAGACCGAACTCATCTATTCCAGCGAGAAGATGAACTGGTAATGTGGTTGGCCGCCGGCCTGCACGTCCACTTCCAAGTCCGGGTAGGTGGTGCGGATCTTGTCCGCCATGCTCTCGGCGTCGGCCAGGCTCAAGTCCTCGCCGTAATACATGACCAGGATCTCAGCGGTGTCAGCTTGCATCTTGCCCAGCAACTGCAGGCAGGCCGTGTCCAGGTCGCCAGCCGAAATGGCCAGCTTGCCGTTGTGCAGGCCAATGATCTCCCCGATGCGCACCTTCACGCCGTCGATCTCGGCGTCGCGGCTGGCGGTGGTGATCTCGCCGGTCTGCACCTCGGCCATGGCGCTCTGCATCTGCTTGACCACCGCATCCAGCTCGCCGTCAGGGTTGTGGCGCAGCACGGCAGCCAGGCCTTCCGGCAGGCTGCGGCTGGGCACCACCACCGCCTGTTTGACGGTGACCTCGGTGGCGGCTTTGGCCGCCATCAGAATATTTTTGTTGTTGGGCAGAATGATGACCTTGTCGCCGGGCAGGTTCTCGAAGGCGGCCAGCAGGTCAGCCGTGCTGGGGTTCATGGTCTGCCCACCTTGCACAATCGCAGAGGCGCCCAGCTCGGCAAACTGCTGGGCAAAGCCGGCGCCGGGAGCCACAACCACCAGGGCGATCTGCCCGGGCTGTACCGGGGTGAGCTTAAGGCCGGCTTTGCCGGTGATTTCGTCCATCTGCGCCATCAGGTTCTCGATGGCAACATTGGTGACGGTGCCGAGGCCTAGCGTATAGTTGATCGGGTCGTAGAGCTTGTCGGTGGGGACGTGGATGTGCATGCGGTACATGCCCTCGCCCTCCCCGACCTGGATGGAAGTGCCCATCTTCTCCAGTTCGCCATAAAAGGAGGGTAGATCCAGCTCGCCGTTGGGGCGGAAGTCCACCACCACTTCGTAGTCCTGGCCCTCTTCCACAGCTTCCAGGCTGCTTTCCAGGTTCATGGCCGAGATGGGCGCCACATGCGTCTCAGCCGTGTGCAGCTGCTGGCCTTCCACCCAGCGCAGCATGCCTTCCATCAGCAAGCTGAGGCCCTTGCCGCCAGAATCGACCACGCCGGCTTCCTTGAGGATGGGCAGGAACTCCGGCGTGCGCTGCACAGATACTTTGGAAGCCTCGAGCACGCGGCGCAGCAGCATGATCGGGTCGTCGCCCGCCGCGGCGCCTTCTTCAGCCGACACAGCCATGTCTTTGATCACGGTCAGGATGGTACCTTCCACCGGGCGCACCACGCCTTTGTAAGCCGTGTCGCGGGCGGAGACGAAGGCCGCCGCCAGGTCTTGCGAAGTCAGGTGGGTCTTGCCCTGCACCGAGCGGGCGAAGCCGCGCCAAATCTGCGAAAGGATCACGCCGGAGTTGCCGCGGGCGCCCATCAGGGCGCCTTGCGCCAAGGCATTAAGCATCTCATCCGCCTGGTCCACGTGGGTCTTGTCCATCTCCTCCACGGCGGACTTCATGGTCAGCGTCATGTTGGTGCCGGTGTCGCCATCCGGCACCGGGAAGACGTTGAGGGCATTGACGGTTTGCTTGTTGGCCTCCAGCCAGGAATAGCCGGCCTGGGCCAAGCGCTTGACGGCCGTGCCGTTGACGGGGAACTGCTGCAGGGCAACAATCCGGGTTTCGCGAACTTGGGTTTTTTCAGCTGAGGTCATATCTCACCATTGAACGATTTTTTTAGCTTACGCGCAGCCCACGCACATGCACATTGGCTTCGCGGATAGGCAAACCCAGGGCGCGCTCTACCTGAAAGCGCACGGTCTTGGCCACACTGTCGGCGACCACTTTGACATTGGTGCCATATTCTACGACGATATAAATATCAATCAGGATGGCGTCGTCCTGGTAGCGCACTTCGACCCCGTGGGTGGGGTCTTTGACGATCAGGTGGCTCAGACCGTCCAGGAAGTTCCTGGAGGCCAGGCCGACCACGCCATAGGACTGGACGGCCGCCTGATAAGCGATCGTGGCGATCGCCCGAGGGGTGATGTGAATACTGCCTTGAGGGGGATGTGTGGATTTGGGCATGGGTTTCGTGAGAATCCGCTACGTGGTGACCTGCTGCAGGGCGGCCAGGCCAGCGGCCGGGCCGTCTGCATGGCCGAAGACCGCGCTGCCGGCCACGAAGACCTGGACGCCGGCCGCCAGGGCAGCGGGGATGGTCTGGGGGTCGACGCCGCCGTCGATCTCAATCAGCGCCTGGCTGCCCAGGGCGTTGAGCATTTGGCGCAGGGCGACCACCTTGGGCAGCACCTCGGGGATGAAGGCCTGGCCGGCGTAGCCCGGGTTGACCGACATGACCAGCACCACGTCCACCAGCGGCAGCAACTCGCTGAGCGCGCCGGCCGGGGTGCCGGGGTTGAGCGCCACGCCAGCCTTACAGCCCAGTTGGCGAATGGTTTGCAGGCTGCGGTGGATGTGCCGGCAGGCCTCGACATGGATGGTGATCTGGTCAGCCCCTGCCTCGGCAAAGGAGGCCAGCATGGGCGCTGGATCTTGCACCATCAGGTGCACATCCAGCGGCAGCTGGGTGACCGGGCGGCAAGCCGCCACGATCACCTGGCCAAAGCTGATCGGCGGGACGAAATGCCCGTCCATGACGTCCACATGAATCCAACCAGCGCCGGCCTGTTCGACCTCAGTGATCTGCTCTCCGAGGCGGGTGAAATCAGCGCTGAGAATGGAGGGGGCGATGATTGGCTGAGAAGCCATTGAGCGATTATAACGGATGCAGGGGGAGGGCCTATGACCATAGCAGGTTCTCAAAGGCGCGAACGGGTAGTCCGCTGATAGCAGCTCCCGTAAGGGCGCACGGCCGTGCGCCCTTAACAACATGTCTTTTACGGTGAGATCAGCGAATGGGAGGATTGAAAACCAAGTAGACCCACATCCAGAAGGGCAGCAGCCCGCCCACCAGCAGGGCGGCCAGCAAGCCCAGGCCCACGGCAGCCCAATCCATTTCACCCGTGGCGGCCGGGCTGCGGCGCTCACGACGGGCGGCGGCCGGCGGGATGGGCGGGGCCGCTTGCGGCAGGGACACCGGCGCCGGGACTGGAGCGACCAGGTTGAGCAGCACCCGGCCCAGTTGGTCGGCGGTGCGGTAACGTCCGGCCGGCTCCTTGGCCAGCACCTTGAGCATGATCTCGTTGAGCGTCGGCGAGATCAGCGGGTTAAGCTGGTTGGGCGGCTGGACCGGGGCGATCTGGTGGTCACGCGCCAGCTGGGCCGGGTCGCTGGCCGTAAAAGGCAGGCGACCGGTGAACATCTGGTACATGATCACGCCCAGCGAATAAACGTCCGAAGCCGGCGAGGGAGCGCCGCCCGCGGCCTGCTCCGGCGCGAAATATTGCGGAGAACCCCAGACCACCTCAGCCTCCTCATCAGGATGAATGGAGGCCAGGGCGCGGGCGATGCCGAAGTCGGCCACCTTGAGGCGGCCGTCCGGCGTGACCAGGAAGTTGTGCGGTTTGACGTCGCAGTGCACCAGGCCCGCCCGGTGGGCGTAGCCGATGCCTTTGCAGGCCTGGATCATCAGCGGCAGGCCTTCCTGCGGGTTGTAGCGGCCGCGCTGCTTGACCAGACTGTACAGGTCGGTGCCGGGCACATATTCCATGACAATAAAAAGCCGGTCTTCGTCGAAGCCGAAGTCGTAGACGGTGACGATGTTGCTGTGCGAGAGGTTGGCAGCCGCCTTGGCCTCCTGGCGGAAACGTTCACGGAAAGCGGGGTCTTTGGAGTAATCCTGGCGCAGGAGTTTGATAGCCACGTCACGCTCCAGCATCAGATCCCGGCCGCGGTAGACGGTAGCCATGCCGCCCTTGCCCAGGCTGCCTTCCAACTGGTAGCGCTTATTGAGCAGCAGTTTTTCGCCGGAGGTGCTCATGGGGCGATTGTACCTGAGCGCGGCGCGGGGGTGGGCTGTGTAGGGGCCGGTCTAAGACCCGCCCCTACAGTCTGTGCCCTTTTTAGGGGTCGCGCTTGCGGATACGTTTTATCTCGAACTGGGCGACTTCCAGTAGCTGACGGCGCTCTTCATCGTCGCGTGCCTGGCTGAAGATATGCTGCCATTCCAGGGTCTGGCTGCCCGCTTCCTCGCGCACCGGCGGCAGCAGGCCTGCCTTCCTGAGGACAAGCTCCGGAGGCATCTCAAAGGCCTTGGCAATGCCCTTGCAGAATCCGATTTGCGGTCCGCGCCGTCCAGATAGCACATGCGAAATATGAGATTCAGATACTCTGGATCGCCGAGACAACTCGGCTTGCGACCAAGATCGCGTCTCCATTTCCTGCAAAATCCAATCCACAAAAGCACTTTTCATATGAAAAGATAAGGTTAGCAATTGAGAAGAATACATTGGTAAAGTTTTTCTGTTCTATTGACAAGTAATAGCGCCTTGCCTATACTCCCGCCCAATGAAAGGGACCATAAAATTCATACTGGCTATTGTTATCGTCTTGATAATGGTTGTTCTCAGCAACCATGTTGACATGACTGTTTGGGCTGGTAAAACAAACACACCGGAGTTACTTGGAGAAGCTCAAACCATATTTATACGATTCCCAGATCGCATCTATGGGCTAACGTGGAATTACTATGCCGGATTGCTGGTATATGGATATGGAGAACAGAGAATTCAGTGTTACTTCAGACAAGCCTGGGGAGGTGACATCAAAGATTTCAATGAAGGTTTCTCTTGTTTGATGGTCTGGCAAAATATAAACAAATTCCGCGGGTGGATTGATTTCCGCGGCCATGCAAGACCTTTTTGTGGAGCTTCATCCGGTTATGATTTGCCCGAATTGTGCATGTGGCGCTAGCTTCAACTGATCTTGCCACTCAAGCATTGCCCCCAAATTTACATACGCGGTTATCCTTTAACGCGTGAAGCTCTCCCACCTGCGCCGTTACGCCACCCGCGGGGTGATCATCAGCGCCCTGGTGCTGGGCACGCTGCTGACCGCGGCGACGGCCTACGCCCTGCTGTGGTATCTGCCGCCCAGCGTCAGCGAGTCGCCCCTGACGGCGCTGACCTGGATCCCCGGCCCCACCAACACGGCGCGGCCGCCCACGGACACGCCGCCGCCCACCTCCACGCCCACGGCCACCTATGCGCCGCTGGCAGCGGGCGAGATGGGCGTGGGCAGCTATGTGCAGGTCGACACCGGCGGCAGCGGGCTGAACATCCGCAATGCGCCGGGGCTCAACACCAGCATTGAGTTCCTCGGCTTTGACGCCGAAGTCTTTGAGATCCGTGACGGCCCGCGCGAGGCGGATGGCTACACTTGGTGGTATCTAGTCACCCCGGTGGACTCCAGCCGAGCGGGCTGGGCCGCCGCCAGCTTCCTGGCGCTGGTGGCCAACCCCTGAGAAGGACAATAGACGTGAGCGAAATTCTCCCCAAGAACATCACCGCCAACCGCAAGCAGGCGCGCCTGCTGATCGAGTGGGCCGACGGTGTGCACAGCGCCCTGCCCTTCGACCTGCTGCGCAATGCCTGCCCCTGCGCCCAGTGTCGCGGCGGCCATGAGAACATGAAACCCGACCCGGACCCGGAGATGTTCATCATCCCATTAATGGACGCCAACACCTCGCGCCTGAAGGGCATCGAGATGGTGGGCAACTACGCCCTGAACATTGAGTGGGAGGACGGACACAAGTACGGCATTTACAACTGGCATTATTTGCGTGCGCTGCACAACGAAATGCAGGCGCGCAGCAGTTAGCAGGAGAAAACCGTGGGCATCTTCGAAGATATGTCGCTCATGGAGTGCCTGTGCTGGGCACCTATTTTCATCATCGGGCTGGTCGCGGCGATGAACAAGTAACGATCACCCTTTCGGAACTAAAAGAGCCCGCTGAAGCGGGCTCTTTTGCCTACACGGGCGAGTTTACTTGCCCGCCTTAACCGTGATGACTTTGGGCTTGGCCTCTTCGGCCTTGGGCAGCGTGACATGCAGGATGCCTTCGCTCACCTCGGCCCGAGCCTGGTCAACTTTGACCGGGACCGGCAGGCTGATGGCCCGCACGAAGGAGTGGGAGCGGCGCTCACGCACATGATAGGTGACGTCATTGCGCTCTTCCTCGGCCTGGGTTTCAGCCTTGATGGTCAGCAAGTCGCCGTTGATCTGGATCTCGACGTCCTCGGCCTTCACGCCGGGCATGGTGGCTTTAACGTGGATGTCATCGGCGGTCTGATACAGGTCCACGGCCGGGTAGCTGCGCGCACTGTCCGAGCGGCGATTGTCGCTCCACATGGGACGGAAGAAGTTGTCGTCAAAGACCCGGTCCCAATCGCGACGCAGTTCCATGATCTCCCGCAAGGGTTCCCAACGAGTAATGTTTGCCATCTCAACCTCCAAGATATGTGTAAGAGTGTTGCTCCTGAAGAGCATAGCTAAGATAGCGGGCGTGAGTTAAAAGAATGCAAACGCTTTATATGAGGAACGTTAAAGGCAATGCTGCGCAGCCTCTCGGAATGACAAGCAGGCAGCCGCTGTTATTCGGCTGCCGCGTAGCGCTGGGCCAGCACCTGATAGGGTTTGGAGCGCATGGCGATCAGCGTGACCGTCAGGCCGATCAGGCCGGTGACGATGAAGACCAGGGCGATGCCGCGGTCCGGCCCGGCGCCAAACCACTCGCCGATCAACTGCACCCCGGCGCCGGTGGTCATAAACGGAATGAAGATGAATTGGGCGATCGGCCCGATGAAGAAGGCGGTCAGCGGCGAGGCCAGCGACTCGATGCTTTGGGCGAAACCGAAGACCCGACCCTGGCGCCCCACCGGCACGACCTTCTGGATGATGGTGTGCTCGGCGGCTTCAATGAAGGGCACCACGCACAGATAGATAAAGCAGCCCACGGCCAACAGCACGATGGACGGCTGGATGGTGAAGACCGAGCTGATCAGCCAGATGACGATGTTGGCAGTGAACATGGCCCGCAAGGGCTTGCCGCCCAGGCCGAAACGGGCGATCAACAGGCCGCCGATGATGAAGGCCGTGCTGAGCCCGCCCCACAGGAAGCCCCAGACTTCCACCGAGACCAGCGAAAGGCCGTAGGCGTCCATCAGGGCCATAAAAACGCCGCCGAGGAAATTGTTGAACGTGGTGAAGAGGATCAGCGCCAATAGCCCTGGCACGCCCTTGACCAGCTTGAAAGTGCCGCGCACGTCCACCTTGGCGGGCGGCGCATCCTCCAGATGGACGATCTCCTTCTCCGGCACCGAGATGGTCCACAGGTGCAGCATGGCGGCCAGGGTGATCAGCATGGCCAGGATGAGCACCAGATACATGCCGGAGTGGCCTACCAGCAGACCGCTGAAGACCGAGGTCATCAGAAACGAAACGCCGAAGGCGGTGCCCACCAGGCCATTGGCGCGTTCGCGCTCCCTGGCCGGGAAGAGCATGCTCACCAGGGTCGGCATGGCGATGGAACGCACATTGCCAGCGATCACGCCCGCCAACAGCAGCGGGGCCAACAGCCACAGGCGCGGGCTGGCCACGTTGGCCAGTTCGCCAGGCGCGGCGGTGATGTACACGCCGAAGCCCAGCGCGAAAATGACCACCGAGACTAAGCTGGAAACCAGCATCACATCCTTCTTCTTGTGATGGTCCACCACCGAACCAAACCAAAAAGCGGAGGCGGAAGTAAGCACCAGGTACAACCCGGAAATGATCGACGTGGCGAAGACCGATTGCGTTTCCAGAAAGACAAAAAACGTGAGGGCAAACCACACCGTGGAATTGGTGATCGAGACCAGAATATTGTTGCCCAGCAAGGCGTAAAACACTTTTGCGTGCTGTTTCATGCGAAATTCCTAATTCTCCGTATTGGGCGAAACACGGCGGGCTCAACGCAGGGCATTGAGCCTCTCTATTCTAACCAGCGATGGAATCGCTAGCTCTTGCTCTTCTTGGGCTTGGCTTCTTCGGCGGGCTGCTGGCGTTTGTAATCCACAAAACGATAGCCCACCCCGCGCTCGGTCAGGATGTATTTGGGGTTGGCCGGGTCTTCTTCCAGCTTCTCACGCAGGTAGTTCACATACAAACGCACATAGTGCGGCTCATCGCGATATTCGTAGCCCCAGACCTTGGCCAGGATCTGGTCATGGGTCACCACCCAGCCGGCGTTTTGCACCAGGTGGTACAGCAGGCGGTATTCCGTGGGGCGCAGCTTGACCAGCTTGCCCTCCAGCCAGACCTCGCGGCGGTCAAAGTCGATCTTAAGGCGCTGATCCACCTGGATGACGCCTTGGGCCTCGCGCCCTTCGGTGCGGCGCAGCACGGCCCGCACCCGGCTGACCAGCTCACGCGGGCTGAAGGGCTTGGTGACGTAGTCGTCGGCGCCCAGCTCCAGGCCGCGTACGCGGTCGTCCTCTTCAGTCTTGGCGGTCAGCATGATAATGGGCACGTCATGGTTCTCGCGCACCATGCGCAGCACCTCAAAACCGTCCAGGTCGGGCAGCATCACATCCAGCAGCATCAGGTCCGGGAGCGACTGGCGCAGCTTGTCCAGCGCCTGGCGGCCGGTGTTGGCTTCCACCACTTGGAAGCCGTCTTGCTCCAAGTTGAGGCGGATGAAGCGCACAATGCGCTCTTCATCGTCCACCACCAGGATGCGCTTGTTTTGAAACTGGTCGTTGGTGCTCATGTCACTCACTCGCGCACAAAGCCAATGATCTCGTCTTCGCCGCCGCTGGGCAGCACTTCAATAAAGTTGATGCGCGACCAGGGATATAGCACCGAAGTGACATCGCCCTGCAAATAAGGTAGATCCTTGCCGTCGCGCTTGCGCGGGTTTTGGATGCGCAGGCTGACATCTGCCGGCCCCGGCAAATCGTCGATCTCGCCCACAAAGGGTTCTTCGTTCAAAATGTGCACCAGAATCGTATAGGCCATGCTTAATCCTGCCCGATGAGGGCTTGAACGCTGAAGTGCCCCAGCGAGACGATGTCCTTGTCGTGCAGAACGTGGCTTTGGTGCGGCAGGACCTTCTCCTCATTCACCAGGGTGCCGTTGGAAGAGCCCAAGTCGGTAATCAGGATCGCCTCGCGCGAGACGTTTATGCGGGCGTGTAGGCGCGAGACGCCTGCCTCGTAAGCGCTAAACGGCTCCAGATCGATGTCCGGCAGGACGGACTGCCCGCTGCTGACCCGGCCGATCACATACTCGCCCTCGCCGCCGACCGGGATGATCTCGCCGGTGCGCACGATGTGCAAGGCCAGGCGGGCAATGCGGCTGGCAGGCGGGCTGGTTTTGGAGCGCCGCGGGCGCAGCACCTCACCGCCGATGGCCATGGTAGGCACGCCGCTGTTCTCTTGCAGGGCGGCGCCGCACTGGCTGCAAAACAAGCTGCCGGTCTGCACTTTGGCCGCGCAATTCGAACAAGTGATCGTCACGTGGTTTCCTTTTCAGACATCGGCCCGCTGGCCGCGAAGTCGGCCACCAGGGCGCGCGTGCCGTATTTTATCTGTTTTCCGGTTTTGTCACCCAGGCTGCCGCCCTGCTTAATCTCGTCGGCGGCATTCAAGACCTGGCGGGCCAGGCCACGCTCGCCGCCAGAGAGCAGCCGGGTGGCCAGTATGCGCAGGCGCTTGGCGGCCGCCTGGGGGTCGCCGTTCTGCAGGTCGGCGCGGGCGCGCTCCTGCATGCGGTATAGCGAAAGCTTTCCAATCGCGCCGACCAGGGCGCGCGGCGGGGCTTCAGGCGCCGCGACACTTTTCACCGGGCGGGTCAGTTCGAAGCGGGTTTTGGTGGCGGGAATCACGCGGCTGGGCACATCCAGGCGCAAGTCACCCTCAGCCAGGGTGACATGGCCTTCCCGAAAAGTGCGGGCGTCCACGCTGAACTCGAGCAGCACACTGAGGCTGCCATCCAGCGGGATGTCGCCAAGGAAAAGCGGCGAATCGCCCTGGAGCATGCCGCCCTCCGGCGCCAGGCGAAAGGCATAGTCCAGCCGGCAGCCAAGGCCGGCCTGGTAATGCAGCTTGACATTGCTGGCGTAGACCTGGTTGAGGCCGGTCAGGCGGCGCTGCACCAGTTGGGTGATCTGCGTGCTTTTGTCGGCATACAGGCTGGCGCCGCCGGCTGTGGCGGCCAGTTGGTCCACAAAGGCTTCGTTCCACTCCTCACCAATGCCGATGACAGAGATGGGCACGCCCAGCTGGGCCGCCTGGGCCGCCAGCTGCAGGCAGCCGGCTTCGTCGCCGTAAGTGCGGCCGTCGGTAACCAGCAGCAGGTGATTGACGGCATTGGGGCGCATGTTGCGGCGCACTTCCACCAGGCCGGCGCGCAGGCCCTGCAAGATCTCGGTGCCGCCGCGGGCCTGCAGGGCGCCTAGGCGAGCGCGCAGCAACTGGGGGTTGACCACGGGCTGGGCGGGCAAGACCAGCTCGGCATAGTCATTGAAAGCCACCACCGAAAGCGTGTCTTGCGGCTCCAGTTCTTCAATGAACTGCATGGCGGACTTGAGCACCTGGTTGAGTCGCGAGCCGGCCATGGAGGTGGAGGTGTCCAACACCAGCGAGACGTTCAGCGGCGGGCGGCGGCCGCGCAGCAGCTCGGCGGCCATCAGGTCGAGCATCACGTAGACCACTTGCTGGCCCTCGCCAGGGGTCACCTGGCTGCGGCTGTAGAGTGCATTGACCATCAGGTCGGCCGGCGGGTTGATGTCCGGCGGCAGGGTCAGGTCGTACTCGGCCCGGCGAGACTGGTCGCCCAGCACTGAATAGGCTTCCTGCACCAGCAAGAAGATCTCCTGCGCTCCGGCGCTGGGGTTGGCGTCTGGGTGGTACTTGCGCGCCGCGGCGCGATAGGCGCGCTGCACGTCTTGCAATGAAGCCGTTTGGGAGATCCCCAGGCGAGCATAGAAGTTGTCTAAATAGCTGGTGGTCATAACCCCTAGGCGGTGGCGCGCACCAAGATCACAGAAATATTGTCCGGTCCCCCGGCATGATTGGCAGCCTGCACCAACTTCTGGCAGGCCAGGTGCGGGTTGTCTGTCGAGTTGACGATGCGCTGGATCTCATCCTCGGAAACCACGCCCCACAGGCCGTCCGAGCACAGCAGCAGGCTGCCCGGGTTGGGCAGGCTGCTGATGAAGATCTCCGGCCGGGCCGCCCCGCCCTGCCCCAGCGCCCGGTACAGGACTGACTTCTGCGGGTGGCTGGCGGCCTCTTCGGCACTGAGCTGGCCCATCTCCTGCAGGCGCTGCACCAGCGTATGGTCGCGGGTCAGCTGCTGCATGCGACCGTCACGGTGCACGGCATAGGCCCGGCTGTCGCCCAGGTGGGCCACAACCATTTGGTTGCCCACCACCAGGGCGGCGGTCAGCGTGCAGCCGCCGCCGGGGGCAGTTTTGGTCACGGCGCGGTGCGCTTCGCCGACGGCAGCTTCCATCAGCTCGCGCAGCGATTCCTCTGCGGCCTGCGGGTTGGGGCCAAACAGCAGCTTGTAGAGCTTACCCAGCAAGGCGCTGCCCCAGGCGCGCACGGCTGCTTCGCTGGCCAGCTCGCCATTGCGGTGGCCGCCCATGCCGTCGGCGATGGCGTAGAGGCCCAGCGGCTGGGCGGCCTGTTCGGCGCCCAGGGCGACGTTGATGCACAGCAGGGCATCTTCGTTGTTGTCCCGGCGGCGTCCAGTGTCCAAGCTGCTGCCCGAGATGAAATGATAAAAGCCCGAGCCGCGGCTTGGCGGAGCCAGCGCGTCGGCCTCGCCCAGCGGCAGCGTGGCGGCGCGGCTGGGGGGAGTCGGTTTGCGTCTAAAGATCCTGTCCAATAAGCGTTTCACGATCTGTCCTTACGCGGAAAAGGCGTAAATATGCTTGTCGGTGGAGCCAATGAAGACCATGTCTTCATGCACGGTGGGCGTGGCGGTGATGGGCCCACCGGTCTGGAAGCGCCAGCGCAGCTGCCCAGTGGCGGCCTCCAGGCAATAGAAGCTGCCATCCACCGAGCCGCAGTACAGCGCGCCGCGGTGCAGCACCGGCGAGCCGGTGACCTGGTGCTCAGTGGTGAAGCGCCACAGCTCCTTGGCCGAGCGCACGTCAATGCAGTAGATGTTCTGGTCCGCCGCGCCGGTATAAAGCAAGTGTCCGGCCAGGGCCGGGCTGGAGATGCTGCCTTTGCCCAGGCGGAAACGCCAGACCACCCAGCCCGAGCCGGCGTCCAGCGCGTAGAGCGTATTGTCCATCGATCCGAAATAGACCACTCCGTCGGCGGCCACCGGCGAAGAAGTGACCCCGCGCTTGGCCTTGAAACGCCAGCGGGCCTCGCCGCGGAAGTCCACGCAGGTGAAGTCACCCGCCTCAGAGCCAAAATAGACGTACTCGCTGCTGACGAAGGGTGTGGAGCGCACCGGCGAACCGGCCTCGGCCTTCCAAGCCAGGCGGCCGCTGGCGGTGTTGACCGCGTGTAAAAAGCCGTCGTCCGAGCCGATGAAGGCGTGGCCCTCGGCGATGCGCGGCGAGGAACGCACCGGCCCATCAGTGTAATGTGTCCAGACCACACGGCCGCTGCGGGCCGACACCACATGCAGGCGCTTATCCTCAGAACCGAAATAGACATTGCCCTCGAACACGGCGGGCTTGCTGGCAATGCCGCCGTCGCTGGCGTATTTCCAGCTGAACTCGCCATTGGCCGCGTCCAGGGCATACAGGTTGTTGTCGTAGCAGCCTTGGTAGAGGACGCCGTCATGGAAGGTCGGCGAACTGCGCAGCTCATCCTCGCAGGCGAAAGCCCACAAGGGCTTGACGCCCATCGCCTGGGCGCGGGGGGCGGTCACGGCGGGGATGTTCAAGTTCAGCAGCGTGCCGGTCTTCTGGGCGACATTGAGCAGCGCTTCCTTCATCTCGGCGGCATTGGCGTAGCGGTCCTCTGGCTTGTACTCCAGGGCGCGCTCCACCACCGCGGCGAACTCGCGGCTCACCGCCGGGTTGACCTCGGTGATGGGCCGCTCGGAAAAGGAGAACGGCGCCTCCAACTGCGGGTCACGCAGGGTCAACAGGTGGTGCAGCGTAGCGCCCAAGGCGTAGATATCCACCTGCGGAGTGGCCTCGCCGCGGTACTGGTCGGGCGGGGAATAGCCCTGGGTGCCCACCATGGTGTTCTTTTGATTGCCTTCGAAAACTTTGGCGATGCCGAAATCCACCAGAGCGATGTGGTTCTGCAGGGTGCACATGATGTTGGAGGGCTTGATGTCGCGGAAGATCACCGGCTCAGGCTTGTGGGCGTGCAAATACTCGAGCACGTCACACAGTTCCACCGCCCAGCCCAAGATCTGCTGTTCCGGGAAGAACCCTTTGGCGTCTGAGAGCAGCTGTTCCAAGTTCTTGCCATGGATGAATTCCAAGACCAGGTAGGCGCGCTCGTCCACCGAGAAATAGTCGTAAATACGCGGAATGGTGGGGTGGCGCAGGGTGGCCAGAATATTGGCTTCGCGCTCAAAGATCTGGAAAATGTTCTTGCGCACCACCGAATCGGTCACCTGGCTGATCATTTCCTTGATGGCCACCAGGCGAATGGCTTTGAAGTTCTTGTCCCGGGCGCGGTAAACAGAACCCATGCCGCCCATGCCGACGATCTCTTGGATCTCGTAGCGATCAGCCAGCACGTGGCCCGGCTGCAGCTGGTTGTAGCGGACTTGGTCCTCTTGGAAGTCCAGCTTACGGGTGGATGGGTCTTCGCTCAGGGTGCACTCCTAACAAAAAGCCTGGAAGCTGATTATAGCTTCCAGGCTGGGCTGGCGCATCAAAGGCTTCGCGTCAGTTGTGTTCAGCGGCTGTCCTCGGCGATGCGCACATATTCGCGGGCTTCGGTCTCGGCGGTGGAGATCCCCAGAGCTTTGACCAATTCCAGGACCAGAACGGACTTGTGCTCGGCGTCCTTGCGGCTCCAGGTGCGGCTCTTGACCTCCAGGTAAGTGCCCAGGTCAGGGCGGTCTACGAAGTCGAGGTTGACGTAAAATTCGGTGTCTCGGAAGCGCACCAACCAGCGGCGGCGTTCCTTGACTACCTGGATCTCTCTGGCCGGCTTGAAGTACTCGCGGTAGAAGCGCAGGCTTTGATCCGCCGGGGCAATAAACCGGCTGCGGGAGAGCATCACATCGCTGGGGAATTCACGTTCGTGCGGCTCACCCATCAGGGTTAGGCGATAGCGCACATGGTCCACCTTGCCAAGCTCATCCAGGAATTCATCTTCCCGATAGCGCAGCACGCTGTCTTCGCCTTCGAACTTGAAGTAGGTGTCGAACTCGCGATAGTGGCGCGAATAGACCTTCTCGATCTCGGCGTTCTCCAGGGCTTTCAAGACCGCCTCGGCATCGTCCACCTTGACCTTGACCTGCACCTCGAAGCTCTGCTCTTGACGGGCGCCGCCAATGGCGACCAGCTTGGAGTGCACCGAAGATTCGCGCCTGATCAGGAACTGGTCGATCTGCTTGGCCAGGTCTGCGGCCTGTTCCACCAGCTCGGTCTCGTTGAGGGTCAACAGTTGGTGGGCGCGCATCAGCCACTTGCCGTTGACCATCACATCGCTGACGTCGGTGGACTTGCTGGCATACACGATCTGGGCATAGACCCCGTTGGGGTCACGCGTGAAGTGCGGCGAATTGTGCAGTTTATGAATGTCCACCAGGATCAGGTCGGCGCGCTTGCCCGGCTCCAGCGAGCCGGTCAAGTGGCCGATGTGCATGGCCTGGGCGCCCAGACGAGTGGCCATCAGCAGCGCAGTCTGGGCGGGGAGCGATGTGGGGTCATTGGTGCGGAACTTGGAGAGGAAGGCGGCCAGGCGCACTTCCTCGAACATGTCCAGGTCATTGTTGGAGGCGGGTCCATCCGTGCCAATGCCGACATTCAGGCCAACCTTAAGCATCTCCGCCACCGGGGCGGCCCCGGAGGCCAGCTTGAGGTTGGACGAGGGGTTGTGCGAGACGCCAGCCCGGTGGTGCAACAGCGTGTTGATCTCGCCGCTGTCGATGTGCACACAGTGGGCCGCCAGCACCTTGGCGTCAAAGAGATTCTGCTTCTTGACGTACGGCACCACCGGCATACCCCAGTCACGGCGGGCGTTTTCCACTTCGAAGGCCGTCTCGGCGATGTGGGTATGCAGCGGCACGTCGTATTCCACGGCCAGGGCGGCGCAGGCCTGCAAGATCTCGGCGGTACAAGTATAGGGGGCATGCGGAGAGACAGCCGGCACCACCAGTGGGTGCCCCAGCCATTCTTCAATGAACTCACGGGTGTGCGCCAGCGAGTCTTCGTATGACTTGGCGTCTGGCGCAGGGAACTGCATCACGGTCTGGCCGAGCACGCCGCGCAGACCGGCCGCGGCGGTGGCTTCCGCCACAGCGGATTCGAAATAATACATATCGGCAAAGCTGGTGACGCCGGAGCGGATGAATTCCGCCGCGCCGATCGAAGTGCCCAGCCGCACAAATTCCGGATTCACGAACTGGCGCTCCACCGGCATCATGTAGCCCAGCAGCCAGACATCCAGGCGGGTATCGTCTGCCAGGCCGCGCAGCAGGGTCATGGGCACATGCGTGTGGGCATTGACCAGCCCGGGCATCAGCACCTTGCCGCCGCAATCCACGATTTCGGCAGCCTGGTATTGGGCGGCCAGCTGCGCCTGCGGCCCGACGGCGATAATGCTGTCACCTTTGACCGCCACGGCGCCTTCGGCATATTGGCTCAGCCCGGCGTCCATGGTGAGCACCAGGGCATTGGTGAATAAGTAATCGATTTTTTGGCTCACTAGACTCTCCCGGTCTTATTAACACTGCATCTAGGATTCATCTGGATCATCCAGCGTATCATGCTCTTTGATCAGCTTGGTGCGCAGCAAGCTAAGCGCCAGGTTGGCGGCCCACAGCTGCGCTTGGCGCGGGTGACCGCCATAAGAGAACTCGTAATCACGGTTGGGGCCCAGACCGCGCAGGGCGATCTGCAAATCGGCTTGCCCATCAGCCTGTCTGAGTTCCACACCCAACACGACCTCGGCGCGCACTTCTTTGGCGTATTGGTCGGTCAGCTCAGGCAGCGGCTTGCTTTTTATTTCTGTGCCCTGAATCTCGCCGCCGACAAAGGCATTGCCCTGGCCGGTCAGGCTGCGGATGACCACGCCGTCCAGGCCCTTCTCGATCACGGCCAGGCGCTTGTCCGTCGCGGCCAGCAAACCCAAGGCGGCGCGCGCCAGGCTCTCATCATCTGCGCCATAGACCCAGTGACCCAGGCGCCGGCGCGTTTCACTTTCCAGCTCGGCTAGCATGACTTCAGCTTCGGCGGCGGTCTGCGCTTTGGCGGTCAGACGCACATCCACAGAACCGGCGTGCGCCGCCAGGCCGACGGTAGGGTTGGTCTGGCGCTCCAGGTCGTCCAGCTTCTCGTCGATCTGCGACTCAGGCACGCCCGCGGTGTGCAGCACGCGCGTGCGGATCACGGCGCCTTTGCCGTAGCGCTGCTCGAAATATGGCAGCACGCCGTGCTCCATGATGTAGTGCATTTCGCCCGGCACGCCGGGCATGGAAATAATGACTTGCTCGCCGCGCTCGATGAGGAAGCCCGGCGCGGTGCCCACTGCGTTCTCCAGGGCCTGCGCCCCGGCCGGCAGGTACGCCTGGCGTTTGTTGTTCTCGCTGGGTTTGCGTTTGAAGCGCGCAAAGCGCTCTTCCAACTTGAGCAAAAGCTCCTCCCGGAACTCCAACTCGACGCCCAGGGCCTGGGCAATGCCTTCGCGGGTCACGTCATCGACGGTCGGCCCCAGGCCGCCGGTGCACAGCAGCACTTGTGAGCGGCCCAGCGCCAGCTGCACCGCCGCGGCAATGCGGGCCTGGTTGTCGCCCACAGTGCCGGTCCAATACAAATCGACCCCGGCGTCGCGCAGGAGGCGCGCCAGGGCCTGGGTGTTGGTGTCGACGATCTCGCCGAGCAGCAGCTCGGTGCCGATGGTGAGGATTTCCGCGCTGGGCATCAGATCACATTGTATTCCACGATGGGCCGCTTCTCGGCGAAGCGGGCCAAGTCAAGCATGGAGACGTCGACTGTGCTGGCGGCCCCGTCCAGGATGATCTCGCTGATCAGCTTGCCGGAGACCGGGCCGTGCATGAAGCCGTGGCCGGAGAAGCCGGCCACGACGAAAAAGCCGTCCACCGACGTGGCGCCGAAGATGGGGTGCGCGTCAGGGGTGACTTCGTAGAGGCCGGCCCAATGCGAAACGATGCCGGCGCGCTCCAGCAGGGGCAAGCGCTGGATGGCGTGTTCCATGTGGACCAATTCCCAGTCCGGGTCGACGTTCTGGTCCAACCCAGGCGCCTGGCCGGGGTTGGACATGCCGGTCAGCAGTCCGTCGCCCTCGCGGTGAAAGTACAGTGATTTGGCGAAGTCAATCACGAAGGGAAAGTCGGCGGGCAGCTGCGGCAGGGCCGTGGTGGTCAGCATCTGGCGGCGCACGGGCGTGATCGGGATCTCGATGCCGGCCAGGCGGCCCAGTTGGCCCGCCCAGGGGCCGGCGGCATTGACCACCAGCGGGGTCTCAATGTCGCCCTGGTTGGTGTGCACGCCGAGGATTACGCCGTCTTGCACATCCAGCCCAGTGACCTCCACCTGGGTAAGGCACTGGGCGCCCAGGCGCGCGGCGGCATTGATGTAGCCCATCACCACGCCGTTGGGGTCACACAAGCCATCTTGGGCGTTAAAGGTCGCAGCCTGCACGTCATCCAGACGCATGTCGGGCAGGCGGCGGCGGATCTCGTCGCCGTCCAGCCATTCGGTCTGCACGCCCAACTTGTGCTGCAGTTCCACGTTGTGGCGGAAGGTCTGGATGTCCTTGTCGTTGTCGAGCAGGAAGAGATAGCCGCACTGGCGGTAGTCCACCTCCTGCCCCAGTTCTTCGGCAAAGCGCTCCAGCATGGGCAGGCTGGCCTGCGAGAGCCGAATGTTAATCTCCGTGGCGAACTGATAACGCACCCCGCCGGCGCAGCGGCCGGTGGCGCCCTGACCGAAGAATTCTTCCTTTTCCAGCAGCAGCACATCTTTGATGCCGCGCTCGGCCAGGTGATAGGCCGTAGAGGCGCCCATTACGCCGCCGCCAATGACGACAACCGAAGCAGATTTTGGCAGATTCACGCGTTCTTCCTTTGAATAAGTTGAGTTCCAGCGACCAGGTCAGGCAAGCCGCGCTGGTCTGAACGAAACAGGATCAGTGCGATGGTCAACCCACCAAGCAAGACAACCAGGGCAAAGGCCGGGCGAAAGCCCGGCTGTGGGTCATACCAAAGCGGGATGGGGAAATTATTGGCGATGTGGGCCAATTCCCAAGGCAGCAGTAACACCAGGCTGCGGATGAACGCCTGGTTGAGCGAAACCGGCAAATTGCTGCGCAGATTATGCAGGCGCAAACCAAGTGTGCGCATACCCCAGGTGGCCTGCGCAGCAGACGCCTGCGTCAGGCTGAAATAGAGCCAAACGGGCAGCGAAGCGGTCAGCCAAGTGTAGAGCTGCGTGTTCCAACCAGAGTAAAACCAGGGTTCACTGATGCCCAACTTGGTACGCAAGGGCACAAAGAGAGCCATCTGCAAACCAGCGAACAGGGCAAAACCGACCAGGGCATCCAATGAGTAAGCAACCCAGCGGCGCACAAGCATCACCAGGTCACCTCGGTGCCCAGGCCGAGCTTGCGGGCATTCTGCAGAGCCAGTTGGGCGGCCAGGGCGTCTTGCACGGCGACGCCCACGGATTTAAAGAAGGTGACCTGCTCGGCGTCCTGGCGGCCGGGGCGGGTACCTGCGATGATCTCGCCGATCTCAGCGATCTCGGCTTCCTGCAGCAGGCCGGCGGCCAGCGGGCGCTGCAGGTCGCCGCTTTCGACCAAGGCCGCGCTGCGGCTGTCCACCGCAGCCAGGCCGGCGGCCACCGTCTCGGCCGGGATCTCCTGCATGTCGGGCGTGTACGAGCCGGCGCCGTTGACGTGAGTACCCGGCCGCAGGTCGGCGTGGGCGAAGACGGGGGTGGCGCTGGTGGTGGCGGCGCTGACGATGTCGGCAGCGGCCAGCGCCTCCGCCGGGCTGCCGGCAGCCCGCAGGTCGGCCGGCACATCGCCCTGCCCGGCCATCTCGGCAATAAACGCCTCGACCCCGGCCGGTGCATAGACCCAGGCGGTTTCTATGGGGCGCACGGCACACACTGCGGCCAGCTGAGTGCGAGCCTGCACCCCGGCGCCAAAAATGGCGACCGTGCGGGCATCCGTCCGGGCCAGCACGTCGGTGGCTGCCCCGCAGCCCGCGCCGGTGCGAATGGCGGTCAGGCTGCCGCCTTCCAGCAGCGCTTCCACCGCGCCGGTCTGCGGGTGGAGCACCAGCACCGCGGCGTGGATGAAGGGCAGGCCGCGGCCCGGGTTGTGGTCAAACAGCGAGACGATCTTGACCGCCAAGGCCTGGCTGGCAGGGTCGTCCACAAAGGCCGGCATGAAGAGGCTGAGGCCTTGATTGGGCGCCACGGGCAGGCGCAGGCGCAGCGGCACTTCGGCCTTGCCGGCGGAGAGCGCCGCGTAGGCACTTTTCATCGCCTGGACGCACTCCTTCATCGGCAGGGCTTGGCGGACCTCATTGGCGTTCAGCAGCAGCATAGACAAATTCTAATCCCTTTGCGGAGCAGGCGTGCAAGGGTGGCATTTGGAATGCGCGCCGCGCGTCCTACGGCTGGGTGGCGGTTTGAGGTTCTCAGGTTATTCCGAAGACTGGGTTCTAAAATTCTTCGCTGATCGGGTTCGGCGGTCAGGCGGCTCATTATTGATCCGCTCAGAATGATACGTTGTTTAGGGTGGGTACGCGTTCGGGGTGAATGGGTGAAATTTTGGAGCGCACGGCCGTGTGCCCTTACGGCTGTCCGTCAGGTGATATTGGCGATGACGGTAATACAAAAAGAGCGCAGCCTTGGGCTGCGCTCTTTGGTCAGGACGTGGGAGTTAGTCGACGCCCAAGTAGGCTTTTTGGACGGTCTTGTTGTTGGCCAGCTTCTTAGCCGTGTCGCTCAAGACGATCTCGCCAGTCTGCAACACATAGCCGCGATGGGCGATGGACAGCGCCATCAGGGCGTTCTGCTCCACCAGCAGCACGGTGGTGCCCTGGGCGTTGATGTTCTTGATCGTGTCGAAGATGCCTTCAACCAGGATCGGCGCCAGGCCCATTGAGGGTTCATCCATCAGCAGCAGTTTGGGGCGCGCCATCATCGCCCGGCCGGTGGCCAGCATCTGCTGTTCACCGCCGGAGAGGGTGCCGGCCACCTGGTTGCGGCGCTCTTTCAGCCGGGGAAAGAGGCTGAAAATGTGTTCCTTGTCCTCGGCGATCTCGGGCTTGTCATTGCGGCTGTAGGCGCCCAGCTCCAGGTTCTCTTCCACGGAGAGCTGGGCAAACACGCCACGACCCTCCGGCACCATGGCGACGCCTTTGTAGACCAACTGGTGGGCCGGGTACTTGGCCAGGTCCTCGCCATTCAGCTTGACGTGCCCTTCACGCGGGCGCAGCAAACCGCAGATGGTGCGCAGAGTAGTGGTTTTCCCGGCGCCATTGGCGCCGATCAAAGTCACGATCTCGCCTTCGTTGACTTCCAGCGAAATGCCTTTGAGGGCATGAATGTTGCCGTAGTAGGTGTGAATGTTATTGACTTCGAGCATTGCCATCTGGCTGCCTCCTAGTTTGCCTTGGCGTCTTTAAGGCCAGAGGCTGCGCCGCGGCCCAGGTAGGCTTCGATCACACGAACATCGTTTTGGATGTCCTTGGGTCCGCCTTCGGCGATCTTCGAACCGTAGTCCAGCACGGTGATCTGGTCGCTAATGCCCATCACCACGCGCATATCGTGTTCGATCAGCAGGATGGTGATGCCCAGTTTGTCGCGCAGGTCGAGGATGAAACGGGTCATCTCGGCGGTTTCGTTGGGGTTCATGCCGGCGGTGGGCTCGTCCAGCAGCAGCAGTTTGGGCTTGCTGGCCAGCGCCCGGGCAATCTCCAGCCGGCGCTGGGCGCCGTAGGAGAGATTGCTGGAGAGCTGATCGCCCAGGCCCTTGAGACCGACGAACTCCAGCAGACCGCGGGCCTCCTCCACCGAAGACTTCTCTTCTTCGTGGAAACGGCGGGTGCGCAGCACGGAGTCCAGCACGCTGGTCTCGAGGCGCGGTTCCAAACCCACCAGCACGTTCTCGATCGCCGTGGTGCTATTGAACAGGCGGATGTTCTGGTAGGTGCGCGAAATGCCGATGCGTGAGATCTGGTCCGTGCGGCGGTTCTGGATGTACTCACCGTCGAAGAGCACTTCTCCACTGTCCACCTTGTAGAAGCCAGTGATGCAGTTGAAGAAAGTGGTCTTGCCGGCGCCGTTGGGGCCGATCACCGCCGAAATGCTGTTACGCGGAATTTCGATGCTGAGGCCATTGACCGCCACCAGGCCGCCAAAGGTCTTCTTAATGTCGGTTGCTTTGAGAATGATAGGCATGTCAGCTCCTAAACCTCTGCCCGGTGCTCGTCGCCGCTGTGCAGCTCACGACGGATGACGTCTGAGGGGATGAAGCCCTCCGGGCGGTTGAGCATCATGACCACCAGCAACAAGCCATACATCAGCCAGCGGAACTCGGCGAATTCACGCAGCAACTCCGGCAGGCCGACCAGCACCAGGGCGCCGACGATGGTGCCGGGGATGCTGCCCAGGCCGCCGACGATGATCAGGCTGAGGATGTTGATCGAGATCAGCAGGTTGAAACTGTGCGGGAAGATGGAGGTCAGTTTGGGCGAGAAGATGGCGCCTGCCAGGCCGGAGAAGCCCGCGCCGATGGCGAAGGCCAGCAGCTTGGTCCTGACCAGGTTGATGCCCATCGCCTCGGCCACGTCTTCATCCTCACGCATGGCGATCCAGGTGCGACCCACGCGCGATTCGCGCAGGCGGTTGGAGATGAAGGCGGCCAGCAGGGCACCGCCCAGGATGACGTAATAGAGTTGCTCCGGTGAGATCAGCGTAATGCCGGCGATGGAGGGCTTGGGGATCTGCAGGATGCCCTGCGCGCCGCCGATGAACGGCTTGAGCAAGTCGGAGAGGGCCAGGATGCGGATGATCTCACCGAAGCCCAGGGTGACGATCGCCAGGTAGTCGCCGCGCATGCGCAGCACCGGGGTGCCCAGCAGCACGCCGGCCAACGCCGACACGGCCACACAGATCGGCAGGGCGGCCCAGAAAGACATCTGCGCCACGCCCAGCGGGCCCGTGGAGGTGAGCACGGCCATGGTGTAAGCACCAATGGCGAAGAAGGCCACATACCCCAGGTCCAACAGACCGGCCAGGCCGACCACGATGTTGAGACCCAAGCCCATTAGCAGGAAGATGCCCACATTGTTGGTGATCTCGGTCAGGTAGGAGCCCAGCAGCATCGGCAGGATCAGCAAGAAGATGGCCAGAGGGATCTGGCGCAACATCTTCTGGCGTGGGTTCAGCTTTTGCTCAGCCTTGGGCTTGCTGTTAAGCGCAGCCTTGCCGCGGAAGTAGAACAGCGCCGCCGAGGCAGCGAAGATGATGATGGCCGGCACCACCTGCAAAGCGCTGGAGGTGAAAACCAGCTGCGCCACAGACTGGCCGAAGAAGTTGCGGATGCGCTCAAACAGCAGCGGAGCCAGCAGGCCCACGCCCAGGGTGGTGATGATCGCAGAGAGCAGCGCCTGGCGGTACAGCCGGGGCACAAACTGCAGCAGGGCGCCAAAGACCGCGGTGGCTACAGAGACGCCAATCAGGATCAGGGCGCCTTCTGCCAAAGACCTATCGAAGGTCAGCAGGCCCATCAGCTTGGGGGAGAGATTGATGAGCACGGTGCGCAGCGGGAAGGTTTGGTTAGCCCAGACCAGCAAGGCCAGCATGGCGCCGCTGATCGCGCCAATCGCGGCAGCCTTGACGGTCACGATGCTGATGCCCTGGCTCTTAATCTTGCCCGCCAGTGAGAAAGCCAGTACGGCCGGCGGGGCGAAGAGCAGCAGCTGGCCCATGGTGAACAGCCCAGCGAGGAAATAGCGCGTGCCGAAAAGTTCCACCATGCCAATCGTGCTGGCGCTGACCGTGATGAGGCCGGCCACAAAGCCCTGCAGCAGGGCTTGTCTCCAACCGGAGGAAGTCAGGTTGTCCATAATTGATTTACCTCAGGCCTTCTTCTCAGCCAGGCGCTCGCCCATAATGCCTTGCGGGCGGAAGATCAGCACCAGCACCAGCATGGTGAAGGCGATCACGTCCTTGAGCTGGTTGAAGGCGGGAATGCCCAGACCCTGCAGGAACAGGCTGGGGCCGACCGACTCGAACAAACCGAGCAGCAAGCCGCCCACTGCAGCGCCGGGGATGTTGCCAATGCCGCCCAAGACGGCCGCGGTAAAGGCTTTGATGCCGGGGATGAAGCCCATAAAGAAGTGCACCTGGCCGTAGACCAGCGCATACAGCAAGCCGGCCAAACCGGCCATGGTGGCGCCGGTGGCGAAGGTCATGCTGATCGCCCGGTCGACATTGATGCCCATCAGGGCCGCCACGTCCTTGTTCTCCGAAACAGAGCGGATGGCCATGCCGGCCCGCGTCTTAGTAATGAAGAAGTTCAAGGCCACCAGGGCCAGCACCGTCACCACCACAACCAAAACGTGAGTCTTGAGTACGGTGGTGTTGAGGAAGGGAATGCTGCCCTGCAAGGCCGCTACGGTGGGGAAGGGGCGTACCTGCGAGCCGAACAAGCCGCGGAAATAGTACTGCCAGAAGAACGAAGCGCCGATGGCCGTGATCAACGGCATCAGGCGCGGGGCATGGCGCAATGGGCGATAAGCGATGCGCTCGGTGAGCAGGGCAATACCCACGGAGATCAGCATGGAGAGCAGGCCGATGGCCAGCAAGCTGAGCAAGGGGTGCTGGTCCATGAAGCCGGAGGCGGCCAGAGGAATGGCCAGGGCCGAAGTGGCAGTAAAGATGCCCGACATGAAGAACTCGCCATGGGCAAAGTTGATCATCTTGAGTACGCCGTACACCAGGGTGTAACCAATCGCGATCAGCGCATACATGCTGCCCTGGGCAATGCCGAAAATAATGAAGTCCAACCAGTTGCGAGAGGTGTAGGGGTTGCTGAGCAAGGTCTTAAACGTGCCCCAGGCAACCACCAGAATAATTGCGGCCCGCAGCAACCACAAAAACGCTGTAATCAAATCAAGATTCTTAAGCCGGTCTTTCATACAAAAGCTCCTGAGGAGGGCTTTAGATAGGCCCAGGGCAGTTGCCCTGGGCCTATCCATTTTGCTAATCAGCCGTACGTATTCGTCAGGCTTTAGGGCCAGACAGACACGTACTCGCCATCCACGATCTCGTACACCGCGATCTTGGGATCAGCGCAGTCGCCGTATTCGTTGCAGGTCAACGAACCGGTGATGCCCTGGAAGCCAGAGGTGGCATACAAGCAGTCACGCATGGCCTGGCGGTTGATCGTCAGGGAACCATCGGCACCCTCAACGGATACCTCTTCGATACAAGCAAACACCATGTTGGTGGCATCGAAAGCGTGGGCATGGAAGACGGAGATCGGAGCGGTACCGAAGTTGCTCTGGTAAGCCGCAGCGAACTGGTTGTACACATCACCGGAGAAGGACAGATCCGGGCCGGAGAAGTACATGCCAGGGGCGGCGTCACCGATGGCTTCAGCGGAAGCGGCGGAGAAGCAGCCGTCAGCCGCGCCACGCACCGTGTTCTCCAAGCCGGCAACTTCCAGCGCCTGGGTGGCCAGGTGGGCGCACTCAGCGGTGAAGACCGGGAAGAACAGGAAGGCAGGCGCGCCACCTTCAGAAGCGGCGATGGAAGTCAACACCGGGCGCATGTCGGTGTCACCAACATTCACCGCGGTGAAGGCCACCACACTACCACCCAGAGCCTCGAAGGACTCGCGGAAGGCGTTGGCCAGACCCTCAGTGTAGGGGTCGCCGTCATGGATGGCGGCCGCAGTGCTCAGACCCAGCACGCTGTAAGCGTACTCAGCCATGGCAGCACCCTGCACCTTGTCGTTGTGGGCAGTGCGCAGGTAACCGGGCTTCCAAGCCTGGGCGGGGTCGGTCAGGGACGGAGCGGTGTTGGACGGGGAAACCATCACATAACCGGCGTCAGAAACGACCTGAGCCATGGGCACACCAGAGCCGGAGCAGCTGGTGCCAATCACGGCCACAATGCTGGGGTCAGAAACGATCTTCTGACCAGCGGCCTGGCCGCCTTCAGCGGAACAGCCGTCATCTTCAGCCTGCAGCTCGATGGCATGACCCTTGATCTCGCCCTTGAACTCAATGGCGATTTCCACACCATGCTGGGAATCCAGACCCAGGTCGGTGTTGGGGCCAGAGATCACCAGAGCGGACGCAATGCGGATGGGGTCGCCAGCGGCAACCACCACATCGCCCTCAGCAGCCGGGGCATCAGCGCCACCACTGGCAGCCGGAGCGCCGCAGGCAGCCAGCAACAGGCTGGTGACCACGAGCAGGGCCAAAATCGAAAATGCTTTTTTAGACATTCTTACTCCTCCAAAATACGTTCAGGTTAAGGTTTCTTCCTAGGAAGGAAAGGGTTGGCTGAATTGTCCTAAGCATCCACCTCCTCTCAGGTTTCCTTGCACTAGAGGCCAAGCCTCTTGGGATTGCTTCTTGCTTCAAGGAATTTTTGCGCATAGCGCGCGGGTGTTAATGGCCCATTGTACATATGTAGCCAAATCCGGTCAAGGAAACCGAGCGCTAGGGCGGCTACTTTGTGGCCGACGTGGTAAAATAGAACATCCACTCGAATTAGGCAGTGTGCTGGAAAGCAGTCCTCTGGTTCCCCAGCCAGCAAGCATTCAAATATTATAGAATCGGTTGGGCCTGGCCCAACTTTTACGCGTGAAACCCTTGCGGAGGTCCCTGCGTGGCAACTGAGCAACCCCGTTCTTATCAAGCGGAGAATATTCAAGTCCTTGAAGGCTTGGAAGCGGTCCGCCGCCGCCCCGGCATGTATGTGGGCGGCACGGATATCAAAGCCCTGCACCACCTGATCTACGAGGTGGTGGACAACTCCATCGACGAAGCCCTGGCAGGCGCCTGTGACCGCATTGAGGTCACCATTCACAAAGACAGCAGCGTCAGCGTACAAGACAACGGCCGCGGCATCCCGGTGGATGAGCACCCCAGCGTAAAGAAGTCTGCGCTGGAGGTGGTGATGACCATCCTGCACGCCGGTGGCAAATTTGACGGCGGCAGCTACAAGGTCTCCGGCGGCCTGCACGGCGTGGGCGTTTCGGCGGTCAACGCCCTCTCGGAGTGGTGCGAGGTGGAGGTGGCGCGTGACGGTCAGGTCTACGGCCAGAACTACAAGCGCGGCATCCCACAAGGCCCGGTGAAAGCCCTGCGCAAGATGGCCAAGGGTCAAGGCACCGGCACGCGTACCACCTTCAAATACGACAAAGAGATTTTCAAAGAAGAGATCGATTTCCGCTTCGAAACACTGCTGCAGCGCTTCCGCGAAATGGCCTTTGTGACCCGCGGCGTGACGATCAAGTTGCTGGACGAACGCGATGAGCGCGAAATGACCTTCTATTTTGAGGGCGGCATCACCTCCTTCGTGCGCTACCTGAACCGCAACCGTGTGGCGCTGCATCCCATTTTCCATCGCGAAGAAGAACTGGAAAGCACGGCGGTGGATGTGGCGGTGCAGTTCACCGACGCCTTCTCCGAATCGGTGCTAGCCTTCGCCAACACGATCAACACCCTGGACGGCGGCACACACCTCACCGGCCTGCGCTCGGCCCTGACGCGCACCATCAACGACTATGCGCGCAAAGCCGGCTTGCTCAAAGACTCTGACCCCAACTTCACCGGCGACGACACTCGCGAGGGCCTGACCGCCATCGTCAGCGTCAAAGTACCTGACCCGCAGTTTGAAAGCCAGACCAAGGTCAAGTTGATGAACCCTGAAGTGCAGACTTACGTGCAGCAGGTGGTCAACGAGCACTTCGCCGTCTTCCTGGAAGAGAACCCGGCCGCCGGCCGCGCCATCGTGGCCAAGTGCCTGACCTCGGCCCGGGCGCGCGACGCAGCCCGCAAAGCCCGCGATCTGGTGATCCGCAAGTCGGCTCTGGAAAGCCTGACCCTGCCGGGCAAGCTGGCCGACTGCTCCGATCGCAACGCCGAACGCAGCGAGCTGTACATCGTCGAGGGTGATTCGGCCGGTGGTTCGGCCAAGCAAGGGCGCGACCGCCACTTCCAGGCCATCTTGCCGCTGCGCGGCAAGATCCTCAACACCGAGCGTGCCCGGCTGGACAAGATCCTCTCCAATAATGAAGTCAAGGCGCTCATCTCGGCGCTGGGCACCGGCATTGGCGACAACTTCGACATCAGCGGCCTGCGCTACAAGCACATTATCATCATGACCGACGCTGACGTGGACGGCAGCCATATTCGCACGCTACTGCTGACCTTCTTCTTCCGCTATATGCCGGAGTTGATCGAGGGCGGCTTCCTGTACATCGCCCAACCGCCGCTGTACAGCGTGACCAAGGGCAAAACGGTGCAATGGGCCTTTTCGGACCGCGAGCGTGACGAAGTCGTCAAGCAGCTCGGCAAGAGTGACAAGCTCAACATCCAGCGCTACAAGGGCTTGGGTGAAATGAACCCGGACCAGTTGTGGGAGACCACCATGGACCCCGACCGCCGGGTGTTGCTGCAAGTGAACATCGAAGACGCCGCCGAAGCGGACCGCACTTTTGACATGCTGATGGGCGACTCGGTGCCACCGCGGCGCAAGTTCATCCAAACGCATGCCAAAGAAGTGCAGAACCTTGATGTTTAGTGGATAGCGATCAGCTGCTAGCTGTTAGCAAACCAACACATTATCAAAAACGCCGCGTATGCGGCGTTTTTTGATAGAGTCTCTGTGAGAGTCCAGCGATGATTCTGCCCAAGAAACGTGACCCCAGGTTCATCACTGTGCGCCGCGGCGGCACCCTGCAAGATGCCGATCATCAGCTGCTAGCGATATGGGCAGCGGTTTGCGCGGAGCATGTGTTGCATCTCTTCGAGGAAATTCAGCCCCATGACGAACGCCCCCGGCAGGCGATTCAGTGGGCGCGGGCTTGGGCGCGCGGCCAAGTCAAGATGAGCGAAGCTCGCTCGGCGGCAGGCCATGCCAACGCGGCCGCCCGAGACCTGAGTGGGGCCGCCCGTTTCGCAGCCTTCGCAGCAGCTCAGGCCGCTGCGGTCGCCCATGTGGCGGCGCACGAGCTGGGCGCAGCGAGCTATGCGATCAAAGCCGCCCGTGCCGCGGCGCCAGACGGCCAGGCTGCAGAAGCCGGCCTCCTGGAATGCGAATGGCAGCGCGCCCAACTTCCTGGGCAGATCCGGGAGCTTGTGCTTGACGATCAGAAATTGCGTAATGAGATCTGTTGGTTCGTATTCGACTGCTGATCAGTCTCTGACTTCTGCCCAACAGGTATTTTTCCGAACCCTTTATAATTCTTCACATGACCGCCGAAATTCTGGATGGCAAGGCCCTGGCCACTGAACTCCGCGGCGTCCTGGCGCAGCGTGTGGCTGCCCGCGCCGCGGCCGGCAAGCCGGTGCCCGGCCTGGCCACCGTCATCGTCGGCGACGACCCGGCCTCGCAGGTCTATGTGCGCGGCAAGCACAAAGCCTGCCGAGAAGTGGGCATCACCCCCATTGGCTATGAGCTACCAGCCAGCACGTCACAAGACGAGCTGCTCGCCCTGATCGCTGAGCTGAACGGGCGTGCCGATGTGCACGGCATTCTGGTGCAGTTGCCGCTGCCCGCCCACCTGGACGCCGCCGCGGTGCAAAGCGCCGTGGCCCTGGAAAAAGATGTAGACTGCCTGAACCCGGCCAACCTGGGCTTGCTGGCACAAAAGGACCGCGCGCCGCGCTTCACCCCCTGCACCCCGGCCGGCATCCTGCGGCTGATCGAAAAATCCGGCCTGGACTTGAGCGGCGCCAACGCGGTGGTGCTGGGGCGCTCCAACATCGTGGGCATGCCGGTGGCGCTGCTGCTGACCCAAGCCAATGCCACCGTGACCATCGCCCACTCGCACACGCGTGACCTGCCGGCCCTGTGCCGCACAGCAGACCTTCTCGTGGCGGCCGTGGGCCGCCCACAGCTGGTGCGCGGCGACTGGGTGCGGGAAGGCGCCGTAGTGATCGATGTGGGAGTCAACCAGATACAAGACCCGGCTGCCCGCCGCGGCCAGCGGCTGGTGGGCGACGTGGCTTTCGATGAAATCGTGGAGAAGGCGGCGGCGATCACGCCCGTGCCGGGCGGGGTCGGGCCGATGACGATCGCCATGCTGTTGGAAAATACGCTGAAGGCCGCTGAACTGGCGGACGCTTAAATGTGGCGAGGAGACTCGCCGCTATCCTGTTCTCTTCGGTTTCCTGGGCTTCTTGATCATCCCGTCGTCTTGCATCTCATTGATGGTGAGATGCAGATGGTCTTCCGGCGTCGAGGCTTGCAAAGCCGCCCGGGCGATGGCCGTGGAGGCAATCGGACCGGTTAGAAAGAAGAGGCCCACCAAAACAACCATGCGCGCCAGATATTGAGGGTAGAAGATGCCGGCCGCAACAATCAAACAGCTGATGCCCAGTGTGCCAGCTTTGCCAAAGGCATGCATGCGCATGAAGACATCGGGGAAGCGTAACACACCATAGCTGCTGATCAGCATAATCAGCGTACCCGCTGCAGCAAGGATGATGGTGATGGCTTCTACAGTTGTCATGGTCAGACTCACTTCTCGTCGGATTCTTCAATATAACGTGCCAGCAGCATCGTCCCCAAGAAGCCAAGGACGGCGGCCACCAATGCAATGTCCAGCAGCATGGGAGCATTGTGGCGGATGGCAATCAGGGCCACCATGCCGACCGCATGCAGGGTAATCAAGTCAAAGGCCACAGTGCGGTTGGGCACGTCCGGGCCAAGGTTGAGACGTACGAAGCCCAGCGCCAACGAGACAGTAAGCACTCCAAGGAGCATATCAACCAGGAATGCAAACGAAATCATTCCCAGCTTCCCCGGGTGACCAGCGCCAGACGGCGTTCAAAAGTTTCCCTGATTTCATGGCGAAATTCATCAGGATCTTCCACAAAAAAGCCATGAATATACACCACATGGCCGCCCTCAGCGTCTTGGCGCAAATCAATGCTGACAGTACCAGGGGTCAAGGTAATCATGGTGACCAAAACAATGATCTCAAAATTGCTGTCGAGCGTAAGCGGCACAGCCACAATGCCGGGCTTGAATTCCAATTCCGGGTGCAGGATCCACCAGGCGAGTTTGGCATTGCTGAGCACGATCTCCCAGGCCATAAAAAGCAGGAACGAAATCAGATAACCGATGCGGCGGCCGTAACCGCGTTCATAAATCGACAAGGCCAGGGCACCGACGGCAAAGCCAATGGCCAAATCCTCCACGCCGTAGATTGGCAGAAAAATATACCAAAATACAGCCAGGCAAGCATTGACCAACAGCAAGGCAATGATTTGCAGATTCTCTTGCTTCTTCGGCATCGGTGCTCCGTCCACGGCCGGCGGCTAGTGGCTCTGCTCCCCGATCGGCAAGATCTGGTCTGTGGGCGCCACGGTACTGATATAACCTTGACGGTCAAGGACCTGTCTGGCGGCTACGCTCGACCATTCAAAAAATGGCCCGCTGAAGACGCCGATCGCCAAGCTGACCGCCACCAGCAGCGCGATGGGCGCCACGGTCAGGCGCAGGTTGGGGCGGCGCAGCGGCGCAACCACATCCTCTTGCGGCCCGGCAAAACCTTTTTGCCAGAGGCGAATCATGCTCATCAGGGTCAGCAGGCTGACCAACAAGCTGACGCCAGCGATCCACCACTGCTGCGCATCCAGCGCGACCTGCAGCAGGCCCAGTTTGCTGATGAAACCGCTGGAAGGTGGAACGCCAGCCAGCGAGAAGGCCGCCACAAAGAAGACCCCGGCCAGTACAGGCGAACGTTTGACCAAGCCGCCCAGGTAACCTCTTTTAAGGCGACCAGTTCCCACGGTCAGCTCGGCGGCACCGCCCGCCATCAGCAGAGCGGTCTTCACGATCATATGATGCACAATATAAAAAATGCCGGCAGCCATGCCAAAGCCGGCCGCCAACTGGTTTCCAGACAGGGCCAGGCCCAGACCCATCACCATATAGCCCACCTGGCTGATGACATGGAAGCTGAGCACGCGGCGGATGGTATTGACCGCCATGGCCCCGAAGACACCCACCAGCATGGTCAGGGCGGCGATGGACAGAATCAAAGGCTGCCATTGGGTCAGCAGATCCGGAAAAAGCAAAGGATACATGCGGAACAGGGCGTATATGCCGACCTTGGTCAGCAGGCCGCCGAAGATGGCCGTCACCGCCGGGTGCGGTGTATGGTAGCTGGCCGGCAGCCAAAAAAAGAGCGGAAAAATGCCGGCTTTGCTGCCATAGGCGACCAGCAACATGCCCGCGACAACCACCCGGAGCGAGTCTGGGGCAGCGTCCATACGCTGCGCCAAGTGAGCCAGATTAAGCGTGCCCAGCGTGCCGTAGACCACACCAGTCACGGCCAAAAAAATGGTTGAAGCCATCAGGTTGAGTAAGACATAACGCAAGCCGCCATTGACCTGACCAGGGCGCCCTCCCAAGCTGAGCAGCACAAAACTGGCCATAAGCAAGACTTCAAAGAAAACATAAAGATTGAAGAGATCCCCGGCGACGAAGGCGCCATTGACTCCCATCAGCAGGAAGAGCAGCAAGGGGTAAAAGTTCAAGCCCTCACGCTCGTCAAGTGTTCCAGCGGCGTACACCATTACGCACAGCATCAGTAAGCCGGTCAGGGTTAACATGATGGCGCTGAACGCGTCGGCCACCAAGGTAATGCCGAAGGGTGCAGGCCAGAGACCGATTTGCAAGGCCACCCGCTGGTCTTGCCCGGCGGTCTGCCACAACAGAAACAAGGCGACAAACAGATTGGTCACACTGGTAACCAGGGCGATGTTGCGTTGAGTACGAGTCTGCTTGGGGGTGACTCGGCTGGAAACAAGCAGTGCCACTGCGGCCCCAATTAGTGGCAGTACAATCGGAACGGAAAGCCAGTTGGCATTGACATCCATATTAACTGCTCTCCTTGGTTTGCCGTTCAACATTGCGCTGAAGCACGACATCTTCCAACCATTCATAATCTTCGTCAACTGCGTCCAACTGAGAACGTGGTTCGTGAGCAAATGGGTCGTCGACCCGGTCAGTGCAGTTCTCACCGGCTAAATCGAGAGTATGGCGGCGGTGCAAAAGCGCAATGATAAAAGCCACAATGCCAAAGCTGATTACGATGGCAGTCAGAATCAGTGCTTGTGGCAGCGGATCAACAAACTGGCTGATATCACCATCAAAAGCAGCTTTGTCCAGCAAGACCGGCGGTTGGCCGCGGTCGCTCACGCTGGTGCCAAAGACCAGCATATTGACGGCATGGGTAAACAAACCCAAGCCGAGGAGCATGCGCATGGGATTGCGCTGTAAGATCAGGTAGATGGCCGTGCCCATCAAAACGGCCACCAGAATTGCAAAAACCAGCGCGATCATCGACGGTTTCCCCTGGCCGGGCGGCTCAGCTCCAGCAAGTAAGAAGTAACGAAGGCGCTCACCACCAAGAAGACGCCAATGTCAAACAAGGTCGGTGAGCCAATCTCCAAGACGCCGGCGCCAGGCAGTGAAATTTTCCACCAAGTGCCCAGCAGAAAAGCGCCTTCAGGCAAACTCAGTACTGCTGAAAAAATCGCAATCACCAGGCCAACGCCCATGGTGGGCTGCAAATACACTCCAATCAGCTTGCGCACAAAGTCGTCGCCGCGCGCCAGAATTTGCATCAGGAAGGCGGTGGCGACCACCAGACCGGCGATGAAACCCCCACCCGGCTCATTATGGCCGACAATCAAAAAGATGATAGCCAAGACAAAAAGAATCGGCGTCAGAATGCGATCCAACAGGGCCAAGTAGCGTTCAGCCATGTTTGCCTCCGGCAGGCTTGCTGGCTGGCTTCTTGGATTGGGCCGGGTCAGACGGCTGGGTGGGGTCTTGCACCGGGCGCAAGCGCGAAGCCCGTAGCAAAGCATAGCCGCCCAAGGCCGCCACCACCATCACGCTGATCTCGCCCAGCGTATCCATGGCGCGGAAGTCAACCAAAATGACATTGACAATGTTGCCGCCGTGGGCGGCAAGCACATTGAGCGAGAAATAGTCACTGATGCTAGCGAAGAGCGGTCGCTGGGCGGCCAGCAAGGCCATGCCAAAGCCCCAAGACGCCACAATCAGACTGATCAACAAATGACGGAAGGAAATGCGCTTAGGGATGGGTTGTACTTCTTGGGGCGGAATACGATAAAAGACCAGCACCAGAAGCACCAGGGTCAACACTTCGATCAGGAATTGGGTCAAGGCCAAGTCTGGCGCTGAGAAAAAGACATAGATCAGCATCACCGCCGCGCCGACCATGCCCAGGCTGATGATCGCGCTGAGCCGGCTGCGGGCCTTAACCGTTACCAGGGCAGCTAAGACCGCCAGAACGGCTAGAACGACTTCATAGAAGGTCGGCAGGGCGCTCCAATCCACACCCAAGTCTGACATGAAGTTGTGAGAGAAGACGGAATAGAATAGAAAGCCGGCTGCGGCCAGCAAAGTAACACCAACCTGGGCTGATAGCGGCGCACCCAACACAATCCGGGTGGTTGAGCCGGCAAAGCCATACAAATTGTCCATCAAATCATCGAATATGCCCGTGCCACTCAGCTTATCGGGTGCCTGCGCAAAAGCGGCCTGCACCGGCTGGCGCAGCCAGAAGACCAGCAGGCCCAACCCGATCGCCAACAGGCTGGTCAGGAAGACCGGCGTCCAACCGTGCCAAAGGGCCAGATGCAGCGTCACCGGCGCGCCGAGCACGGCGCTGGCCGGGGCGGCGAATAAGCCCTGCTCCACGATGCCCAGCAGGAAGGGGATGGCCGTACCCACCCCGGCCAGGAGCAGCACCGGCAGCACGAACAGCGCCGAGGGCGGATGCTGCACCGCAGCCTGCTTTTGCGGCGCGGCGCGGCGGAAGAACGGCTCCCAGATCAGCACCAGGCTGTAAGCCACGAACAAAGCTCCCGCCAGGGCCGAGGCGATCAGGCCCACCAGGCCCAGCGGGTCACCGCTTTCCATCCAGTGAAAGAAGACTTCCAGCAGGGTCTCCTTGGCCAGGAAGCCGAAGGTGGGGATCAGGCCGGCCATCGACAAGCCGGCCAGCAGCGCACCGGCCGCCAGCAGCGGCATGGCCTTGGCCAACCCGGCCAGGCGGCGAATGTCCCGGGTGCCGGTGGCGTGGTCAATAATGCCTGCAATTAGGAAGAGCGGCCCTTTGTACAAGGCGTGGGCCAAAATGCCCAGCACCAGCGCCAAGGCCGCGGTTTGGCTGTTGAAGGCCAAGAGCATCACCAGCACGCCCAGCTGGCTGACCGTGGCGTAGGCCAAAATGGCTTTCAGGTCTACCTGGCGCAGGGCGATCAGTGCCCCCATCAGCATGGTCACCCCGCCCACCACCAGCAACGTCCAGAACCACAGCGAGCTCTCTGCAAAAGCGGGGTGCAGGCGCGCCAGCAGGTACACGCCGGCTTTGACCATGGTGGCCGAGTGCAGGTAGGCGCTGGCCGGCGTAGGGGCCGACATCGCCCCCGGCAGCCAAAAATGGAAGGGGAACTGGGCCGACTTGGTAAAGGCGCCCAGCAGGATCAGGATCAGCATCGGTGCAAACAAGGCATGGCTGGTGAAGGTGTCCGGCGGCAGGGCCAGCAGGGCGCTGATGGTATAGCTGCCACCGATCTGCCCCAGGAGCACGAAACCGCCCAGCATGGCCAGGGCGCCCATGCCGGTGACGATCAGCGCCCGCCGGGCGCCTTCCAAGGCCTTCGGGTCGGAAAGCTTGAAAGAAATCAGTAGATAGCTGGTGATGCTGGTGCCTTCCCAGAAAACGAACAGGGCCAGCAAGTTGTCCGCCCACACCAGGCCGAGCATGCTGGTCATGAAGAGGAAGAGCAGCGCGTAGAAATACCCGAGGGTGGTTTTCTTTTCGAAATAGTAGCCGGCGTATACAGCAATCGCCGCGCCGATCCCGGCCACAATCAACCCAAAGAACAGGCTTAGCCCGTCCAGCCGCAGGTCCAAGGCCAACCCAAAAGCCTCAGACCAGACATACTGCTCGCGGATCACCGCGCCCTGACCCACCGGCCCCAGCTGGGTCAGCAGCCAGGCCGTCACCACCAAAGGCGGCAGGGCGGCCAGCCAGCCCGCGTGGCGCCAACGCTGCGGCTTGAGCAGCCACAGAGTGGGGGCCGAGACGGCCAGGAGGGCGAGCAGGGTGATCAACATAGTCTAATTGTATGTATCCGTGTGGCCGATGCCGCCGCAAACATAACACGACAATCCTGGATTCAGATGGCTCAAAGGCCAGCCGGCTTACGAAATAGCTGAAGCAAAAAAACAAAACCGCCCGGCGATACTCGGCGAACGTGCCACTCAGCACAGTACGTCAGTACAACGTCGCGGCGGTATCGCCAAAATTATCAAGCCATAATCACCTGAAAAACCTGAAGGTCAGGCTATTTGTTCACAATTTCTCAAGCGCGCCCGTATAGTAACAAGCTCTATAATTATTGTCAACAAACTCTTCAAAATTCGGCACCCTGCCGGCGTAGCCGCATTGCGCAGCCACGCAGCTGTCGAAGCAATCTGTGAGTTTTTTACCATTGCACGCCTCGAGAGAAATCGCTTGAATTTCCACCCCAAACCGCCCATCCCTCCAGGAAAGCGGCTATCCTTCAAACCCTTCGGGGTGCTGGCTTTGTCAAGGTCACTCCCCCCTGTGCAATGATAATAATTAATACTTCTACTTCTGCCCGCTGGAAAGTTGCCGCCAATTGTCTTATGATTACTGCCTTATGAGCACTCTGCTTGTCCGCAATGCCCACCTGATTGCCACCTTCGACGACCAGCGCCGTGAACTGCGCGACGCGGGGATCTACGTGCGCGACGGCTTCATTGAACAGATCGGCCCCAGCGTCGAGCTGCCCCAAAGCGCCGATGAGGTGCTGGACCTGCGCGGCCACATCGTGCTGCCTGGGCTGGTTAACACCCACCATCACTTCTTCCAAAGCTTAACCCGGGCAGTACCCGCCGCTCAGAACGTCAACCTGTTCAACTGGCTGACCACGCTTTACCCCATCTGGGCCAATATCACTCCGGCCGACATTCGCACCTCCACCCAAACCGCCCTGGCCGAACTGGCGCTCTCGGGCTGCACCACCGCCTCAGACCACCTGTACATGTTTCCCAACGGCGCCCGGCTGGACGACGAGATCGAAGCCGCTCTACAGATCGGCCTGCGCCTGCAAGCCTCGCGCGGCTCGATGACCGTGGGCCAAAGCCAGGGCGGCCTGCCGCCCGACCGCGTGGTGGAAAGCGACGCCAACGCCCTGGCCGAAAGCCAGCGCCTGGTGGAGACCTATCACGACCCCAACCCGGGCGCCATGACCCAGCTGGTGCTGGCGCCCTGCTCGCCTTTCAACGTCTCCGCCGATGTGATGCGCGAAACAGCCAAGATGGCCCGCCACTACAAAGTGCAGATGCACACCCACCTGGCCGAAACCCAGGACGAGGAACAGTACACCCAGGCCCACTACGGCATGCGCCCGGTGGCCTGGATGGAAACCCTGGGCTGGCTGGGTGATGACGTCTGGTACGCCCATTCGGTGCACGTCAACGACGCTGAGATTGCCCAGTACGCCCAGATGGGCTGCGGTGTGGCCCACTGCCCATCCTCCAACATGCGCCTGGCCTCCGGCATCCCGCCGATCCTCAAGATGCTCAACGCCGGCGTCAAAGTCGGCTTGGGGGTGGACGGATCAGCCAGCAACGACTCCGGCCACCTGCTGGCTGAGGCGCGCCAGGCCATGCTGCTGGCCCGCCTGGACGCCGGCCAACGCGGCGCCTCGCTCTCTGGCGAGGACGCCCCACCGCTGATGCAGGCCCGCCAGGCGCTGGAGCTGGCCACCCGCGGCGGGGCCGCCGTGCTCGGCCGCACGGACATCGGCTCGCTGGAAGTGGGCAAATGCGCGGACTTCTTCGCCGTGAACCTGGAGCAGATCGGCTTCGCCGGTGGCCTGCACGACCCGCTGGCCGCCCTGGTCTTCTGCGCCCCGGCCCGGGCTGACTACACCGTGGTGGGCGGCAAGTTCGTGGTCAAAGAAGGCCAGCTGCTCACGTTGGACCTGCCCATGTTGGTCGAAAAGCACAACCAGGCCGCCCAACGCCTGGCGGAGGCCGCCTGACGGCCTTGCCGCCGAAGCCGCTCGCCATTACACTGAGGCCGCGCAGTTCTGCGTCCATCCCACCACTCAAAAATTCGAGGTTTCATGAAGTTCGCATTCATCCCAGAGAGTCGTGTCGCTATTTGCCAGACCCAGGCGGGTTGCCGTGGCTAAGCGCTTCGCGGTGGTCGCCGTGGGTGGCAATGCCCTGATCAAAGACAATGCGCGCCAAAGCAGCGCCGACCAATACGCCGCAGCCAGCGAGACCATGGGCTACGTGGCCGAGATGATCGCCGCCGGCTGGGATGTGGTCGTGACCCACGGCAACGGCCCGCAAGTGGGCTTTGCCCTGCGCCGCTCCGAACTGGCCGGCGGCGAATTGCCGCCCGTGCCGCTGGACGTGTGCGGGGCGGACACCCAAGGCTCGATCGGCTACATGTTCCAGCAGTCGCTGCACAACGCCTTTCAGCAACGCGGTATGCACAAGGACGCCGTAGCGCTGGTGACCCAGTGCCAGGTAGACCGGGACGACCCGGCCTTCGCCAACCCTACCAAGCCGATCGGCTCCTTTATGGATGAAAGCACCGCCCTGGCACGCCAGGCGGAAGGCAAGCATGTGGTGGAAGATGCCGGTCGCGGCTGGCGTGAAGTGGTGGCCTCACCGCAGCCGCAGCGCATTGTGGAAGCGCCGGCCATCAAACAGCTGCTGGAAAACGGCCTGACAGTGGTGGCCGTGGGCGGCGGCGGCATCCCGGTGGTGGGAGACGACCAGGGCCAGCTGCAGGGCATTGCGGCCGTGATCGACAAGGATTTCGCCTCCAGCCTGCTGGCGCGTGAGATCGGCGCCGAGCTGCTGCTGATCTCCACCGCCGTGGAAAAGGTGGCGATCCACTTCAACACACCGCAGCAAAAGGACCTGGACCGCATCAGCGTGGCCGAAGCGGAACAATATATAGAAGAAGGCCACTTCGCCAAGGGCAGCATGCTGCCCAAGATACAGGCGGCCATCCAGTTCCTGCAGGATGGCGGAAAGCAAGCCCTGATTACCGACCCGGCCAACATCCGCCGGGCTTTGGCCGGGGAAACCGGCACTTGGATCGTGCCCTAGACAGCGCGAACACGGCGAATGCGGTTTAATGTCGACGAGGGAGCGTGAGCAAAGCACCTGTGTTTTCGATTGTGGCGCCCGTGTGGAACGAGGCTGCCAGCCTGCCGGAGTTCATTAGCCGCGTCAGCGAAGTGATGCAGGCCCAGGGCAAAAGCTGGGAACTGCTGCTGGTGGACGACGGCTCGACGGATGGTTCGGCGGAGCTGATCACGCAGGCAGCCCAAAAGGACAGCCGCATTCGCCCCGTACTGTTCGCCCGCAACTTCGGCCACCAGATCGCGGTGACGGCCGGCATGGACTACGCCCGCGGTGAGGCGGTGGTGCTGATCGACGCCGACCTGCAGGACCCGCCGGAAATCATTCCGGAGCTGATCGCCAAATGGCGCGAAGGATACCAAGTGGTGTATGCCCAGCGCCGCCGCCGTGAAGGCGAAAGCTTTTTCAAGCGCTTCACCGCCTCATTCTTCTACAGATTGATCAACCGCATCACCGCCATCGAGATCCCGCTGGATACCGGCGACTTCCGCCTGATGGACCGGCGCGTGGTGGATGTGCTCAACCAGATGCGCGAGCATCACCGCTTCCTGCGCGGCATGTCCGCCTGGGTCGGCTTCCGCCAGGTGGGAGTGCCTTACGACCGGGCGGCGCGCTTTGCCGGCCAGACGCACTACACCCTAGGCCGCATGATCCGCCTGGCGCTGACCGCCATCACCGGGTTCTCCTTCTTCCCGCTGCAAGTGGCCACCTACCTGGGTTTTGTGACCGCCCTGCTGGCCATCCTGGCCATCCCGGTGGTGATCGCTGTGCGCCTGATGGGCAGCGCGGCCTTCTTCGGCCAGGCCACCACGCTGATCGCCGTGCTGTTCTTCGGCGGCGTGCAGCTCATCTCGCTGGGCATCCTGGGCGAATACATCGGCCGTCTGTACGATGAAGTGCGCGGCCGGCCGCTGTACATCGTGCGCCAGGGGCCGGACGATGCAGCCCCCAAGCGCCCGACAGCAGCCAAACGGCACAAGAAAAACTAGGCACAACCCGAAGCCAGTACAATACACAGGCTCGCCTATCGGGCTTGTCTTATGTCCACATTGCCGCAACCCAACGACCTGGTGCTGGTGGCTCTGTTGCCCCAGCCACGTGACCTGGAGATCGCGCGCCTGCTGGGCTGGTATCGTATCCCGCTGCGCACCGCCCCGCGCGTGATCGCTGTGGACTGGCTGGCCTTTTACCAGCCGGCCAGCTTCCCACAAGAACAGCGCTGGCAGGTGCAACATTGCGCCCAAGTGCAGGGCCATGAGCTCGTCACGCGCGAGCAGTTGTTCAAAGATCAGAGCGGCGGCCCCAAAGCGGGGCATGAATACTTCAAGATCGCGCTGGGGCCGCTGCAAAGCCTGCCGCAGCCCATTCCCTCCGGGAAATGGAAGCGGCTGACCTTCTTGTACACTACAGGCGAACGCCTGCTGGCCGCCCAGGACCTGAGCCAACTGGGCGTACATGACGAAGAACGCCAGGTGCTCTTTCAGGCCTTGCGGGAGCGCGCCAAGCAGGAGCAGCAATATTCGACAGTGCGTCGCCCCGAATTTCCGCTTGACCCCGATCTGCTGGCCTACATCAGTTTGCAGGCTGGCGGCGCCGCCTACTTCCGGGAAGTCGAGCCCTGATGCTGCTTTTTATCCCCATTCTGATCCTGTTCCTGACCCTGGCCGCGCTGGGCCTGGGCAACCTGCAACGCGGCTTTCGCTCCAACTGGCTGCTGGTGCTGGGCGGGGCGGCGCTGGCCTGGCTTAGTCTGCTGTTTCTGCGGCTGCGGCTGCCGCTCGAGGTCAGCCTGCCCGCCTGGTGGGCCGGACCTGGCCTGGAGTTCCAGGCGCGGTTCGTTTTGGACAATGTTTCCTGGACCCTGGCTTTCCTGGTGACCAGCCTGCTGGTGACCGTCTTGCTGCTGCAAGTAGAGCACGCCATGCAAGCCCGCTGGAGCAGTTGGGCGCCCACGCTGGCGGCCGCGCTGACCACCCTGCTGGCCTGCCTCAGCGGCGATGTTTTGACGCTGTTCCTGGCCTGGATTGTTCTGGATGTCGTCATTTTCGGCAGTCTGATGCTGCTGGCCAATGGGCCAGAAGAACGCCTGCAGCAGCTGGCGCGCCTACCCCAGCACCTGGCGGCGGCCGGCTTGCTGCTGGTCGCCTGGCTGCTGTCTTTTTACGGAGCTGCGGTGCACAGCCTGTTGGTGGTGCTGGCCGGCGGTTTACGATTGGGGCTGTGGCAGCCGGCGGCGGTCACCAAACCTCTGCCCGGCCTGCGCACAGAACAACAGACCCTGTTGTTCCAAACGCCGCTGGCGGCAGGGCTGGCCGCCTTTGGCCTGGCTCAGGGCGCCGCGCCGCCAGCGTTCCTGCTGCTGATCCTGCTGCCCAGCCTTTACGCCGCCCTGCAGTGGCTGCGCGGGGAGCAGCCGCAGTGGGCTTATTGGCATCTGGCTGCCGGCGGGCTAACAGGCGCCAGCGCAGCCCTGGGACAAGTGCAAGCCCTGCTGGCTTTTGCCGGCCTGCTCTTCCTGGGGCCAGCCCTGCTGAGGGCTGTGCGCTCAGCAGGGCGGCTGCGCCTGCCACTGGCGGTTGGGGGCGCCTTATTGCTTTGCGGTTTGCCCCTGACCGGCAGTCAAGGCGCGCTGGCGCTGTTTGCAGGCGGCCAATTTTTCGGTTACGTCTTTTTACCGCTGCAGGCCGCCCTGGTGGCGGGCTGGCTCTTGTTCGCCCTGCAGGGCGACCCAACCAGCGATCCCAGCGAACCGTGGATGGTCGCCATCCAACGCACCGGGTTGACCCTGCCGGCGATCGTGCTGATGGGCTTCGGCCTGGGGCTGCTGCCGGGGCTGCAGGACGAAGCAACAGCCTGGTGGCCGGCCGCTTTGGTGGCGGCCCTGGCAGCTGGCCTCGCGCTGGTGCGCCGGCAGATCACCTGGCGGCCCACGGCCCAAGTACGCAGCCGCTATAAGCTGCTGGGCATGGCGCTGGGGCTGAATTGGTTAAGCGCCCTGGGCCGCCTGGCGCAGCGCGGCCTGGCTTGGCTGCTGGCCCTGACGGCTAGCCTGCTGGAAGGCCGCGCCGGAGTGTTGTGGGCGTTGGTGGTGCTGACTCTGCTGGTCTCGCTGATCAGCAACCTGGGGATAGGCAGCTGATGAACGCATTTGTGCTGGGCTTCTCCCTGGCGTTGCTGGCAATTGTTTGTCTGGCGCAGTTGCTAACGCTGGACTGGCGCTGGCGCTTGGGCTACTTGAGCGCCATCTATTTGTTGGCTTTCGTGCTGATCACAGCCTCCTGGCCCCTGGAACTGGCGGCGGTCAAACTGGTGAGCGGCTGGATGGCAACGGCAGTGCTGGGCCTGACCCAGCTGAACAAGCCCGAAAGCGAAGTGAGCGACGCCGACGATTTCCCACAAAGCCTGCTGTTCCTCAGCATGGCGGCCGGTCTGGTGATCGTGCTGGCCAGCGGCGCGGCCCCGGCCATGGTGGCCTGGGCGCGCCAGTTCGACCCAGGCGTGGTCTGGGGTGGTTTGTTCCTGATCGGCATGGGACTGCTGCATGTCGGGCTGAGCAGCAATGTGTTCAATAACGGACTGGGGCTGTTGATCCTGCTGGCGGGCTTCGAGGTAATTTATGCCGGGGTGGAAACCTCGATCCTGGTGGCAGGCTTGCTGGCGTTGCTGACATTGGGGATCTCGCTGGTCAGCGCCTTTTTGATGCAAGCCGGCGAGGGGCAGCGGCCTTGATGAGTTCGCCGCTGCTGTGGATCCTCAGCCCTGCGCTGCTGGGCGTTGGCCTGCTGTTCTACCGCGGCAAGTACCAGTGGCTGCCCACGCTGATCGCCGGGATCGCCAGCCTGCTGTTGGCCTGGATCGCCTGGCAGCTGCCCATCGGCGTGGTGATGCGCCTGGGCACGCTCAACCTGGAGATCTCGCCCTCCTTGGTGGTGCTGGGGCGCAGCTTTACGCTGAGCCGTGCGCACATGCCTTTATTGACTTTGCTGTACTTGTTCCAGGCCTTATGGCTGTTTGGCGGTTACCTGGCGCGCCCGGGGGTACTGTTCACACCGCTGACCCTGATCTGCCTGGCTTTGCTGGTGGCCGCCCTGGCGGTGCAGCCTTTCCTGTACGCGGCCTTACTGATCTGCATGGCGGCTCTGCTGCTGATCCCTGTGTTGCTGCGGGAAAAGGCCAAGCCCGGGCTGGGGCTGCAGCGTTATCTGCAGTTTCAGGTCTTTGCGGTGCCCTTCATCTTGTTCACCGGCTGGATCCTTTCCGGCGTGGAGGCCAACCCAAGCAATACCATGCTGGTGCTGCGTGCCAGTATGCTGCTGGCCCTGGGTTTCGGTTTCCTGCTGGCGCTCTTCCCCTTCCATAGCTGGATCCCCCTGCTGGGCGGAGAAAGCCATCCCTACGTCTTCGGATACACCGTATTCTTCCTGCCGGCGACCGGGATGATCTTTGCGCTGAGCTTCTTTGACCGCTACGCCTGGCTGCGCGACGCCGACTTCAACGCGCCGCTACTGTTGGCCGGCGGGCTGATGGCGCTGCTGGGCGGGCTGTGGGCTGCCCACGAACGCCAGCTGGGTCGCATGTTCGGCTATGCGGCGGTGCTGCTCAGCGGCTACTGCGTGCAGGCCATCGGCCTGGGTGGCGCCGCGGGTGTGCAGGCGCTCTTCGCCCTGCTGATCGGCCAGGGGTTGGCGGTTTGGGCCTGGGCGACGGCGCTCAGCCGGCTGCCCCAGCAAGAAGCCACCACGCCAGAGGGACTGACCGCCCAAGCGACCAGCCAGCCCCTGACCATCGCGGTGCTGTTGCTGGCCTTGGGTAGCCTGGCGGGATTGCCCCTGCTGGGCGTCTTTCACGGTCGCTTGG
Source organism: Anaerolineales bacterium (assembly GCA_026129305.1). Classification (GTDB taxonomy): domain Bacteria; phylum Chloroflexota; class Anaerolineae; order Anaerolineales; family UBA11579; genus JAMCZK01. The sequence goes on from JAHCII010000003.1 coordinate 77,533, forward strand.
CGGTCTTGGACGAGACCATGGTGCAAGCGCCTTGGGCGGCCCTGGCGGCCCTGGCGGGCAGCCTGGGCCTGCTGGCCGCGGCCTACCGCCTGCTGGCTGCAACCCTGGCGGCCCAGGGGCAGCGGGCCAAAGGCTGGGTGGAGGAAGCCCAGCCAGCAGACAACAGCAAGGCCAGCGACCTGCAACACATCTATATCTGGGGGTTCGCTGCCTTCAGCGCCATCCTGCTGTTTGGCAGCGGCCTGTTTCCCCAGCTGTTTTTGAGCGCGGTGCCTGAGCTGGCAGCGCTGTTCAGCCAGCTGGTGCGCTAAGGCATCTCTCATCCCCTGCATGCTATAATCCCAAATCCCGGCCTAAAAGGGCTTCATTGAGACTCCATGGAAAAAGAACAACTGGAAAAGAAAGTAGAGTGGTTGGACGCGGAACGCCGCAAAGCCCTGGACACCATCGCAGCTCTGGAAGCGCGCCTGGCCAAGCTGGAAAGCCAGCCCAAACAGGAGAACCAGAGCAAGACGCTGACCAGCCATAAAACGCGCCTGGATGCTTACGGGAAACAATTGACGGAGCTGGACAAGCTGCTGAAAAGCCAGCAAAGCGCCGAAAAGAAAGAGCAGCAGGACCTCAAGAAGAAAACCAGTCAGCTGGAAAAAAGCTTTGCGCAGGAAAACAAAAGCGTAAATAAGCTGCTGCAGGACTTCCGCCAGGAGATCCTGGAGATTCAATCAATGCAGAAATCGATCCACGGGCATCGTGAGCAACTCGCCCAGTTGGAAGGCCGCATTGAGACGGTCTATGAAAGCATTCAAGACGTGATCACCGGGGAGCAAAAGCGCAGCCAGTTGGCGAAAAGCCTGGAAGACGCCAGCCGCGAAGACGCCGAGCGCTTGACCCAGATGCATGCCGAAGTTGCCGCTCTGCTGACCCGCTTGGAATCGACGGCAAAGCAAAACGAAAACCTGTACAACTCCCACCGCAAAGTGGAAAAGCGCATGGATGAGCTGTATAACGCCGAAACCACGCGCCGCCAAGAACATGAAGACGCACAGCAAAAGCTGGGCCTGATGCAGGTCGAGAACGAGCGCAGCTGGAAGCAGTGGGCGCAGCGCCTGGAAACGTTTGAGAAGCAGGCGGCTCAAATTCCGCAGCAGCTCAGTTCACTAGAAAGCACCGAGATGGCCGTAAAACGGGCGCAGCGCTCGTTTGAAGACCTGATCGACAAGATCAACCGCCGCATCAATGAGCTCAACGAGATCCAGCGGCTGGGGGACCAGCGTTTCCGCCAGGAATGGTCCACCTTCCAGACCGATGCGCAAAAGCGCTGGTCGAACTTTACTCTAACGCAAGAAGAGCAGCAGCGTGAGCGCGGCCGGCAATATGAAAAGATGAACGAGCAGGTGCAGCGCATAGAAGATACCTTGCGCGAATTGCAGGATGGCTTGCAACACCTGAACGACCAATCAGAACGCAACTTGCAGGCGCTGCTGGAACTGGCGCGTGACTCACTGGCCGAGAACGAGCGCTTTCTAAGCAACTCCCGCTAATATGGAATAAAAAAGAACCGGCGTCCAAAAGCCGGTTCTTTTTTATTTGGCTTGCAGCAACCGCGCGATCAGCGCGTCCAATTCTTCGTCAGAATAATAGAACAGAGTGATCTTGCCGCCTTTGCCGCTATGCTGCAGGCTGACCTTGGTGCCCAGCGCATCACGCAGTTCGGCCTGCAGGGCGCTCACATCGGCCGATGGGGCGCGCTTGACCGGCGCGACGGGCTTGTGGCCTTTGAGCTTGCGCACCAGCTCTTCCGCCTGGCGCACGTTGAGGTTCTGATCGAGCACGGTGGCCAGAGCCGCGTTCTGCGCCTTGTCACCGTCCAAAGCCTTGAGGGCGCGCCCGTGGCCCTCTGAAATGCGGCCGGCGGCCAGGGCTTGTTTGACCGCCGCAGAGAGCTCCAGCAAACCAATGGTGTTGGTGATCGCCACGCGGCTTTTGCCCACGCGTTGGGCAATCAGCTCATGCGAGAGTCCAAAGTCCTTGTGCAGCTGCTGATAGGCCTCGGCTGCTTCCAAGGGGCTGAGGTCGGCGCGCTGCACATTTTCGATGAGGGCCAGTTCCATCAAAGCCTGGTCGTCGGCCTCACGCAGCACCACCGGTACATGGGTCAGCCCGGCCAGCTTGGCGGCCTGCCAGCGGCGTTCGCCGGCGATGAGCGTGTAGCCGTCCCCAGGGCCGCGCTTGACGATTAGCGGTTGGATGACGCCATGCACGCGGATCGATTCGGCCAGCTCCTGCAACTGCTCCGGCTGGAAGACGCTGCGCGGCTGGTGCGGGTTGGGGCGAATATTTTCCACAGCGGCCTGGTGTACGTCAGATGCAGCAATCTCGCTCTCGCGCGGGATCAGCGCATCCAAGCCTTTCCCCAGTCGCGAGGCCATCAGGCGCCCACCTGGACGGGCACGCCGTCCTTGCGCAGCAGTTCCTCCGCCAGGGCGCGGTGGGCTTCGCCGCCAGGGGAATGCGGGAAATAGGCCAGGATGGGCATGCCGTGCGACGGGGCTTCTGCCAGGCGCACGCTGCGCGGAATGATGGCGTCAAAGGTCTGTTGGGGGAAGTGGCGACGGACCTCGTCGACCACTTCTTGCGAGAGATTGGTGCGGTTGTCGAACATGGTCAACAGCACGCCGCGCACTTTGAGGCCAGGGTACAGGGCTTTGCGTACACGCTCAATGGTTTCCAGCAACATGCCTAAGCCTTCCAAAGCCAGGTATTCACACTGCACCGGGATGATCAGGCCATCCTGAGCGGCCACCATGCCGTTGAGCGTCAGTAGACCCAGAGAAGGCGGGCAGTCGATCAAGATATAGTCGTAGCGGTCCTGCAGACCGGTCAGCGCCTTCTTTAACTGCGTTTCGCGCGCCAGGGCATTGACCAATTCAACTTCGGCCCCGGCCAAAGCCGGGGAGGATGGCAGCAGGGAAAGTTTGAACTGCTTGTTGTGCAGAATGCTCTCTGCGGCGGGCTTCAAACCGGTCAGCGCTTCATAGGTGCCGGATTTGACGGTCTGCTTATCCACGCCCAGGCAAGAGGTGGCATTGGCCTGCGGGTCCAGATCGACCAGCAGTACGCGCTGCCCTAGATCGGCCAGATAGGCGCCCAAGTTGATGGTGGTGGTGGTTTTGCCCACGCCACCCTTCTGATTGACGAGTGTATAAATGCGGGCCATCAAAACGCCTCAGTCAGGCCGGAACTGAGCAGGTCAACGACATCATCCCGGCTGGGCGCACCGGCCAAGCCGTGATGGTTTACCGAGCGAGTGGCCAGCTGGCTGGCCAGCCTGGTGGCTTGCAGCGGGTCAGCCTGCTGGTACATGCTTATAAAGAAAGCCGCCGCAAAGACATCGCCGGCCCCGGTCGGGTCCAGCGCTTCCGCCACGGCGGGCTGCACGCTGAGTTGCTCGCCCTGCGTGTAGATGTGCACAGCCGCTGCACCGTCGGTGACCACCAGCAGCGGGCAGGCGGCCGCCAGCCGTTCGATCTGGGCCTGGTCGCCGCCCAGATCCTCACGGGCCAGCACACAGGCATCCGCCCGAGCCAGCACGTGTTCGGCTTCTTCCCATTCGGCGCGGTGCACCTGGCCGTCCGGTCCCCAGCCGCGCAGCCAGCCTTGCGGGGTCACGCCGAGGAACGAGTCATCAAAATAGGAAAGGATGCGGGCGGAGACTTCCTGCGCCACCGGAGCCAGATGCAGAATGCGCGGGGCGCGCCAAGCCTCTGGAATGAAATGGAAGTCCAACTGCGGGCCGAGGCTGGGCAGGTAACGCTGGGCGCGGTCACCGGTAGCGGTGTAGATGTTCTCAAAGGTGCTGCTGCGCTCGGCGCCCAGATTGAGGATCGGGATATCCACCAAGGGGCCGAGGGACAATTCCTCACCCCAGGCGGTGAGGATGCCCGGCCGCCAGCCAAAGGCTTTGGCGGTGAGGGCCGCATAAGCCGCCGAACCGCCCAGACGCGGGCCGAGGGCGGTTTGGTCGATGGTGATGTGACCCACCACCAAGTAATCTATGGCCTCAAAGCGGCCCAATTGATGCATGGCGTCGATTATAGCTGATAGCGATTGGCTCTTAGTTGTTGGCTGCCTGATCCCCGAATTGCACAAAAAACCATGCTACTTTATACTCCTTGCAACTTTGTTTGGGGAATTGCACTTCCCCCGCGCTTCAGCCAGCAAGGGTGGCGTTCTACAAAGCTCACAACAACTGCAAACAGAATATGAGAAAACCCTTCCGCCTTTCCGCTGGCGCGGCGCTAGTCGTATCCCTGGCTCTGTTGTTTGTCCCACCAGCCCTTGCCGCCGCCGCGCCCGGCCCGCTGTGCCGCCAGCGGCGAGTATCTCTATCGGCGGGCAGTGGGGGCTGTGCTGGTGAGCGTTAGCCAATGATGTCCATATAGGGGCGGCTTGCAAGCCGCCCCTACTTTTTCCGTCAGTACAACCAGCCAATAGGGCGAGGCATGCCTCGCCCCTACCCTGAGCGGGTATGGCAAAACTTCACCAGCTAGGTTTGCAAAACAGATTTGGGGGCTTGCTTCGCCGGCAAGCTAGCTCGCAACGATGATCCGCTGCTCAAATACTCGCCAAAAAATCGCGTACGATCTGGTTGAAGCGCTGCGGTTGTTCCAGATTGGGCACATGCCCGGCGCCTTCGATCAGTTCCAACTGCCCGTTGGGCAGCGCGGCGGCCATGGCTTCGGCTTCGCTGTAAGGGATGACCTGGTCCTGCACCCCATGCACCACCAGCGTCGGCATGTGCAGCTGCGGCAGCAGCTGGCTGGCGTCCGGCCGGTCGCGCATGGCGCCCAGGGCGGCCACCACGCCCGCCTGGCTGGCAGTGGCCATGATGGCTTGCAGCTCAGCGGCCACGGCGGGTTGCGCCGTGTAGGTGTCCGGAGCGAGCAATTTGGGGAACATACCCTCAGCGACCACGCCGGGGCCCTGCTCTTGCACTTTGGCGATCGTGGCGTCCCGCCCGGCCTTGGCTTCAGCAGAGTCGGCCCCAGCCCGGGTGGAAAGCAGCAGCAACGCGCCGACGCGCTCCGGGAATAAGCGGGCGAAGGCCAGAGCGATGTAGCCGCCCATCGAAAGCCCACCCACCGCCACCGGCTCCAAAATATCCAGGGCGTCCAGCAGCGCCACGCAATCCTCGGCGTAGCTTTCGACGCTGGCGGCATCCACCGCGGCCGAGTCGCCGAAGCCAGGCAGGTCAGGCGCCAGCAGGCGCGCGCCGAGGGCATCCGACTGGGCCGCCCACATGCGGCTGCTGAATGGGAAGCCATGAATCAGCAAAAGCGGCTTGCCGGAACCGTTTTCTTCAAAGTGCAGGCTGAGTGTTTGCGTATTTTCCATAAGAAAAGTGTATCCGATTTTGTTAAAAATCAAAAACTTCAAGGCAAATATTAGAATTCATCATTTTAGTATTGACAAATTCAAAATCGTCTTTATAATTTCTCGCATAAGGAGTTAAAAATGTTTATTTCTCTGCTTTTGCGTTTTAGATTTCTGTTTTAACTAATGGCTAAAGAACCATCAAAAGGCTGGCAGCGCCCTTTCTTCCAGATGTGGACCGGGCAGGCGCTTTCCCTGCTGGGCAGCCAGCTTGTGCAGTTCGCGCTGGTTTGGTATCTAACCCGCCAGACCGGTTCGGCGACCGTGTTAGCCACAGCCACCCTGGTGGCGATGCTGCCCAACATTTTATTGGGCCCCTTGGCCGGCTCGTTCGTGGACCGCGGCGACCGCAAGCGCATCATGATCGCCGCCGACGCGGCCATCGCCCTGGCCACGCTGGTGCTGGCCGGTCTGTTCGCGCTGGGCTGGGTGCAGATCTGGCATATTTATTTGCTGCTGATGCTGCGCGCCCTGGGCGGCGCCTTCCACAGCCCGGCCTTCAGCGCTTCGACCTCGCTGATGGTGCCCAAGGAACATTTGCCGCGCGTGCAAGGCGTCAACCAAATGCTCAACGGCGGCCTGAGCGTAGTGGCCGCCCCACTAGGCGCCTTCCTGCTGGAGCTCCTGCCAACGCAGGGCGTGCTGGCCATCGACCTTGTGACGGCGACGATCGCCATCCTGGCGCTGCTGCCGGTGCGCATCCCCCTGCCGGAGCGCCAAGCCCCAACCAACGCCGAGAAGCCCAGTTTCTGGAGCGACTTTCGTGACGGCCTGGACTATGTGCTGGGCTGGCCCGGACTGCTGATCTTGCTGGTGATGTCGATGCTGATCAACGTGCTGTTCAGCCCGGCCATCTCCCTGATGCCGCTGCTGGTCAGCCAACATTTCCAGCAGGGCGTCCTGCAGCTGGGCTGGCTGCAGGGCATGTGGGGTTTGGGCATCATCCTGGGCGGCTTGGTGCTGGGCGTATGGGGCGGCTTCAAAAAACGGATTTACACCTCACAGATGGGCCTGCTGGGTCTGGGCCTGGCCTTCGGGCTGACTGGCTTGCTGCCCGCCAGCGGCTTGCAGCCCGCCCTGGGCCTGATCCTGCTGGGCGGCATGATGCTGCCGATGTCCAACGGCTCGTTCTGGGCGGTAATGCAGGCCACCGTGGACCCCGAGCGCCAAGGGCGCGTCTTCTCCCTGGTGATCAGCCTGGCCAGCGCCATGGCCCCGCTGGGCTTGCTGCTGGCCGGGCCGCTGGTGGACCAGTTCGGCGTGCCGTTCTGGTACATGCTGGCGGGCAGCCTGTGCGCCATTATGGGCATCCTGGGCTTCCTGCACCCCGCCGTACGCAACTTGGAAGCCGGACGACCGATCCCCTCCGAGGCGGCCAACGCCTCTAGTAAAGGTTAATTGCTGTGATAACAACTGAAACCCGCAATCAGTGGAAGCGCCCCTTCTTTCAAGTCTGGATCGGCCAGGCCTTTTCCTTGCTCGGCAGCCAGCTGGTGCAGTTCGCCCTGATCTGGCACCTGACCCGTGAGACCGGCTCGGCCACCGTGCTGGCCACCGCCACGCTGGTGGCCATGTTGCCGATGATCCTGATCGGCCCGCTGGCCGGCTCCGTGGTGGACCGCAGCCAACGCAAGCGCATCATGATCCTGGCCGACAGTGGCATCGCCCTGGCCACGCTGGCCCTGGCGGCCCTATTCGCCTTCGGGCTTGTCGAGGTGTGGCACATCTATGTACTGTTGATGCTGCGTTCGCTGGGCCAGGCCTTCCATGGTCCGGCGATGACCGCCTCCACCTCGCTGATGGTGCCCAAAGAACACCTGGCGCGCATCCAAGGCGTCAACCAAATGCTCAACGGCGGGCTCAACATCATCTCTGCGCCCCTGGGCGCGCTGCTGCTGGAGCTGCTGCCCATGCAGGGCGTGCTGGCCATCGACGTGGTCACGGCCCTGATCGCGGTGGTGGCCGTGCTGCCGATCAGCATCCCCCAGCCGGAGCGAAAGTCAAATGGCGCCGACGACAAACCGGCCACCTTTTGGGAAGACTTCCGCGAAGGTTTCCGCTATGTGCTCAGCTGGCCCGGCCTGATGGTGGTGCTGATCATGGCGGCGCTGATCAACTTCCTGCTGACCCCAGCCGGGGCGCTGCTGCCCCTGCTGGTCACCAAGCACTTCGACAAAGGCGTGATCGAGCTGGGCTGGGTCAATGCGCTGTGGGGCAGCGGTGTGGTGTTGGGCGGCCTGCTGCTGGGCGTGTGGGGCGGCTTCAAAAAGCGCATCCTGACCGTCTTCAGCGGCTTGGTATGCCTGGGCCTGGCTGCAGCCGGCATGGGCCTGTTGGCCCCGCAACACTTCACCTGGCTCCTGGCCCTGTTCCTGATCGAAGGCGTGATGGGGCCGGTGGTCAACGGCTCGCTAGGGGCGGTCATGCAGGCCTCGGTAGACCCCAGCCGGCAGGGCCGCGTCTTCACTTTGCTGACCAGTTTCGCCACCGCCATGACCCCGCTGGGGTTGCTGGTGGCCGGACCGATCTCGGATGCCTTCGGCATCCAGATCTGGTATCTGATCGGCGGCGGGCTGTGCGCGCTGATGGGCCTGGCGGGCTTCTTCATCCCCAGTGTAATGAACATTGAAGCCGGCCACCCGCAAGAACTGACCAAACCAATCCCTGAGACCGCGGCGTAACCTCTCCTCCGTTGCAGGCTTAACGCAAAAGCGCCCGTGCCGCCGGGCGCTTTTGCTATGCGTTGAGGGAAATGATCTCGATGGGGATCGGCGCCGGGTGCGTGTCCGGCCGCAGGCGTCCCTGCATGGACCAGGGTCCGGTCCAGGTGATCTCAACCGGCAGCAGCTGGCTGTGCAAGGGTTGCTCTGACTGCACGAAGACCAGTTTGTTGGTCGGCGTGCGGCCCTTCCAGCGGCCCTTGACCTCTTCCTCGAAGAGCACTTCAACTGTTTCGCCCAGGTAGCGGGCGTTGATATCGCTGAGGATGGCCTCCTGCTGCTTGTCCAGCGCGTGCAGGCGGGCCAGCTTCTCCGGCTCAGGCACATTGTCATCCATGCGGCGGGCAGCCACGGTGCCTTCGCGCTCAGAGTAGCGCGCCAGATGCGCCACGTCCAGCTTGAGCTCGCCCAGCAGGTCATATGTAGCCTGGAACTGTTCGGCGGTCTCGCCGGGGAAGCCGACGATGATGTCGGTGGCGATCGAGACGTGGGGGATGATGGCGCGGATGCGATCGACCAGGCGGCGGTATTCAGCCACCGTATAGCCGCGCTTCATGTTGGCCAGCACTTCGTCGTGGCCGGCTTGCACCGGCACTTCGATGTGCGGCATGACCTTGGGCATCTCGGCCACAGTGTGCAGCAGCTCATCGGTCATCCAGTTGGGGTGCGAGGTCAGGAAACGGATGCGCTGCAGGCCGTCCACCTCATGCACCACGCGCAGCAGGTCTGGCAGGCTGGGCCCGTCGGGCACATCTTTGCCATAGCGGTCCACGATCTGGCCCAGCAAGGTCACTTCGCGCACGCCCTGGGCGACCAGGCTGCGGATCTCAGCGACGATCTCGCCCACCGGGCGGCTGCGTTCCACCCCGCGGCGGTAGGGGATGATGCAGAAGGTGCAGGCATGCGAGCAGCCGTAGACGATGGGCACATGGGCGCTGACCAATTGGTCGCGCTCCTCAGCCGGCAAGCGCAAATCACCGTCCATGACGGCGAAGCGCTGCTCGGTTTCGGCCAGCTCGATGAAGCGGCTGTCGTTCTGGGTCAGGTGGGCGACCAACGGACCGGGGTCAGAGGGCGGCGAGAAGACATCCACAAAAGGCAGCTGCTGGCGCAGGCGCTCCTGCCCCTTAACGCCCACCATGCAGCCCATCAGGTTGATGGTCAGGTTGGGGTTTTGCTGCTTGAGCGGCTTGAGCGAAGTGACCTTGCCCATGGCCTTGTCTTCGGCGCTCTGGCGCACCACGCAAGTGTTGAGCACGATGACCTCGGCGTCCTCGGGGCGCGCGGCGGATTGATAGCCCAGGCGCTCCAGCGCCGAGGCGACCCGCTGCGAATCGGCCACATTCATCTGACAGCCTTCGATCCAGATGTGATATTTCATAAGAGGCTGAATTATACAGCGCAGGACAGGCCGCCGCCAATCTGCCTTTAACCTCGGGCGCGTCAGGCTTCGGTACAATGACTGCCATGCAGCTGCGTCGTCGCTGGCCCTTGATCCTGGTCGCCCTGATCGTCCTCCCCCTGCTGGTCTATCAAATCCCCTGGGTGAAAACCCGGCTGGAATGGCGCCTGGACCTGGCGCAAGTCTTCGTACGCAGCCGGCTGAACCCGGTAGGCGAACTGCCGCCGCCGCAGATCGCCAGCTCCAGCCCGGAAGCGGAAGTGCGCCCCAGCGCCACTACGCTGCCGCCCAGTCCCACCCCGCTGGCCACGCCCACTCCGCTCCCGCCAAACTTCATTCTGACTCCGCCGGCGCATGAAACCCAGGGGCCGAACAACTGCGGCCCGGCCACGCTGGCCATGTACCTGCGTTACTACGGCTGGGGTGGCGACCAATACTCCATCTCAGACGAGATCAAGCCAATCTCGGCAGACCGCAACGTAAACGTGGACGAGCTGGACTATTACATCCGCACCCGCGCCGGCTGGCTGAGCACCCTTTTCCGGGTGGACGGCAGTATCACTCTGCTGAAGCAGCTGTTGGCGGCCGGGCTGCCCGTCATGGTGGAAAAGGGCCATATCATCGAGATCGACTATCTATTGAACGATGACTATTGGAACGGGCACTATGCGCTGCTGACCGGCTACGACGACGCCAGTGGCGAATTCATCTACCAGGACAGCTACAACGGCCCAGACCAGCGCATGGGCTACACGGAACTGGACATGTGGTGGCAGCAGTTCAACCGGGTCTACACGCTGGTCTACACGCCGGACCGAGAAGCCGACGTGCAAGCCATCCTCGGGGCGGACTGGGATGCGCAAGCCAACCGCCAGAACGCGATGGTGACGGCCCAGCTGGAAGTGGAAAGCGACCCAGAGAATGCTTTCGCCTGGTTCAACCTGGGCATGAACCAGGTCTACTTTGGCGAATTCAACGCAGCAGCGGCCTCTTTTGACCAGGCCCGGCTGATCGGCCTGCCGATGCGCATGCTGCGCTACCAGTTCGGGCCGTTCTTTGCCTACTATCACACCAACCGACTGGACGACCTGAACCAACTGGTGGACTATGCCCTGGCGATCACGCCCAACTCGGAAGACGTGCTGATCTGGCGCGGTTGGGCGCTGCACAAGGAAGGCAATATCAACGGCGCCATCCAGCAGTTCCGTTTGGCGCAGGAAGCCAACCCCAAATCGATCTACACCGGCCCCGCGCTGACTTCGCTGGGCGCTACACCTTAGAATCAGCACCGCAGGAAACCTGCTGCCAGCCGATCGGCTATTAACCCTTTGTAAGAAAGCCTGGCTTTAGGCCAACAACTTCTTGACTGGCTCTGTGGCGCTTGTTAAAATGGCTAATGGCCCTTATTTAGCACTCTCAAGCCGAGAGTGCTAAATATTGTGACAAACCATGAAAGAGCTAAGTGAACGCCAAAAACTGATCCTGGGTCTGATCGTGCAGGACTATGTGGAAGCCGCCCAGCCGGTGGGATCCAAGCGCCTGGTGGATTATTACGGGCTGGACGTCAGTTCCGCCACCGTGCGCAACGAGATGGCCGAGCTGACCGAGAGCGGCTTTTTGCGCCAGCCTTTCACCTCAGCCGGGCGCGTGCCCACCGAGGAGGGCTTCCGTTTCTTCGTCGGCGAGCTGATGCACCGCCAGGAGCTGCCTGCCTCGATCAAGCACACCATCAGCCACCAGTTCTACCAGGCTCGCCATGAGGTGCAGCAGTGGATGCGCCTGGCCGCTTCTGTGCTGGCCAGCCAATCACGCGCTGCGGCGCTGATCACGCTGCCGCAGTCGCAGCAGGTGCGCTTCAAGCACCTGGAGTTGATCCTTACTTCGGGACGCCAGGTATTGATGATCATGGTGCTGGAGAGCGGGCAGGTGCTGCAGCAGATGCTTGCCCTCAAGGAATCCTTTTCGCAGGAACGCCTGAGCAGCATTGCCGACCAGCTCAACGGCTTGCTGCGCGGCCAGGCTGTGGAAGAAATGACGCCGCCGCCCGAGGAATTGGGCAAGCTGGCCGCCGAGGTCTTCCGCCTGGTGGGCACCGAGCTGCTGCGCCTGACCAACGGGCACGCTGGCGAGGTCTACCACGACGGCTGGACCAATGTACTGTCCGAGCCGGAGTTCAGCGAAGGCGATGCCGCCCAGCGCGCCCTGCGCGTGCTGGAAGAGCGGCCGCTGCTGGAGAGCCTGCTGACCGAAGTAATGAGCGAAAGCCAGATCGGCGGCGTGCAGGTGCTGATCGGCGGTGAAGGCCGCTGGGAGCAACTGCACGACTTCTCGCTGGTGTTGGCGCGCTACGGCGCCCCGGGCACCGCCAGCGGTTACCTGGGCGTGCTGGGGCCGATCCGCATGGCCTACGGCCGCGCCGTCTCGACTGTGGACTATGTGGCCGGGCTGCTTAGTGAAGTGGTCTCTGGTTCAATGACCAGCGGTTCAATGACCAGCGGTTCAATGACCAGCGGTTCAATGACCAGCGGTTCAATGACCAGCGGTTCAATGACCAGCGGTTCGATGACCAGCCCCAAATCGAAGGAATAGACATTATGGAAGAAAGCCAAGAACAACACCCCGAACAAGCGGGCGACGAGCAGGCCGAGCTGACTGCGCTGCAGGCGCAGTTGGCCGAGGCCGAAGCGCTGGCTGCCCAGAACCTGGACGGCTGGCAGCGCGCCCAGGCCGAGTTCGCCAACTACAAGAAACGCCAAAGCCGCGACCAGGAAATGCAGGCCGCAGACATCCGCGGCCGAGTCTTCCAGCGTTTTCTGGAAGTCAGTGATGACCTGGAACTGGCGCTGAAAGCGCCCCCGCAGGACGGTGAAGGCGCCGCCTGGGCGCAGGGCATCGAGCTAATCTACCAGAAGCTGATGACCTACCTGCAGGCCGAGGGCTTGACGCGGGTCTACCCGCTGGGGGAAGCCTTTGACCCCAACCTGCACGAGGCCCTCAGCCAGGAAGAAGACAGTGAATATGAGAGCGGCACGGTCAGCGAAGTGCTGCGCCCCGGCTACTTGCTGGGCGAGCGCGTGCTGCGCCCCGCCGCGGTGAAAGTCGCAAAATAATCAGAGGAGAGAGCAATCATGGCAAAAATCATTGGCATTGACTTGGGCACCACCAACTCGGTGGGCGCCGTGATGGAAGGCGGCGAGCCGGTGGTGATCCCCACCGCCGAAGGCGACCGGCTGGTGCCTTCGGTAGTGGCGATCAACAAGAATGGCGAACGCCTGGTGGGCCGCGCCGCCCGCAACCAGGCAGTGGTCAACCCGGAGAACACGATCTATTCGATCAAGCGCTTTATGGGCCGCAAGTACGACGATCCCGAGACCGCCAAGGCACTGGAAGTGGTGCCTTACAAGATCGAGAAGGGCGGCAACGACGGCATTGAAGTCCAACTGGGCGGCAAGCAATACACGCCGCCGGAGGTCTCGGCCATGATCCTGGCCAAGATCAAAGCCGACGCCGAAGCCTACCTGGGCGAAACCGTCACCCAGGCGGTGATCACCGTGCCGGCTTACTTCAACGATGCCCAGCGCAACGCCACCAAAGACGCCGGCAAGATCGCCGGCCTAGAGGTGCTGCGCATCATCAACGAACCGACTGCTTCTTCACTGGCCTACGGCCTGGACAAGAAGAAGAACGAGATCATCGCCGTCTACGACCTGGGCGGCGGCACCTTCGACATTTCGATCCTCGACGTGGGCGACGGCGTCTTCCAGGTGCGCAGCACCTCGGGCGACACCTTCCTGGGCGGCGACGACTTCGACCACCGCATCATCAATTACCTGGCGGATGAGTTCCAGAAAGAGCAGGGCATTGACCTGCGCAATGACCGCCAGTCGCTGCAGCGCTTGAAGGAAGCCGCCGAAAAGGCCAAGATCGAGCTGTCCACACTGCAGCAGACCGAGATCAACTTGCCTTACGTCACCGCAGACGCCTCCGGCCCCAAGCACCTGGTGACGCAGCTGACGCGGGCCAAGCTGGAGCAGCTGACCGGCGATCTGATTGAGCGCTCGCTGGGGCCGGTGCGCCAGGCTTTGAAGGACGCCGACCTGCAGCCCAGCGAAATCAACGAAGTAGTGCTGGTGGGCGGCATGACGCGCATGCCCGCCGTGCAGGAAGCGGTCAAGAAGCTGTTTGGCAAGGAACCGCACCGCGGCGTGAACCCGGACGAGGTCGTCGCCATCGGTGCGGCGATCCAGGCCGGCGTCTTGGGCGGCGACGTCAAGGACATCCTGCTGCTGGACGTCACCCCGCTGACCCTGTCGATCGAAACCCTGGGCGGCGTGGCCACCCCGCTGATCGAGCGCAACACCACCATCCCGACCCGCAAGAGCCAGATATTCTCCACGGCGGCGGACAACCAAAACCAAGTGGAGGTCAATGTGCTGCAGGGCGAACGGCCCATGGCAACGGACAACAAGTCGCTGGGCAAGTTCGTGCTGGACGGCATACCGCCGGCGCCGCGCGGCGTGCCCCAGATCGAAGTGACCTTTGACATCGACGCCAACGGTATCCTCAACGTGACCGCCGCCGACAAAGCCACCGGCAAGAGCCAGCACATCACCATCACCGCCTCCTCCGGCCTGTCCGACAACGAAGTCGAGCGCATGCGCAAAGAGGCCGAAAGCCACGCCGAGGACGACAAGAAACGCCGCGAGCTGGTGGAAGCGCGCAACAACGGCGACAGCGCAGCCTACACCGCCGAAAAGACGGTGAAGGACCTGGGCGACAAAGTCAGCGCGGAACATAAGCAGGAGATCGAAGACGCAGTGGCCAAGGTGCGCGCCGCCCTGCCGGGCGAGGACGCGGCGGCGATCAATAGCGCCAGCGAAGCCCTGATGGAACTGGTGCAGAAGCTGGGCGCCGAAGCCTACCAGCAAGCCGGCCCGGCTGCCGAAGGCAGCCCGGAAGGCGGCGAAGGCCCAGCCGGCGGCGATGATGTGGTGGAGGGTGAATTCAAAGAGGCAAGCGATCAGTAATCAGGAACCCGTGAACAGGAGAGTGGCAGCCGTAATCTACACCTGATCCCGAATCGCGAATTCCTGATCGCTGCATATACCATGGCCAAACGCGACTACTACGAAACCCTGGGCGTGCCGCGGGGCGCCTCGCCGGAAGAGCTAAAATCCGCCTTCCGGCGCTTGGCGCGTCAGTACCACCCCGACGTGAACAAATCCCCGGACGCCGAAGAGCGCTTCAAAGAGCTTAACGAAGCGTATGCCGTGCTGTCTGACGAGCAAAAGCGGGCCGCCTACGACCGCTTCGGTCACGCCGGGGTGGACGGCATGGGCGGCATGCCAGACTTCACCAATGTGGATCTGGGCGACATCTTCGAGGAGCTGTTTGGCAGCGCGTTCGGCCGGCGCTCGGCGCAGGCGCGCACCGCGCCGCGCCGCGGGGCCGACCTGCAGTACAACCTGGCGCTGGAATTCGAAGAAGCCGTCTTTGGCGTAGGGAAAGAGATCGAATTCCCGCGCGACGAGGCGTGTTCACACTGCTCAGGCGAAGGGGCAGAGCCGGGCACCAGCAAGAGCAGCTGCGCCACCTGCGGCGGCCGCGGCGAAGTGCGCCAGAACCGCCAGACCTTCTTCGGCAATATGGTGCAGGTGACCACCTGCCCAGAATGCCGCGGCAGCGGTGAGATCATCGCCACACCCTGCCGGCAGTGCAGCGGGCGCGGCCTGGAACGCAAGACGATCAAGCGCAAGGTGGATATCCCCGGCGGCGTAGACAGCGGCACTCAGGTGCGCCTGAGCGCCGAGGGCCAGCCGGGCATCAACGGTGGCCCACAGGGCGACCTGTACATCGCCATCCGGGTCAAGGATCACCAATACTTCCAGCGCCGCGAGAACGACATCCTGCTCGACCTGGACGTCAATATCGCCCAGGCCACGCTGGGCGCCGAAGTGGAAGTGCCCACCGTGGACGGGCCGGCGATCCTGAGCATTCCGGCCGGCGTACAGCCGGGCAAGGTGCTGCGCATGCGCGGCAAAGGCGTGCCGCACCTGCGCGGCGGCGGGCGCGGCGACCAACTGGTGATGGTGGATGTGGCCATCCCCACCAAGCTGAGCGCCGAGCAGCGCGCGCTGTTTGAGCAGCTGGCCAGCACCATGGGCACCGAGGTGAAGCCCAAGGAGAGCGGCGGCTGGTTGGAGAAGCTGCGCGAAGCCTTTGGTGGCTAGGGTTCAAAGCCTCCCAGGGTGGCCGCCACTTCGGCGGGCTCCGGGATTGCTGGAAGCAACGCTGCCTGGCGCAGTGATGCCTGAGCCAGAGCATAAAAAGCGGTCAGAAAATACAGTCCGGCCCCCAACAAGTAAACTGCGCGGATGGGAATCAGGTCCGCCAGCCCGGCCAGGAGCAGCCCAGCCACCATAAAGGCTAGATTGGCCAGCATTTGGCGCGTGGCGTACACCCGACCCAGCACTTCGCCCTTGATCGTGGCCTGCAGCAGTGAATCCTGGGCCACATCGCGCAAGGCCATCGGCAGCCCGTAGAGCAGCATGACCAGCAAGGCCAGCCAAATATTGGCGGTCAGCGCGTAGACAACGGTCAAGAGCGCCATCAGCAGCGCATTGATGATGATCACCCAACCGGGTCGCTTTCCCAAGCGGCTGGCAAAAGCCACTGCGATGGCCGCGCCGATAATATTGCTGCCGAAGTAGACTGCGTTCTGGTAGCCGAAGAATTCCTCGCCGACCTTAAAGCCTTCTATCGTAAAGGCCAGCATCAGCGCCGCCGTCCAAATCGCATGGGGCCAATGCTCCAGAAACTCCATGGTGATCAAGGAACGGGCCAGGTCATGCTGGCGCAGATAGGCCAAACCAGAGCGGATCGAACGCCAGATCGGCTCAGCGTTTTTGCGGGCCTGCCTGGCGACCAGGCCGGGGACAACCACGATACGGGTGACCAGCAGCGCGGCCAGGAGGAAGAGCACCAGATTGATGGCCACAATCGTGGCCAAGCCAAATTGCAAGATCATGATCCCGCCCAAGCCATAGCCAAGCGCCATGACCGCATAATTCGTACTGTGGATCAAGCTGTTGGCATGTACAAGCGCGGCTTTATCCACCAGCGTGGGCAGCAGGGAAAGCATGGCCGGCTTGTAAAACGCGTCAGTCAGCGACAAACCCGCCACCACCACATAGGCCAGCCAGATATTCAGGACTTCGCCCATAAGCAGCGTAGAGACCCCCACCAGTAGCGCCTGCGCCAGGGCCACACCGATCAGCATCCTTTTGCGCGGATAGCGGTCCACCAGGGCGCCGGCCAGCTGCCCGACCAGCACATAGGGCAGTGAAGTGGCCACCAGCACCCCAGCCGCCTGCAAGGTGGACCCGGTTTGTTCGAAGATCACCACCACCACACCGATCTTGTAAAGCTGAACGGCAAAGGTTGAAGTGATCTGCGCCAACCAAAGAAAAACAAACGAACCTTTGCGCAACAGGGTTAGATACATTCTGAAAGAACCTCACTGCAGTTTACAAGCGACCAAGGCCAAAAAACGCCTGGCTGAGAGAGTGGATGGTACCAGCAGACCGGATGGGAGTCGCCTGAAATCTTGCAGAGCAACTATACGTTATACTGCGCGGGGTGAGCACAACTCCCACTGCCTGGCTGCGCATCTCGCTTGAAGTAGACCCCGAGCTGGCCGAAGCCGTCTCCGAAGTGCTGGCGCGGTACCTGCCGGGCGGCGTTGCCATCGAGAGCACGGCTGTCACCGCGGATGCCGAAGATGAGGGCCACCCCATTGGCCCCCTGCGCGTGCTGGGCTACATCCCGCACGACGCCCAAACCGAAGAAGTGCGCAGCCAGATCGAACAAGGCCTGCGCTACCTGGCGATGATCCAGCCGCTGCCGGACCCCAACTACGAAACCATCCACGAACAGAACTGGATGGAATCCTGGAAGCAGCACTACCACCCGCTGAGCATCGGCGAACGCCTGGTGGTGCTGCCGGCCTGGGTGCAGATGGACACCGCCGGACGCGTGGAGGTGCGCATCGAGCCGGGCATGGCCTTCGGCACCGGCGTGCACCCCACCACGCAGCTCAGCTTGGAACTGCTGGAAGCGCACCTGCAGCCCGGCGATGCGCTGATCGATATTGGCTGCGGCTCGGCCATCCTGGCCATCGCCGGGGCCAAGCTGGGCGCCGCCCCGGTGCTGGCAGTGGACAACGACGCCAGCACGATGGACAATGCCCGCCACAATATTGCGCTCAATCAAGCCGGAGTGGAATTAGGGGTCGGCTCCGTGGCCGAGGTCTTGGCCGGTCATTTCGGCCAGCAACAGGCCGAAGTGGTGGTGGCCAACATTCTGGCGCCGGTGCTGGTGCGCCTGTTGGACGCTGGGCTGCACAAGCTGCTCAAACCGGGCGGCGTGCTGGTGCTCTCCGGTATTCTGGCCGAGCAGGAGCCTGAGCTGCGCGCCGCCCTGGCGGCGGCCGGCCTGCAAATTACCGCCGAGCGCCGCAGCGGTGACTGGCTGGGACTGGCCGCAAAGATGATTTAGGGGCGGCTCACAGCCGCCCTGGGCGAATTTAGCGCTGCAGCCAGCGGTCCAGGCCGTCTGGCAGCTGGTAGCCCGCCAACGCATCCAGCAATGCATCAGGCTGCGCGGACTGGAAGTACAGGCGCTGGTGCTCCCAGAAAGTGAAGCCTTCTTTATTGGCGTGCTCCATGAAAACCAGCAAGTGGTCAAAATAGGCATAAGCGTTGAGAAAACCGATCGGCTTGGCATGCAAGCCGATCTGCGCCCAGGTGAGCGCCTCAAAGACCTCTTCCAGCGTGCCGAAGCCGCCGGGCATGGCCACAAAGGCATCGGAAAGCTCGATCATGCGCGCCTTGCGGGCGTGCATGCCGTCCACCAGCTCCAGGCGGGTCAGGCGCTGGTGGGCCAGCTCCGGCTTGTTGAAGTTGAGCGGCAGGATGCCGGTCACCTGGCCTCCGGCCTCCAGGGCGGCGTCAGCCACGGCGCCCATCAGGCCGGTGCTGCCGCCGCCGTAGACCAGTTCCAGTCCGCGGCCGGCGATGGTGCGGCCCATGGCCCGCGCGGCTTCAATGTATTTGGGCGGCACTTCATCCGAAGAACCACAATAGACACATACGGATTTCATTTCGTCTCTTCCTCTTCTTTGGCGATTTTAAACAATTTCTGATCTTCTGCGCTCAGCGTCATGCGCGCCAGTAGGTCCGGCCGGCGCTGGGCGGTGCGCAGCAGCGCCTGGCCGCGGCGCCAGCGTTGGATGCGGGCGTGGTCGCCGGAGAGCAGCACGGGCGGCACGCCCCAGCCGCGAAACTCCGGCGGCCGCGTGTAATGCGGATGCTCCAACAGCCCAGTGGCGTGCGAGTCGCTGGCGGCGCCCTGTGGGTCGCCCAACACACCGGGCAGGCAGCGCGCCACGGCGTCGATCAGCGCCAGGGCCGGCAGCTCGCCGCCGGTCAACACAAAATCGCCCAGCGAGATCTCATCACTGGCCAAGTGCTGGCGCACGCGTTCGTCCACACCCTCGTAGCGCCCGCAGAGCAGCGCCAGCCGCGGCTGCCGGCTCAATTCTTGCGCCACAGTCTGGCTAAATGGCCGCCCCTGCGGGGTGAGCAGGATGACCGGCACGGCGGGCGCCCGGCCCAACACGGCCTCCACCGCGGCGAAGAGCGGCTCGGGCTTCATCACCATACCGCCGCCGCCGCCGTACGGCTCATCGTCAGTGACCTGGTGTTTGTCGGTGGCGTAGTCACGAATATTGTGCAGGGCCACCTGCAGCCAGCCGGCCTGGCGGGCCCGGCCCAAAATGCTGGTCCCCAGGTAGGTTTCAAACAATTCCGGGAACAGGCTGAACACATCGAATTGCATGCGCTCATTCTATCAGCGCCAGGACCTGGGGTTTGGATCAGCCCCAGCCACAATCTCATAAGGTTCTCATAGCCTTTTCTTGACGGGCAATTCCTGCGGCCAGTACAATCGCGGCATGTATCTTCGTGGCAGCCGCTGGCATATGCAGCGCCAACGCAAACAGCGCCGGGTGAACCCGGCGCTGATCGGGTTGGTGTTAATGCTGGCGGGGGCGGCCTGCTACTTCAACCAATATGTGGTGCCGGCCCTACCCCTGCCGCAGGAACCCACGCTGGTCCCCACGCAAGACCCCGAATCCTATGTGAGTGCGGCAGACGCCTATTTTAATGAAGGCAACCTGCTGCAGTCGATTGCCTCCTACGAGCAGGCCATCATGGCAGACCCGGCCAACCCGGCGGTGTATATCGCCCTGGCCCGCGTGCAAATGCTGGCCGGGCGGCCAGAGGCGGCCCAAACCAGCGTGAGCAATGCACTGCTGCTCAGCCCAGACAACCCAACCGCCCTCTCCATTCTGGGCTGGGCCTTGAATGCCCTGGACAACGAACCCGGGGCGGAAAGCGCCCTTCGGCGTGCCCTGCAGCTGGACCCCAACCAGCCGCTGGCCCACGCCTTCTACGCCGAGGTATTGGCCGACCAGCAGTTGTATGAACAGGCCGCCGAAGAATCGCGCATCGCGGTGGAACTGGCCGGCGACCTACTGGAAGTGCGCCGGGCGCGCGGCTATGTGCTGGAGCTGACCGGCAATTATCCTGAAGCCGCCTTCCAATATGAAGCCGCGCTGCAGATCAACGACCGGATTGCCGGCCTGCACCTTTCCCTGGGACGCGTGTACCGCGCCATGGAACGCTACGAAGACGCCATCAACCAGTTCGTGGTGGCCGACTCGCTCAACCCGAACGACCCCCTGCCCAACACTTACACCGGGCTGATCTACATTACCACCGGCGAATTCGGCAAGGCCGTGCAAGCCATGCTGCAGGCCGCCTCCGAAGAGCCGTCCAACCCCTACCGGCATGCCAACCTTGGGGTGGCCTATTACCGCAATCGCCAGTCCGAAGAAGCCTTGCAAGCGCTGGAGCTGGCGCTGCGCGGCGGCACGGACGATAAGGGGAATGTGGTCCCCGGCTTGGCTCTGGACGCGCCTGATGTGGTCTCGTATTATTACATCTACGGGCTGCTGCTGGCCCGCGCCGAGCGCTGTTCTGAGGCGCTGCCCGTCTCCCAGGCACTGATCGCCGCTGTGCCGGACAATCAAGTGGCGGTGGACAACGCCAACGAGATGGTGCGCATCTGCGAAGAAGGCGCCAGCCTGCCGCCCGGCACACCACTGGCCGGCCTGGCGGCACGCGCCTGGGGGTCTTAGCCATGCGCGTCCGCCAACGCCAGAATCTGTTCCACTCCCCCGGGCCGCGTTCCAACCCGTACCGCATGATGTTTTGGGGCGGGCTGATCATGGCTGGGCTGTTCATGCTGCAGGGTTTGAATACCGGCCGCTACCAGCCGCTGTTCGTGCCCACCCCCACCGCCACCCGCAGCGCCGCCTCCTATCGTGAAGAAGGCAGCGCCTTCTTTAATGCCGGCAACCTGGACAGCGCCATCCAGGCCTACCAGGATGCCCTGACCGAGAACCCGCAAGACTATTTGGGCTGGACGGAACTGGCCCGCATCCAGGCCTATTCCTCGGCCCTGCTGACCCAGGACCGCCGGCGTGAGCGCCTGGCGGAGGCCCTGCAAAGCATTGACCGCGCCGTGGAAATTGCGCCGGAATACAGCACCGGCCATGCGGTGCGCGCCTTTGTGCTCAACTGGAGCGCAGGGGCGGCCGGCAACACCGCCGAGTACCAGGCCTTCATCGCCCAAGCCAGCATCGAGGCGGTGCTGGCTTTGCAGCTCGACAGCCGGGATGTGCTGGCGCTGGCCTACCAGGCCGAGATCTTTGTAGACCAGCAGCAATACGACCAGGCTTTCCAATACGCGGAACGAGCCCTCTCGCTGGACTCGCGCTCTTTCGACACCCTGCGCGTCAGCGGTTATGTGCGCGAGTCGAGCGGCAATTACGCCGGGGCGATCGAGCGCTACCAGCAAGCGGTGGAAGTGGCCCCCAACCAGACCTTCGTCTACATCCGCATCGGGCAGAACTATCGTGAACTGAGCCTCTACGACCAGGCGTTGGACTACTTTGACCAGGCCGCCACAATCAACGCCGCTCTGGGCATCAGCGACCCGCTACCCTACATCGCCATCGCCAAGACCTATTCGCGCATGGGCGAGTTCTTCGCCGCGGCGCTGAATGCGGAGCGCGCCATTGACCTGGACCCGACCAATGCCGACTGGTATGGGCAGCTGGGCATCATCTATTTCCGCTCCCGCAACTACGAAAGCTCCATCCCCGTACTGGGCTGCGCGGTGAACGGCTGCTCCGATGTGCAAAACAGCCTGGACAGTTTGGGCCGCTGGACCAATTCTGTGCAGGGCATGCCGCTGGATGACAACACCCTGGTCTACTACTACACCTATGGCTCGGTGTTGGCCGCCCTGCAGGACTGCCCCACTGCCATGCCGATCCTGGACGAACTGCGCCAGACCTATGCGGGCGACTCGATCGTGATGGGCATCGTGCAGCAAAACTACGCCATCTGCGGTCAGCCTCTGGCTGGTGGATAAGTTCCCGTCAGAATTTTGTAAGAAATCCCCGGGGGCTTTGACCTGCGCTTGACGCGTTTTCCAAAACTGGTATGATTGCCTGCGATTAGCACTCTTTTGATATGAGTGCTAATCTCGTGTAACACACAAAACCCATATCACACAGAGCACCGCTCAACTTTAGGAGGCATTGCATGGCTAGTACCCTCAAACCGCTCGCAGACCGCGTGTTGGTGGAGCCGATCGAGGACGAAGAGGTCACCGCGGGTGGCATCGTCCTGCCGGAGACCGCCAAAGAGAAGCCGCAGCGCGGCAAGATCTTGGCTGCCGGCCCCGGTGGCCGCGACGAGAATGGCAAGCCGGTCGAAATGGAAGTGGCCGTGGGCCAGACTGTCTTGTTCGCCAAGTATGCCGGCACCGAGATCAAGGTCGATGGCAAGAAGCTGCTGATCCTGCGCCAATCCGACGTCTTGGCCATTGTCGAAGGCTAGCCGTCGTCGAAGGCTAAGCACTTATATCTTTCCCCAAGGAGACACTAATCTATGGCAAAACAACTCGCCTTTTCTGAGGAAGCTCGCCGCCACTTGCTGGCCGGCGTGAACGCGGTCGCTGAGGCTGTGGTCACCACACTGGGCCCCAAGGGCCGCAACGTGGCCCTGGACCGCAAGTTCGGCGCCCCCACCATCACCCATGA
The DNA here is from genome assembly GCA_026129305.1 of Anaerolineales bacterium. Classification (GTDB taxonomy): domain Bacteria; phylum Chloroflexota; class Anaerolineae; order Anaerolineales; family UBA11579; genus JAMCZK01. The sequence continues at coordinate 100,322 of JAHCII010000003.1, forward strand.
CGGTGTGACCGTGGCCAAGGAAGTGGAGCTGGAGAACCCGTTCGAGAACATGGGCGCCCAGCTGCTGAAGGAAGCCGCTTCCAAGACCAACGACATTGCCGGCGACGGCACCACCACCAGCACCCTGCTGGCGCACGCCATCGTCACTGACGGCATGAAGAACCTGGCGGCCGGCGCCAACCCGATGATGCTCAAGCGCGGCATTGAAGCGGCCACCCGCGCCGTTTCCGAAGAGATCAAGAAGCAAGCCATCAAGATCGAGAACAAAGAAGGCATTGCCAACGTGGCCTCGGTATCCGCCCAGGACCGCGAGATCGGCAACTTGATCGCTGAAGTCTTTGACAAGGTCGGCAACGACGGCGTGATCACTGTGGAAGACTCCCAGGGTCTGCAGTTCGAAACCGAATACGTCGAAGGCATGCAGTTCGACCGCGGCTACCTCTCCGCTTACTTCGTGACCAACCCGGAGAACATGGAAGCCATCATCGAAGACGCCAATGTGCTGATCTACGACAAGAAGATCTCCGCCGCCCAAGACATGGTGCCGCTGCTGGAGAAGCTGGTGCAAACCGGCAAGCGCAACCTGCTGATCATCGCTGAGGATGTGGACGGCGAAGCCCTGGCCACCCTGGTGCTGAACAAGCTGCGCGGCATGCTTAACGTGCTGGCGGTCAAGGCCCCCGGCTTTGGCGACCGCCGCAAAGCCATGCTGCAGGACATCGCCATCCTGACCGGCGCCACCGTGATCTCCGAGGAAGTCGGCCGCAAGCTGGAAACCGCTACCATCGAGGATCTGGGCAAGGCCGAGAAGGTCGTCTCCGACAAGGACAACACCACCATCGTCGGCGGCAAGGGTGACCCCAAGCGCATCGCCGCCCGCGTGGAAGAGATCCGCGTGGAGAAGGACAACAGCACCAGCGACTACGACAAAGAGAAGCTGGATGAGCGCCTGGCCAAGCTGGCCGGCGGTGTGGCCATCATCCGTGTCGGCGCCGCCACCGAGACCGAGCTGAAGGAAAAGAAGCACCGCGTGGAAGACGCAGTGTCCGCCACCCGCGCCGCTCTGGAAGAGGGCATTGTGCCCGGCGGCGGCGTGGCCCTGCTGAATGCCCGCTCCGTGCTTGACAAAGTCAAGGTCGAAGACGATGATGACGCCAAGATCGGTGTGCAGATCGTGCGCCGCGCCCTGGAACAGCCCATGCGCCGCATCTCGCAGAACGCCGGCCAGGACGGCTCCGTGATCGTCGACGGCGTGCTGCGTGAGCAGGAAGCCAAGAAGAGCAAGAGCATCGGCTACGATGTAATGGAAGAGACCTTCGTGGACATGGTCGCCAAGGGCTGGATAGACCCGGCCAAGGTGACGCGTGGCGCCCTGGAGAATGCCGCTTCCATCGCAGCCATGATCCTGACCACCGAGGCCCTAATCACCGACAAGCCCGAAGAGCACCCGGCCCCTGCCCCTGGCGGCGGCCACATGCCGGAATACTAAAAAACTCATGCTGTGCAGCGGCCCCGCACGAAAGTGCGGGGCTGCTTTTTTTCTACACATGCCGAGTGTCGGGAATTGCGGATATTTGCAATAATCCGAGATTGAGTATAGAATTCCGGGTAACAAGGTGCTCCTGCCGCCTTGGGTTCTCTCTTTAGGTAGATTAGCTGCAAGACTGCAGGAAGACGTTTTGGAGTAGAAAAATTCAGAAACTGTATCCTCGTGTTTTGCACATTGCCCTGATTTTGAGTCTACTGGCCGCTTGGCTACCAACTCCAGCTTCTGCGGCTGCCTCCGCGTCTGAAAGCGGATATGATCCCCAACCCTACTTGCGCTCTGACGGCACCTTAGACGTGCCCGCTGGTTTCAGCGGCGGCTTCGATCTGAACGGCTGGGACGCGAGCCTGCATCCCAGCCGCGGCGTCCTGCTGCGCCCAAAGGCAGTCGGGGCAGGTGAGTGGGCCTCACTAGGCGGAGCGGGTACGGGATTAAATGGCACCGTATATGACATCGAGTTCCAGGGCGGGGTGCTCTACGCTGGAGGCTTTTTCACGGATGCCGGCGGTGACCCGGACGCCAATTACATTGCCAAGTTCAGCGGCGGAGTCTGGTCTTCGTTGGCTGGGCCAGGCAGCGGGCTTAACAACAGCGTGCACGACATTGAGTTTGACAGCGGAGTGCTCTACGCGGGAGGCCAGTTCACCAATGCGGGCGGCGATGGGAATGCGAACCGCATCGCCAAGTTCAGCGGCGGGGTTTGGTCTTCGCTGGGGGGCGTGGGGTTGGGTGGCACTGTAGAAGACATCGAGATCGATAGTGGGATTATCTACGTCGGCGGTTCCTTCACCAATGCCGGCGGCAATGCCAACGCCAATCACATTGCTCAGTTCGACGGGAGTGCCTGGTCCGCGCTGGGTGGTGGCTTGAACACCACCGTATATGACATCGAGTTTGACGGCGGGGTGCTCTACGCCGTGGGTGCTTTCACCGCTGCAGGCGGCGATGCGAATGCGGACCGCATCGCCCAGTTCAGTGGCGGGGTTTGGTCTTCGCTGGGCGGCGTGGGGCTCAGTGGCTTTACGTATGAGGTCGAAGTTGATGGCGGGGTCGTTTACGCCGGAGGCGCGTTTTCAGATGCAGGCGGCGACCCCGACGCCGACGGCATTGCCCAATTCGGCGGCGGGGTCTGGTCTGCCGTGGGCACGGGGCTCGGTACTGTACGCGACATTACATTCAACGCCGGAGCGCTCTACGCTGGGGGTGGTTTCACCGATGCGGGCGGTGATCCTGACGCCGATAATATTGCCCAGTTCGTCTCGCCGGCAAGCGGCGGTGGCAGTAGCAGCGACAGCAGCGGTTCTTCCATCAGCAAAGCCATCGCCACCAGCGGCGTCACCAGCCTGCAACAAGGCCGCATCATCGTCTATGTACCCGCCTCAGCCATCCCCAGCGGCCAGAGCGATTGCAAAGTAACCATCACCCAGAAGGGCGAATCAGGCGCCTATGGTTTCTCGCTTGACGACACCGTGTGGGATGTAAGCGTCCCATGCGGTGGGCACGAGGTCAGCCTGTTCTTTGACGCGCTCACCGTCTGTATCCGCCCCAAGGATGGCGCCGTCGCTGATAAGAACGTCTACCACCGCCACGGCTCGGCCGGCTTCGCCGCCCTCAGCGGCGGCAGCGGTCCCGCAGGCTATGCCTGCGGGCAGACCCGCACGCTCTCGCTCTTCACCCTGGGCCAGTTGGCTCTGCCAGCCACCGGCTTTGCGCCGGGCGTGATCACCGATCTCGGCGCGCCTACGGTGGCCTATAGGGCCAGCGACCTGAGCCTGAGCATCCCCAGGTTGGGCGTGGAACTAGACATCCTCGGCGTGCCCCAAGGCCCCAACGGCTGGGACGTAAGCTGGCTTGGCAGCAGCCAGGCAGGCTACCTGTATGGCACCAACTTCCCGACCTGGCAGGGCAACAGTGTGCTCACCGCCCATGTCTGGAATGCGGACGATACGCCTGGGCCGTTCTATGAACTCAAATCGCTGCAGCATGGTGACCAGTTCACTATCGCGGCCTATGGTTACATCTACACCTACGAAGTGCGCAGCAACCGCCTGGTCAGCGAGAGCAATCTGAACGTATTAGCGACGAACAGCGACTATTCGCAGATCACGCTGATCACCTGCGAGACATTCAGCGAAGCCACGGGCGATTACCTATACCGCCGGGCGGTGCAAGCCGTTCTGGTGAGCGTCAGTCAATAGCCAATAGCCGTCCGCCATTATCCAGTCATGCTCATGTAGTAGGGGCGGCTTGCAAGCCGCCCCTACTGTTACAGGTCTGCTGCCAATGCTATACTGAGTCTCTTGAAAACCAGTGCCCACCTTCGTTTTGCCCCCCTCGCCTGCCTTGTCATCCTGTCGCTGGTGGTCGCCGCCTGCGGTGGCGGCAGCAGCAGCAACATCAACGCAGACGACATTCTCGCCACCCACACCGCGCTGCGGACCGAGCAGGCGGCTGCCTGGAATATTACCCCAACGCCACTTCCCACGGCTGTGCCCACCGCTGGCACCGCAGCCACCGCGCTAGCTCCCTGGCTGGATATGTTGCAGGCGGTGGATAGCCCCCGCAGCGTCGGCCGCTACAGCTCGTTGGCGCTGGATGCGGCGGGCAACCCGGTGATTAGCTACTACGATGCCTCCAACCAGGATCTGAAGCTGGCCCACTGCCGGGATGCGAACTGCAGCTCCGCCGGGCTCAGCACCGTGGCCAGCAGCGGCAGAGTGGGCGAATACACCTCGCTGGTGTTGGATGCGGCGGACAAGCCGGTCATCAGCTATTTCGACGATGCCGAACGAGACCTCAAGCTGGCGTATTGCAACGACCCTAACTGCGTGACCGCGGTGCTCAACACTGTGGATAGCGAAGGGGAAGTGGGCCAGTACACTTCGCTGGCGCTGGACGCAGCCGGCAACCCAGTCATCAGCTACTATGACGGCACCAACTACGCGCTCAAGCTGGCCCATTGCACAGACCCGGTGTGTGGCTCGGTGGTTATTACTGTCGTGGACAGCGAGAACAGAGTGGGTGAGTACAGCTCGCTGGCACTGGATGCAGCGGGCAACCCAGTCATCAGCTACCATGACTCAGGCAATCAGGATCTAAAGTTGGCGCGTTGCCATGACCCCAACTGCGTCTCGGCTACCCTTAGTATCCTGGACGGCGAGGCGGTTATCACTGGCGCCTTCGGCCGTTACAGCTCGCTGGTGCTGGACCCAGTGGGTAACCCGGTGGTGAGCTATTACGATGATGTCTTGGACGACCTGAAGCTGGCTCGTTGCCGCCAACCCAATTGTGCTACCGTGCACATTATTGTGGTGGACAGCGAAGGCGAGGTAGGCTGGTTCACTTCGCTGGCCTTGGACGCGGCGGGTAACCCGGTCATCAGCTACTACGACCGCACCAGTCTTTCGCTCAAGCTGGCCCAGTGCCATGACCCCAACTGCGCCAGTGCAGATATCGCCACTGTGGACGATGATGGCGATGTCGGCTGGCACACTTCGTTGGCGCTGGATTGCGCTGGCAATCCCATTATCGCCTACTACGATTTCGACAATCAATCACTCAAGGTCGCCAGCTTCAGTGGCTCGCCAGACTGCCTGCCCTAATCCCTGAGCCCTGCCTCTGGCGCATCACCTCAAAGGCCAGCGCCGCGGTGGACGAAGTCACATCCAGCTCGCCCGCAAAGCCGCGCCCGTAGGGGATCGTGATCTGCAGGTCGCACAGGGCTTGCGCCGCGGCGCCCAGCCCGCGGCGCTCGCCGCCAATCAGCAAGAACAGCGGCCCGCGCAGGTCGGCAGCGTACAGCGGCGTGGCCCTGCGCGCTTTGGCTGTGGCGGCCACCAGGCAGCCTTGCGCTTTGAAGTGCTGGATGGCGGTTTCCGGCGCCGCCTGGGCGGTAGGCATATATTCCGTGGCCCCGGCCGAGGCGCGCGCCACCACATTCAGGGCCGTGTCCCAGTTGCGTTCTGGCACCACCAGGCCGTCGGCCCCGGCGGCGTACAGGGCGCGCACCGCCTGGCCGTAGTTGTAGGGGTCTTCCACACCGTACAACATGGCGAAGAAACCCTGCGGTACGGCAACGCTCAGCTCCTCCAGGGTCTGGAAGCTGCGCTGGCCCGCCTGGGCCAGCACACCGCCGTGGCTGCGCCCCTGGGCCAGCGCATCCAACTGCTCGGCGGGGATGGACTGCACTTGCAGGCCGCGTTGCTGCGCGGCGGCCGTGATCTGCCTGGCCTGACGCACCGGCTTGCCGGCTTGCAGGTAAACCGCCTGCACCGGGCGGCGGCCGGCCTGCAGCGCGGCCAGCACGGAGACCCAGCCTTCCAAAATCTGCGGCTCACTCATATTCGGCAGTATACTCTTGCCTAGCTACATGATGTCTGACCAAGTCTCTTTCACCGTTGCCAACACGCATGAACAACTGCAAGCGCTCAGCCAAGAGCTGAGCCGGGAAGCCCTGATCGGCGTCGATAGCGAGGCCAACAGCCTGCATGCTTACCGCGAGCGGCTGTGCCTGCTGCAATTCTCCACCCCTGCCCAGGACGCTGTAGTGGACCCGCTGCTGCTGCCAGACCTGTCCAGCCTGGCTTCGATCTTCTCCAATCCACAGATCGAAAAGATCTTTCACGCAGCGGAATATGACCTGATCGTGCTCTACCGCGATCTGGGCTTCACGCTTAACAACCTGTTCGACACGATGGTGGCTGCCCGCATTCTGGGGCGTAAAAAAGTAGGCCTGGGCAATTTACTGGAAGAAGAATTCGGCATTCACTTGGAAAAGCGCTTCCAGCGCGCCGACTGGGGCCAGCGGCCCCTGCGGCCCGAAATGCTGGAATATGCCCGCATGGACACCCACCACCTGATCGAGCTGCGCCACAAGCTGAAAGACGAGTTGCAGGCCCGCGGGCGCTGGGAGATCGCCCGGGAGGACTTTGCCCGCCAACCGGGCTTGATCCCGACCCTGGCCGAGCCGCCCCAGCAGGACATCTGGCGCATCAAAGGCGCCCGGGACCTGACGCCGCGCCAGGCAGCCATTCTGCAAGAGCTGGCCGTCTATCGGGAGAGCCGGGCGGCTCAGGCCGACCAGCCGCTGTTCAAGATCATCAGCGACACAACGCTGAGCGCCATTGCCGCCAGCCAACCGCAAACCGCCAAGGACCTGGAGAGCCTGGAGGGCATGACTCCTGGCCAGGTGCGCCGGCACGCCAAGGGCCTGCTGGCGGCGGTGCGCAGGGGCGAGCAAAGCCCGCCGCTGCGCCGGCCGCGGCGGGAACCGTATGACGAAGCCTATGTGGAACGCCTGGACAAGCTGCGCGCCTGGCGTAAAGCAGCCGCCCTGGAGATGGATGTCGAATCGGACGTGGTGCTGCCCAAGGACCTGATGCAGGCAGTGGCCAAAGCCAACCCCAACTCGCCCGAGGCGCTGGCCGAGCTGCTGAGCCAGGTGCCCTGGCGCCTGGCGCGCTTCGGGGCGGAGGTCCTCTCCGCGTTGAAGCCCAGCTAAAAGGAGTTCCATGCAGCTACATTTCCTCGGTGCGGCCCAAACGGTTACCGGTTCCCAGCACCTGCTCGAAGTCAACGGCCATCAAATCCTGCTGGACTGCGGCCTGTACCAAGGCCCGCGCAAAGAGTCGATCGAACGCAACAAGACCTTTCACTTTGAGCCCGGCAAACTCTCCGCCGTGCTGCTTTCGCATGCTCACATTGACCACAGCGGCAACCTGCCCAACCTGGTGAAAAGCGGCTACAGCGGGCCGATCCATGCCCAGCGCGCCTCGGCCCACCTGAGCCGCCTGATGCTGGAGGATTCCGCCCGTATTCAGGAAAGTGACGCCATGCACCTCAACCGGCGTTTGGCCAAGCGCGGCCAGCCGCTGGTGGAGCCGCTGTACACCACGGATGATGTGGCCCGCACCAACATCCAGTTCCGCGAGCGGGATTACGACCAGACCTTTGAAGTCGCCCCCGGCGTCCTGGCCACCTTTGTGGAAGCCGGGCACATCCTCGGCTCCACCGCCATCGTGCTGGACATTGACGAAGGCGGCGGCCGCCAGCAGCGGCTGTGGTTCTCCGGCGACATTGGTCGCCCCGAGCTGCCGCTGCTGCGTGACCCGGTGCTGCCCAAGGCGCCCGACAATATCCTGATGGAATGCACTTACGGCGACCGGCCACACCCCTCTCCAGCGCAGGCCTACGAAGGTTTGCAAGAAGCCGTCAACGAAACCCTGGGGCGCGGTGGCAAGGTGCTGATCCCGGCTTTTGCCGTGGGCCGCACCCAGGAACTGGTCTTCAACCTCAACCGCATGATGACCGCCGGAGACATCCCGCGCGTGCCGGTCTACGTGGACAGCCCTCTGGCGGTGAATGTCACTGATGTGTTCCGCGCCCATCTGGAGTGCTTCGACCAGGAGACCATCGAATTCATCGAGTCCGGCAAGGACCGCCAGGCCCTGGGCTTCGACATGCTGACCTACATCCGCAGCGTGGATGAATCCAAGGAGCTCAACGAGCGCACAGACCCCATGATCATCATCTCCGCCTCGGGGATGATGGAGGCCGGACGCATTCTGCACCACCTGGAGCACAATGTGCACGATGAGCGCAGCGTGGTGCTGATCGTCTCGTGGATGGCGCCGCACACCCTGGGCCGCCGCCTGCTGGAAGGCGAGGAGCAGATCAAGATCTTCGGCGAAGTCTTTGAACGCAAGATCCGCGTGGCGCGCGTGCAGGGCTTCTCTGCCCATGCCGGGCAGGAAGGCCTGCGCCAGTATGTGCACGCCGCTGACGGCCGCCCGCGCAACATCTTCCTGGTGCATGGCGAAGCTGGGCCGGCCGCCGCGCTAAGCGAACTGCTGGCCGCGGATGGCACAGCCAACGTGCACTACCCTGAGTGGGGCAGCCGGGTGGAGTTGTAGCAGTTCGAGCTAGGAAACTTGACTGGCGCTGACCAGCGAACGGAACAGGTTCTGCATACGCGGGTCGTCCGGCAGGCATTCCGGGTGCCACTGCACGCAGACTGCAAAGGGATGATCGGGCAGCTCCACGGCTTCGATCAAGCCATCCGGCGCGCTGGCCGTGGCCCGCAGGGCAATCGCCAACTCTTTGATGCCCTGGTGATGCAGGCTGTTGACCTGCACGATCGGCTCGCCCAAGATCTCAGCCAGGCGGCTGCCCTCACCCACCTGCACCGGATGGGCCAGGTAATCCCAGGGATGGCCCGGGAAGTTGCTGTGCTGCAGCGCACCCGGCAGCTGGTCAGGGATGTGAGTGTACAAGCTGCCGCCAAAAGCCACATTGACGATCTGCAACCCGCGGCAAATACCCAGGAAGGGCATGCCGCCCTCGGCCACCTGCTGGACCAGCTGAATCTCGATCTCGTCGCGCTCCGGGTCTACGTCATAGATCTTGTCGTGCGGCACGCCGCCGAAACGGCCAGTCTCGATGTCGCCGCCGCCGGTAAAAACCACTCCATCCAGGCGGGCCAGCAGTTCCTGCAGCCTGTCCGGCGGTAGATTGAGCGGGATGAGCACCGGGATGGCCCCGGCGCGCACCAGGGCCTCGCTGTACGGCCGCGGCGTTTGGATCACATCGATCTGGTACAGCTCGGAACGGGCATTGCGGGTGGTGACGCCGATCAAGGGAGCAGACATGCCGGCTATTCTAATGGAACAAAGGCCCAAGCGGTTATAATCGGCGGCGGAGAGATGCCAGAGTGGATGAATGGGGCGGTCTCGAAAACCGTTGTGGTCCTCTGGGCCACCGAGGGTTCGAATCCCTCTCTCTCCGCCTGACTGTGTGAATGCCCAGGTTTCTGGGCGTTCTTCGTCTTAACCGATTGCCCGCATGAAAGCGCCAACGCCTTCCCCGCACGCCGACTCTGCCAGCTGCCCCGAATGCGGCGGCGCCCAAACCGACGGCTTCAGCTGCTGGGGGCTGCTGGGCGCCGTGATCGCCTGGGAAATGCATGACGCCGAGCTGCAAGCGGAGCATTTCAAGATCGTGGCTTCCTACAACCTGCAGCACCCGGCGCAGTTCCATGCAGACGCCCTGGCCGACCTGCAAGCCGCCTATGTCGAGCAGATCGACCTGGGCCTGCCGGCCAGCCAGATCCGCAAGCGGATAGGTGGCGCCTATGAAGGTGAGCGGCGCGTGCTCAAAGACCCGGCCGAGCGCCAGCTGGTGCTGCGCACATGGAAGATGACGATCGCCGACATCTATGCGCACGGCCAGGCACAAGGGGCGGCCCAGCGCGTGCGCCAGTGGGCGGCCAGCCTGCGCGCCGAGCTGTAGTTGACAGCCAACCCATTCAGCGCCATAATCTAATTCGACAGCTGTCAAATTAGATTCTATGAGCGTACAGGCCCAAACTGACCAACTGCTGCAGTTCTTCAAAATCATCGGCAACGAAAGTCGCCTGAAAGTGCTTGGCCTGCTGGCCAGCGATGAGCGCAGCGTAGGCGAGCTGGCGATCCTGCTGGGTCTGAGCGAACCGACCATCTCGCATCATCTGGCCGTGCTGCGCGAGTTGGACCTGGTGGCGATGCGCGTGGACGGCAACAATCACATCTATTGGCTGAACACCACCGCGCTTGAAGCGCTCAACCGAAACATCTTCTCCCAGGAGCAGCTGGCCACCCTGGCGCCTGAAGAAGGCGGCCGCGCCTGGGAAGCCAAAGTGCTGCGGTATTATTTGGTCGATGGCCGGCTGCGCGCCATCCCCGCCACGCAGAAAAAACGCCAGATCGTACTGCGCTGGCTGGCAGACCAGTTCGAAAAAGGCCAGGACTTGCCTGAAGCCGAGCTTAATAAGAGGCTCAAAGCCTTTCATCCTGACGTGGCCGCCCTGCGCCGGCATTTAGTGGAATTCAAACTGATGGAACGCAAAAGCAACCTCTATCGCCGCTTATAAAGGAGAGCGCTGATGACCTACAAACCGCAGAGCTACAATGACCTGTCACCCTATTTGATCGTGGACGATGCGCGTGGCCTGATCACTTTTCTAAAAGCTGCCCTGGACGGCAAAGAACTGCGCGTCTTTGAGCACGAGGGACGCGTGGTGCACGCCGAGATGATGATCGGCGATTCGGTGCTGATGCTCTCCGACGCCAACCCGCAGTACCCGGCCATCAAGAGCGTGCTGCATCTCTATGTGCCGGACGTGGATGCCAGCTTCCAGAAGGCCCTGGGGGCCGGGGCAAGCCAAGTACAGGCTCCCGAAAAGGGGAATGACCCCGACAAGCGTGGCACCTTCAGTGATCCCTTCGGCAACCTATGGTCGCTGGGCACCCAGGTGGACGCGGGCTAAACCAATGCCGGAGTACGCCGCATTCCTACGCGGGATCAACCTGGGCAAGCGCAGCATCAAAATGGCCGACCTGCGCCAGGTGTTGACCGCGGCCGGCTACGCCGATGTGCGTACCCTGCTGGCCAGCGGCAACGTGCTGCTGGCCAGCCCGCAGGCTGCGGCTGCCGTGCTGGGCGCGGAGTTGGAGGCCGTGATGCGGGCCGCTTTCGGCTTTGATGTGCCGGTGCTACTGCGCAGTGCCGCAGAAATCGCCGCGCTGGTGGAATCGGCCCCGTTCGAGAATGTGGCCGTGGACAAAGATACCCGGCGGTACATCAGCTTTCTGGCCCAGCCCGCCCAAGAACTGCCGCAAGCCTTGCAAGAAGGGGACGAGAGTTTCCGCATCCTACAGGTGCAGCCTGGCCATATCGCCTGCGTGGTGCAAGTGAACGCCAGTCGGGGCACGCTCAATCTGATGGATGCTCTGGACAAGCATCTTGGGACCGGAATCACCACGCGCAACTGGAACACGGTGCTGAAAGTGCACGCCGCGCTGCAGGGAACATGAACCCGATCTTCTTCGCCTCCCCAGCAGAATTTGGTGACTGGCTGCAGGCCAACCACGCCAGGGCCAGGGAGGTATTGGTGGGCTACTACAAAGTCAGCACGGGCAAACCCAGCCTGACCTGGGAGCAGTCCGTGGACGAGGCCCTGTGTTACGGTTGGATTGATGGCGTGCGCAAAAGCCTGGGCGCGGAGAGCTACACCATCCGCTTTACGCCGCGCAAGGCCGGCAGCATTTGGAGCAACAAAAACATTGCCAGCGTTGAGCGCTTGATCAACACGGGGCGCCTGCAGCCCGCCGGACTGCAGGCCTACCAGGCGCGCCGTGCGGAACGCTCTGGGATCTATTCTTTTGAACAAGCTGAAACCGGCTGGGGGGCCAAGCTGGAAGCGGAGTTCCAAGCGCACCCGGCCGCTTGGGAATTCTTCAACCAGCAGCCCGCGGGATACCAAAGAACCATACAGCATTGGATCACCAGCGCCAAGCGCGAGGAAACTCAACTAAAACGCCTGGCGCGGCTGATAGAGGTTTCCGCCGAGGGCCGGCGCGTGGATTTGATGAAACCGTTTGGAGGCGCCTGATGAGCGAACAGGATTGGAGCCGGCTGAGCCGGCCGCGCTACGCCATGCCCGAAGACCTGGCCCAGGCCTTGAAGACCCACCAGCTCAGCCAAGCCTACCAGGCCCGGCCACCCTATCAGCAGAACGATTACATCGGCTGGCTGAACCGGGCCAAGCGACCCGAAACCCGCCAGAAGCGATTGGACCAGATTGTGGATGAGCTGCGCCGCGGCGATGTGTACATGAACATGAGATGGCAGGCCAAATAGAAAAAAGGCCCCGGCGTGTCCGGGGCCTTTTTAGCGTTTGGTGCGGGCTAAACCGGCTGGGGCAACATCCCGGTCAATACCATGTCCAGGGCCATGGTGTGGCTGCATTCATTGCGGCCCACAAAAAACTCACAGTCACAATGCCAGGAGCCGTCACGATATTCGACGCGATGCGGGTTGTTCACGCCGCTGAAGTGCACCACCATCGACTCTACGGTCATACGGGAGCGTTCTTCGGCGTAGGTTTTGGCTTTTTCAAACTTGCGCAACAATCCTGTGTCCATAGCATTCTCCTTGACTAGTGGGAAAACAAAAAGGCACGCGCGGACTGCGCGTGCCTTTGGGCAACAAAGAAAAAGATTAACTTGAAAGCCGTTAATCGCATCTTAGGCTTTCTCCTTGTTAGTAGTCTACTGCCAAGTACCCCTGCGAGTCAACTACGTTTGCTATACGACCGGAATGTGCTCCAGGCTGTCCTGGCGCGGCTTGCCGCGCCCGGTCACCAGCGCTTCGCCGCGATAAAACTCCACGCGGCGCAGGGGCACGGTCAAGTCGAACTCGCTGGCCCAAAATTCACGGCGAGTGCCGACATAAAAACGCTTGCCCTGACGCAGGCGCTCCAGCAGCGTGGCGCGGTCCAACAGCACCGTGTCCGACCAGGTGGGGCCGCGGCGTTCGTAAGCGCGCACCCAAGCCAGCTGGCCGTCGGCCGTGAAGTGGGCTGCCTCAACCACGCCGTCCAGCTTGCGCACACGCTTTGAGGATAGGGTTTGGGTTTTTGTTTGCATAGTCGGGGTGGGCGGATTCGAACCGCCGACCACCGCGTCCCAAACGCGGTGCGCTGCCAGGCTGCGCTACACCCCGGGCCTGGTGAGTATACTCGCTGCCGGCGGAGCCAGTCAAGAAAGCCCCAAAACGGCCGATCCCCTTGCTGGCCAGAATGCACTATACTGATTGCCTATGTTCCCCATTCGAGACAGCAACCGCACCACTCGCTTCCCGATCATGAATTGGCTGTTGATTTTGGCCAATGCCTTGGTGTTTTTCTATGAGATCAGCCTGGGCGATGGGCAACTCAACGAATTCATCTATGAATTCGCCATGATGCCGGCCAAACTGCAGAGCGACCCGCAAACCTTTGCCTTTACGGTGCTGACCAGCATGTTCATGCATGCCGGCTGGTTCCACTTCCTGAGCAATGTATGGATCTTGCACATTTTTGGTGACAATGTGGAAGACCGCATGGGGCCAATCCGCTACCTGATCTTCTATCTGCTGGGCGGTGTGGCCGCCGCGCTGCTGGAGACCTATGTTTCGCCGGGCAGCCAGATCCCGGTGCTGGGCGCCAGCGGCGCGATTGCTGGCGTGCTGGGGGCTTATGTGCTGCTCTTCCCCGGCGCCCGGGTGCGCACAGCCGTGTTCCTGATCTTTATTTCAATCATGGACCTGCCGGCGGTGATCTTCATCGGCTTTTGGTTTGTCTCGCAGCTCTTCTCCGGCCTGGCCTCCATCGGCGCCACCGCTACGACCGGCGTGGCCTGGTGGGCGCACATCGGCGGTTTCGCTATGGGATTGCTGCTGTGCGGACTGTTCGCCAGACGCCCGCGCCCGGCGCCGATAGACTATTTGTAAAGCCCGCGTGTTAAAATCCGTGCATGAACGACGCTCTGCCCAAGAGTAAAACCGCCTTGGTGCGCACTGAGCGCGCCCGGCGTTCGCATCGCAAAGAGAGTTTCTGGCAGATCGTTCTGCCTTTGCTGCTCGGCGTGGGGCTAATAGTCTACCTGGTGTACCAACTGCTGAGCACCCAGGCCAGCAGCAGTGAACAGGCAGCCCAGGTGGCAGTCATTCTGCTGGCCCTGCCCTTATTGGTGTTGGGGATTGCCCTGCTGGCGGTGCTGGTCATGCTCATGATCGGGGTCAGCAAGCTCAGCGAGTGGCTGCCGCAGCTGACCGTGCGAATTCTGGATCTGGTGGAAACTATGAATGCTGGCGCCCACCGCAGCGCTCACTGGGCCGCACGCCCATTTCTGGCCATCGAAAGCTGGACGGCCGCGCTGGGCCGCCTATTCAAACGAGGTTAGCCAATGAAGACAAACCGCAATATTGTTCTGGTCTTGGGGGCACTGCTGGGCGCCCTGGTGGGCGTGGCCGCCGGCCACAGCTTGCTCAAACGCGCCGAGCAGGGTGACCGGCCCATGCTGACTGCCGCCGAAGGCATCAGCCTGGGGACGCTTGTGGTTGGCTTGTTGCGTCAAATCTCGACCCTCGGCGACGAATAACCTTCCCACGTGGCTTCGCCCGACTGTGTGCTGCTGGGGCGTCTGCAGCGCGATATCATCCTGACGGCTGACGGCCAGGCCAGGCTGGACCAACTGGGCGGCAACCTGCCCTACGCGGCGGCGGCCTGCCAGTTGGCAGGCGGCAGGCCGGGGCTGGTGGCCCGCGTAGGCCGGGATTACCCCGGGGAGTGGTTGGATGCATTGGCCAACCGTGAGCTGGACACCCAGGGCATCCACCGGCTGGCCGACCCGGCCGATCAGCTGCGCTTCATCGCTTATCCCGAACTGTACCGCGCCAATAGCGACCACCCCGTCAGGCATTTCGCCCGTTGGGGGCTGCCGCTGCCCAAGCCGCTGCTGCACTACCAGAACCCGGACGGAGCGTTGGACTCAAAGCAGCAGCGTACACCGCTCACCTTGCGTCCTGAAGACCTGCCTGAGGCTTATTGGGAAGCCAAGGGCGCCCATTTGTGCCCATTGGACTACTTCAGCCATGCCATCATGCCGGTAGCCTTGCGAGAAGCGGGCATTCGGCTGATCACCCTGGAAGCCGGCCCGGGGTACATGCACCCTGATTTTTGGAAGGAATTTCCGGACCTGGTGAACGGCATCAGTGTGTTTGTCACCAGTGCCGATGACCTGGGCAACCTCTTCCGCCGGCAAAGCGCCGAAATATGGGAAATGGCGGAAGCGGTGTGTTCGTTCAACTGCGATGCGGTCATCGTGCGCAACCCGGCGCGCGGCGACCAATTGTATGACGCCAGCAGCCAAAAGCGCTTTCACCTGCCGCCCTTCCCGGCCCGCGTCTACGACATCACCGACAACGCCAGCAGCTTCTGCGGAGCGCTGCTGGCGCAGCTGGCCCAGGGCGTTGGCCTGCCTGAGGCGATGGTCACCGCCAGCGCCGCCGCCTCGCTGGCCACAGAAGGCAACAGCGCTTTTCACGTTACAGAAACCTTCCCTGGCCTGCTGGAAGCCCGCCGCGAAGCGCTGCAGCAAGCCCTAAAACCTGTATAACG
This sequence comes from Anaerolineales bacterium, assembly GCA_026129305.1. Lineage (GTDB taxonomy): Bacteria > Chloroflexota > Anaerolineae > Anaerolineales > UBA11579 > JAMCZK01. The sequence goes on from JAHCII010000003.1 coordinate 115,843, forward strand.
CCCGTACAGAACCGCAAAACACCGAGAGCGCCTACTTAGGCGCTCTTTTTTGTTCTTCCTTACAGCCTTGTTAGCAGTACCACAATACTATATGTTTATTACCAAATACTAACTAGAATCTTACCAAATACGGGCTCCTCACTCGTAGAAAGGTAAGACACATGAAATCGCTCAGCTTGACCATTTTCCTCGGAACCCTGTTAGCCCTCACCATCGGCGGCGTGTTTTTTGTTTCCCCGGCAGCTGCCGAAACCACCGAGATACCCTTCATCTCGGCCGACCCCCAAGCCATTCTACGTGACCCGGTAACCCCGCTGACGGGCGATGCCCCGGTCTCTGCCGCGGCGCCTGCCGACCTGAATGCCGACCTGGCTGGGGCGGCCCTAGCCGGCAGCTTCACCATGGACCTAAGCAAGGCCGCTCCGGCCGCACCCAGCCAGGAACTGGCGGCCAGCCGCCCGAACAGCGACGTACAGGCCCCCGCTGCCCCGGCCCTGAGCCTGGATCAGTTTGCGGCCAGCCTGGCGGTCGGCAACGCCAACCAGGTCACCGGGCTGTTTGTGAAAGATGTACTGGCCTTCCCTGTGGGCAGCCAGCCCGCCGGCAACGCGGCCTATGTCACCAGCAAGCCCAACGAAGTCACCAAGTTCGGCATGGCCGCCAGCTACGGCAGCCAAGCCTTCCTGGCCCACAATTATTTGGCCGGCGCCGCTTTCTTCGAGCTGAGCGTGGGGCAGACGATCACCCTGGTGCAGGGTGACGGCAGCACCCGCGAGTATCGCGTTGAGAGCATCCGCCGCTTCCAGGCGCTCTCCCCAGACTCGACCCAATCCCGCTTTGTGGACCTGGACAACGGCAAAGAACTCTCGGCGGCCAGCCTGTTCGCCCAGATCTACAACAGCAACAATCCGGTGGTGCTCCAAACCTGCATTGAGAACAATGGCATCAGCACTTGGGGGCGCATGTTCATCATCGCCGTGCCGGTGAACGGCTAAAAACTTCAATGACATTTTTCCGCAGTCCCTTGGCGCTGAGCTGAGCGAGCCGAGGAAAGCCAAAGGACTGCATAAAAAATCCCCGTTTGAGGAAGCGGGGATTTTTCTTTAACCCAATGCCGCTCTTTGGCTAACCGGAACTTCCGCGGATGGGCACCGCCACTACAACCACCCGGTGCGTGTTGCTTTCGTACGGCCAGCAAGTGATGATGGTGACGCGCTCATCTTCGGTGCTCTGAATCCACTCGGAATTGGCCAGGCGCACGTCCAGCGGCTGGTTGCGCTCGGGCAGCACCCCAGTGTAGACAACTACATATCGAAACTCCTGCCCTTCCGCCATGATACGGATCTCTTCACCCACTTGCACTCGATACAGGTCGCGGAAGACCTCTCCATAGATGTTGTGGTGCCCATTCAGCACGGTATTGCCTGGCACGGTCAAGCCGGCCGAGGTTTCGTGCCAGCCCACCGCCCGGTAATCAGGCGCCAACCACTGATCGTAGACCACTCCTTCAAACTGAAGCTTTTCATAGCTGATGGGGGTGATGGTGGCATCCAGCTCGATCACGGGGATCAGGATTCGCTCAGGAATTAAGCCAGGGTCGCGCAGCACATCGCCGGCCTCAGCCAGCGGCGTAGGGAACGCCTGCTGTTCGCCAGCCTGCACCGCTACCAGCCCCGGGTCCGCATTGGCGCCCTCCAGGGAATAGACCGGCAGAAAGCCGGCTTCTATTTGGTCATCCACCGCCAAGTCAATCGTGCGCGGCGGTAGGACAAACAGGTCCACCAGACTTTTGCCGAAGGCAAAAAAGATAACCAGGAAGCCCAGAAAAATTAGGGTGATCACGGGCAAATTGGAATCTCGTTTGGGCTGCTGTGAGCTGGTTTGCATACGCTCAGATTTTACCTTGCTGCCGCAGGCAATAAAAAGCGGGGCATCCGCAGATGCCCCGCTTTGATGCTAGGTCTGAGACGACTTACTCTTCGTCTTCATAGTAGTACTCGTACTCATCATCCTCGTCGTCCCGAGGCTGGCTGCCATCCCGGTCCATCTTCAGGCCGATGCCCAGCAGGATCAGAGCGAAACCGAAGACGCCCAGGCCCAGGTTGAGGAACATGCTGTCCCGGAAGATGGCCGGCAGCTCAATGCCGGTGACCGGGATGAGCACGCCGGGCGTGGCCGTGGCGGTGGGGGTGGCCGTGGGCGGTTCGCCATCGCAGAGCGTGCCACTGTTCGAGGTGGTCAGCGTGCGGGCCGTGCCGTCATTCGGGTCCTGCCACATGATAGCGACTGTATTGGGCAGGCTGCCCTCCACCGCCGAACCAAAGGTCATGCTGCCATTGGCGGGGATGTTCTCTGGACCGCCGGAGTTGGTGCCACCTACCACCCACCAGGTGAAGGTCAGGTTGGTGGGGTGCGAGTTGCTGACTTCCCAGCGCAGGGTGCCTTCTTGTTCCACGCACAAGCCCACTAGGGTAAGCCCGTCGCCCGTGACAGGCACGAAAGGCGTCACAGTGAAGGTCGGCGTCAGGCTGGGGGTATCCGTCGGAGTGACCGGCGTATTGGTCGGGGTATCCGGCAGGGTACCTGTGGGCGTGTTGGTCGGCGTATCGGTGGGCGTGCTGGTCGGCGTATCCGTCGGCGTGTCAGAGGCCGTAGGAGTATCCGACGGGGTCGGAGTCAGCGTGTCCGTCGGGGTATTGCTGGGCGTGAAGGTGAGCGACGCGGTCGGTGTATTGGTCAATGTGCCGGTGGGCGTCTCGCTGGGGGTCAGCGTGATGCTGGGCGTCAGCGTCGGCGTGTCTGTGGGGGTGTTCGACGGCGTCAGGGTTGGCGTATCCGTCGGCGTGTTGCTGGGCGTGAAAGTCGCTGTTTCCGTCGGGGTATTGGACGGGGTCAGAGTCGGCGTATCGCTCGGGGTGAGCGTGGCAGTAAAGGTCGGGGTGTTGCTGGGGGTATAGGTCACCGTGAACGTCGGCGTATTGCTGGGGGTAAACGTCGGCGTAATGGTTGGGGTGTTGCTGGGGGTGAAGGTCGGCGTGATGCTGGGCGTCAGCGTAAACGTCGGTGTATTGCTCGGCGTGAAGGTCGGCGTGATGCTCGGCGTCAACGTAAAGGTCGGCGTAAATGTAGGTGTAAAGGTCGGGGTGATGCTGGGCGTCAACGTAAACGTGGACGTGAAGGTCGGCGTAAAGGTGGGCGTAATGCTGGGGGTTAACGTAAAGGTCGCCGTGGGCGTATTGCTGGGCGTGGGGGTCTTGGTCGGCGTCCTGGTCGGCGTGTTGGTGGCCGTATTGCTGGGGGTCAGGGTCTTGGTCGGCGTTTTGGTGGGTGTATTGGTTGGCGTCTTGGAAGGCGTTACAGTCGGGGTCGGAGTCTTGATCTTGTATTCGCCTTTGTCTTCACAGTCAACCGTGCCATCCACCCACCACTCCCAACTCACAGTCGGGGGGGTGATGGTGCCGATCGTCTGCCAACCCGTGTTGCGCGGCATAAAGGGCACATTAAAGCGGGCCACCCGCGTGCCCCAACTGCCCCCAGTGCGAATATACACATCCGCTTGCTGGGCGGCTTCGTCCACTCCGGAGCGGTTTTCCACCTGCACCGTGCCGTTTTCCTGCACGCGGAAATTGTAGGCCGTGCAGTCCCAGGCCTGGGCCACCGTAATGGTGGCCGCCGCCAGAACGGCCATGATCAGACCTGCAAAAACGAAGCGTCTCAATATATTCGCCAGCATTAGTCGACCGCCAATTGGTACCCCAAACGGGTCTTGTTCAAGATCAGCTCCGGCTGGCTCGGGTCGCTTTCAAGCTTCTGGCGCAGCAGGTATACGATCCATTTGATTCTTTCACGGATCTTTTCGCTGTCCTCGCCCCAGACACCCTCAGCGATCATTTCATAGGAAACCGGCTTGGGGTGCTGCTTGGCCAGCAGGGCCAGCACCGCAAATTCACGCGGGGTGAGGTCGATCATTTGGTCGCGCAAACTCACCTGGCGAGTTTGCAGATCCAGCGAAAGTTGGTGCGAAGGGAAGGCCAGCTTCGAGACGGGCTCTTTCGGCCCGGCGCGGCGCAGGGCCGCTTCCACCCGGGCCACCACCTCATCCCCCAAGAAGGGCTTGGGCACATAGTCATCCGCGCCTTCACGCAGGCCGCGCACGACGTTCTCTTTCTGGCTCATGGCGGAGAGGATGATGATGGGCACATCGCTGATACCGCGCAAGTGACTGAGAGTTTCCCAGCCGTCCATTTCCGGCATCATCAGATCCAGCAGCACAATGTTTGGGTTGGTCTCCATCCACTTGCGAATGGCCTGCTTGCCATCCACCGCACCCACCACATTCATGCCGGCCCGGCGCAGGGTGAGCTTAAGCAGATCCAAGGTATCCGGATCATCCTCCACCACCAACACCACGCGCTGGTCACCGAGCTGTTGGACCGCGTCCAAATCCAACCCAGGGGCCTGCAAGGCGTTATTGGCCTGCTCTTTTTGCACCAAGTCTTCCGTCACAACAATATCCAAAATATTCCCTTATAGACCAACACCCCATATATGGGGTATCGGCATCATATTCCACCTTATAAGTGGGTGGTTTTCTATGATTTACAAACCGTTTTTCAACTAGTTACAACCAACAGCATACCACAAGCTTGCAAATCTGCAAGGGGCAGCTTGGGACTGCACCCATTTAGCAATGAATTCAGCGCCTTATTCAGAAAATTCGATCATGGAACTGCCCCCTGATCCGCCACTAAAGACTACATCATCATCGTAATTGACGATCAAGCGCCCGCCGCCGGTCACATAGAAGCGATTGGCGATCATTTGCCCGTTGACGGTTTTGTTGCTGCCAGAGCCGGTTGAGGCAATGCGGCCGTTCGGCGCATAAATGGTGCCGGTCATGGAAAGCACACCCGCGCCAGTCACCGTCAGGTCATTGGCGTTGCCACGCCCCATAAAGAAACCCAACCCAGCATAGGGCCCGGAGGTGGGCGCCGTGGTGGTCAGGGAGGAACTGCCATCAATCGTAATCGGGCCGCTCTTCACATAAATCAGCCCGGCAAGGGTTCTTGTAGAGCCACTGCCACCTACAATGAAATTGCCACTCTCTACATGGAACAAAACCCCGGAGCTGCCGGAAGACAAATTGACCTGTGAGCTGCTGGCAATGCTGACATTGCCTGCGGCCACATAAATTGACACGCCACTGCCAGAGGGCCGGTTGGTGGAAGGGCCGGCCAGGGTGAAGTCACCATGGGAGACATAATACAAACCGGGCTGGAAAGTTACCGGTACATCGCTGGAAATGTTCATACTCCGGTAGGTTCCGGGGTAAATGGTGACCCCCGAGGAGCACCAGGACATGCCTGTAGGGATGCTCAAGTTGCCGCCGCTATATAAGGTAGTTGTACAACTGCCAGTGATGGTGGGGGCCAGCGCCGCGGCGGGTTGCGCAGGGATCGCAGGGGTCGCCAAAGTAGCCATTGGGTCGCCACGCGGGGCTTGACCCGTCTGGGGAGGCCAGGGCTTGATCCACTGCGAGGGATTGCCGTACGGGATGACCCAGGAAGGCAGGTTTACACCGCCGACAAGCTGAACCCAATCTGCCACGATGCGGGCGCCGCCCGGACAGCCGCTTCCGTCGCCGCCATCCAAGTACATGGCACTGGCATTTGTAGAGTCGACGAATACCCCGCCGCCAATCACTTGCAGACAACCACTGCTGGGGCCATAGACCACATTGTCATTGCTGGGATTAAGGGCGATGACCCCATTGCCCCAACCCACAGGGCCGCCGGCACTGGGGATGCAGCGCGCCACGGCGCGGGCAGCCGAAGTGATCGGCCCGGAATCACCGGAGAGCACCTGCAGGAACCCAGGCTGCCATTGCCCACTGATCACCACTTCCACATATTCAGTATCGCCGGAGTTGGGGCCGCTGAGCGGCGGCTGGTTGACGACCACCGTGACGCCGCTGGCTGAATTATCAAAACCGTTCTGGGCCGCCGAGGCCCGGCCGGCGGCGGTCACATCGCTGCTCTGGCAAAGCGCCAAGGCGCCCGCCAGAGCGGCGTTATCCGCGGCGTTCTGCACGGAGCGGCGTTCGCTGTAAGCGCGGCCACCATCCACCACAAGGGCGGCGGCGCCAATCAGGCCGACCAACAACAAGGCCATCAAGACGATGACCTGGCCGCTTTCGCTGGTCCGAGACCCCTGCATAAACCCCAAGCGCTTTTTCATCGCTATCAGTGTATCCCAGGCCCAAAGACGGGACAACGGGACTTTATTCCTATCAGAATAGTTAGCCGGCTAATCAGCCGCATCGTATATTGCAGCGCCAAAACCGGCGGCGTCAATCAACTCCACGGCGCCATCGGTGGTCCACAGGAACAATTGTGCGCTGGGGCCTAACAGGCTGACCAACACGGCATCCTCGTTCAGCCATTCCACAGTCACGCCTGGGGCTTCGGCCAAGCCTGGCAAGTCCAGGGGGGTTGCCAGGGCGCCAGCTGCATCGCTGATCATTAGACGCAAATCGCCGTCTCGAAACGAGTAAATGAAGCGTTCATTGTCTGGCGACCAATCACCAAAGAGTACATCCGCCTGATTGAACCAGGCGCTTTCATGGCTGCCGTTGCTCAGGGCGATCACCAGCTCGCGTTCAGCGCTGGCGGCCAGGGGACGCAAATAAGCGATCCGCCCGCCATCGGGAGAGAAGGCGACTTCCTGCTGCAGGAACTCCACCGCCTGGATGGCGCCGGCCTCAAAAGCCGCCGCCCCATCCAAAGGCACGAACCACAAGACCGTTTCGGGATAGAGGCCATCGACCGGCGGGGCGAACATATCCTCCGGGGGCAGAGCAAAGATCAGGTCGCCGTCCTGCGTCCAGAAGAGCGGCGGCTCATATTGGTATTCGCTGTAGGTGATGACCGCAGGGAAATGCACCAGGCCGGGGCGCAAATCGCCCCCGTCCGTGCGCACCACGCCCACGCGGTTGGCGCTGGCAAAGGCGATCTGCCTGCCATCAGGCGAGAAGACAAAGCGGCCGGCCTGGCCCGCGGGCAGCAGGACACCAGGCACGGGCACATCGGCGTCCACCAAGTGCATATCACCACTGGTCAGCAGGCCGGGACCAGAGAAGGACTGGCGGGTGCTGAAGGCCAGCAGGCGAGAACCCGGCTGCCACTCGAACTGATGCAGGCCGGTAACGGCCCCGCTGGGAGCGGCAGCCAGGGCGGCGGCAAACACCTCCTGCCCGGCCAGTCTCTGCTGGCCGGCGCCATCACTGGCCACGACCCACAGCTCGCTGTAGGTTTCAGGCTGGGGGAAATCCTGTGCAGGGTCATGGCCCGGGTTGGCCACCGTACGCGCATAGGCAATGCGGCAGGCATCGTCTGAGATGCGCAGATCCTGCGCATCGCCCTCATGGGTCAGCTGCCGGGGCGGTTCACCGCGCACCCACAGCCAGACGTTGCCGTCTTTGAGGTAAGCCACATTGATCTGCCCAGAATTGGCACAATCGCCAAAAACGCTCTGGGGTTGGATCTCGCCGTCGATCGGCTCGCTTGTGTCGGTGGGCGAAACCTGGGCCTGCAGCGTGGCCGCCACCATGGTGGCCACGACCGCGTCTTGGTCTGAAGCGGCAGGAGCGCAGGCCGCCAAAACAATGACAGGCAATAATAAGCAAAGTGACAATCTAATTGATTTCATTATCATCCAGCAGTTACATAAATCACGTGCTTCTTAGTGGGTAGCATCAATCGTCCACACGTGGGTATTGCCCAAGGTATCAAGCAATTCGACTCCCTGATTCGGACGAATCAAATACAGTTCGGTACCGCCTGCTACTGCCAGGCTTAGCGCAATCACATCATCACTGACCCAATTCAAAACCGAGCTATACACCTGTGGCAAGCTGGGCATATCAACAGGCAGGTGCAGGTCACCATCCACATTGCTGATCACAAAATGCAATCCATCTTCTTCATAAGAATAAATAAATCGCTGATTGTCTGGCGCCCAATCGCCAAACAGTATTTGCGGGTAGCTAAAGCTGGCTGATTCCTGGCTTCCATTGCTCAGCGCAATCACCAATTCCCGCGGGGGAGCCTGGTAAAGCTGCGGCTGGCCCATTGAACGCAGATAGGCGATACGCCCCAGGTCAGGGGAGAAGGTCACGGTGACCCATCCCACCAAAGGTGCTGTCTGAATGGCGCCGGCTTCAAAAGCTGGCGCACCGTCCAGCGGCAAATACCACAAAATTGTGTCGGAAGAAGGTCCCTCTGGAAGAAAGAGTTCCGCTAACGCGTCCACTGGCGGCAGGGCAAAAACCAGATCGCCCGTCTGTGTCCAGTATAAGTGCGGATAGTACCGACCTTCTGTGTAGGTCAGAATTGGTGCGAAACTGAACAAACTATCGCGCAAATCACTGCCATCCACATTCAGTACACCAATCCGATCCGCAGCAGCAAAGGCCAGTTGGGCCCCATCCGGCGAAAAAACAAAGTTCCCACCCCGCCCTACTGGCAAAAGGGGCGTGAACTCAAGCGTTTCGGTATCAACCAGGTAAACATCTTGGTGGGGAAACGGTCCCGGCCCGTCAAAAGCCGCCGCGGTGCTAAAGGCAACTTTTACTCCGCCCGATTGCCACATAAAGTGATATAGGGTGGTGTCCATAAAGCCGTCTTCTCGAACCTGCCAAACCCCTGGTGTCTGATAGTCATCATGTGGACGGGGAAATTGTTCCACGCTTGCCAGTTGCTGCTGGCCAGTGCCATCGCTAAAAACCATCCATAATTCCTCAAGTTCCCTGAGCCGCAGGTCGTACTCATCCGGCTCCGAAGGGTCGTAGTTGGGGTTAGCCACCTCACGTGCATAGGCCACCCGGCAGCCGTCGTCGGAGATGCGCAGGTCTCTGGCGTCTCCGTCAGTGGTCAATTGGCGCCGGCCAGTACCCTCTACCCAAAGCCAGATATCCCCATCTTTAATGTAGGCAATGCTCAGCTGAGCATGGTTGGCGCAGTTGCCAAAGTTGCTCTCAGTGGGATTGCTGGCCTGCGTGGCAGCAGTCTGCCCCTGCTGGGGTTCAGGTGTTTCAGGTGACGCAGTGACACATGCGGTCAAAACCCCGGCCAAAAACAAGCTTATCCAAAGCGCAAACTGCTTCATCGCATCTCCTAATCTGCTGAAACCGTCTACAGCAGCTTACCACAGCTCGTGCTTAGGTCCACCTTGACAGTTTGATGAGAAACAGTTATACATCAAACAATGACGGAAATAGAACTGAGCTCCTGGATCAGCCTGGCACTGATGCGCATCGGCACCGGCATGGCCACCGCTTTCGACCGGTTCTTCGCCGACCTGGGCGTAAACCAGGCCCAGTTCCGTATGTTGCTGGCCGTATGGGAACACGGCCAGCAGGAAGGAGTAGCACCCTCCCAACTGGCCCATCACTTGCTGGTGGAGCGCGGCACGGTCAGCGTGATGAGCCAGCGCATGGTCAAGCGGGGCTGGTTGCGGCGCCTGCCCGGCCCCGACCGGCGCAGCCACCGCCTGGCGCTGACTGCGGCCGGCGGCGAGGTGCTGCAAAAGATGGCCGATCGGGCCAGCAAACTGGGATCGGATACCTTCGCCGGTGTCGGCGAGGAGCAATTGCTCCAACTCAAACATTTGCTTAAACAGATCGAAGAGAAACTCCACGAGAACAAGCCATGACACAACCCATTCTGCAAGCCCAAGACCTGCACAAAACCTTCGGCAAGACCGAGGCGGTGCGCGGCATCAGCTTCGACATTCTGCCCGGCGAGATCTTCAGCCTGCTAGGCCCCAATGGCGCCGGAAAAACCACCACGATTTCCATGCTGAGCTGTTTGCTGGCCCCGACCCAAGGTGACGCACGGATAGACGGCCATTCGATCCGCGGCCAGGCCGCGCAGGTCAAAGCAGTCATCGGTGTGGTGCCGCAAGAGATCGCCCTCTATCCAGACATGGGCGCGATGGAAAACTTGCGTTTCTGGGGGCGCATGTACGGCCTGGGTGGTGCCTCGCTGCGCCAACGTTGCGAAGAACTGCTGGATACGGTTGGCTTGGCAGACCGCTCCAAAGATAAGGTGGAAACCTTCTCAGGCGGCATGAAACGCCGCCTGAATATTGCGGTTGGCCTGCTGCATAAGCCCAAGGTACTGTACATGGATGAGCCCACAGTGGGCATTGACCCGCAAAGCCGTCGCCGCATTTTGGACACGGTGATCGAGCTCAACCGTCAGGGTTTGACAGTGCTGTACACCACCCACTATATGGAAGAGGCCGCCGAGCTCAGCAGCCGTATCGGCATCGTGGACCATGGCCAACTGATCGCCTTGGGCTCCCAAGTTGAGCTGACCAAGCTGGTCGGCCAAGTCGACACCCTGCGCATCGGCCTGGATCCGGAAGGTCTGGAAGAAGCCCAGCTATTGGCCGCAGTGCACAAGGTGAAACGCGTGCAGCGCGCCAGCCTGGAAAATGGGCAGCTACTGGTACAGGCTGAGGGCGGCCACGCTGCCCTGGGTGGCATCGTAGCCTGCATCAACCAAGCCCAGGCCCGCCTGCTGGATTTGCGGGTGGATGAGCCCAATCTGGAAGCCGTATTTCTGCACTTGACCGGGCGCGCCCTGCGCGACTAGGACGTAATCGTGAGAGCTCTTTACATCGGTTGGAAGGATACTTTGCGGCGCTTCCGTGACTGGAAAGCGCTGGCCGGCATGCTGGCGGCCCCGCTGCTGATCTCTGCCCTGATTGGCCTGGCTTTTGGCAACCTGAACGACACAGAAACGCCGATCAGCGAGATTGCCTTGGCGGTGGTCAACCACGACGACGGCGAGCTGGGCCAGATCTATGTAGACGTGCTGCACTCCGAAGACTTGACAGACCTGCTTGCCGCTGAAAACATGGATGACCTGGCAGTGGCGCAGCAGCGCATTCGTGAGGGCGAGTTGCGCGCCGTGGTCTACATCCCTGCCGGGTTTAGTGACAATTTGCTGGAGGGGGCGCAGGGCAGCGATTTCGGCAGCCATGCCGAGGTGCAGGTGTTCACCGATCCGACGGCCAACATCAGCCCCTTCATCGTGCAGAGCATCGTCGAGCAGATATCCAACGGGCTGAACAGCGCCCTGCTGGCCGGCCAGGTCAGCGCGCTGCAGGCGGCGGACTACGCACACATCCTGCAGGAGCGCATGGCCGGCCTCGGCGAGGCGGTCGCCGACCAGCTCTCGCCGGAGAACTTCGATGTGCGCGAGTCGCGCCTGGGCCTGAACGTGATCCAAACCGGCGAAAGCGGCCCGGCCTTCGACCCCTACTCCTTCTTCGTGCCCGGCATGGCAGTCTTTTTCCTAATGTTCAGCGTCTTTGACGGCTCACGTTCGATCCTGCAAGAGCAAACCCGCGGTACCTTGCCGCGCCTGATAACCACACCGACCCCGCACAGCCAAATCATCTTGGGCAAAATGCTGGGGACCTTCTTGACCGGTCTGCTGCAGTTCGCCTTGCTGGTACTGGCCTCCACCCTGCTCTTCGGCGTGAACTGGGGCAGTTCGCCTGCTGGTGTGGCTTTGATTATGGTGCTGACCGTATTCGCCGCCAGCGGCCTGGGCGCCTTACTGACCAGCGCAGCCCGCAACGAAAGCCAGGCCGGCATTGTCGTCTCTGCTGTCTCGCTGATTTTTGGCGCTTTGGGTGGCAGCTTCTTCCCCGCCTCGAACCTCAGCGGTATTGTAGACTTGGCCAGCCGGCTGACCGTCAACCGCTGGGCAATGGAGGGCTTCACCAAACTGACCGTCGGACGGGCTGGTTTCAACGAGATTTTGCCAGAGGCCGGTGTGCTGGCACTCATCGGCCTGGTCACTTTCGTTCTGGCCATGATTGGCTTCAAACGCCGCTTTGTGAGATAAGCATGCGCAAAATTTGGGATATTGCCTGGCAGTACCTGTACACTACCTACAAAGATCGCAGCAGCTTTGTGTATGGCTTCGCCATGCCGCTGATCTTCACCACGGTGATCGGCTTCGGCATCGCCGGCTTCGGCGGCGGTGAGCCGCAAACCAGTTGGCGGCTGGACTTGGTGGACAATGACCGCAGCGCCATCAGCCAGAGCCTGGCAGACCGGCTGGCCCGCGACCCGGCGCTGGACGTACACCCTACCGATACCGCCAGCGCCGCAGCCGCGCTGGCTGCGGCGGAAACCTCGGCAGTGCTGACCCTGCCGGTTGGGCTGGGCGAACAGTTGCTGGCGGGCGAGCGCATCAACCTGGACTTCCAGATGAATATAGAGGAGCCGGTTAGCGCACAAGTGATCGAGCAAGCCGTATTGGCCGCCCTAAGTCAAGTGAGCAGCGCGGTCAGCATTGCGGAAACCAGCCTGCACGTGGCAGAGGAACTGCAACTCTTCAACCTGGACGGCGCACCTCTCCCGCAGGACTACTTCAACCAATCGCGGGATGCGGCCCATGCGGCCTGGGCAGCCGGCGCGCCGGTAACGGTGCTGGCCCGGCAGGTGACCGGACGCACACAAACCGAGCCGCAAATCCCGCTGGGCTTCCAGCAGACTTCGCCGGGCGTTGGGGTGATGTTCACCATGTTCTTCATCACCTACGGCGGCGCCAGCTTGCTGCTGGAGCGCGAGCAGGGCACCCTGCGCCGGCTGTTGGTGACGCCCACACCCAAGTGGATCATCCTAAGCGGCAAGATACTGGGCATCTTTCTGGCTGGTTTGCTGCAGTTCGGCATCCTGGTGCTGTTTGGGCAGTTTGCCTTCGGAGTGGACTGGGGTGCACAACCCGCGGCCCTGGCGCTGATGATGGTTGTCTTTGTTTTCTGCATCACTTGTTTCAGCATTTTGTTGGCTGCTCTGGTGCGCACCTATGCCCAGCTGGACGCGCTGAGCATGCTGATCATCCTGCCGCTCTCCGGCCTGGGCGGGGCGATGTGGCCGATCGAGATCACTCCGACCTGGATGCAGCAGTTGGCATTATTCCTGCCAACTGGCTGGGCAATGCGCGGTTTTCACGACATCGTTACGCGTGGCTTGGGCTTCAGTGACGTCCTGCAGGAGGCCGGCGTGCTCTTTGGTTTTGCAGTGGCCTTCCTTCTAATTGGTATCTGGCGTTTTCGCTACGAATAACCGGGATCTAAAGCATGAGCCCTGAAAGCCTACGTACAGCCGGTATTTTGCTGATTGTCCTGCCGACGGTCATCTTTGGCGGAGTAAGCGTGCTAACCCTGCTCATCCGGGACCCGCGCTACCGCCAAAATCCATTGCGCCAGCAGTTGTCGCGGGCGGGGCATGCGCACGCCGGCGTTCTGCTGATCTTATCATTGGTAGCCTTGTTCTATGTGGACCAGACCGATCTGGCGCCTGCTTGAAAAAACGCCATCCCAAGCTCAGCCATCTTTCTGCCTGCAGCCTTCTTCCTTTCGGTGTTGAAGCCGGACGCGCAAAAGCCCAATGCGCTGATCAATTTGGCTTATCTGGGTGCAGCCCTGTTGGCGGCGGGCCTGCTAACGCTGGGGATCGGGGTGCTGTAGAGCTTTGATTTTCATGTAGGGGCGAGGCATGCCTCGCCCCTACGCGGTCTACTGTCATTGCGGGGAGGCCCGGTAGCGCCTGCGTTGTATAGCAACGCAGGCGAACGAAGCAATCGTTTGATTTCCTCGCTACACGATAATAGGTTGGCCTTCTTCCAGCCGCTCTTTTTCAACACCTTTTCTTTGGATACACGCTTCGCCGCGGGCCAGGGTTGCTTTGCCTTTTTCGACTTTTACATAGGCGCCGTCGCAGAGTAAAACAACCGGGTTGTCGTGGAATACATGGTAGTCGCTCAACCACTCATCCTGCTGGGCCTGCCCAAATGCATCCGGGGCATAGTGAGCGAAGAAGTTGAATGGCGTGGCGTTCAACCCGCCAAAATGGTCCGTCTTTACTGCGTTCATATCGCTGCTGGTCAGGATGTTCGGCCCGCAGAGGATGGCGCCGGCGCTGAAGCCAATCACAGGCCACCCTGCTTGAACGCGCTTTTTGAGAAAAGGCATGATGCCGCTGAGGTGTAGGCGATGCGCCAGCAGGAAGGTGTTGCCGCCCGGAATATAGGCGACCTGGCATTCGCGTAAAGCGCTTTCCAATTCTTTTTGCGCCATCAATTCTGTATCAAGCATTTGCACCTGCGCCAGCCCTTTGAATTGCTGGCGGGTATAGTCCAGCCAGCGCTCTCCATCCAGGGACGCTAATGGCATATAGGCGATCTTGGCGTGGTCTTTGTCTTCTAGATAAGAGCGACAGGCTTCAACGATATAGCGGATGTCGTTTTCGCCAGGTGTGGAGAAGAGGTGCGAGTTGGCAGGCATGACTAGCCCAGATCTCGCCGGAACAGGTGGCTGACGCCAGTCCAGAAGACAACCGCGCCGGCGATGGCCGTGTAGGGCCAGGGCGGGACAACACTGGACAAGCTGGGAATACCCGGGATGGCGGCAAAGTAGAAGCCGACAAAAGGAATGAAGACGATGGCGCCCAAGCCAACGCAGGCCCAGAACAGCCAACGGTCTGGCTTCAAGTGCACCAACACGGTCTGAAAGGCGACCAGCAGCAGCCCAAACAACAAAACCAGGCCTAACTGCCCGGCGATGGCCGTACGAAAATCAAAACTGCGGCCACCGTATTCACGCAATGCATTCAGCCCCAGGTCAACCGCATAGGCGAGCAGCAGAACCATGAGTGAGCTTGCCAGGCCAACCAAATTGGAGCGAGTTTTCATACTGGCTCCTGTGCAGTAGCCATCTGGCGCATCCAAGTCTCCAGCACCAAGGCCTTGAACGAAATCGGAGTGACCGCAAACTTCGGGAAAGGGCCTTGCGCCAGCTGCTTGGCGCCAGCCGGGCTGAGAATGCCTTGCTGCACCAGCTGGCCATCGATCAGCCAATTGCCATAGCGCTCAAACAACATTTGGTGCCAACGGCGTACCGGCGGCTCAAAGCCGCGCTTGGGCTTGTCCAAGAAACGGCGCGGGATATGGCCAGCCGCAGCTTGCTTCAACCATTCTTTGGGTTCCAAAACGTCATCGCGCTCCGCTTTGCGCAGCCCGACGACCGTCTCAATCAGCTTGTGATCCAATAAAGGCAGGCGCAACTCCACCCCGGAGGCCATGCCCAGCCGATCTCCTTGTGCCACACCGTTCTCCAGCAGATAGCTGTGGGCAATCGCCCGGGTGATCTGCACATCCACCGGCACATCAGCCCCATGGTGCGCAAATGGCATAGCCAACGCAGCCTCCAAGGAAGCAGGCGCGAAGCGCGAGTGCAGATAGGATCGCAGACTCTGGCGGGCCAGTTGGAAATCACGGCTCAACTCATACAGGATCAATTGACCCGCCGGGGTACCGGTGAGGCGCCGCTGCTTCTCCCAACTGGTGCGCAGGCCTCCGGCGCTGCGCAGGAACGGCCCGAGGCCAGCGCGGTCCAAGCCGGTGGGCCAGACAGGCTCAAGGTTGCTCAGATAACTCCATAGACCAGGTCTGCGGATGTGGCGCTGCCGGTTTTCACTAAGGGCACGTCGCACCCAATCGTAGCCCCAGAAGAGTTCATCGCCGCCCTGCCCCTGCAGCATGACACGCACTCCCTGCTGGCTGGCTGCCTTCATCACGGCATAGTAGCCTTGACCAGAAATATCGGCGATGGGGTCGTCGCGCCAATAGACCAGCTGCGGAAAGAAGTCGACCATCTCCTGGTCGGCGATTTCCACATTCATGAAAGGCACCTTCAAGTAGTCGGCTACGGCTTGGGCATCTTCACGCTCGTCTGAAGCAGCCCCACCAGCGTAGCCCACGCTGAAGGTTTGCAACACTCCCGGGTACTTGCGCGCAGCAAAGGCAGCCACTACGGCGGAGTCGACCCCGCCGCTCAGCGCCAGCCCCACAGGCACATCGGAGCGCACCACCAGCTCGCTGACCCGCTCCAGCTCCGCTTCGAGTATCGCGGCCGGGTCACCCTCAATCGGCTCGGCGGCTTCAAAGTTCCAATAAGCGTGGGTCTCCAGCCGCCAGGGCTTGACGTGCACTACCAGCATATGGGCGGCGGGTAATTTGCGCACTCCGCTCAATATATTTCCCGGGTCAGGCACATACTGAAAATGAAAATACTGGTAAGTGGCGGCCAGATCTAACTCCAGCGGCGCCAGCCCCGTCTTCAGGAAAGCCTTCACTTCCGAGGCAAAGTACAAACCTTTAGGCGCCTCCAGGTAATACAGAGGCTTTTCGCCCATGCGGTCACGCACCAAAATTAATTTCTGGTGGCGCTCATCCCAGAGGGCAATAGCGAACATGCCGCGCAGGTGCTGCACGAAGTCGAGCCCGTATTCTTCATATAAATGGACGATATTCTCTACGTCGCTTTGAGTGGTGTAGCGGTGGCCGCGCTTTTCCAGTTCGGTGCGCAATTCCAAATAATTGTAAATTTCACCGTTGCAAACTACGGCCAGGCTTTTGTCTTCGTTGTAGATGGGTTGCCAGCCGGTATCAAGATCAATAATGCTCAGGCGGCGCATCGCCAATTCGGCATGAGCAGCAGAATGATGCCCTGCGCCATCGGGACCGCGGTGCACCAAACAACTCAGTAGAGCACCGACACGCTCCCGCTGGTCTGCGCTCATTTCATTGATTGAAACACCACCGGCGATGCCGCACATGCCTACTCCTCAATTCCTAGAAAATCCAAGTATTGCTGTACTACGCGCTGGCTGTCAAAACGGTATTGGGCATCCGTGCGAGTACGCTGCTGCAAGCTTTTTAACTGACCGGGTGCCTTAAACAGGCCGAGCGCGGTTTGCACCATTTGCTCCGGCGATGCGGCATCAATCAGCAGACCGTTCACGCCACTTTCAATAATATCGGCATTGCCGCCAGCGTCAAATGCCAGCATCGGAACCCCGCAGCAAGCCGCCTCGACCAGGGCCATACTATAGTTGTCGCGCAGCGATAAAAACAGGCCCAAAGAACAGCTTTTCAGAAAGGCAATATACTCTTCCCAGGTCAAGCGACCCGGCGCATAAAGGCGAACATTCTCCGGCAGACCAGGGAGGCTCTTTTGCATTTCCGGGTCCAGTTCACCGGGGAGGAAAACCCCTAGCGGGCGCCGTACTTGGCTGGCCAAACCCGCCAACACGCCGGGCAGCATGCGCGAACCCTTCACCACGGTTTGCGCCGAGGGCACGCAAACCAGCAGGGCGTCCGCCGGCAGACCTAGGCGCGGGCGCAAGTCCACTACGGGAACCTGCGCCAGGTCTTCAGCAATGACAATATTGGGGATCACCGTCTGCGGACCACCAAATGTATAGGTCTTTTTGAACCAATCCTGCATGTGATGCGAGGGTGAGATGACTTTACTGATCTTGGGTAATGAGCGCTGCTCAAGGGATACCGCCCAGCGCGCGTCCAGCTCCGAATAGGTATCCAGATCCATGGTGGCCAGGCGCATGGGGTTGTGATGGGCCACTAGGGTGATCTGCGCCCGGCGAGAGGCGCGCAGCCATAGGGCCGGGGCGCCGTGATCGGGCACAACAATATGGTCTGGGTCAAAGCGGGCCAGGGCTTTGTTCAGTTTGCGCATGCCTGGCCAGGAAGCAAAGATGTCCACCGTGTTCCAGGCAGTTTTGCCAGGAGCCAGCAAAGCAAACAGCCATTTGTTCAGCAAAAGCATCACTTTTTGCAGGCGAGCCGCCGGGCCAAAGCGGTGGACTGCCGTTCGCAAGAGACTGTCCGCAACAGACGCCCCGCCGCGTTCAAAGAAGACAAAAAGTTGCGCCTCGCAACCTCTTTGGCGCAGGGCGCGCACCAAGTTATAGTGCGCCACGCCCACGCCGCCGCCACTGGTGGGCGGCGCCGTATCAGAGATCACTGCAATGCGTGGCCGGACGGATGCCATTCAGTCTTGGTCAGCGGGTTTTGGGCGGCGGTAAAGGAACCAGTACGCCTGCGCGGGGAAGGCGGCTGCGGCAACTTGTTCCCAGACAAAGTCCCCGGGCAGCGTCAGGCCGCGCAGCAGCGCATCAGGGCCGGCCAGTTGCTGGCGCTGCTCTGGCGTTTCCGCCAGCAGTTCCAGCAAGGCGCGCAGGCGCACCTCCGTCGCGTAATAATCGGCATGGCGCTGGGGCTGGTCGGCCAATTCCGTCAGGACGTGCTCCCACTGGCGCAGCCGTGAATCGAACTCGCGGGCGGTTTTCTTCTGCCAAGCTTGGCGCCACTTTGTTTGCAGGGCGGCCAGCTGCTGCGCCTCCTTGGCCAGTGATTGGCCTGTTCCTTCAAGGTAAGTCTTGGCGAACAGCAGGTTGCCCGGGGTGAGCTGTTGGCTGCCCCCCATGGGCCAAAACAGCTCGTCTGAAAGCAAATAGTCTTTGAGGCCAGCCAGGCCGTCTCGCAGGAATTTCAATTGGTCTTGAGCTTGCATGCTACGAGTATAACAAGCCCGGACGGCCGGAAGCAAAAGCCGCCTCTTGTACAGAGGCGGCTTTGCAATCCACTTGATTTATTCGAACTTACAGCAGCAGGGCCACGGGGTTCTCGATGTAAGTCGCCAGGGCCTGCATGTACTGGGCCGCTTCGGCACCGTCACTGACGCGGTGGTCCACCGAGATGGTGGCGCGCATACGCCAGCCAACCGTGATCTGCCCGTTCTTGACCACGGCCTGTTCCTGAGCGGAGCCCAGGGCCAGGATGGCTGCCTCCGGTGGGTTGATGATGGCGGTGAAATCGTAGACGTCAAACATACCCAGGTTGCTCAGCGAGAAGGTAGAGCCTTCGATATCCTCCGGGCTGACCTTGCCGGAGCGCACCCGGGCGGCCATCTCACGCACTTCTTGCGAGATCTGGCGCAGCGGCTTGCGGTCGGCATCCCGGCAGACGATGACCAGCAGTCCGTTCTCCACTGCCACAGCCACGCCAATGTTGACCTGGCCGAACTGCACCACCGCGTCGTCATCCAACTTGGCGTTCAGGTTGGGGAACTGGCGCAAGGCCAGCGCAGCGGCTTTAACGATGAAGTCATTGACCGAGAGCTTTTCGCCACTGCCTTCCAGAGCGCGGTTGGCTTGGGCACGCGCCTCCATGATCGGCCCCATGTCGTACTCGTGGGTGACGTAGAAGTGCGGCACTTGCTGGCGAGACTGCACCATGCGGCGGCCAATGGCCGAGCGCAGCCGGCTGAGCGGGATGCGCTTGTCGGCGGGGGCCGGCCCCAGTTGGGTGAACTGCAAAGCCGGAAGCCCCCCGGCACCGGGCTGGGCACCTTCCACATCACGCTTGATGATACGGCCTTGCGGGCCGGAGCCGCGCACAGCCTGCAGATTGACGCCACGCTCTTCAGCGATGCGCCGGGCCAGAGGCGAGGCGCGCACGCCGCCGGGCAGCTGACCGTTGCTATCTGCCGGGGTTTCCGGAGCGGGCGCGGCAGCCGCAATCTGCGCCGGGGCTGGTGCAGCGGCAGCGGGTTCGGTTGCCGGTGTGCCAGGCTCCGGAGCGGGCGTCTCTTCCGCAGGCGCGCTGCCGATGGCGGTCACGTCCACGGTTTCGCCGGCTTCCCCGACGGCGGCGATAGGCTGGCTGACCGGCACGCTGGTTCCTTCGGCGACCAGGTGTTTGAGCACCACGCCGGAATATTGCGATTCGACTTCTACCGTGGCCTTGTCGGTTTCGATCTCGGCGAGCAACTCGCCCTTCTCGACCTTGTCGCCTTCCTTCTTAACCCAGCGAACCAGGGTGCCTTCGGCCATGTCAAAGCCCAGTTTGGGCATGGAGATGATTTCAGCCAAAGTGGCCTCCAGAAGTGCATTCGTCAATCACGATCATTTCGCATGTCAATTGTAGCAAGCAGATGCGCCGGTCCACTAGAGGACCTCCTTCACCGCGGCAATCACATCGGCCACTTGCGGCAGGGCGGATTGTTCCAACGCCTGGTTGTACGGCAGGGGCACTTCTTTTTGGGCTACACGCTTGATCGGCGCGTCGGCATAGTCAAAGGCTTCTTCATACAGGCGGGTGACCACTTCAGAACCGACGCCGTAGCTGGGCCAGCCTTCTTCCACCACTACGGCGCGGTTGGTCTTCTTAAAGGATTCAATCACCGGGCCCATGTCCAAGGGGCGCAGGCTGCGCAAATCGACCACTTCGGCACTAATGCCCTCGGCTTCCAGTTGCTGGGCGGCCTGCATGGAAAGCTGCAGGCCCCGGCAGTAGCTCACCACGGTCACATCGCTGCCCTCACGCTGCACCTTGGAGACGCCGATGGGCACGGTATAGTCGCCTTCCGGGACTTCGCCGCGCACCTGGTACATGGCAGCATGCTCGATGAAGAGCACTGGATTGTCATCGCGGATGGCCGCCTTCAGCAGGCCTTTGGCGTCCGCCGGAGTGCCGGGCGAGACGACCTTCAGCCCGGGGAAGTGGGCGAAGATGGCGTCTGGCGTCTGCGAGTGCGTGGCGCCCAGCTGGCGGCCACCGCCGCCCGCAGTGCGAATGACCAGCGGCACGCGCATATGCCCACCGAACATGGTGTGCATCTTGGGCGCCTCATTCACGATGTAGTCCATCGCCACGAAGGCGAAGTTGATCGTCATGATCTCGGTTACCGGGCGCAGGCCGGCCAGGGCGGCGCCAATGCCGCCTCCGACAATCGCCGACTCGGCGATGGGGGTGTCACGCACGCGTTTCTCGCCAAAATGGTCGTAGAAACCTTTAGTCACAGCATAGGTGCCGCCCCACACGCCCACTTCCTGGCCCATGATGAAGACACGTTCGTCTTTTTCCATCTCCTCCCACAGCGCGTCGGAGATGGCTTGCCGCATTGTAATTTCTGCCATGTTAGTTGCCCTCCGCGTAGACGAAGTCAAACAAAGTGTCCAGCGCCGGGTCTGGGCTGCTTTCGGCAAATTCCACGGCTTCCTGCGTCTCAGTTTCCACGGCCGCCTCGATCTTGTCCAGATCGGCTTTGCTGGCGATCTTCTCATCCACCAAATAGCGGTGGTAAATGCCGATTGGGTCGGTCTTTTCCCACTGGGTGACTTCTTCTTTGTCGCGGTAACGCTGCGGGTCACCCATGGAGTGGCCCTCAAAACGATAGGTCATGATCTCCAGGAAGTACGGCCCATTGCCGGCACGGATAAAATCGAGCGCTTCGGCCACTTTGGAGCGCACTTTCATCACGTCCATGCCGTCGTCCAGGCGGGAGTGCGGGATGCCGTAGCCTTCAGCCTTGATGTGGATCTCTTCCACAGCCGAGGCGCGGTCTACTGCGGTGCCCATGCCGTACTGGTTGTTCTCGCAGATCCACAGCACGGGCAGGTTCCAAACCTTGGACAGGTTGACGCCCTCGTGGAAGAAACCGATGTTGGTGGCGCCATCCCCAAACATGCAGATGGTGACGCCTTGGTTGCCCAGGTACTGGTCGCCCAGGGCCATGCCAGAGGCGATGGGCAGGTGGGCGCCCACAATGGCGTGCCCGCCCCAATAATTGTTCTCCACCGAGGCCATGTGCATGGAGCCGCCGCGGCCCTTGGAGATGCCGGTTTCCTTGCCGAGCAGCTCCGCCAGCACCTGCTTGGCGCTGATGCCGCAGTTGATCGCCACGCCATGGTCACGGTAAGCGGTGATCACGCGGTCCTCAGCGATGCGGGCGGAGACGATGCCGGTGCTGACCGCCTCCTGGCCAATGTAGAGGTGGAGAAAACCGCCGATCTTGCCTTCCTGATACAGTTCCGCGGCGCGTTCTTCCACGCGGCGAATCAGCACCATTTGGCGGTACAGCTCCAGATGATCCTTCTTCTTCAATGTCATGTAGGGTGCTCCCATTAAAAACAACCCCCGCATCGCTGCGGATGTTGTGGTGATCGTGAAACCAAAGGTGGATTATACCAAGGCAGGTACAATCCACCTTTGGCATTCCTCAGGAGCAGATATGATCCTCAACCACATCAATTTGGCAGTCAGCGATGTGCCGGCCGCGGCAGATTTTCTGGTCAAGTACTTCCAGATGACTCCTCAGGGAGGCAACCAGGGCATGGCCTTTCTAATCGACAAGCACGGCCTGGTGCTCTCGCTGATGAAGGCCAAGGGGTCTGTGCAGTATCCGGGGACTTTCCATATTGGTTTCAGCCAAGTGGACCGCGCCAAGGTGGATGCGCTTAACCAGCAGTTAAAGGAAGATGGCTTTGATGTCGAACCGCCGGCAGATACACACGCCTACACCTTTTACATAGCGGCGCCTGGCGGGTTTACAGTAGAGGTGATGGCCTGATGACGATTGATCTCAAACTGATACCGCGCTGGCTGGAAGCCGAAGTGGAACCAAAACACCTGGACCATATGAACCATATGAACGTGATGTGGTACACGCACTTCTTTGACAAGGCTATCTGGCACTGGTATGAGAGCTTTGACTTTGGCGTCGCCTATCACACGCAAAGCGGCTGGGGCAGCTTCGCCCTGGAGACGCACACCCGCTACCTGGCCGAGCTGCGCGTAGGCGAGCGGATGGGCGTGCACATCCGCATGCTGGCGCGCAACGCCAAGCTGTTCCACTACATCATGTACATGCAGCGGCTGAGCGACGGCGCGCTTTCGGCGACCAGCGAACTGCTGGGCATCCACATCGACATGTCCACCCGGCGCAGCGCCCCGCTGCCAGAGCGCATCGCGGCCTACTTCGACGGCCTGATCGCCGGGCACGCCGCGCTGCCCTGGGAGGCCGGGGCGAGCGGGGCGATCAAGATCGCTTAGAGGACTTGCCGCTCCAACCTCAGCACCTTGTCCGGCACCCAGCGGCCCTCGTCGTTCTGGCGTTCGCAGTAGTGCGCCAGCCAGGCGCCCTGCGGGCGGTTGTCCTTCAGCGGGTCCAGGCCACTAAGGCCGGCGGCCTCCAGCGTCTCCGGCCAGCAGGTCACGCCGAACTTGGTGAAGCTGCCGCCCTTCACCACCCAGCGGGGGTGCTCGCCGCCGGCGGCCAGTTTGATGCTCTCCACCTCAAAGGTTTTGACGGCCGGCGCGGCCTCGCCGTTGGCCCCAGGTACTCTGTCATTGCTTGCGGGCGTTGCGTTGCTGCGTAATGCATCAGAGTTTGCTTCGCAAACCCTGGCCCAGCCGCGCTCCTCCAGCAGGGAGCGGAAGGCCTCCACGCGCTGGATGAACTCCAGATCGCTTTGCTCTTCGGTTTGGCGTAAAGTGAACTGGTCTTTGCCCCCGCTCGGGCCGTAAAAATAGCCATTGAATGACGCGCGTGCTTCGTGCATCGTTGCTCCTCACACTTGTTGCCGGTTTTAGTTTCCCCTGCCGATTACAATACATTTGCAGCAGGGTTTGCGTTACAATAAAACAAGTGTTCTATGTGCCATAATGCCATGCCCGCACACCCTTGTCAAGCTTTAGACTATGCCAATTAATTACCTCGATCTGCGCCAGCAAGCCAAAGCCGAAGCACTGAAGGCCAAGACCGCCTTAAAGCAGGTCGAGGAGCGCCGCGCCGTGGCGGCGGCCCTGCTGGAGCAGCGCGCCAGCGACCTGGAGGCCATCCGCCAGAGCGTGGCCGACGTAGCGCACCTGGACCCCCGGCTGCGCTGTGCCCTGCCCAGCAGCGAGCCGCTGACCCATGCCGGCGGACTGCCTGCCGCCCCCACCGCCTATACATTGATCGCTGCCGACGGCTCGCAGATCAACCCCAATGCCCACGCGCCGCTGCACTACTTTCTGGTCAACTTGGGCGCCATCCGCCTGCAGGGCGGGGGCGACCAGGCTCCCGATGTGTTCACGCACAGCGACCTACACGTGGCCGAATACACCCGCAGTGGCGGCTATTCCGAAGAGCAGGTCAGCCTGGAACGCGACAAGGGTGAGCGCAAACTGGTCGCCGAGCTGGCCGAAAGCGCCGCCCAGCAGCCGATCATCACGTTGACCGACGGGCCGCTGGAGCTATGGGGTGAAAAGGCGGCCGGCTACGGAGATGACAAGGCCTTTAGCGAGCACCTCAGCGAGTATCTGGCGATGCTGGAGCAGCTGCACCAGCGCGGGGCAGCCACGGCCGGCTACGTGGACAAGCCGCGCGCCGACCTGCTGGTGCGCATGCTGGAGGTGCTGCAGCTGCCCGAAGGTTCTGATGCGCAGGCCCTGCGGGCGCGCCCGCTGCGCGGCGTGACCGATGCGCACTTGCTGCGCGACCTGCTGCAGCCCGGTGAGCGCTCCGCCGTGTTCGGCATCCAGTCCCAATCCGCCGGGCGCTACTTCGGCCATTTGGCGCTGCACTTCTTCTATCTCAACGTGGGCAAGCCCGGTGCACCCTGGCTGGCCCGGGTCGAGATCCCCGGCTGGGTGGCGAGCAAC
The DNA here is from genome assembly GCA_026129305.1 of Anaerolineales bacterium. Taxonomy (GTDB): domain Bacteria; phylum Chloroflexota; class Anaerolineae; order Anaerolineales; family UBA11579; genus JAMCZK01. The sequence goes on from JAHCII010000003.1 coordinate 140,217, forward strand.
CCTGCCTTGCTGGACGCTTTGCATGCTGTGGTAGTAAGCCAAAGCCAAATCCTAGGCTCTTACACCTATCCCTATGTGCTGCACCGGGCGCACGAGATCGCGCTGGTGAAGTATGAAGAACACGAGCAGGTGGCTCAGCTGATCATCAACGAATTGCGCGCCATGGGCGTGGAGCCCGGCGAGCTCTCCCAGAAACAGGCGGCCAAGAACCTGCCCGGCCGCAGGAGGTTTACGCTATGAACGACGCCCAAGCCTATAAAGTCGGCTATCTGTTGCGCTCGGCGATCACCGGCTTCGTGGTCGGTACGCGGGTCAGCGAGCAGGACGCGCCGCAGTTCGGCGCGCTGGTTAAGGCTCCGCTGAACCCCGGCATGTGGATCTATGGGCTGATCTACGCCATGCACATCGACGACGACGGCACGGTGCGCCAGATCGCCACCACGGACCAGGTGGACGAAGCCGTGATCGCCGACAACCGCAAGAATCGCACCGTGCCGCTGGAGATCAGCGTGCTCACCGTGGGCCACCGCCGCGAAGACGCCGTCTCGCACCTGCTGCCGCCGCGCGCCCCGCTGAGCCTGGACATCGTTTGGCAGTGCCAGCCCGCCGAGGTAGCCGAGTTCACTGAGCGGCTGGGCTATTTCCGCCACATCCTGCGCAACACCGCCAACCCGGAACTGCCGGCGGCTGAACTACTGGCGGCGCACATCCAGCAGGCCGCCGCCGACCAGCCGGACGGCGCCTGGCGGCAGCGCGCCTCGCAAGAGATCATTACCCTGCTGCGCGATGATTACGAAACGCTGATGCAGGTGATGAGCGCGCTGGCTGACACTGTGTGAAAGGTCAAAGGCAGGTGAGAGGTTCGATTTCGGAAGTGAGAATTGGAAGCTAAAGCAGATACTAGGCAAGACCTCAAGTTACGTACTAGGCAATTCAGTTTGCGCGCGATTAGTCTGGTCGATAGCTTACCGCGGCGCAAGAGCGCCACAGTAATTGGCAACCAATTGCTGCGAGCCGCCACATCGGTGGGAGCCAATGACCGCGCGGCTCTACGCGGCCGCTCAAGGGCAGAGTTCATCTCTAAGCTCAACATTGCTTTGGAAGAAGCCGACGAATCGCTCTATTGGCTGGAGCTGCTCAGTGAAGCGCGACTGGCGCCTGTAACGCAACTTCACGGCCTATTGGACGAAGCCAACCAACTTGTCGCCATCCTCGCTGCTTCGGCCAAAACCGCCCGCCAGAACAACATCAAATAGCAATGAAACTTCTGACTTCCGCATTCGGCACTCTTACTTGCATTTATTGAGGTGATTCATGACAGATCAGCAATCAGCAATCAGCAATCAGCAATCAAGCGGCGGCCGCCGCCGAGTCGGCTTCGTCGTGGGCGGCAGCCTGAAAACCCATCTGCTGGCCCGCCTGCAGGTACCCCCCCAACAAGTGCAGGAGGGCGCCTTTGTGGTCATCGAGAGCAACGACTGGCTCTTCCATGGTCTGGTCACCGACTTGCAGCTGGGCGCCACCAACCCGCGCTTTGCCGACGAGCAGACGACCAACCGCCTGCCCGGCGAATTGGCTGGTCTGCTGCAAGGCCAAACGCTGTACACCAACCTGGAGATCCTGCCCGCCCTGATGTTCACCGGCGGCGAAGAACGCCAGGGACCCCTGCCGGTCAAGACCGTGCCCTCGCACCAGGCGGATGTGTTCCTGGCCAGCGAAGGCGATGTGGCCGAAGTGTTCCAAGGCGACTTTGTGCTGGGCCACACCCGCGAGCAAAACCACCCGGTGGCGATCGACCTGGACAAATTGGTCAAGCGCTCTTCCGGCATCTTCGGTGCCACCGGCACCGGCAAGAGCTTTCTGACCCGGCTGATGCTGGCCGGGCTGATCCAGCATGATGCTGCTTCGGTGCTGGTGCTGGACATGCACAACGAGTACGCCTACAACGATCAGGACGAGAACGGCAACCCGGTCAGCGGCTTGCGCGACAAGTTCCCTGCCAAGGTGCGCGTGGCCGGCCTGGGGGCCGGGGCGACCATCCGCGGCAAAACGCCCGACTTCAACCTGGAAATCGCCATGAGCGACATCCAGCCCGGCGACATCGAACTGCTCACCCGCGAGCTTAACCTGAAGGAAACCACGTCTGCCACTCTGGACGCCCTGCTGGCCAGCTTCGGGCCTACCCAGTGGTTTAGAGCGTTCAAAGAGATGTCACGAGCCAAGGTGGAAGGCGATGACGGGAAGAAGACGGACGCCCCAGGCAGCGTGGCGGCCTGGGCCAGAGAGAACAACGTCAACGAAATGGCTGCCGAGGGTTTGCACAACAAACTGGGCAAGGTGTTCCGCCTGGCCTACCTGGCAGAAAAACCAGCGGTGGACACCGTGGGCGAGATCGTCAAATCGCTGGAAGCGGGCCAGCACGTGATCCTCTCCTTCGGCAAGCACGAGAGCGACCTGGATTATCTGCTGGTCAGCAACCTGCTCACCCGCCGGATCCGTGAGCGTTGGGAGCAGACCACCAATGAGCTGCGCAGCAACAACAAAGGCGAACCGCGCCCGCTGGTCATCGCCGTGGAGGAGGCCCACAAACTGCTCAACCGCGAGATGGCCGTGCAAACCACCTTCAGCACCATCGCCCGCGAGCTGCGCAAATATTACGTGACCCTGCTGATCATCGACCAGCGCCCCAGCCAGATCTACGACGAGGTCATGTCGCAGTTGGGCACGCGCATCTCCGGCTGGCTGGGCGACGACGACGACATCCGCGCCGTACTCAGCGGCCTGGCCGGCCGCGAGGCGCTGCGCGGCATGCTAGCGCGCCTGCAGCCGAAGGAGGAAGTGCTGCTGCTGGGCTGGGGCGTGCCGATGCCGTTGCCGATCCGCAGCCGCCGCTACGACGACAGGTTCTGGGAGGAGCTGCAGGGCAAAGGCAAGAAGGCCGCAAAGCGGGTGGATGAGGAACTGGGGTTTTAGCTATTGACACGCCCAGTCAAAAGTAATTACAATGTACCTACAGCGAGGACGCGATGCCTGTGAAAACAAAAATCATCAAAATCGGGAACTCCCAGGGTGTTCGCATCCCCAAGACAATGATAGAGCAAGCTCGTTTGGGAGATGAAGTCGAACTGGAGCTGAAAGCTGATTATCTGGTGATAAAACCGGCCAGTTCGCCGCGTACAGGTTGGGCAGACGCCTTTGCCAAAGCTCCGATTGACAACGAAATCCTGCCAATGCTTGAGAATGAATGGGACGAAGAAGGCTGGGAGTGGTAATTAACCGCTTTGAAATCTACTTGGTGAATCTTGATCCAACCCAAGGGCGCGAAATCAAAAAGACACGACCAGCGCTAATCATCTCTCCTAATGAAATGAATCACCACACAGGCACAGCCATCATCGCACCTATGACCACAAAAGAACACCCTTTCCCAACCCGCATAGAGTGCAGATTTCAGGGAAAGCGGGGTTGGGTGGCTCTGGATCAAATCCGCACCGTGGACAAGGCGCGTTTGGTTAAAAAACTGGGAATAATTGACGAACAAACCGGCAAAGCCGTGCTGCAAAACATTGCCGAGATATTTGCGCCCTAACGCTCGATCAACAGATTCCACCCACACAGACAGGCGACTCCACCGCGCGCCCCTATATACGGCGCTTGACTCTATTAGCCCATCCGTTCTATACTTCGGCCATCTTATAGAACATTTGTTTCTAGGCCGCCAGGCCAAAGGAGAACAAGATGGTCAATCGAGGTTTGCTTCAACAGTTTGAATGGGCGGGCCGCCTGCCCCGCAACTTGGTCTGGGGTTTATTGACCGGCGCCGCGCTGGTCGCTTTCGAGGTCTTCAACTTTAGCACCACCGAATTCGCCATGCGCGACCTGCTAGGCGACCTGCGCTTCGGCGAGTTCGCCTGGGCCACCCTGCTGGCACTAGCCATCTGCGTGATGGACTTTGCCGGCATCGCCCACCTGTTCAGCAACAGCAGCGATCTGCGCAACAAACAGGCCCTGGAGATCTGGTACCTGTTCGGCGCCTGGCTGCTGGCTGCCACGATGAACGCCGTGCTGACCTGGTGGGGCATCACCGTGGCCATCGCCGGCCACGTCAGCCTGGGCACCAGCCTGATGGGCCGCGAGGTCATGCTGCAGACCGTGCCCGCCTTCGTGGCCGTGCTGGTTTGGCTGATACGCATGCTGGTCATCGGCGCCTTCATCACCACGGGCGGCAAAATGTTCACCCGCTCCAGCGCCGAGCGCAACAACCCGCCCACCCTGCGCCGGGCCAACCCCGCGCCGGCCAGCCGCCAAGGCCAGCCGCAGCCCGCCATGTACCATGGGTTGGTGCCTCAGGGCCGCGACGAGAACGACTTCTAAATCGTGGGCATGCTGCACAGCGCACCCCATGCAGAAAGAGAGGCAACCGGAAGCGGCTGCCTCTCTTTCTTGCTCTTTCCACCGATCAGTGTCGCCCTGGCCGGCGCGCTGGTCTTTTACCTGCTGACCAACATTCGCTTGCCCTTTTTAGCTGCCGCTCCAGCGAAGATGAACGCAGAGCAGCAACCCGCGGCCTACAGCGGCCGCCTGGCGGCCCTGTTCACGCCGCAAGTCCTGCGCTGGGAAGCTGAGATCCTGCGCTGGGCAGACGATGCTGGCCTGGACCCCAACCTGGTGGCCACGGTCATGCAAATCGAATCCTGTGGATACGCGCAAGCGGTTTCCCGCGCCGGCGCCATGGGCTTGTTCCAGGTAATGCCCTACCACTTTGCGGACGGCGAAAACAGCTTCGACCCAGACACCAACGCCCGCCGCGGCCTGGCCTACTTACGCAAGTCACTCGACAATTTCGGGTCGCCGCCCATGGCGATGGCGGGATACAACGGTGGCATCAACGGCGCCAGCCGCCCCGCGGCCGCCTGGGCGCAGGAAACCCGTGATTATGTCTATTGGGGAGAAAACATCTACGCCGACGCAGTCGCCGGCCGCCAGAGCAGCCCGGTGCTGCAGGAATGGCTGGCGGCGGGCGGCGCTAGCCTATGCGCTCAGGCTCAGCAACTGGCAGAGGCTGGCCACTGAGATCGGTGGTCGTATCGGCGCAGTCTGGCCCGGCCAAGGGCAAGCGCACGGTGAAGGTGCTACCCCGATTGACGCGTGATTTCACGTCGATCTCGCCAGCATGATTGCGCACGATCCAGTAAGCAATGGATAACCCCAGGCCAAACCCAGTGCCATCCTTGGCGCGCGAACGGGAACGGTCGGCCCGGTAAAAGCGCTCAAACACATGCGGCAGATCTTCCGCGGGGATACCGATACCGCTGTCCTTGATCGCCAGAAACGCCTGCCCCTGATTTTTCGACAGATTGACAACCACTTTGCCGCCGTCTTTGGAATACTTGATCGCATTGGCCAGCAAGTTAAGCACAACCTGCTTGAGCCGGTCCCGGTCGCCACAAACGATGACCTGGTCAATCGTGTCAATTTCCAGGCTGACGCGCTCGCCAGCCAGCACATGCGCTTGGTTGAAGACTTCCAGCAAGAGCGTATCCAGCTCCACCCGGCGCTGATCCAAGGGCAGCCTGCCCGATTCGGCTTGCGCCAGCAGCAGCAGATCGGCCACCATGCGCGCCAGGCGGTCCACCTCCAGGCCCATGCTGTGCAGGGCCTGTTCATCGTACTCGCCAATGCGGCGCATCAGGTCCAGATTGCCGCGGATCACGGTCAGCGGCGTGCGCAGTTCATGGCCAATATCCGCCAGAAAACGGCGCTGGGTGGCAAACAGTTTCTCCAGGCGCGCCAGGGTGTCATTAAAGGCTACGATCAGCTTGCCGACCTCGTCGTCCACAATCCCTTCGGTGGGAATCCGCCGCGACAGGTCGTCCGCCCGGGTGATCTGCAAAGCGGTCTCGGTCATCTGCGAGAGCGGCTCCAGCGCCCGGCTGCCTGTGACCAGGCCGATCAAGCTGACCAGCAGGATGGCCAGCGCACTCAGGACCACCAGGTAGCGCACAATATCGGTGCGCAGCGCGTCGATCACGGTCAGCGAAGTGGCCGCTTGCATCACGCCGATCGGTGTGCCGCCGGTGTGCAACGGCACGCTGAGCACCCGGAAGTGCACCCCGCCCAGATCAGCGCTGCTGTATATGGGCAGGCTGGTCTGCATGGCAGAAGGATCAAAGGGCGCCCGCAGCGGGCTGTCCGGCTCCACCGCCAGGGTCATACCCACCAGGTTGCCGTCCAAGTCCCAAATTTGCACAATCACACTGGAATCAAGCGAGACGCGCTCGGAAAGCACAAACTGGCCGCGCTCGTCCACGCGGGTCACATCGATCAGATCACGGGCGGTGCGGTCAAGGGTCGCATCCACTTGTCGCAGCTGCACCACAGACACCAGACCGTAGACGCTTAGTCCAAAAAAGACCAAGACGACGCCCAAGCCTATGGTGTAGAAAAGCGTCAGCCGTGAACGAAGCGACATGCAGGCTTATTCGTCTTCGCGCAGCACATACCCCATACCGCGTACGGTGTGCAGCAGACGGGGCTCGCTGCCTTCTTCAATCTTCTGGCGCAGATAGCGAATGTAGACCTCAATAATGTTGCTCTCCCCACCGAAATCGTAGCCCCACACCTCGTCATAGATCATCTCACGCGTCAACACTTGGCGCGGGTTGCGCATAAACAGCTCCAAGAGCTCGTACTCCTTGGCCGTCAAGTCAATCACCCGCTCACCGCGCTGCGCCCGGCGCGTGCCGGTATCCAGCTCTAAGTCCCCAAAGGTGTAGGTTTTCTGTTTGGGGGCTTGCGTGCGCCGCAGCAGGGCGCGCACCCGGGCTAAAAGCTCATCCAGATTGAAGGGCTTGACCATGTAGTCATCCGCCCCGGCGTCCAGCCCCAGCACCCGGTCACTGACCGAGTCTTTGGCCGTCAACATCAAGATCGGCACTTTGCCCATGGTGCGCAAGCGCTTGCACACCTCCAAACCATCCATGCCCGGCAGCATCCAGTCCAAGACCACCAAATCGGGTCGGTTGCCGGCCGCCAGCGCCAGGCCCTTCTGCCCGTTTTCAGCAGTTTCGACTTCATAGCCTTCATAGCCCAACCCGCGGCGCAGAAAGGCCAAAATTGCTTCGTCATCTTCAATCACTAATATGCGAGTAGGCATGTGCAGTTCTCCAAGTTTCTGGATTTGCTTAATAATAGCGTCAAAGATTAATAATTGCGTGAAATTAACAACAAAGGCCGCCCGGGTGGGCGGCCTTTGACTGGGACTGGCAAACTTAGGCCAATTCCACCACAGCGCCGGCAGCTTCCAGCTTCGCCTTGGCGTCGTTGGCCGCTTCCTTGGTGGCGCCTTCCAGCACCTTGGTGTTGCCGGCTTCCACCTGCTGCTTGGCATCCGCCAAGCCTACATTGGTCAGCTGGCGCAGGACCTTAATGACCTCGATCTTCTTGGGACCTGCGTCCTTGATGATCACGTCAAACTCGGTCTTCTCCTCAGCTGGGGCAGCCGCCGCGCCGCCCGCAGGGGCAGCCCCCACAGCCACGGGGGCCGCAGCCGTCACGCCCCAAGCCTCTTCCAGCTTGGATACCAATTCAGCCGCTTCCACAACGGAAAGCTTGCCGAGCTCTTCTACCAATTTATTCAAATCAGCCATTTCTTACTCCTTATAGGTTCAAAATTCAACGTTATGCCGATGCAGGTTTGTCTGCATAGGCCTTGACAACCTGCGCCACACGGCGGCCAGGTTCTGCCAGCAAGCGAGCCAACTGAGTGGCCGGGGTGTTGAGCAGAGCCAGGAACTGGCTGCGCACCACCGGCAGCGAAGGCAACGTAGCCAAGCGCGTGACCGAATCCTTGGAAAGAAGTTCCTTACCGAGGAAACCGCCTTTGATCTTGACTGCCTCTTTCTCCTTGGAGAAATCGGCGATCGCTTTGGCCACACCAGGCGCATCACTGAACGCCAGGCCAACAGCCGAGCTGCCGGTCAGGAATTCGGCGGGCACGTCATAGCCCGCATTCTTGAAAGCCAACTGTCCCAACGTGTTTTTAACCACATGGAATTCACCGCCAGCTTCGCGGACGCGCTTGCGCAGCTCATTGAAGTCTGGCATCGTCAGGCCAGTGTATTCAGTCAAATACACGGCCTCAGACTTGCTCAGCCAGTCTTCATACTCAGCCAGGATGGCTTGCTTCTTGTCTTTCGAAAGCGCCAAGTCTTTACCTCCTAAACAAAAAAGTCTTTGCTCCAATGACGAAGCAAAGACTTATAAGCAGGCGAAAGCTACAAAGTCCTTACCTCGGCAGGGAATTAAGTAGCGGATTTTACGCTACACCTGCTGTCACTGGCAGGGCGCCCATCTAGGGCGAGCAAAATTTTACTACAAAAATCCTAAGCGGCAGCGCCGATGTTCTGGGCTTGCAGCGGATCCACACTAATTGCCGGTCCCATGGTGGCGCACAGGGTCAGGCTGCGAATGTAGGCGCCCTTGGCGGCCGCCGGTTTGGCTTTGATGATCGCATCCAACAGGGTCGAGAAGTTCTCCTGCAGCTTCTCAGGCTCGAAGGACACCTTGCCAATCGCCACGTGCACATTGCCGGTCTTGTCCAAACGGAACTCCACGCGGCCGGCCTTGGCCTGTTCAATGGCACGGACCAGGTCCTTCTCATTGACCACGGTGCCGCCTTTGGGGTTCGGCATCAGGCCGCGCGGGCCGAGCACACGGCCAATACGGCCTACTACGCCCATCATGTCGGGGGTGGCGATCGCCACGTCAAAGTCCAGCCAGCCATCGCCGATCTTCTTCAGCGTGGCGTCGTCATCGGCAACGCCGTCGGCGCCCGCCTCACGGGCGGCGCGGGCGGCGTCACCCTGGGCAAACACCAAGACGCGCACATCCTTGCCCAGGCCGTGCGGCAGAACCACCACATCGCGCACCTGCTGGTCAGCGTGGCGCGGGTCCACACCCAGGCGGATGTGCACTTCCACGCTGGCGTCGAACTTGGTGTAAGAGGTTTCCTTGACCAAGGAAAGCGCCTCCTGCGGGGAGTACTGGCGGCCGTGCTCGACCTTGGATGCTGCTTCTTTGTACTTCTTGCCTCGTTTAGCCATTCTTGCTCCTTTGTGGTCTACCGGCAAATGCGCCGGCCTGGCGAGCCGCTCAATGGCAGCCAAAGCTTTTGGCTTTGACACGCGGTGCGAAGCACCGCAGCTCTCCCACGTATTTATGTGTAGTTAGTCGCGTACGGTGATGCCCATGTTGCGGGCGGTGCCTTCGATCTGCTTCATCGCGGCTTCGATATCGTTGGCGTTCAAGTCCACCATCTTGACCTCGGCGATCTCGCGCACCTGGGCGCGCGTCACCTCGCCGACCTTCTGGCGGTTGGGTTCACCAGAACCCTTGGCCGCGCCAGCGGCTTTGGCCAACAGCACCGAAGCCGGCGGGGTCTTCAGGATGAAGGTGAACGAGCCATCGGTGTAGATGGTGACCTGAGCGGGGATCACATCGCCCATACGGTTGGCCGTACGCGCGTTGTATTCCTTACAAAAACCCATCAGGTTGATGCCGTGGCCGGCCAGAGCCGGGCCAATCGGCGGTGCGGGGCTGGCTTTGCCAGCCTCAATGCGCACGGTAACCACTGCTTTTAACTTCTTTGCCATTTTCTCTCCTTGGCGGTGTTAGCGGCGCGCAACCCTTGGGCTGCGCAAGCCTCCCGCCTGATTGCTACGCTTTCTCGACCTGCAAAAAGTCCAGTTCAACCGGCGTTTCACGGCCGAAGAAATTCACCATCACTCGCACCTTGGCGCGCTCCATGTCGATCTCCGAGACAGTGCCGCGGAAATCGTTGAAGGGACCATCCACAATGCGCACACGTTCGCCCTGACGGAAAGTGACCTTGATGCGCGGCGCTTCAGCTTCCATGCGCTTGACGATCTGGGCCACTTCCTCTGGACGCAGGGGCAGGGGTGTATTGCCTTGGCCCACAAAGCTGGTCACGCCGGGAGTGTTGCGCACCACGTACCAGGACTCTTCGGTCATGACCATATTGACCAGGATGTACCCGGGGAACACGCGGCGCTCTACCGTGCGGCGCTTGCCTTCTTTGACTTCGATTTCCTCTTCGGTGGGCACCACCACATCAAAGATCATGTCTTTCATGCCCATCGACTCAATGCGCTGTTCCAAGTTATGGCGCACTTTATTCTCGTAGCCCGAGTAGCAGTGCACCACATACCAAGCGCGGTCATCGCCCTCGACGTCAACTGCCGGCGCCGAGGCTGCAGGCGTGTCTTCGTCTTCGGCAGCCACCTCCGGGGCGGGAGCCTCCTCAACAGCAGCTTCGGTTTCGGGGGGTGTTTCTTCTGCAGGCGCGGTCAAGTCGGCCTCCTGGCCGTCTTGTTCCTCTGCTACGAAGTCCTTCTCGTCCTCAACCATACAAACTCACCAACTATTCTATCGCCCCAACAACACAACAAACAGACGTTCAAACAAGAAGTCCAGGCTGCCCAAAATGGCGCCGGCCACCAACATGACGATCAATACCACAATCGTCAGGTGGACGGCCTGCTCACGCGTCGGCCACGAGACCCGGCGAAGTTCGGTCACCGTCTCACGCGCCCAGCGCTGCAGGGCATTGGGTTCTCGCTTTACTGATTTGAGGCTCATATGCACACCTTATTCTGTGGGCAAAGCCGCTGTACAGCGGCTTTGCTTCAGTTTCTGTTTGATTGTCGGCAATTTAGGCAGGCGAGGCAGGAATCGAACCCGCAACCCCCGGTTTTGGAGACCGGTGCTCTGCCAATTGAGCTACTCGCCTATGCATTGCCAACCACTGGGACGCAGGGTTACTTCGTCTCGCGGTGCAACCGGTGAACACGGCAGCGCGGGCAGAACTTCTTCATTTCCAAGCGGTTCTGGTCGTTGCGCCGGCTTTTCTCGGAAGTGTAGTTGCGCTCATGGCACTCCGTACACTCCAAAGTAATCACCACTCGTATACCTTTTTTTCCAGCCATCTCTACGTCCTAGCTTACTGCCTGGTCTT
>JAHCII010000030.1 GCA_026129305.1 Anaerolineales bacterium
GTTTCCATCTGTTTAGACCGAGGTGCATATGGCAGAAACGCCGCAACGCATGACGCCTGCTGAATTGTGGGCCGAGATCCAAAAGGGCCGTGCTACTTACAGCGCGGTGTATGCCGGGCTTACTGAAGAGCAAATGACGCGTCGCCCAGGCCCGCAAGCCGATTGGTCGGTCAAAGACCAAATCGTGCACCTCACCTGGTGGGAGAACTATGCCATCACGCGCAGCGCCATCCTGCTGGCGGGCGAGCCCACCAGCAAGCTCAGCGACTTCGACGCCCTGAATGCCCGCGTGTTTGCCTTCGGCAAAGACCTGCCCTTGCAAACTGTCCTGGACGCCTTTGCGGCCAACCTGCCGCGCCTGGGCGGGCTGTGCCACAGCCTAAGCGAGGCAGAGCTGAATGACAAGGACGGCAAGCGCCGCCCACCCTATTGGCTGCTGGTGACTGATACCTTCGAACATTATCAGGAGCACCAGCCAGACTTGGAACGTTATGTGGCCAGCTTGAAAGCCTAAACCGCGGCTCGTAGCCCAACCCTCGCAGATCTGCATCCGTCCCGCAGGATTGTGGCAAAGCGGGGTGCATATTCCACAGCCTCATCCGCGGGCCAATCTGGCTTTGGGGCGTAACCGTGCTCTGGCAAATAGTGTTAATGTTCACAGTCGGACTCATACTACGCGCTGGCCTGCGTTTGCCAATTTAGATGAGATGAACTGGAGAAACGGATGAGCAATCGCCCTACCATTGAAGAACTGAACCGCAGACGAGCCGAAACCCTGCAGGGGGGCGGGCAGGATCGCGTCGAAGCGCAGCACAAGCAGGGGCGCTTGACCGCCCGCGAACGCTTGGACTTATTCCTCGACAAAGGCTCTTTCCGTGAGTTGGATGCCTTCGTCAAACACCGCACCTACGCCTTTGGGCTGGAAAACCAGCAGATCGCCAGCGACAGCGTGGTCACTGGTTGGGGCACCGTAGATGGCCGCTTGGTCTACGTCTTCTCGCAGGATTTCACCGTATTCGGCGGCAGCCTGGGGGAAGTGCATGCCGAGAAGATCATCAAGGTCATGGAAATGGCGCTCAAGAACGGTGCACCGGTCATCGGCCTGAATGACTCCGGCGGCGCCCGCATTCAAGAAGGCGTCGTCTCGCTGGGCGGCTATGCCGATATTTTCCTGCGCAACACGATGGCCTCGGGCGTCATCCCGCAGATCAGCGCCATCATGGGGCCTTGCGCCGGCGGCGCGGTCTACTCCCCCGCTCTGACCGACTTTATCTTCATGGTGCGCAATTCTTCTTATATGTTCGTGACCGGCCCGGAAGTGGTTAAAAGCGTCACCCATGAAGAAGTTTCATTCGAAGACCTGGGCGGGGCCAGCGTGCACGCCTCGCAGTCCGGTGTCTGCCATGTGGTCGCCGACAGCGAAGCGGACACGCTCTTCCTGATCCGCAAGCTGCTCTCCTACTTGCCGCAGAACAATCTGGAAGATCCTCCGTTCCGCCCGGCCAAGGACAACCCCCTGCGCCGGGACGAAGCCCTGGACGACATTGTGCCGGACGACCCCAGCAAGCCTTATGACATCAAAGAGGTCATCCGCATGCTGGTGGACGAAGGCGCCTTCTTCGAGATCCATGAACAGTTCGCCCAGAACATCGTGGTCGGCTTTGCCCGCATGGGTGGCCACGCTGTCGGCGTGATCGCCAACCAGCCCATGGTGCTGGCCGGCGTGCTCGACATCGACGCCTCGGAGAAAGCCGCCCGCTTCGTGCGCTTCTGCGACAGCTTCAATATCCCTCTGCTGACGTTGGTGGACGTGCCTGGCTTCATGCCTGGTACCGCCCAAGAGCACAGCGGCATCATTCGCGCCGGCGCCAAGCTGCTGTATGCCTACTGCGAAGCTACCGTGCCCAAGCTAACCGTGGTGACCCGCAAAGCTTACGGCGGCGCCTACGATGTGATGAGCAGCAAGCACATCCGCGGCGACATCAACCTGGCCTGGCCCACAGCCGAGATCGCTGTCATGGGCCCGGACGGTGCGGTCAACATCATCTTCCGCAAGGAGCTGGCCAAGGCCAAGGACCCTGACAAGAAGAAAACCGAACTGGTGGCGCAATACCGCGAGCAGTTCGCCAACCCCTATGTGGCCGCCGGGCGCGGGTACATCGACGATGTCATCCAGCCGCGCGACACCCGCCCCCGGCTGATCAACGCGCTGGAAATGCTGACCAACAAGCGCGATACCAACCCGGCCAAGAAGCACGGCAATATTCCGTTGTGATGGCGACAGGGAAGGACGCTTGCTATGTTTGACAAAGTACTGATCGCCAACCGCGGCGAGATCGCCGTGCGCATCATCCGCGCCTGCCGTGAGCTCGGCCTGCAAACCGTGGCTGTCTTCTCCGAAGCCGACCGCAATGCCCTGCATGTGCGCTTGGCCGACGAAGCCTACCTGATCGGCCCCTCGCCCTCGCGTGAGTCCTACTTGCAGATGGAGCGCATTCTGGATGTGGCCCGCAAGACCAAGGCCAGTGCCATTCACCCAGGCTACGGCTTCCTGGCCGAGCGCTCTGATTTTGCTCAAGCCTGCGAAGACTCAGGCATTACCTTCATCGGCCCGCGCCCCTCGGCCATTTCGGCCATGGGCGACAAGGCCACTGCCCGCGCCACGGTCATCGCCGCCGGCGTGCCCGTCGTGCCCGGTACCGAAGACGTGGGCAACTTGACCAACGAGAAGCTGCTGGCCGCGGCGCGCAAGATCGGCTTTCCGCTGCTGATCAAAGCCACCGCCGGCGGCGGCGGCAAGGGCATGCGCGAGGTCAGAAACATCGACGAGATGCCTCATCTACTTGAATCGGCCCGCAGCGAAGCCCTGGCCGCCTTCGGCAATGGCGATGTCTACCTGGAGAAGCTGGTCGAGGGCGCCCGCCACATCGAATTCCAGATCATGGCCGACATGGAAGGCAACACCGTCCACCTTGGCGAGCGCGAATGCTCGCTACAGCGCCGCCATCAAAAGCTGCTGGAGGAAGCCCCCTCCCCCTTCATTGATGACGACGAGGAGTTCCGCCAGCGCATGGGTGAAGTGGCGGTCAAAGCCGCCAAAGCCGTCAACTACCTCAACGCCGGCACCATCGAATTTTTGGTGGACAAGGACAAGAACTTCTACTTCCTGGAGATGAATACTCGTCTACAGGTAGAGCACCCGATCACCGAAGAAGTCACCGGCATCGACATCGTCACCGAACAGCTGCGCATCGCCCGCGGCCGCCAGCTCAGCGTGCGCCAGGAAGACGTCAAAATGCAGGGCTGGGCCATTGAGTGTCGCATCAATGCCGAAGACGCCCACAACAACTTCCTGCCTTCGACCGGCTACATCTCACACCATGTGCTGCCCACCGGTCCCGGCGTGCGCGTGGACACCGGCGTGTTCGGCGGTTTTCAGATCACGCCTTACTACGACTCGCTGGTCTCCAAGTTGGTGGTCAAGGGAGAATCGCGTGCCCAAGCCATCCTGCGCATGCGCCGCGCCCTGGAGGAATACCGCATCGTGGGCGTCAAGACCAACATCCCCTTCCACCAGAGCATCCTGGAGCAGGCCCGCTTCATTGCCGGCAAGTTCGACACGCGCTTTGTGGAAGAGCGTTTCTCACTCGAGGAAGCCGAGGGCGGCAAGGAGACCCATCCGGAGATCGCCGCCATCTTCGCCACGCTGGTGGCGCATGAGCAGGCCGAGCGCTCCGCCCACATCATCTCGCGCGGCAAGCGCGACACCAGCAACTGGAAGTGGGTCTCTCGCTGGGAACGGATGAACCGCTAACATGATGAGCAAATACATTACAACCATTGGCGAGAAGCAGTACACCGTTGAGTTGATCGACGCCACACATGTCAGCGTCAACGATAAGATCTACGAAATTGACTTTGTGGTCGTCTCCGGCCAGCCAGTGTTCAGCCTGCTGCTCAACGGCGCCTCCTTCCAGGCCGAGGTCTACCCTGGCGAAGAAGACGACCTGATGCAGGTGCTGATGCGCGGTCGCCTATACGAAGCCCTGGTGGAAGATGAGCGCGAGAAACGGCTGAGCAGTGCGGCAGGCGCCGCGGCCCAGTCCGGCGAATTCGTGCTGCGCGCCCCCATGCCCGGCTTGGTGGTCAAGGTCCCAGTGGAGGAAGGCGCCCAGGTTCAAAAAGGCGACGTGCTCTTGATCTTGGAATCGATGAAGATGCAAAATGAGCTAAAGTCGCCGCGTGAAGGGAAGGTCACCCGCGTTCAAGTGAAGGCGGGCGACAGTGTAGAACAACGCCAGGTGATGCTGAGCGTGGAATAGATGAGCACAACATGGTTATTTCGCACAGTGACAAAGAAATTGAGGTTAAGTTTTTCGTTCGCAGCCTGCCTGAGATCGAAACCCGGCTGATAAAAGCCGGAGCTACTTTGGTGCAGCCGCGTACGCACGAATACAATTTGCGCTTTGACACGCCGGAGGGCAGCCTGAGCCAGCAGAAGAGCATGCTGCGCCTGCGCCGTGACTTTGCCAGCCACATTACCTATAAAGGGCCCAGCACCACACTGGGCGGCGCGCTGGCCCGGCAGGAGATTGAGTTCGAGGTCAGCAATTTCGCCGCCGCACAAAAGCTGATCGAGGCTCTGGGCTTCCGCTCGCGTTTTGTGTACGAGAAGTACCGCACTACCTACGCATTGCAAGGCATGAAAGTCACCCTGGACGAAATGCCTTACGGGGATTTCGTGGAAATTGAGAGCGGCCAAGCTGAAACGCTGCCGGGGGCAGCCAGCGCCCTGGACCTGAACTGGGAACTGCGTCTGCCGGAAACTTATGTCAGCATTTTCCGGCGTCTCAAAGAACTGTTTCAACTGTCTTTCAACGACATTACCTTCGCCAATTTCGAGAATGTGACGGTGGACCTGCAACGCAGCGGCATTCAGGAGGCGGACAGCGCCTTGACCTAAAAAAACGCCCCTCTCGGGGCGTTTTTGTTTCTAAAGCATCCCAAGTTCAGTCAGGTCCTGCGATATGTCGCTCTGAGCGAAGCGAAGGGCTTTTAATGCGCCAGGTAAAGAAATGGCAGGCTGCTAAATAACTGCTCAAGCTTGCCCACAAGAAACTTCTTCGCGAGGCTTATAGCATGGCCGTAAGCCTGCTCAGAAAGACAATTAAGTGAGACTAGCCCGTCCCACACCTAGCGGTTCTTAATGCCATCCAGGCGCAGCATATCGCTGTCGTCGCTGTGGCTACCGCCGCTGTCCACATGCTTATCGCTGATCTGTGGGCCATTCTTAATCACGTGCACCAGCGCCATCGCGTGGCCGCGCCCCAGGTCGAAGTCCTTTTTAAGCCAGGCCACGATCTCGCCGGCTTTGGTCTGCGCGCCAAAGCCCTTTTCCTTGGCCAGTGCCAGGAATTCATTGGGCGTCTTGCCTGTCTTCAATTCAATGTTGTCCAGATAAGCTTGAAATGACATTTCTCTTCCTCCTGCGTCTGTCCTCTACAGTGTAAAAGAACGTATAAGCTGATTAGTTCTCCACTGGCTGCAGCTGACCTGCTGCCCAACGCAGGCCTTGCACGGTCACCTGTTGGCCCAACAGCTCTGCCACCCTGGCCTGCATAGCCGCCGGGTCCCCGCTGGTCAGATAGCGGGTTATGCCGGCCGGCCCTGGGTTGCGCAGCCCGGCGGCGTCCAGCAGCGCCGCCACCCGGCGGGCGATGGCCGGAGCCGGGTCAATCAGGCGCACTTCGTCGCCGACGATGCGCCGGATAGTCTCGAAGGCGAAAGGGTAGTGCGTGCAGCCCAGCACCACTGTATCCAACCCCTGGGCCAGCATTGGCTCCAGGGCGGCGCGCAGGATGCGCTCCGCCTCCGCCCCATCGGCCTGGCCGGCTTCGATCTCGGCCACCAGACCCGGGCAGGCGTCTTGCAGCAGGGTCACGCCGCCGCCAAAGCGTTCCACCACTGAGGCGTACAGCTCGCCATCAAAAGTGGTGGGCGTAGCCAGCACGCCCACCACGCCGGTGGTGGTGTGCTCTGCCGCCGGTTTCACCGCCGGCTCCATGCCCACGAAGGGGAAGCCGGGGTATTGGGCGCGCAGGGCGTGCAGCGCCGCGGCCGAGGCGGTGTTGCAGGGAATCACGATCAGCTTGACCCCCTGGCTCATCAAGAACTCTGCGACGCCTTCAGACAGGCGCTGCACCTCCTGCAGGCCGCGCGGACCGTAAGGCACGTGCGCCTGGTCGGCCACATAGAGCAAGTCCTCGTGCGGCAGTTGGGCCTGGATGGCCCGCAGCACGCTGAGGCCGCCGACACCAGAATCGAAGGCGCCAATTGGAGCAGTGGGTGATGGGGAGGTCGTCATAGAAACGAACGGGCAGCCAATAGGCTGCCCGTGTTTATACCAGAATGGTTCTGAAATTGCGTTCGAAGTCTAGGCTTCGGCTTCGCCCTCGGCGGCTTCCTCTACGGGAACCGCTTTGGCTTTGCCCTTGCCCTTCTTGGGCAAGTCACTGAACTTTTGCTTGAGGCGAGCCTTCTTGCCGGTCAGACCGCGCAGGTAACCCAAGTTGGCGCGGCGTACCACGGAGCTGTGCTCAACCACCACTTTGTCGATCAGCGGCGAATGCACCAGGAAGGTGCGCTCGACGCCGATGCCATTGCTGGCCACACGGCGCACGGTGAAGTTTTTGGTGTTGGCAGATTTGCCGGCACGCAAGACGACACCCTTGAACTCCTGAATGCGCTCGCGGTCGCCTTCCTTGATCTTCACATGCACACTGACCTGGTCGCCGGGGCGCAGAGCCGGAATGTTCTCGTTCGGTTTGGCCGCAACGGCCTTCAACAATTCAGACATCGATTTCTTTTTCCTCTCGGTTCAAACAGCAAAGGATTTTACCATACCTCTAAAATTCGCTGGCGAAGAAATCCGTAGAGCGGTAATCCTCTGCAACAGCTGGATAGCCTTGGGTGAAATGATCCTGGTTGCCCAGCCAACGCGCCACCACCTCCAACAGGTTGGAGCCGATGAAGCGGCCGCCCCCTTGGCTGGCATGGCAGGCATCCGCCTGGTCCTTGCGCGTCTGCACGCTCCGGTAGTTAATGCTGACATGCTTGGGCGTGTCCACATCGCGGGCCAGCCGGGTCAGGTCGATATCTTTGTTACGCCCCACCTTGGACGGGTCTTTGCCCAGCAGGCGCATGAACAGCACCGCCCGGCGCAGGCGGGCACGGTTGCGCGCATTGAAGAAAAGCTTGCCCGGCTGGAAAGGTGCACCCGCCTTGGGGAATTGTGCACCATCGCCGGCAGCATGGAAGGCCGCCACAGTGGCTTTGTGCACGGCGATGTGGTCCGGATGGTAGTAGCCGCCGGTCTCGTCGAAGGTGATCACCACTTGCGGTTTTAGCCGGCGGATGTGGCCGACAATGCGCTCGGTCACCTGCTCCAGCGGAGCCTGTACCAGCGCAGCCGGGTTCTGGTTGTCCTGCGAACCGCCCATACCCGAGTCGCGATAGTCCAGGAAGGAAATGCTCTTCAGACCCAAGGCCTGGCCGGCGCAGTGCAGTTCCGCCTCGCGCAGCTCGGCGATAGTCTTGTGCTTCTGCAGATATTCGGGGTCGACCGTGCCGGCTTCTCCGCGCGTAGCGCACACCAAGTGCACATCCACCCCCAGGCTGGAGTAATAAGCCAGTGTTCCGCCCATGCCAAACGACTCGTCGTCTGGGTGGGCCATTACGACCAGGATGGTTTTGTTGGTAGTTTCCATGGCGAACGCCCGCGATTATAGTCCTGTCCGGCGATAAGCGGTGCAGTGATTGTAGGAGATTGGAGATTAGAAATTGGTAATTGGCAATTCTGACTTCCGACCTCACAATTCGAACTTGCTTTTAGCTATCAATTGACTTGTCATTCCGAATAAGCCGCGCAGCGGCGGTAAAAAACTCAATTCAGCTGGCTGGGTTTCTTGTTGAGGGCGCAAAGACTTCTTCGCTGCGCTCGCAATGACCAGGGCCGTGTCGCTCTGAGCCGGCAACGCAGTTGCCGTGCGAAGAGTTTGCGCAGCGATTAGCGAAAAACCGAGCTGGTTGAAAACCCGATTCAGCTGGCTGGGTTTTGTTGAAGGCGTAAAGACTTCTTCGCAGCGCTTGCCGCCCAGCGGCAAGCGCGCTCAGAACGACACAGGGTTATTGCTTGGCTGCGCTCGCAACGCCTTTCGCGTTCTTTGTGTATAAGCGGCAAGCGCGCTCAGAATGACACAGGGTTATTGCTTGGCTGCGCTCGCAACGCCTTTCGCGTTCTTTGTGTATCCAACTGCTGATAGCTGATAGCTAAGAGCTGAACGCTAATACACCACCATGTCCGGGTCCACCTGCTGAGCCCAGGCATTGATGCCGCCCACCAGGTTCTTGACCTTGGTGAAGCCCGCCGCCCGCAGGAATTCCACGGCTCGCTCAGAGCGCGAGCCAGAACGACAGAGGATGACCATCTCGACCGACGGGTCCAGTTGGGGCAGGCGGCCGGGCAGTTCGCCGAGTGGGATCAGTTCGGCGTTAGGCAGCTGGGAAATGTGCAGCTCGTGCGGCTCGCGTACGTCGATCAAGCGCGGTGAGTGGCCTTGCTGGATCTGGGCAGCCAATTCCTGAGGGGTGATTTCAAATTCTTTGTCCATAAGCCTTTCATCGTGGTCGTGGGCCGGCACACCGCAGAAAGCTTCATAATCGATCAGCTTGATCTGTTCGGAGGGCAGGCTGCAGACAACACAGTTGGGATCCTTGCGAAGTTTTATCGTATCGAAGCGCATGTCCAGCGCGTGGAAAAGCAGCAACTTGCCCACCAGCGACTCGCCGATCCCCAGCAACAGCTTTAGGCCTTCGCCGGCCTGCAGCGAGCCGATGATGCCTGGCAGAACGCCCAGCACGCCGCCTTCTGCGCAGCTGGGTACACTGCCCGGCGGTGGCGGGTCGGGGAACAGGCAGCGGTAGCAGGGTCCGTCTTTGGCGGCAAAGACGCTCACTTGGCCGTCAAAGCGGAAGATCGACCCGTAGACGTTGGGGATGCCCAGCTTGACGCAAACATCGTTGACCAGATAGCGCGTGGGGAAGTTGTCCGTGCCGTCGATCACCAGGTCATAGCCTTGAACCATGCGCAGGGCATTGGCCGAGGTGAGACTCTGGTTGTAGACCGGCACATCAATACCGGGGTTCAGGTCGAGCAGGCGGCTGCGGGCTGATTCGACTTTGAGCTGGCCGAGGTTGGATGTTCCGTGGATCACCTGACGCTGCAAATTGGAGGCATCGACCACATCGTAGTCCACCAAGCCGATGCGCCCTACTCCGGCAGCGGCCAGGTACAAAGCGGCCGGAGAACCCAGCCCGCCCGCGCCGACCACCAGCACCGAAGCGGCCTTGAGCTTACGCTGGCCGTCCAACCCCACCTGCGGGATCAGCAAGTGGCGTGAGTAGCGCAGCAGTTCGTCACGGGACAGCTCAGCAGACATGGCGACTACTATATCAGAGCGCGATCAGCGATCCGAAACCATCGCCACTATAATCAGCGCATGAAGCACATGTTCTTCAATGATTACTCAGAGGGCGCCCACCCCAGGATCCTGCAACGCTTGGGAGCCACCAACCTGCAGCAGATGACGGGCTATGGCGAAGACGAAGTCTCTCTGGAAGCTCAAAGGCTCATCCAAAACGCCATCGGCAGTCCGGAGGCTGCCGTTCATTTTGTCTCCGGCGGCACCCAGGCCAACCTGCTCTGCCTGGCTTCGATGCTCAAACCCTATGAATCCGTGATCGCCCCTGTCACCGGGCACATCAACGTGCACGAGGCCGGCGCGGTCGAAGCCACCGGGCATCGCATCGAGGCCATCCCCGCTCCGGACGGCAAGCTACGCCCAGACGGGCTGGAGCCGCTGATCGAGCGCCATGCCGACGAGCATATGACCAAGCCGAAAGTGGTTTTTCTCTCCCATTCCACCGAAGTTGGCACGATCTATTCCCAAGAAGAGCTGGAAGCCCTCAGCGAATTCTGCCAGAGGCATCATCTCTACCTCTATCTGGACGGCGCCCGTTTGGGTTCAGCCCTGACCGCACCCCAGGCCGACCTGACCCTTGCGCAGATCGCCAAACTGACCGACATGTTTTACATCGGGGGCACCAAGAACGGGGCTTTGCTGGGCGAGGCGATCGTGATCAACAACCCGGCCCTGCAGTCGGAATTTCGCCGCCACATCAAACAGCGTGGCGGGTTGCTGGCCAAGGGCCGCGCCATTGGCGTGCAATTCCTGGAGCTCTTCAACGACGATCTGTATTTTGACCTCGCCCGGCATGCCAACCGAATGGCCCACCAGCTGGCCGCCGGCATCCAGGCCCTGGGTTTCGGCTTCCTCACTCCGCCGGCCAGCAACCAAATCTTTCCGATCCTGCCTGATACGCTGATCAAGCACTTACAGGTTGACTACGGCTTCTATATTTGGGAGCCGCAGGCGGACGGCCACTCCGCCCTTCGCCTGGTCACTTCCTGGGCCACGCCTGAAAAGGCCGTGGACCAGTTCTTGGTGGATTTGAAAGAATTGGCCTAACTATATATAGGGCTTTACCGCCAAGAATTGCAGTCTATAGTGGCCGCTTGCTGGGCATCCCCGACCGGCGCGGGTACTTGGCGGGCGTTTCCGCCACCTTCTCCACTACCACCAGCCAGCGCTCCTCAGCCAAGCCCGGCACTTGGGCGGGCAGCAACTGCGTCGCCCCGCCACCCAGCAGGCGAATGGCCTCTTGCGCT
>JAHCII010000031.1 GCA_026129305.1 Anaerolineales bacterium
GGCGCGGTGCACGCTGATCTTCACGGCTTTCTTCAGCTCACCGCGCGCCAGCAGGACGATCGGGTCCTTGGGGCTGCGCAGCAAGCCGGCCTCTTGCAGGCTCTCCGGATTCACAGCAGCACCTGCCTTAAAGGCATCCAACTGGTCCAGATTGACCTCGTTGTAATGCGTGCGGAAAGGCGAGTTGAAGCCCCGCTTGAAAGGCAAACGGCGGAAGAAGGGCAAGTTGCCGCCCTGATGGTGCAGGCCGGCGCCGCCGCCAGCGCGTGCACCCTGGCCCTTGGTACCGCGGCCAGCGGTTTTGCCGCGGCGGCCGGCGGTACCACGGCCAACCCGACGGCTGACAGTGGTTTTACCCTTGTTGGGTTTAAGATCGTGCAATTTCATGCGAATCAAGCCTCTTCTATCTTGACCAGGTGGATGACCTTCTTGATCATGCCACGCACAGTGGGCGAGTCCTGGCAAACCACACTGTGGTTCATACGGCGCAGACCCAAAGCGCGCACAGTCGCCTTCTGGCTCTTCTCGTAGCCAATCGGGCTGCGCACCAGCGTCAATTTGATCTGCTTGCTAGAACCCTTCTTAGCTGCCATTCTTCTTGCCTCGGTCCCAGAAAGGTTTCACATCACTGATGTCCTTGCCGCGCATGGCAGCCAGTTCATCCACAGACTTCAGCTGTTTCAAAGCTTCCACGGTCGCCATGACTACATTGTGGATGTTGGGGCTGCCCATCGACTTGGTCAGGATGTCCTGCAAGCCCACCGCCTGCATCACCGCGCGCACACCGCCGCCGGCGATCACGCCAGTGCCGGGGGAGGCGGGCTTCAGCAGCACTTCAGAGCCGCCCACCCGCCCAATGACTTCATGTGGGATGGTGCCGTAGTACAGATTCATGCGCTGCAACCGGCGGCGCGCCTGCGTGGTCGCTTTGCGGATGGCGTCAGGCACAGTGTTGGCTTTGCCCACACCTGCGCCTACCTGGCCACCGCGGTCACCCACGATCACAGTTACACGGAAAGAAAAGCGCCGGCCGCCCTTGACCACTTTGGCCACCCGGCGGATCTCGACCGTCTTCTCTTCAAACTCGCGCTCGAACTCGGCAACCGGCGACTGCTTTTCGGTTCGTTTACCTTCGTTTGCCATAGAAACTCCTAAAATTCCAATCCTTCGCTACGGGCGCCATCGGCCAAGGCCTTGACGCGCCCTGCGTAGCGAAAACCGCCGCGGTCCAACACCACTTGCTTCACACCTTTGGCCGCAGCGCGCTTGGCGACGGCTTCGCCCACCACGCGGGCCTGCTCCGTCTTGTTCTTGCCCTTCATCTGGGCGCGCAGCTCGGTGTCGATGCTGGAGGCCGAAGCCAGCGTGTGCCCGGCGCCGTCATCGATCACCTGGGCGTAGATGCTGTCCAGGCTGCGGTAAACGTTGAGCCGCGGGCGAGCCTGGCTGCCGTTAACCTTGCCGCGCACGCGTTTGTGGCGGCGCAGTCTTGCGATATTGCGTGTCTTCTTTGCCATAATGCCCTTAACCTGCCGACTTGCCGGCCTTGCCCGCCTTTTGGCGGACATGTTCCCCGGCGTAGCGAATGCCTTTGCCTTTGAACGGCTCAGGCGGACGTACTTTGCGAATGCGGGCTGCGGTTTCGCCAACCAGTTCTTTGTCGTAACCGCTCACCATGATGTCGCCCTTTTCCACAATGGAAAATGTGATGCCGTCCTCCGGCTCCACTTCCTTGGGATTGGAATAGCCTACATGCAGCACCAGGGTCTGGCCTTTGACCTCTGCCCGATAACCAACGCCATGCACTTCCAAGACCTTGGAGAAGCCAGCGCTGGTACCCTGCACCATATTGTTCACCACAGAGCGCGCCGTGCCGTGCAAGGAGCGCTCAAATTTCTCATCTGAGTTGCGCTGCACTTCCAAGGTGTTTCCTTCGCGCTTGAAGCTGATCGCAGGCGGAAAGGTATGCGAAAGCTCACCCTTCGGCCCTTTTACTCGAATAGAAGAGCCGGTGATCTCCACATCCACACCGGATGGGATCTCGATCGGCATTCGTCCAACTCTAGACACGCTAGACCTCCAAAGACCGGCAGCTACAGCCGGCTACCAAACCTTGCACAGAATTTCGCCGCCCACGCCCATTTGGCGCGCTTTGCGACCGCTCATCACACCTTTGGGGGTGGACAAGATGGCAACACCCAAGCCAGACAGCACCCAGGGGATCTCGCTGCGCTTGGCATAAATGCGGCGTCCCGGCGTGCTCACCCGCTCCAGCCCGGAAATCACCGAGCGGCGCGTGCGGCGGTCGCCGATGTACTTAAGGCCAATGCGCAGCACCTTGAAGCCGCTGAAGTCGTCTGTAACCACTTCGTAGGATTCAATGAAGCCTTCTTCCTTCAATATCTCGGCAATCGCCGCCTTCAGCTTCGAGCTGGGCATTGCTACCAGAGTGTGGCCCACCATAACCGCATTGCGCAGACGGGTGAGCATATCGCCAATAGGATCGTTTACAGCCATGATCGCTCCTCCTCGCCTACCACGACGACTTTACGACGCCGGGGATTTTGCCTTCCAGCGCAAACTGACGGAAACAAATGCGGCACAGGCCAAAACGGCGCATGTAACCTCGCGGCCGGCCGCAGATCTTGCAACGGTTGCGCACCTGCACGGCATACTTGCGCCGGCTTTCGCGCGTAACAATCGACTTTTTCGCCATGCTTAACCTTCCCTCTTGAAGGGCATACCCAGCATTTGCAGCAAAGCACGTCCTTCGTCATCATTGTGCGCAGAGGTCACAATGGTCACTTCCAGGCCGCGCACCTGTTCAATGCTGTCGTACTGGATCTCAGGAAAGACCAGCTGCTCAGACAGGCCCAGGGTGTAGTTGCCGCGACCATCAAAAGCATCCGGAGAGATGCCGCGGAAGTCACGCACCCGTGGCAAAGCCAGGTTGACCAAGCGATCAAAGAATTCCCACATGCGCTGGCCGCGCAGCGTAACCTTCACGCCAATCGCAACGCCTTCGCGCAGCTTGAAGTTCGCAATGCTCTTGCGCGCCTTGGTGACCACCGGCTTCTGACCAGTGATGATCGTCAGGTCTTCCACCGCCCCATCCAGCGCCTTGGCATCGCCCTGGACCTGGCCCAAGCCCACATTCAGCACGATCTTCTGCAGCTTGGGCACTTCCATCACATTTTGCTTGGACAGCGCTTTCTGCAGGTCCGGCAGAATTTCTTTGTTGTAGCGTTCTTTCAAATAATGTGCCATTCAATTACTCCAGCGCAAGCGCTAGTCAATCTGCTTTCCGCAATTTTTGCAGACGCGGTGCAGGCCCTTTTCGTCACGCAGGAAGCCCACCCGTGCCGGCTTGCTGCACTTGGGGCACACCAGCATCACATTGGAAATGTGCATCGGGCCTTCAAACTCAACAATGCCTGGATTCAACTGGCGTCCCTGGGTCTGCACGGCACGCTGGTGCTTCTTGCGCATATTGATCTTCTGCACCACCACGCGTTCCTTGCTGGGCAGCACCTTGATCACTTCGCCGCGTTTGCCTTTGTCAATTTCTTTGCCGGTGATCACCTCTACAGTGTCACCTTTGCGAATTTTCTGCTTCACGTTCTACTCTCCTGCCGGCGCCTAAAGCACTTCGGGCGCCAGGGACACAATGCGCATGAACCCTCTGTCACGCAGCTCACGGGCCACGGGGCCAAAGATGCGCGTGCCGCGCGGGTTGGTGGTGTTGCCATCCAAAATTACGGCAGCATTGTCGTCAAAACGAATGTACGAACCGTCTTCACGGCGCCATTCCTTGGCCGTGCGCACAACCACGGCGCGCACTACGTCGCTCTTCTTGACTGAGCCCTGAGGAATGGCGCTCTTGACGGTGGCGGTGACAATGTCACCAATGAAACCATAGCGGCGGCCAGTGCCACCCTGCACCTGGATCACCAAGATCTCCTTGGCGCCGGTGTTATCGGCCACTTTGAGGCGTGATTCGCGCTGAATCATGCTAAACCACCTCTTCCTGTTCTTTGTGCGACAAGATCTCGGCCACAACCCAGCGCTTGGTCTTGGAGAAGGGACGGCTCTCGATCAGGCGTACCCGGTCTCCCACTTTGGCGCCCAGCTCGTCGTGGGCCTTCAGCTTATGCTGCGCTTCCACGACTTTGCCGTACAGCGGGTGGCGATGGGTCTGGCTGGTGCGCACCACCACGGTCTTCTGCATCTTGTTCGAGGTCACCACACCTTCGACTTGGCGACGTTCACTCATGCTTCACCTTCCGGTTTCTCAGCTTGCTTCTGGCGCAGGATCGTCAGCAAGCGGGCGATTTCCCTGCGCGTCTGGCGGGGCAGGTTCTGGTCCTTCAGCTCGCCCGTGGCGATCTGAAAACGCATGCGCATCAATCTCTCGCGGGCGTCGTCCAACTGCTCCTGAATTTTCTCAGCGGTAAGACCGCGTATCTCTTCAGCTTTCATGGCTACTCACTCAAATATTCCGTGCGGCGGATGATCTTGGTGCGCATGGAAAGCTTGTGCCGGGCCAGGGTCAACGCGGTCAAAGCCACATCCTCTGGCATACCCGCCACTTCAAACATCACGCGGCCGGGCTTGATCACTGCAGCGTGAAACTCCACACTGCCTTTGCCCTTACCCATGCGGGTTTCGGCGGCGCGCTTGGTGATCGGCTTGTCTGGGAACACCCGGATCCACACCTTGCCGCGGCGGCGGGCCTCACGCACGATCGCCCGCCGGGCCGCTTCGATCTGGCGAGCCGTGATCAGCCCAGGTTCCAGGGCCTGCAGGCCATAGTCGCCAAACTGCACTTCGGCGCCGCGCAGCGCTTTGCCGCGCATGCGGCCGCGGTGCATCTTGGGAAACTTGAAATTCTTCGGCATCAACATAATTACAATCCTTTAGCCGCCAGCGCTATTCGCTAACGTACACGCCTTCGGAACTCTCCGGGGCAGCATCTGCCTCGGGGCGGGTATTGCCGCGGTACACCCACACCTTCACACCGATCACACTGTATTGGGTGTTGGCTTCAGCGGTTGCATAATCAATATCGGCGCGCAGCGTGTGCAGCGGCACACGGCCTTCACGCTGCCACACCCGCCGCGACATGTCAGAACCGCCCAGGCGGCCTGCCACTTCGACTTTCACGCCCTTGGCGCCGGCGCGCATCGTCTGCTCCACGGCGCGGTTCAGGGCGCGGCGGTAGCTGATGCGGCGCTGCAGCTGGTCGGCGATGTTTTGCGCGATCAGTTTGGCTTCCAGGTCCGGGTCCTTGATCTCTTTGATATCCAGGTCGATCTTGGTGCCCACCAGAGCTTCCAGAGCTTTGCGCAATTCCTTGACGCTCTCGCCTTTCTTGCCGATCAAAATGCCCGGCTTGGCGGTATGCACGGAAATCTTCACATTGCCGGGAAAGCGCTCCACCTCAATGCGGGAAATGCCCGCCCGCGGTGCCATCTTGTTCACCAGTTGGCGGATGGCGAAGTCCTGGTGCAGGCGCTCCACATAATCCTTGCCCTGCGCGAACCAGCGGCCGTCCCAGGTCTTATTGATCTTCAGGCGAAAGCCGATCGGATGTACTTTGCGACCCATAATTCTCCTAGCTCTTCTTTGCCGGCGCGGCAGGCTCAGCCCCGCGTTCGCGCAAAATAACCGTAACGTGGGAAGCGCGGCGCAGCCAAGGCTTAAAGCGGCCGCGGGCGCCAAAGCGGCGCCATTTGCGCGTGCGGGCTTCGTCGGCGGTGATGGTGTGAATGTACAGGTCCTCACCGTTCAAGCCCATGTTCTTGGTAGCGTTGGCTGCCGCAGAAGCCACCAGCTTGGAGACCGGCTTGGCCGCCAGGTTGGTAGTGAACTTCAAAATGTTCAGAGCCTCGGCCACATCCTTGCCGCGCACCAGGTCGATCACCAGGCGCACCTTCTGGGCAGAAATGCCAACATCGCTGGCTTTAGCACGAATATCCTGAGCCATCGCTTAGCCTCCCGCCGAAGACTTCTTCTCATTGACGTGGCCGCGGAAGGTGCGTGTAGGCGCAAACTCGCCCAAGCGGTGACCCACCATGTTCTCAGTCACGTAGATCGGCACATGCCGGCGGCCGTCATGCACCGCGATCGTGTGCCCCACCATCTGAGGAAAGATCTGGCTGGCGCGGCTCCACGTGCGCACCACGGTCTTCTCGTTGCGCTCGTTCATCGCCTCGATCTTCTTCAACAGTTTCGGGTCGACAAACGGCCCTTTTTTCAGTGAACGTCCCATTTACTTCTCCAAACCTTTAGCGGCGCTTCTTGCCGCGCTGGCGCAGGATGTACTTGTCGCTTGCCTTGTTGCGCCGTGTCTTCTTGCCCAGAGTGGGCTTGCCCCACGGGCTCTTGGGGCTGGCCATACCCACCGGTTGGCGGCCTTCGCCACCACCGTGGGGATGGTCACGCGGCGTCATCGCCGTGCCGCGCACCGTCGGGCGAATGCCCATGTGGCGCTTGCGGCCGGCCTTGCCCAGCTTGATGTTGCCGTGGTCCACGTTGCCCAGTTGGCCAATCGTGGCATAGCAGGCCTGGCGGATCAAGCGGATCTCGCCTGAAGGCAGGCGGATTTGGGCGTACTCGCCCTCTTTGGCCGTCAGCTGGGCGCTGGCGCCGGCCGAGCGGACCATCTGGCCGCCCCGCCCTTCCTTCATCTCAATGTTGTGGATCACGGTGCCGGTGGGGATGTTCGCCAGCGGCAGGGCATTGCCAGGCTGGATCTCCGCCTTTTCGCCAGCCACGACTTTGTCGCCCACCTTCAAACCCAGGGGCGCCAAAATGTAGGCCTTCTCGCCATCTACATAATGCAGCAGTGCAATGTAGGCGGTGCGACCGGGATCGTATTCAATGCCAGCCACCTTGGCCGGGATGTCACGCTTGCTGCGGCGGAAGTCCACAATACGCAGACGCTGAGCATGCCCACCGCCGCGGTGGCGCACGGTCACCTTGCCGCGCGCATTGCGACCGCCACTGGCCGTCTTCTTGGCCAGCAGCGAACGTTCCGGCTTGGACTTCGTGATTTCGTCGAAGGTATAGCCAGTTGCGTCGCGGCGGCCCGGTGTAGTCGGTTTGTACTTCTTAACAGCCATTACTTAACACCTTCAAAGAGTTCCATGGTTTCGCCAGGCATCAGGGTCACAATCGCCTTGCGATAGCTGCTGCGGCGCAGCCGCATGCGGCGGTTTTGCGCCGAGCGGGCCCGCTTGGCCGGCATATTCATCACATTGACCCGCTCGACCTTCACGTTGAAGAGCAGTTCGACCGCGTCTTTGATCATTGCCTTGTTGCTGTCAACAGAGACCTCAAAGGCCACCTGGTTCAGCTTGGAATTCTGGTAGCTGGACTTCTCGGTGATCAGGGGTCTGCGTAAAACGTCGTAAACAGTAGTCATCTTCGCCTGCTCTTAGCCCAGGAAGTTCTCGATAGCTTCAATGGAAGCCAGCGGCAGAATGAGCTTGTCATAGGTTAACAAGTCACGCACATTGACGTAATTGGCCAACAACGTCTTGAAGACGGGCAAATTGCGTCCGGCGCGCTGAACCATTGCGTAGTTGTCGTCCTTGGCTGGCATCACCAACAGGGCCGTGCCTTCCCCCACCAGGCTGCTGACCGCCTGGGCCACCAGCTTGGTCTTGGCTTCGTCCAGGCCGAAGACATCCACCAGAATGATCTCCTGCTCAGCCGCCTTGGCGGACAGCGCCGAACGCAGGGCCGCCTGGCGCATCTTCTGCGGCATGCTCTGGCTGTAATCACGCGGGCGCGGCGTATGGATCTTGCCGCCGCCCACCCACTGGGCCGAACGGATGGAACCCTGGCGAGCGCGGCCGGTGCCCTTCTGCTTCCAGGGCTTGCGGCCGCCGCCGGCGACTTCCGAGCGGGTCTTGGTCTTGTGTGTACCCAGGCGCGCATTGGCCGCCTGGCGTACATAGGCCTGGTGCATCAGATCGGTGTTGATCGGCGCCTCAAAGATCTTGGCCGGCAACTCCGCTGTTTGGCCCAATTTCTTACCTTGAATGTTGTAAACGTCTAGTTTCATGGATGATTTCCCGAGCCGTTAGGCCTTGCGGGCCTCCCGGATGGTCACGATCGTGCCCTTGCCACCCGCCACCGCGCCGTGCACACCGATCAAGTTCTTCTCGGTGTCCACCAGCACCACCTTCAGGTTCATGGCGGTCACCTGGCGGGAACCCATATGGCCGGGCATCCGCTTGCCCTTGAACACTTTGCCGGGGTACGTGCCAGCGCCGATCGAACCTACCGCGCGCTGCCGGTCAGACTGGCCGTGCGTAATCGGACCGCCGCCGAAACCGTGGCGCTTCACTGCGCCGGCAAACCCCTTGCCTTTGCTCACACCGACAATATCGACGTGGTCGCCAATCGCAAACGACTCCGCGGTCACGGTGTCGCCTTCAGCAATTTCGGGGGATTTGGTGCGGAATTCACGCAGGAACCGCAGTAGCGGAGCCTGGGTGCGGTTAAGGTGGCCGCGTTGGCCGCCGGTCAGGTGCTTGGCCTTGGTCTCGCCAAAGCCCAGCTGCACAGCGCTATAGCCGTCCGTGTCCGGGCGGCGCACCTGGGTTACATAACAAGGCCCAGCCTCGATAAGCGTGACCGGCAACGCACGGCCTTGCTCATCGAAGATCTGGGTCATGCCGATCTTCTTTCCAATAAGCCCTTTAAACATCTTCGGTTTGCTCCTTAGTTCCATTGTTAGGGACTGTCAGTCTGGGCTAGACTGCATCATCCCGAGTGGCACAGTCAGCCACCAGCCGGGAGAACTTTGCGTCTCCCTTACTGGTGGCTCTTGCACCACCCCAGCAGAGCCTTAGCTCTGCATGTTCTGTTCATTTTTCTGGGCTTGGCCAGCGAATGGCCAAGCCCAGAACTATACCAAACAGTCGTCTATTCGTCCAGTGCTAGATCTTGATCTCGATGTCTACACCGGCAGGCAGATTCAGACGCATCAACATATCGATCGTCTTGGAATCTGGCTCCAGCACGTCAATAATGCGGTTGTGCGTACGGATCTCAAAGTGCTCGTGCGAATCCTTATCGATAAAGGTCGAGCGGCGCACCGTAAAACGTTCGCGCTTGGTGGGCAGCGGCACCGGGCCCACCACACGCGCGCCGGTGCGTTCTGCCGTCTCCACAATCCGCTTGGCGGACTGGTCGATCACACGGTGATCGTAGGCTTTAAGACGAATGCGGATCTTCTGCTTGGTGGTTGCCATGTC
>JAHCII010000032.1 GCA_026129305.1 Anaerolineales bacterium
TGGCTGGGCGTTGCGGACTATTGAGCCGGCACCACCCATTCGGGGCCTAGCACCACTTCCACGTCTACGGCACTGTTGGGGTCGTAACGGCTGTAAATGCGGGCCGAGTTGACGCCCATCAATGTCGCCAGATATTGCACCGTGTAAGGGTTGCCGGTGTAATCGTAGATCAGGGTGCCGCCCACGTTGTCAGCGCTGTTCACGCTGGAGATCAGCATGCCGCGCGCTTCCAGGTAGGCTTTAGTGCTTTCCGCCAAGCCGCCCTGGCCCGAACCGTTGAAGATCGAGACCTGAGCAGCTTCCATCTTCATCAGATCGGTGGCCTCACTGCTGGCGGCCAGCGGGCTGCGCACCGTGCCGGCCGAGAAGATCTCGTCGCGCAGCAGGCGGATATTTTGTGAGACAGGCTTCAGGATCGAGAGTCCATCTGGCGAGTTGCTGATAGTCACGTAGTCCTTGCCAATGCAGCCAGCCGCCTGGCAGGCGTTGGGGCCGAGCACTCCGCGGCGGATGTTCTCGATCTTGACATCCTTCACCGACCAGGCCAGGCTGAGCGCCTCTTCGATGCCCATATTGGTGTTGATGCCGTTGGAAAGCTCATCGTAGATCTTCAGTAGATTGTTAAGCACCACAGCGCGTACGTCATCGCGCTCCAGCTGCTCACGCATGGCCAAGATAACATCCTGCTGGCGCTGGGAACGATCAAAATCACCATCGCCTTTATGGCGGGCGCGGGCATAGGCTAAAGCCAATTCGCCGTTCAACACCTGGCGGCCGCTGGGGATCAGCGTGCAGCCTCCCGGTGGGCAGTTGGTGCGCTGGTCGCCGATGACTTCCACGCGGGTATCCGTCGGAATGTTTAGCTTGACGCCGCCAATAATGTCAATGAAGCGCTCGAAAGCGACAAAGTCGATCTGGGCGTAATAATTTATGGTGATGCCCAGCAACTGCTCCACCGTCTTTACTGCCAACCCGGCACCACCGCCGGGAAGGCGGCTGCCTTCACCCAAGGCGTAGGCGTTGTTGATCTTCTCGTGGCCAAAGCCTGGAATTTCGACCCAAAGGTCACGCGGGACGGAGAGCATGCCGGCGGTGTTGCTGACCGGGTCGTAGGTCAGCACGATCATCGTGTCGGTGCGCGGCGCACCCTGTCCTGTTTCCCAGTCGCGGGCGTCGAGGCCCATCACCAGCACATTGACGCGGCTGGCGCCATCCCAGCGCTGCGGCGCCACGTAGGAGAAGATGTTCTGGGATTGCACGGCCTCTTCCGGCGTTTGCGGCTCGCCGTTGTCGGACAGCGCCAAGCCGGGCAGGGTGTGCGAAGGGGCGTGCGCAGTCAGGAAGTTGACGTAATTAAACGCCACCACGCTGCTGGCGATACCCAACACGAGGAAGAGGATAAACAGGGTTTTGGTGAGGCCATCCAGCGCACGGAAGCGGTTAGCCCAGCGGCGAAAGAAGCCCTCACGGCGAGCAGTTGTAGTTGTCATAGGCAAGCGCAAATTATAGCCATTCCCCTTTGGAATGACATGAGTTTTTCTGGTCTTGTGTTTTCACAATGTGCAGGATGCAACAAAGGTGCCAACTTGGCTATTCTAAGTGCCCCAGTCCCGCAGATACAGGAAATCGTATCCCACCGTACGGTTGGTTAGCTTGGCGATGGGCGGCATCACGCGTTTGAAGTGGTTGCGACGTACGCGTTCGATGACGGCTTTCACAAAAGCTTCTTTGAAGCCGGCTTCCACGCATTCCGCGGCAGTGTAACGCCGGTCCACCAACAGGTAGAGCAATTTGTCCACTTCTTCATAGGTGAAGCCCAGCTCGCCTTCGTCTGTTTGACCCAGCCATAGGTCTGCGGAAGGTGGCTTGTTGAGGATCGGTTCGGGTATGCCCATGGCTCGGGATAACTGGCGAATCTGGGTCTTGTACAGGTCGCCATTGGGGTTCAGCGCATAGGCCGAATCACCGTAGAGAGTGGTGTAACCGAGCAGGATCTCGGTTTTGTTGCCGGTGCCCAGCACCAGCCCGCCGAAGGCGGCCGACTGGTCATACCAGGTGAGCATGCGCGCCCGGGCCATGGCATTGCCCTTGCGGATGTTGTCGATGTCCGGCTGGCTTTCAAAGTAAGGGTCCACCATTCCGGTGATCTCGATCGTGGTGCTCTGCACGCCCAGGGCGTCGATCACCAGTTGGGCATGAGTGAGCGACTCTGGCGAGGAGGTCTTGTACGGGTTGCGGATGGCCAGTACATTTTCCGGTCCCAGTGCTTCCGCAGCCAGGTAGCAGCTCAGCGCTGAGTCGATGCCGCCGGAGAGGCCCAACACCACGCGCTGAAAACCAACCCGGGTAACCTCGCTGCGGATGAAACCGGTCAGGATGGTGCGCGCCAACTGGGTATTGATGTTCAGGTCAATCTCGGCCATCACCGCCGCCAATATCCTTATTAATAATGCGGGTCAGCTCACGGTGGGTCAGGGCGGTGCGCTCATCGCGCAGCAGGGGCAGCCGCGCCCGGGTGCGGTGCAGCTCGTTCAAGTCCAGTTCCACTTGGGTCAGGGCTTCCTGGTAGTGCGGCCCCTTGGCCAGCAGTTCCCCACTGGGGTCAAAGGCCAGGGCGCCGCCCCAGTAATGGATGCCATCTTCGAAGCCGGTGCGGCCGGTTTGGGCCACAAAGCTGGTGAACAGGCTGGCGTAGGCCTGGCAGACATGCTCCACCCAGCGGGCGCTTTCCAGGCTGTCTTCGCCGTTGATGCCGCGGCCGGGGGAGGCGGAGATGAAATACAGCAAGTCCGCGCCGTCCAGCCACAGCAGATAGGGCGGTGAAGCGTGCCAGAAGTCTTCACAAATCAGCATGCCGACCCGGCCAAAGCGAGTGTCGAAGGCGCGCACACTATCCCCCCAGGCCCAGAAGCGGCCTTCATCAAACAGGCCATAGGTGGGCAAGTACACCTTGCGGTGTACATGCAGCACCTCACCCCCGGAGAGATAGGCGGAAGAATTGAAGAAGCGGTGGCGGTTGTCCTCTTCAGTGAAGCCGACGATCAGGTCGATGTCTTTGCTGGCTTGCAGCAGAGGCTTGAACACCGCATCGTCCGCCCTCGGGCGGGCAACGACGGTAGGCACCAGGTCTTGCAGCAGGTAACCTGTCAGGGAAAGTTCCGGAAAGATGAGCAGGTCGGCGCCTTTGGCTTGCTTCACATAATCCAGGTGCTTCTCCAGATTGGCTTGTACCCCGCCAAGCTGGGTGTCAATTTGAGCCAGTGCCAAATTCAGCTTCACATGCGCCTCGCGCGAAAGTGTACCATGCGTACCTTAACGGCTGTGTTCAGCCGGCTGAACACAGCCCTGAGGTATATAATCGCTGCTTCTTGTCATGTCCACCCCCATACTCGACCACGGAAAACCGCTCGAATACTTGCCCGCTACCTTATGGGACCTAGGCGCCGTGCGCGAGCTGGAGCGCATTAGCTTTGAATTGGACGCCTGGCCGTTGATCGAGATGATCGGCGTGCTGAGCCTGCCGGGCATTGAGCGCTGGAAAGCCGTCGACAACGACCGTCTGGCGGGCTTCATAGCAGCCGACCCGAAACGCGGCGAGCAGCTGGCCTGGATCGCCACGATCGCCGTGCACCCGGACTACCGCGGCCGGGGCATCGGCGCTGAACTGCTGCGCATCGCCGAGGAGCGCTGCGGCATGCCGCGTATGCGCCTGATGGTGCGGGTCAGCAACCACAGCGCCCAACGTCTGTATCAGCGCAGCGGTTATGCACAAGTCGATGTCTGGCCGCGCTATTACTATGGGGGCGAAGACGCCTTGGTGATGGAGAAGATCATCGCTAACAGCTAGCGCACAATCGCATCGGTCATGCGCGCCACGCGCACCAGAGCTTGGACATCATGCACTCGGATAATGTCTGCGCCGCGGGTGATGGCCACTGCAGCGGCGGCGGCAGTGCCTTCGACGCGCTGGTCGGGGGGCAGGTCCAGCGTGTAGCCGATGAAGGATTTGCGCGAAGGGCCGACCAGCACCGGGAAACCCAATGCGCAAATCGCATCCGTGCGGTTGAGCAGCTCCAGGTTTTGCTCGCGGGTCTTGCCGAAGCCGATGCCGGGATCAAGGATGATGTGTTCGTCTGGGATGCCGGCGGCGCGGGCCAGGGCCGTGCTGCCCAGCAGTTCATTCTTGATGTCTTCCAATAGATTGTCGTATTCCACGCCTACATAGCGGCCGCCCAGGCGCTGGCGCAGCTCCGCATTTTGTGGGTTGCTGCGATTGTGCATCAGAATGATCGGCACGCGGCGGGCAGCGGCCAATCGCCCCAGGGCCGGGTCGGCGCGCAGCCCCCAGACGTCGTTGATCAGGCTGGCCCCGGCATCCAGGGCGGCGGCGGCCGTCTCCGCCTTGTAGGTGTCGATGGAGATGGGGATGTCGGTTTCGGCGGCCAGGGCCTGCACCACGGGCACCACCCGGGCGATCTCCTCCGCGGCGCTGATGGTTTCGGAGCCGGGGCGGGTGCTCTCGCCACCCACATCTAGCATGTCTGCGCCCGCCTCAATGAAGCTGCGTGCCTGGGCCAGCGCAGCCGCCACCGCGTCCTCCCCAACGGCCAAGCCGTCGCCGGAGAAGCTGTCTGGCGTGATGTTGAGGATGCCCATTACATAGGTGCGGCTGCCCCAGTCGAAGGCTTGGCTCCCGATCTGCAGCGGTTTCATTGTGGCTCCTCAGGATAGCGGCGGATGCCTGCGGTATCCAGCTGGTTGAGCATCTCAGCGATGCTGGCTGGCTGGCCCGGGATGCGCAGGTCTGGCGTCAAGTCCGCCAATGGCACCAGCACAAAGGCGCGCTCAGCCAGGCCGGGGTGGGGGACTCGCAAGACGCCGGCGGCGGTTTGCACCGTCAACTGCTGCTCGCCATACAGGAGCAGGTCGATGTCGATCTCACGCGGGCCATTGCGGAAGCGTCGCTGGCGGCCGAGCTGCTGCTCCACCCCTTTGAGCAGCGGCAGCAGCTCTTCCGGGGCAAGCTCGGTCTGCGCCTCGACCACCTGGTTGAGGAAGTCGTCCTGCTCGGTGTAACCCCAGGGCGCGGTTTCATAAAGCGGCGAGCGGCGCAGCACACGCACCTGCGGCGCTAGCGCGGCGCAGGCGGCATCCAGCGCGGCTTGCCGGTTGCCGAGGTTGCTGCCCAAGCCAAGGTAGATGATGGTGCTCATGGTTGCGGATTGTAAACCTTCCTGAGAGACGTGCTATAATTCCGCCGCCCAATCTGGGAGAGGTCGCATAGTCTGGCCTAGTGCGCGCGCTTGGAAAGCGCGTATACCGCAAGGTATCGAGGGTTCGAATCCCTCCCTCTCCGCCAATACCAATACAAAATCGGGCGGCATTGCCGCCCGATTTTGTATAGAGTCGCTTGGAGTTAATGTCAGTCCACAAACAAGACTATCGTAAAGCTTTGGGTGTTTCGCGTCGTGGGGTTGATCGCTGCGGCGAGTGTCGGCAGCCACCGCAGAGTCTGCTGAATCTCCATGGGTACTGCGACCATGCTATTGTTGTTCAGCAGGTTGCTTAGCCCATTAAGATCTACATACATATATGGAACGCTGCGCGCATTGAATGCCCGCCAAGTATTCTGGTATCTGGGATTATCAGCCAATGTGTTGCGGCCCTCGAGTCCGGCGGTTAGCAAGTCTGCACTGGTACTGATGAAGAAATAATCCCGATCAGCTCCATATACTAGAAAATCGATGCTTTGGAATTGGTCGGATGCGAAAACCTGGGTTAAATTGTAACCCCCCAGTTGTACCGAGCGGGTCGTTAGCGGTAAGAACATCTCGTCGCCTGCCATTTGCACCAGTCCATCCAAGCTGTCGGTGAGCACGATGGAGTTGGTTGCGGTGCCCAGCACAGTAATGCCGATGTTCATGCCCATTGTAGTCGGGATTAGCCCGCTTTGCGCGGGGGCGATGGCAATCGCAAATTCGCTGCCTAGTGACTCAAGCAAGCGTTCTACATCCAACCCGGTTTGCTGTCTCAGTAGTGTCAGAGCGTCTCTTACTTCGTTTGTCGTCAATAGATTTTCTGTGTTCCTGCCCTTGGACGCTTGTGAAGCGTTCGCACCGATGTACACGAGAGTGTTTCCTGAAACCATACGGTCTGTAGTGGGGGCGGCATAAGAAGTATCCAGAGCCGAACGCTGCAAATCGCTAAGGTTCGCCGGATTGTGCACTATGGCCGCATCCAGACTCAGACCTTCGCTTTTCGCTGTCAAACTCACTGCCATACCCAACAGATCAAAGTCACT
This sequence comes from Anaerolineales bacterium, assembly GCA_026129305.1. Taxonomy (GTDB): domain Bacteria; phylum Chloroflexota; class Anaerolineae; order Anaerolineales; family UBA11579; genus JAMCZK01. The sequence goes on from JAHCII010000032.1 coordinate 6,302, forward strand.
GTCAAACCCTATAGGCAAGATCCCACCCATACTGTAGAGGATTTCTTCGTAGGCGATGTCAAAGAGACTCTTACCAAAATACAGGGTCGCTGCCCGAGAGCGTGGGAGCTTAGAAACCGCGTTCTTGTAGCCTTCCATCGCGGCGAGGGAGTTGCTTTGTCTTAAGTCTCCAGCTTCCCGGACCATGTTCATGGAATTGGATAGATAAATCAGGCTGCCCATTCGAGCCAGCACCACATCGTCCTGCCAGGATTGTTGGGCACGGTAGGAGTAGATGACATCCCGACCACTGCTATCAAGGTCAAACCTCCAGCCATTCTGCCTTTCCATAGTTGCAGCAAGGCGGTTTAGGAAGATGTCTGAGTCACGATTGTCACGTGATTGCAAAATCAGCATGAATTCTGGACCTGCCGATTGATTTAGGTCCAATCTGCGCATGGCAAACCCTGCATATTGGCCGATCCAAGGAAGTACGTCTTGCTCGAAACGGATATCGTAGCTGGATAAAGCGTCATCCAGCAACTTGACAGGGGTCATTGACGCACCTCCTGCCAGGTTCTGGAAGACCTGAAGGATGCGCTGCATATCTTCAGATTGGATTTCCAAGTTGTTTATTCCAAGATACATCTGCACATCGGCCGGTATACGCGAGACCACGGGATCGTTTCCCCCAAATATCTGGAACAAATATATGGCGCACAACACTAGCAACAGTATCAGGATAGCATTCCTAATGGAAAAGCCTTTGCTGGCAGAACTTTCGATGCTCTCACTCATCTTTTCTTCCCTCCTCTATTCTTGTTTCAAGGTTGTTTTTCATGGTCAGTGCTGGAAGCAATGCCGCCAGCACGATGATGCCCGCGATCCAAAATGTTTCGCTGATTACCCGTTCCATAACCGTAACGCCTACTCGAGCGGTTTCTGCGAGTCCTGCACTCACATCGAGCAGCTGTTGGCCGAGCCGCTCTGCGCGCTGCAAACCATACGCTGTGATGCTGGATACCCCGACGGTCATGCCGATGAGACGGAAAATAATTACAAGCCCGCTGCTGGTGCCGCGCTGGTCCGGCGGGGCCACGTTGATCGCTGCAGCGGCGATGGGGGCAAAGGTAAGCCCGAGACCAATACCACTCACAGCCAGGTGCGAAGCCATCACTGCATAGCTTGTTTCGGCCCGCCAGGTACCCATTAAGAAGAAACCAACCACTGCGATGCCGAGCCCCAATAAGGTCGGTAACCGGTAGCCGCGTTTGTCGGTTAGCCAGCCGCCGGGCACAGAGGCCAAGGCTAGTGGTATGGTGAGACCAGAAAGCATCCATCCGCTATCCCAGGCTCCTTGTTCGGCCGTGACGGCGACCAGAGAATTTATAAACAAAGGCACGTTGGCAATCGCCACGAAGAGGCTAAAACCAACCATGAAGTTCATCAGGCTGGCAGGTGCAAAATTGGGCAGGCGGAACAACTTTAAGTCCAGCAGAGGATTTTTAGTATGTGTTTGTCGCCATAAGAACAGAGCCAGCAGCGCTGCCGAAGCTGTCAGCTGGCCAACGCGGATCGGCTGCGCCTCTGCTGCTAGTCCTGCCTCGCCCCCACCGCCAAAGCCCAGATTTAACAAAGTTAGTGCCCCGGTCACCAGTGCTGCACCTAACCAATCCATACGACCTAGGCTGCGTTCTTGATTTATGCTGCGTAAGGCAAGCCAGAGCAAAGTTGCCGCGAGCAAACAGAGAGGCAGGTTCAGCCAAAAGATCATGCGCCAATCGAAGAAGCGCACCACAATGCCACCGTACAGATGGCCGACTACCCAGCCGGCAGTGTCTACCGCGGCAATTATGCCCAGCGGCCGGGCGCGTCGGCCTATTGGATACAGGTCGCCAATCATTGCCATGCCCACCGGGACCATCGTGCCAGCCCCAAAGGCCTGAATCATGCGCGCGGCAATCAGCATGTACAGCTTTACGAAGGAAATATCCGGGCGACCGGATGCTACCAAGCCATAGCCGCGCAACGCTAAGTCGGTCGGCCAGGTATCGGCGACTGCCACTAAGTACGAACCGAGCGCGAATATTCCCAGTGCTGCCAAATACACCTGGCGGCGCCCGATCAGGTCAGAGAGCCGACCCATGAAGGTCATCGAGATGCTGTAGGCCAACAAATACCCCGTCACCATCCAGGCGGCGTCATCCAATCCGGTTTGGAGCGGGATTTCCAAGTCAAGGATCACATGTGGCAAAACTGCTGAGACCACGGTTAGATCCAGCGCGCCGACAAATATCGGCAGGGCAATCAGGGCCAAGGCAAGTCCTGGGCGGATGGGTTTCATGGGGTTTTGCCTTGGTCCACGCTGGGTGCAGCAATCTCAAAGCGGGTGTTGAAGTTCCAGAAGTCGATTTGCCAAATCGTGTCTTCATCCGCTTCTTGGTTGGCTGGATCCACCAAGGTAATGCGCTCAATATCGAAAGTGACCGGGTCCACCCAGATGCTTACTTTTAATTCCTCAGGATCGATCATTCCGAAAGTGAGTATTGAGGCGTGTTCCCCAGCCATCAAGGCTTCGAGG
>JAHCII010000033.1 GCA_026129305.1 Anaerolineales bacterium
CTCTGGCCGCTTTCGTCAGCGTGGGCGTGGCTGGCGGCTCCAGCGACAATATTTTGCCTGCACTGGGCATGGCCTTGGGTGTTTCCGCCCTGATCGGCTTGGTGAATGGCTTCCTGGTGGGCGTCATTCGCCTGAATGCGCTGATCGTGACCCTGGCTGTCGGCCAATTGGTGCGCGGCATTCTGCTGCGCTATGCCACGACGGTAGCGAATGAGGCTTCTGTGCCTGGCGTATTGTCGCAATGGGCCATCCAGCAGGTGTTCGGGGCTGGCTGGATCTTTTGGATCGCGCTGATCACTGTGGTCATCATAAGCCTGGTGCTGAGCAACACGGGCATCGGCCGCCGTTTCCGCGCGGTGGGCGCCAACCAGGTGGCCGCCCGCATTTCCGGCCTGCGCGTGACCAGCTACGTGGTCATGGCTTACGTGGTGGCCGCTGTGCTGTATGGTCTGGCTGGTTTCCTGGCTGCCGCTTTCATCCGCAGCCCAACCCAGGGCCTGGGGTCGCCCTACCTGCTGGGGCCGATTGCGGCCGTCGTGATCGGCGGCGCTTCACTGAGCGGCGGCTTGGCCAGCGTGGCCTCGACGGCCATGGCGGCCTTTTTCCTGACGGTGCTGAGCCAGATGCTGCGAGTTTTGGGCCTCTCCACCGACTTGCAATTCGTGGTGTTTGGCCTGGCGATCATTGGCGGCATGGCCGTCTCTGGCGATCGCATTGTCGACATGGTCGAGTTCTTATTCCAGAAACGCTTCAGCAAAAATTCAGAAGAAAGCCACTTAGCCACATGAAGGAGGTCAGATGGGACAAACGGTCAATCAACATAAGTTGCAGGCCGTCTAGTTCGTAACCCGCTAGCTAAAGGAGAAGATTGATTATGAAACAAGTAGACATGAAGAAACTTGCCATTCTCATTGCTCTGTTTGCAATGATCTTGGCAGCTTGCGCAGGAACCCCAACCTCTGCGCCGGCAGCTTCCGGAGAGGACACAGCTCCGGCGGCCGGAGATGAGAGCGTTCCGGCTGGTCGCTCGAGCGAAACCTTTGACGCCGACCCTGAGGTCTTGATGAAGACCATGGGTGTCTCGGATGCGTCTGAGGTCAATGAGGTCGTGCTGGCTGCCATGTATCGCGCCGGCCTGCCCGTCAGCCCTGAGATGGCTGAACTGGCCCTGACCTGTTGGCGCGAGAAGGAATGCGACACTGGTACGGGTGGTGATGTGACCGTGGCTCTGGCCGATGGCTTTGGCGAGAATCTGTGGCGCGAAGTGACCCACATGGAAATGGTCCTGCAGGCTCTGACCTATCCTGAGATCGGTCGCATCATTTACACCACGGCCATGTTCGACACCCAGCAGGCGATTGCCGATATCCGCGGCCTGATCGCCCAGGATGTTGACATCATCGTGGGCTTCCCGGATGCGGGCGATGCCCTGATCCCGGTGGTGCGTGAGGCGACTGAGGCTGGCGTGCTGTATGTGACCCACTCCTATGGTGTGCTGGGTGACGGCAGTGATTACCTGACCTCGGTGTCTGAAGACGTGTGTTTGCTGGGCCAGGAGTTTGCTCGCATCCTGAACGAAGAAGTGGGCACCGGTAAGGTCGCCTTCCTGGGTGGTACGCCTGGCAACCCACTGTCTGCTTACTGGCAGGGCTGCGAAGAGCCCGCCTTGGGCGAGGGCATTGAGCTGGTTGGCGCCGCCGACACCTTCTGGACCCGTGAGGGCACCTTTGATGCGATGTCCGGCTTCCTCAGCGCTCACCCCGACCTGGCTGGCGTCAGCTACGAAGCCGCGGGCTCCTTCATGGGCGGCCTGAGCGCTTACGAAGCGGCCGGCCTGCCAGTGGACCTGGTGCTGACCCTGCGCACGGACGAGACCGTCCTGTTCTGCGAGTGGATCGATATGGGCAAACCCGATAACTTCAAGATCTACTTTGGTTCGGGTGGCAACTACCAGTCCCGCATCGCCCTGACGGCCGCCATGATGCACTTGAACGGCTATGAAATCCCGTCCAGCATCGTGATCCCGCCATACATGCAGCAGGTCAGCGAGAGCCACTGCTATCGCGATCTGCCGGATGATGCCTCGATCTCCTCGATGGTGCCGCATGACGTCGTGCGGGCCATGTACCCCTAAGCACTAACAGGACCCACTGAGTTAGTGGCAAAGAAGAATCAGAACCCCAGCAGCGAGAGCCTTGCGCTCTCGCTGCTGGGAGTTTCTAAACGGTATGGCACCGTCCAGGCTCTGCAAAATGTGAGCCTGGAATGCCGCCCCGGTGAGATCCACGCAGTGGTGGGTGAGAACGGGTGCGGCAAATCGACATTGCTGGGCATTGCCAGCGGCTTTGTTGAACTGGACGAAGGCACTGTCCACATTATGGGCAAGCCGCTGACGACCGATTCGCCGGCCAAGGCGCGTGAACTGGGTCTGGGCATGGCTTACCAAGAGATCTCTCAGGTAGCCATGATGACCGTGGCCGAAAATCTGTATATGGCTGCTTCCAAGAAGCAGCGTCCTTTTTACTGGAAACTCAAGGATTGGGCGATCCAGATCCTGGCCAAGTTTGAACTGGATGATTTGTTTGCCGAGGCGCCCGTCTGGAGCTTGGCCCTGGCCGAGCGGCAACTGCTTGAGGTGACCAAGGCGCTGCTTTCCGAACCGAAGGTCTTATTGTTGGATGAACCCACCACGGCGATGGGCCCGGCCGAGGTGGAATGGCTGCACCGCACGATCAAAGAGCACGCGCAGCGCGGTGTTTGCGTGGTGTATGTCAGCCATCGCTTGCCGGAAGTGCTGGAAGTCGCCGACCGGGTGACTGTGCTGCGTGACGGTCGCACGCAGGGCACCTATGATGCCCGCAAGGTCAGTGAGGCCGAACTGGTGGAGTTGATGATCGGCCGGCCGCTTGACTCCGCCTTCCCACCGCGTATTGAGATCGGCGAAGAGACCGATGTGGTCCTTTCGGTCACCGATCTGCATGGAGAATTCTTTGGCCCGCTGAGCTTTACAGCGAAGAAGGGCGAGATCATTGGTATTGCCGGCGTGGAGGGCAACGGGCAGGGTGACCTGTTCTGGACCCTGTCCGGCGCCATCCCGCCCAAGGGCGGCATTGTTCAGGTGGATGATAAGCACGTCAACCTGACTTCGCCCACTGGCGCTCTGCGCTCCGGCATTATGTTGCTGGCTGGAGACCGCAAGCGGGATGCACTCTTCCTGGTGCTGGGCGTGACCAGCAATGCTTCCATTCAGGTGTTGGATAAATTTAGCCGGGCGGGCTGGCTGCTTCCTGGTTTGGAACGAAAACTGGTCTCTGAAATGACCCAGCAACTTAAACTGCGCTCTCCATCGTTGGAGCAGCCGGTGAGTTTTCTGTCTGGCGGCAACCAGCAGAAAGTGGTTATGACGCGCCCCTTCCTATTCGAGAATGTGCGCGTGATTCTGACCGACGAACCGACCCAGGGCGTCGATGTGGCCTCGCGGTTTGACATCTACGAAGCCTTGCACACCAAGGCTTCGCAGGGTACGGCTATCATCATCAAATCCAGCGACCCCATCGAACTTTCCAGCCTGTGCAATCGCGTGCTGGTCATCTCGCGCGGGCAGATCGTGCACGATCTGCCCCAGGAGCATCTCAGCGAGCGCACCATCATCGAAGCCATGGTGGGGGGAGCGAAAGTAGGCAATGTGGAAGACCAATTCACGATCAGCGGAAGAGAGGATTAGTTGAACCGGAACAAGGAACGCCTCAAGAAAGCCGCCATCCGCATCAGGGAGTGGTATCCCCTGATGCTGATGATCTTGCTGATCTATGGTTTGGGCGCCTATTCTGGTTCCAAATCCAGCGCTTTCCTGTCCGAATACAACCTCAACAACCTATTGCAGGCGACCCTGCCGTTGGCGATCGTGGCCATGGCCCAGGTCAACGCCATGCTGGTCGGTTACCTGGATATTTCGGTCGGGGCTATCATGGCCTTCTGTATTGTGGTGTTGTCCTTCATCGCCACCAACAACGCCACACCTGAGACGGTGGCGCTGGCCTTTGTGCTGGTGTTGCTGATCGGCGGCGGGGTGGGCCTGTTCAACGCTTTCCTGGTGCGCGGCGTCAAACTGCCACCCATCATCGCCACGCTGGCCACGCTCAGCATTCTGGACGGCGTCTCCCTGGTGCTGCGCCCGGTGGCCGGCGGCCAGATCAACTTCTACGCGCTGAGCCTCTTCAAAGCCAAAGTCGGCTGGGTGCCGGCGGCTTTCATCGTCACGCTGGTGGTGGCGGTTCTGTGGGACATTTGGCTGCGCCGTTCGGCAGGCGGCCTGCGCCTGCGAGCCACCGGTCGGGATGTGCGCGCCGCCCGCCGCCTGGGCATTAAGACCAAATTCATCCAGGTGCGCGCCCTGGTGCTCTCCGGCCTGATGGCGGCCGTGGCGTCCTACTTTCTGGCGGTGCAGGTGGGCGTGGGCGACCCACGCTCCGGCACCAACTTTGCGCTGATCAGCATCGCGGCGGCGGCCCTGGGCGGCACCAGCCTGATGGGCGGTTTGGGGCACTTCACCGGCGCGCTGGCGGTCAGCCTGTTTCTTTCGCTGATCAGCAACATGTTCTCGCTGCGCATCATCACCGCCACTTGGATCAACGACCCAATCGTGATGGGCGCCCTGACCATCTTCGGCTTGATCCTGTACCAGGTGGAAGACCTGCGCCTGCTGATCAAGGAGAACTGGAAGAAGCTGCGCCGCGTTTTCACGGCCACGCGCGAGCGGCGCAAGGACTATGCCGTAGCCAACGTATTTCTCAATGGCCATAGCGGCAACGGAGCGGTTGCGCCCGTGCCAGAAGACCAACGGGTGCTGATCAAGGGCGGCACGCTGCTGACGCTGGATGCCAAGCTCGGTGACTTCCAGAAAGGCGATATCCTGATCGAAGGCAAGAAGGTCGTCAAAGTGGCGGCCAAGATCGCTTCCGATGGCGCCGAAGTGATCGACGCCAGCAACATGATCGTAATGCCCGGCTTTGTGGATACCCACCGCCATATTTGGGAAGGCCTGCTGCGCAATATCGGCACGGATGTGCCGTTGGAGGGCCGCAACAGCTACATCCGCTTCGTGCTCGGCCGCCTGGGCCGCGCCTATCGCCCCCAGGATGTGTACGCCGGCAACATCGTCAGCGCTTTCGGCGCGATTGATGCCGGAATCACCACCCTGCTGGACTGGTCGCATATCCAGGCTTCGCCGGAGCATACGGATGCGGTGATCCAGGCGATCAAAGATTCCAATATGCGTGTGGTATTCGCCTATGGCTTCCCCTGGTGGGGCAAATACGAACCCAAGCAGCCGGGCTGGTTTGTGCGCGCAGCGCGCATGCACTTCACCAGTAAGGACCAGTTGCTGACCTACGCGCTGGCCGCAGCCGGCCCCGAGTTCACCGAATTCGAGGTCACCCGCGCCCATTGGAACATGGCCCGCTCGGTGGATGCGCGCTTGACCGCCCACGTGGGCGTAGGCACTTTTGGCCAGCGGCGCAAGGTGGAGGAGTTCGGCCGCAAGGGACCGGAACTGATGGGCTCGGACACCACCTATATCCACTGCACCACCTTGAATGACACCGAGATCCAAATGATCGTCGACTCCGGCGGCACCATCTCCCTGGCCGCCCCAGTGGAGATGATGATGGGCCACGGCATGCCGCCCACCCAGAAGTTTCTGGACCGCGGCTTGAAGCCCGCCCTCAGCGTGGATGTGGAGACCAACGTGCCTGGGGACATGTTTACCCAAATGCGCACCATGCTCTCGCTGCAGCACAGCCTGATCCATGAGCGCATTCTGGCTGGCGAGTCCAAGGTGCCCAAGCTGATCAGCGAGAAAGACGTAATTGAATACGCCACCATCGAAGGCGCCAAGGCCAATGGCTTGGACCACAAGGTGGGCACATTAACTCCCGGCAAGGAAGCCGACATTATTTTGCTGCGCACTGACCAGGTCAATGTCACCCCGCTGAATGATCCCTATGCGGCCGTGGTGTGGGGTATGGATACCAAGAATGTGGACACGGTGATGGTGGCGGGCAAGGTGTTGAAGAACAGCGGCCAGCTGGTCAATGTAGACCTGAACGCCGTGCGCAATATGGTCTACGATGCGCGGGATCACGTGATCAAGAAGGCGCGTTTCAGGCTGCCTACTATCTAAGGAGATACGATGCAAGCGAGGTTTTTGGTCCGCACCGCCGGCCAGGCAGATTTTGTCTTGCCCAAGGCGTTTGAAGGCATCAGCCAGGGTTTCAGTCGCTGGTCGATCGTGAATGGCGAGTCCGGGTCTGTGCACCAGGAGTTTAATATTTGTGAGCTGGAACCTGGCGGCTCGATCGATACTCACTTGCACACTTTTGAAGAGAGCGTGTATGTGCTGGAAGGGGAACTCGTCTGCGAGACCGGCGACGGCGCCTTTGCACTGGGGCCGGGTGATTACGGCGTCATCCATATGGCGGCGGCCCATGGATACCGCAACCGCAGCGATGCGAAAGTACGCTGGGTGGAAATGCTGGCCCCGCAACCGCGTCTGTGGAAAGCAGGGGACGTCTTTCCCGTTCAGGCGGCCATCGCTCAGACGGGCGAGCCAATCAAGGTGGACCCGCGTGATCCGCGTACGCGCTTTTTCGGCAACATCACCGCGCAGCATATGGACCCCAGCAAGCAGTCGCAGGAGCTGCTGGCGGTCTCTGGCAGCATGCGTACAGCGCTGCTGGTCTACACCGGCATCAGCGTCAAGATGATGGTGGACAGCGACCTGGGCGCTTATTTGCACACCATGTTCATGGTCAAATACATCCCGGGCGGGGGCGCCGGCAGCCACGACCATCCTTTCGAAGAGACTTACATGATCCTGGATGGTGAGGTGGAAGCCTGGTTCGACAACCAGACCTTCACGCTCAAGCCGGGTGACGTGGCCTGGGCGGGGGTGGGCTGCGTGCACGGCTTCAAGAACAAGACCGATACCACGGTGCAGTGGTTGGAAACCTCTGCGCCGTAGTCCCCCTCACGCTATGCCTATCGCTTTGGGCGTGATTGGGATTATTTTGAAGACAAGATCAGCAAGTAACCTGACGGGAGTGGACTGATGGCTGGAAAAGGCACTGTAGTGGTGGTTGGGGGGAC
>JAHCII010000034.1 GCA_026129305.1 Anaerolineales bacterium
ATTCCTTGGCAGTCCAGCTAGTTGGCCTGAATGAGTTCCTCAGCCAAGTTGGCCGAGACTTGAGAGTAGTGATCAAATTCCATAGTAAACGCACCGCGGCCCTGCGTAGCAGAGCGCAACTCGGTGGCGTAACCGAACATTTCAGCCAGCGGCACCATCGCACGCACAGACTGCACACCACCCTGGCGAGGTTCCATACCTTGGATCTCGCCGCGGCGGGCACTCAGCTGGCCCACGATATCGCCAAGGTAATCCTCAGGAATGGTCACTTCAACTTTCATGACCGGCTCCATCAGAACCGCCTTGCCGATACGCATACCTTCCTTGAAAGCCATCGAACCGGCCATCTTGAAGGCCATTTCATTCGAGTCCACTTCATGGAAAGAGCCATCATAAAGTGTTACGGCGATGTCCGTGACCGGGTAACCGCCCACCACGCCAGCCTCAGAGGCTTCGCGTACACCCTTCTCGATTGCCGGGATATATTCCTTGGGAATAGCGCCTCCGACAATTTTATTCTCAAAGCTGATACCGCTACCCGGCTCACTGGGTTCCATCTTCAAGATCGCATGGCCATACTGGCCGCGGCCGCCAGACTGCTTGACATAACGCATTTCAGCTTTTTCCACAGGACGCGTGATGGTTTCACGGTAAGCCACCCGCGGGCGGCCCACCGTCGCAGCCACCTTGAACTCACGCATCATGCGGTCCACCAAAATGTCCAGGTGCAGCTCACCCATGCCGGAGATCACGGTCTGGCCGGTCTCGGCGTCGGTCTGCACCCGGAAAGTGGGGTCTTCCTCAGCCAGGCGATGCAAAGCTTCAGCCATCTTGTCCTGGTCGGCGTTGGTCTTGGGCTCCACCGCGATCGAGATCACCGGTTCTGGGAAGCTGATGCTTTCCAGAATGATCTGCTTGGTCTCATCGCACAGTGTATCGCCGGTGAAGGAGTTCTTCAAACCGATCACCGCGCCGATGTCGCCCGCCACCACCTCTTCGATCTCTTCACGGCGGTCAGCATACATGCGGATCAAGCGACCGATGCGCTCGCGGTTCTTCTTGGTCGAATTATAGACAGAGCCGCCCTTGACGATCTTGCCGGAGTAGACCCTGAAGTAGGCCAGCCGGCCCACGAAGGGATCAGCCACGATTTTGAACACCAAAGCGCTCAGCGGTTCTTCATTCTTGGCGTGGCGCTCCACCGTTTCTTCGCTGCGCGGGTCAATGCCTTGCACGGCCGGAATATCGAGCGGAGAAGGCAGGTAATCGATCACCGCGTCCAGCACCGGTTGCACACCACGGTTCTTCAGGGAAGAGCCGCAGAACACCGCGTTGGCTTTGCCTTCGATCACGGCTTTGCGCAAAGCGGCCTTCAGTTCAGCAATGCTGATCTCCTGGCCCTCCAGGTATTTGTGCGTCAGGGAGTCATCGGTTTCGGCAATGCCTTCCACCATGCGCTCGCGCCATTCTTTGGCCTGGGCCTGCAGGTCGGCCGGAATATCGCCGACGGTCGGCTTGGCGCCGGTCTCTTCTTCCCAAATGATCGCCTTCTGCTCCAACAGGTCGATAATGCCTTGGAAGCCGGACTCGGCGCCGATGGGCAGCTGCATCGCGATCGGGTTGGCACCCAGGCGCACCCGGATGCTCTCCAGGCTGCGCTCAAAAGAGGCGCCGATGCGGTCCATCTTATTAATGAAGCAGATGCGCGGGACGCCGTAGCGGTCAGCCTGGCGCCACACAGTTTCACTCTGCGGCTCCACGCCTTGCACGGCGTCAAAAACCACTACACCGCCGTCCAGCACGCGCAAGGAGCGCTGCACTTCGGCGGTGAAGTCAATGTGGCCGGGGGTGTCGATCACGTTGATCAGGTGATCTTTCCACTCGGCAGTCACCGCCGCAGACACGATGGTGATGCCGCGTTCGCGTTCCTGCTCCATCCAGTCCGTGACGGTGTTGCCTTCGTCCACCGAACCCAGGCGGTGCGTCTTGCCGGTGTAGAACAAGATACGCTCGGTAGTCGTCGTCTTACCGGCGTCAATATGGGCAATGATGCCTATGTTTCTAAATTTCTCAAGCGGATAAGTAGCGGGCATAACTCTCTTTGTTCATTACTCCGTATGTCTAAACACGATAATGGGAGAAGGCGCGGTTGGCCTCTGCCATCTTGTGGGTTTCATCTTTTTTGCGAACAGAAGCTCCCTGCCCGGCGGCCGCTTCGCTCAGCTCAGCAGCCAGTTTCTCGGAAAAGGACTTGCCGCCGCGCCCGCGCGCCGAAGCAATGATCCAGCGCGAGGCCAGGGCGAACTGGCGCTCCGGGTTCACTTCCATCGGCACCTGGTAGGTGGCTCCGCCCACGCGCCGCGGGCGCACTTCCATCTGCGGGCCTACGTTTTTGAAGGCGGTGCTGAACACTTCCATCGGGTTTTGCTTTTTCTGCTTTTCGATCAGGTCCAGGGCGCCATACACCTGGCGGGCCGCGGTGCTCTTCTTGCCGCCGCGCATGACGCGATTAATGAACATCTGCACCTCAACACTGCTGAAACGAGCGTCAGGGGCAATGATGCGCTTCTCAGGTTTCTGTCTGCGTGCCATCTACTTCTCCACTATGCGATGAATGCTAGGCCTTGGGCCGCTTGCTGCCGTACTTGGAACGCGCCTGCTTGCGGTCATTCACCCCGGTGGTATCCAGGGTGCCGCGCACGATGTGGTAACGCACACCGGGCAGGTCCTTCACACGGCCGCCGCGCACCAGCACCACGGAGTGCTCTTGCAGCGTATGGCCCTCACCGGGGATGTAAGCGCTAACTTCCATGCCGTTGCTCAGGCGCACACGGGCGATCTTCCGCAAAGCAGAGTTCGGCTTCTTGGGGGTCATCGTACGCACAACCGTGCACACGCCGCGCTTCTGCGGGGAACCCTTAGGCAAGCGAATGCGGCGCTGCGTATGCGTGTTGAACACATACTGCAAGGCCGGCGCTTTGGTCTTTGCCCGTTTTGTTTTGCGGCCCTTGCGGACCAGCTGGTTAATCGTCGGCACTCTTCTTCTCCGTTCTACGTTTCACTACATCTTTTCGTACATCGAGGCCATCGCGTGCTGGATGGCCTCGACATTGACTGCGCTATGCGGGCCGAATCGGCCCGGATCCTACGTCGCGGCGAAAGATTTTAGCAGTATCCCCAATTTGCGTCAAGGATTGGCCTTAAGGTCATCACCCAGGCCCAGCAGGCCGGTACCCAGCCGCGGCGGGCGTGTGCGTTGCTCTTCCTTGCCGAACTTGATCACGCCTTCGTCGGTTTCAGCTTCCACAGACAGACCCAGGCTCTGCAATTCCTTCACCAGCACCCGGAAGGAGGCCGGAATACCCGGCTCTTCGATGGGCTCGCCCTTGACGATCGCTTCGTAGGTCTTCACCCGACCGATCACGTCGTCGGACTTGACCGTCAGCATCTCCTGCAGAGTGTAGGAGGCGCCATAGGCTTCCAGCGCCCACACCTCCATCTCACCGAAGCGCTGGCCGCCGAACTGCGCCTTGCCGCCCAACGGTTGCTGGGTCACCAGGCTGTACGGGCCTGTGGAGCGGGCATGCACCTTGTCTTCCACCAGGTGATGCAGTTTCAACAAGGTCATGATGCCCACTGTCACCGGCTGGTCATACGCCTGGCCGCTCTTGCCGTCACGCAGCAGCTGCTTGCCCAGGTACGGGGCCGGCTTGGCAGTTTCCAGCGTGTAGGCGTCTGCCAGTTCGCGCAGCTTCTCCTCACCGGCGTTGCCCGCCGGGCGGCCCATGCGGTCCAGCCAAAGGCGGGCGCAGGCCACCACGGCCTTGGTGCCGCGCTCACGGCGCATGTCCAGCTGCAGGTCGGCCTGCTCAAACACCAGGATCTCATCCGGGTTGTAACCCTCTTCGACCAGCCATTCACGCGCCACAGAATGGCGCGCATAGGTTTCATCTTGGGCTAGTTTGGAAACATCGTACTTCTTGGGGCCTAACCATTGCTCCAGGTACAGATTGCGCACTTCATTTTCGTCTTCCAGAGCTTCCGGGTCCAGGTTGCCGTTCTGTTCCGCCAACCAGGTCCAGGAACGTTCACCGGCTTCACGCCAGGCTTGGTCCACCAGCCAGGCACGCGCCAGTTCAGCCTCGATCTCTTCTTCGCTGGCGCCATCAAACACCGGCACCACCGAGCGGAAGCCAAGCCGTTTGGCCGCCCAGCCCAGGTGAGTTTCCAGGATCTGGCCGATGTTCATACGACCCGGGACACCCAGCGGGTTAAGGATCACATCCACCGGCGTGCCGTCTTCCAGGAAGGGCATATCCTCCACCGGCACCACTTTGGACACCACACCCTTGTTGCCGTGGCGGCCGGACATCTTGTCGCCGGCCGTGATCTTGCGGCGCTGGGCCACAGACACACGCACCATCTTCTCCACACCGGCTGACAACTCGATGTTGTCCTCGCGGGAGAAGACCTGCACGTCCACCACCTTGCCGCGCTCGCCGTGCGGCATGCGCAGCGAGGTGTCTTTCACATCACGGGACTTCTCACCGAAGATGGCGCGCAGCAGGCGCTCTTCGGGGGTCAGTTCTTTTTCGCCCTTGGGCGTGATCTTGCCCACCAAAATGTCGCTGGGGCCAACCTCGGCGCCGATGCGCACGATGCCGAACTCATCCAGGTCCTTGACGGCTTCTTCGCCCACGTTGGGGATGTCACGCGTGATCTCTTCTGCGCCCAGCTTCGTGTCGCGCGCTTCCACTTCATATTTCTCAATATGAATGGATGTGAAGCGGTCTTCCTGCACCATCTTCTCGGAGATCAGGATGGCGTCTTCAAAGTTGCCGCCTTCCCAGGACAGGAAGGCCACCACCGCATTCTGGCCCAGGGCCAGGTTGCCTTCCACCGTGGAGGAAGAGTCGGCCACCACATCGCCTTTCTTGACCTTCTGGCCCTTGACCACTGCGGGGCGCTGGTCAATGCAGGTGCTCTGGTTGGAGCGCTGGTACTTGCGCAGGCGGTAGGTGTATTCCTTGCGGCTCTTGCCGCGCAGCACAATATCCTCGCCACTCACCGAGATCACTTCGCCATCTTCTTCGGCCAGGATCACCTGGCCGGAGTCCTTGGCGGCGTGCCCTTCCATGCCGGTCGAAACCAGCGGCACTTCCGGGATCAGCAGTGGCACGGCCTGCGACATCATGTTCGAGCCCATCAAGGCCCGGTTGGCGTCGTCATGCTCCAGGAACGGGATCAGCGCCGCGCTGATGCCCACCAACTGGTGCGGGGCGATATCCATGTAATCAATATCTTCCGGATTGGTGAACATAAAGGCCGAGTGATGGCGGCAGGACAGGCGTGAACGAATGAATTCACCATATTCGTTCAAGGGCGCATTGGCCTGCGCGATGTAGTAACGGTCTTCTTCATCGGCGGACAAGAAGATGGAAGAGTCGGTCACATACGGAGTGATCGGCACTTCTTCCACGTCCAACTTGGCAATCTCCTTGGCCAGCTTCTCATCAATGCGCGTTTCCGCCTTGGCGACCACTTTGTCATTCTTGGGGTCGACCAGGTCTTCACGCAGCTTGCGCCCCACCAGGTTCTTGTCCTTGGGCGCCAGCGCCTTGACCACCTTGCGATACGGCGTCTCGACGAAACCATAGTCGTTCACTCGCGCAAAGGAAGCCAGGTTGCCGATCAGGCCGATGTTCGGGCCTTCCGGCGTCTCGATCGGGCAGATACGGCCGTAGTGCGAATGGTGCACGTCACGCACATCAAAGCCGGCCCGCTCTCGGCGCAGACCGCCCGGGCCCAGCGCCGAGACGCGGCGCTTGTGGCGCAGCTCGGAGAGCGGGTTGGTCTGGTCCATGAACTGCGACAGCTGGCTGGAGCCATAGAACTCGCGCAGCGCCGCCACCACCGGACGAATATTGATCAGCGTGATCGGCGAGAGCTGCTCCTGGTCGCGGATCGACATACGTTCTTTGATCACGCGCTCCATGCGGCGCATGCCCACCCGCAGCTTGTTCTGGATAAGTTCGCCCACCGTCTTCAGACGGCGGTTGCCCAAATGGTCAATATCATCGGCGTATTCCACACCGTTGTTGATCAGGATCATGCGGCGAGCCAGGTTGATAATGTCCCACTTGGTCACTGTGCGGTGTGCCAGGGGGATACGTTCTTTCTGGTCCAGCTTCTGGTTGAGCTTGTAACGCCCCACCCGCTCCAGGTCATAATGCCGCTGGTCAAAAAGCTGGGTTTGCAGAAACTCGGTGGCGTTGTCCAGCGTGGCCGGGTCGCCCGGGCGCATGCGCTTGAAGAACTCGATCAACGCGGCCTGTGCAATCGTCAGCTTGCCGTTGTTGGTGTCCCAATCCGGTTCCTGGTTCAGGGTCGCCTGAATGAACTGGCGGTCCTGGTTGGTGTCAATGTCG
>JAHCII010000035.1 GCA_026129305.1 Anaerolineales bacterium
GTGGCGAGCGCGCCGAGCGGCCCAACGCCGGGCGCATGTAGTCGGAAAAGACCAGGAAGGTGGCCCCGAAGGCGATGATGCCCGGCGTGGTGTTGAGTCCATTGACGACGGCGCCCATGGCGTGCTCACGTACGCCGTAGTGCACGCTGCGGCCCTGCGGAGTCTCCGCTGAAAAGGCCGGGGCGGAATCAATGAAGGTTTTGGTGGAAGGATGCAAGTCCGCTGAGCCGCCCAACAGATCGGGAAGCTTCTCAGCGATCGCATTCAGCACCTTGCCGGAAGAGACGCGAGTGGCCATGCCCTTGGCGTCAGCCGGGAAGACTGGCAAGCCCTTGTCCCAGCCCACCGGCAGCTCGCCTTTGATAATGCGCTCCAGTTCGGCGGCCAACTGCGGGTGCGCCCCCCGATAAGCGGCTAGATCCGCCTCCCAGGCGGCTTGTCGCTCGGCGCCCCGCTCCAGCGCGTCACGGTACAGTTCCAGCACTTCACCGGGAACCAGGAACCAAGGTTCCTGCGGCCACCCTAAAGCCGCCTTGGCCCCATTCAACTCCTCCAAACCCGGCGGCTCGCCATGCGCCTTTTCGGTGCCGGCGCGCTTGGGCAGGCCGTAGCCGATGATGGTGCGCACCTTGATCAGCGAAGGGCGCGGGTCAGCTTGGGCAGCCTGGATGGCCGCGTCCAGTGCGGAGACATCGTTACCGTCTGCCACTTGCGACACATGCCAACCGTAAGCCTCGAAACGCTTGCCCACATCTTCGCTGAAGGCCAGGCTGGTGCTGCCGTCGATCGAGATGCTGTTGTCATCGTAGAGGAAGACCAGCTTGCCCAACTTGAGATGCCCGGCCAGAGAAGCCGCCTCAGCGGTGATGCCTTCCATCAGGTCGCCATCGGTGACGATGGCGTAGACGTAGTAATCGAACAGAGTGTGCCCCGGCCGGTTGAAGCGTGCCGCCAGGTGCACGCCACCCATGGCCATCCCGACCGCGTTGACGAAGCCCTGGCCCAGCGGGCCGGTGCTGGTCTCCACGCCGGGGGTCAGCCAATATTCCGGATGGCCGGGTGTCTTGCTCTCCCACTGGCGGAACTGCTTGATGTCCTCCAGCGAAAGGTCATAGCCGGTCAGGTGCAGCAGGGAGTACAGCAACATGGAGCCATGCCCACCCGAAAGCACGAAGCGATCCCGGCCCGCCCAAGCCGGGTTCTTGGGGTTGTGGCGCAGGTGCTGGGTCCACAGGGTATAGGCCACCGCCGCGTTGCCCATCGGCAAGCCAGGGTGGCCGGAATTGGCGGTTTGAATGGCATCGGCAGACAGGAACCGCAGGGTGTTGATGGCTTTTTGTTCGAGCTCCACGTTGGGGCGCATGTGCTTGTACTCCTAGCAAAACTACAGGTGATGGCGGTATTGTACCGTAGGGGCTCGACCCCAATTTTTGCCTGTATACTAGGGCCGTGGCCAGCAAAAGCACCTTTCCTAAACTGACCCCTTGGGACGAAACGCGTGAAACTTTGCACGCCTATGCGCGTGTCTTGGGGGCTATTCGGGCCGCTTTTACGCCAGAGCTGCCACGCGATGAGCACGGCAGCCTGCGGCTGTATACCTCAGGGCTGACCACCACGCCCATCCCCCACCCGCTCAACACCAGCCGCAATTTCTCGCTGAGCCTGGACCTGCGCAACCACTATGTCTTGTTCAGCACCAGCGAAGGCGATGTGCACCAATGGCGCATCAGCGAAGGATTGAGCGCCACAAAACTCGGCGAGCAGATCACGGCCAAATTGGCCGAGATGGACGTGCACGGCAAGATCAACCAGCGCAAATTCGCCAGCGACCGGGCCAACGACTACGCTTTTGATGAGGCCGAACGCTATTTTGGCATCCTAAGCCAGGTGGGCCGTTTGTTTGAAAACTTAAGCGAAACACTGCCCGGCGAGAAGTCCCCCGTGCTGGTTTGGCCCAAGCTTTTTGACCTGTCGTTTGCCTTGTTGGGAACCAGCCTGGACAGTCAAATCCTCTTCGGCTTCAGCCCGGCCGGCGCGGGGATAGACGGCGCCTATTTCTTCGTCAGCCCGGCGCCCTTCCAGCAAGACCTGCTGCAGGCAACTCTCCCGTCCGGCGCCCACTGGCACACCAGCGGCTGGCAGGGTGCACTGCTGCCCTATGCTGAAGTGGCAGACAAAGCCGATGCAGCCAAGCGTATCCAAGACTTTCTGCTGGGCGCCTACCAACTGCAAAAATCCGTCCTCTAAGAATGAAGCAGATCATCGCCATGGGTGGCGGCCGTTTTTCCAATGGTGAGCACAACGCCCTGCTGGAAGACTATGTGCTGGTCACCAGTGGCGTCAGCAACCCTTCAATCTGCTTCCTGCCCACCGCCAGCGGCGATGCACCCGACTATATCGTAAGTTTCTATTCCGCTTTCAGCCAGCACAACTGCCGCCCCAGCCACCTGCCCCTGATCCAGCCCGCTGTGGCGAACCTGGAAGCCGAAATCGCCAAGCACGACATCCTGCTAATCGGCGGTGGCAACACCAAAAACATGCTGGCCCTATGGCGCGGCTGGGGGCTGGATGCGCTGATCCAGGATGCCTACCAGCGCGGCACACTCCTGGCGGGATGGAGCGCTGGAGCGATCTGCTGGTTTGAGCAGGGCGTGACCGACTCGATTCCCGGCAAGCTGACCGCCCTGGATTGCCTGGGGATGCTGACCGGATCCTGCTGCCCACACTACGATGGCGAGCGCGCCCGGCGGGCGGCCTATCAGCGACTGATCAAGAAAGAGGGCATGCCGGCGGGCATCGCTCTGGATGATGCCACCGCCGCACACTATGTGGATGGCAAGTTACACCGGCTGGTGGGCGCGCGGCCGCAAGCGGCGGCCTACCAAGTGGGGATGCAGGACGGCCAAGTGCTGGAAACCCGGCTAGCTGCCGATTACCTGGGTTAACTGCCAGCCCCAGGCCATTCCCGGCATTTTAAGGTCCCCAGCGCGGCTGCCAATCACAAATGTCGTTGTCGGTCAGCCGGCGCAGGTCAGTGCCATCCACACGCATGATGTAAATTTCACAGCCCAGATTCTGGTTGGGGTGATCGCGATAGGACATAAAGGTGATCCACTGCCCATCCGGTGAAAAGCTGGGGGCCAGGTTGTTGAAGCCATCCGTCAGCTGCCGCACGTTCTCGCCATTCAAATCAAAAGTATAGATATCACGATCCCAGGGGGTGCCAATGTAGGTAGAGAGCAAACCCTGCGGCGACCAGTCATTGCGCCCGCGGATGCCGCTGAGGTTGGTGACCTGGCGCGGCGCACTTCCATCTGCGTGGACCACCACCAACTGCGGCAGACCATCCACCTGGGAGGCGAACAAGATCTGGGTGCCGTCCGGAGACCAGACCGGGTCCCAGGCCCCACCAGTGCGCTGTGTGATCTGCGCGGGGTTGCCGCCATCGCGGGCCGCGATCCACAGATTGTGGCTCTGCGGATAACTCTGCCCAATGCGCTCGCCGTAGAAGACTATATAAGCATTGTCCGGTGAGGCTTCCGGCGCATACAGCCGGTGATTGGCCACCTGGGTCAGTTGGCGCACCTCATCGGTGTTGAGGTCATACTCGTAGACTTGGTAGGGGCCATTGCGGCTGGAGACAAACAACACAGCCTGCCCGTCCGGGGTGAGCGAAGGAAAGAAATCATCATACTCACCGCCCGGCGTCAGCACGCGCTGGCCGCTGCCGTCAGCTTGCACCAGACAGATCTGGTTGCGCTCGCTGCGCCGGCTATACTGGCAAACGTAGACGATCTTGCCAGTCGGACTGGTCTCGGCTCCGGGCTGAGGGCTGGGCTGGGCGGTAGGGCTGACTAGCGGACGCGCGGTCAGCGTGGCCGACATGGCGGTCTGTACCGGGTTGCCGCTCTCGGCTGCCGGCGCGCAGGCTGCCAGCAGCCAGGCAAGCAGAATTAGGAAAAGACGCCGTCTGCCCACAGCACCCAACCCAGCCACAGAGCGATGACCAGCAGACCCAATAGGAAGCGGGCCACAAAAGACCAGCCCCAGCCGACCAACAAGCTGCGCGTGATCTGCAAGGCATGCCTGGTGTCCTTCCAGCGCAGGCGCTCCACAATGAACAGAGCCAGCGGCGAACCAATCAGGCCGCCAAAGGGCGGCAGCAGCAGCGTGCCGACAATGCCGCCGATGAAGGCAAACGCCAGCCCCCACCAGGAGGCGCCTTCCTTGCGGGCGGTGCTGGCCATCAGCAGGTCGTCGACTAGAAAGCCCACCAGGGTCAGCAGGCTGATCAGCAAAAAGAACCCCCAACCCAGGCCGTAAATACCCTCGATCAAGCCGTAGACCAGGGCCGCCAACCAAATCACGAAACCGCCGGGGAAGATGGGGATGACCATGCCGAACAAGCCCACCAGCATGGCGCCAAACACCAGCAGGCGCGCCACTTCGGCGAAAAGGTTGCCTATCACCTAAGCCTCCGGACGGATCACATCCACGCCGCCCATCCAGGGCCGCAGCACCTCTGGCACCCGAATAGTGCCGTCCGCCTGCTGGTTGTTCTCCATCACGGCGATCAAAGTGCGCGGCAGACCCAAGCCGGAACCGTTGATGGTGTGCACAAAGCGCGTGCCTTTTTCGCCCTGCGGGCGATAGCGGATGCCTGCCCGGCGGCCCTGGAAATCGCCGACCAGAGAGATGGACGAAACTTCCAACCACTCCTGGCAACCGGCAGCCCAGACTTCAATGTCATAGCTGATGTGGGCGCCTTCGCTGATGTCGCCGGCGGCCTTGAACAGCAGGCGGTACGGCAGGCCCAGCTCCTGGCAGGTGGCCTCAGCATCGGCGATCATGGCCTCAAACTCGGCCGGCGATTCCTCAGGCCGGGTGAATTTGTACATTTCAACTTTGTCGAACTGATGGCCGCGCTTAATGCCGCGTACGTCGCGGCCGGCGCTCATCTTCTCGCGGCGGAAGCACGGCGAATAGGCCGTGTAACGCAGCGGCAGCCTGGCTTCGTCCAAGATCTCGCCCATATGCAAGCCGGTCAGCGAAACTTCGGCGGTGGGCAGCAAATACAATTCTTCCTCGTAGTCCTTGTACAAGTTGTCTTTGAACTTGGGCAGCTGCCCGGCGCCAAAGACAGTCTCTGGACGCACCAGGAACGGCGTGTATTTTTCGGTGTAGCCCTGGCGGATGTGCAAGTCCAGCATCCAGGCGATCAGGGCGCGCTGCAGTCTGGCGCCGGCGCCACTGAGCACGTAAAAGCGCGAGCCGGTTAGGTTGGCGCCCTGCTCGAAATTGATCAGCCCCAGCTGCGGTCCAAGGTCCCAGTGCGGCTGGGGTTCAAAGTTAAACTCGGGCTTGTCCCCCCACTCCTTGATCACCTGATTGTTCGCTTCGCCGCCGGCGGGCACATTGTCAAAGGGCACGTTGGGCAGGCGTGCCATCAAGTCACTGTACTCAGCGTCCACCGTCGCCAGCTCGGCATCCAATGCGGCGATCTGGTCGCCCAAGCCGCGGGTGGCGGCGATCTTCTCCTCGCGCGCAGCAGCATCCTGCATGGCGCCGATCTCTTTGGAAACCGCATTGCGCTGTGCTTTGAGTGTCTCCACCTCCACCAACAGGGCGCGGCGGCGCTCATCCAATGCCAGCACACGGTCCACTACGGCGGTGTCCATTTCGCGTTTGCGCAAACCCTGGCGCAGCCAATCCGGTTGCTTGCGTATCAGTTCAATATCCAGCATGTCTCCTCCGAAAATACAAAGCGCCCCTCGTCTTGCAGGACGAGGGGCGCTCGTGGTGCCACCTGCATTCGTATGCTAAATCCAGGTTGGGGAGCCATATGCTCTAGACCGCCTGGTTGCATACCTCTTATTCGCGATATCGGGCGAACCCGGCTCCCTTATGCTGCCGACTTCGTCGGCAACTCTGCGGGAGCGCCCTGCCTTGCGGCGGCGAAGTGGAAAGCTTCGCGCGGGGGCTGTTGGTTGATTATACAACACCGCGTCATTGCGAAGAGCACACCCAGCCGCAGGCTGGGTAGCGAACGAAGTAATGACAAGCCCTTATTCTTCCCGCTTCCTTAGATGCGGGAACAAGATCACTTCGCGAATATTGGGCTGGTCTGTAAACAGCATCGTCAAGCGGTCAATGCCCATGCCAAAGCCGCCGTTGGGCGGCATGCCGTAGCGCATGGCGCGCAGATAATCT
>JAHCII010000036.1 GCA_026129305.1 Anaerolineales bacterium
GCTTCGGCGCGCCCAAGAAGGCCGGCACGGAAAAGGTGCATGGCGCCCCGCTCGGCGCCGAGGAACTGGCCGGCGCCAAGGCGGCGCTCGGCATCGACTATCCCGCTTTTGAAGTGCCCGCGCATATCGTGGAAGCCTGGCGCGCCGCCGGCACCCGCAGCCAGAACATTCGCGGCGAATGGGAAGCCCGGCTGGCCAAGTCCGAAAAGCGCGACGAGTTCACCCGCCGCATGTCCGGCAAGCTGCCCTCCGACTTTGCCAGGGCCATGGGCGACTACAAGCAGAAGCTTGCCGAGGACAAGCCCAAGGTGGCAAGCCGCAAGGCTTCGCAGATGGCGCTCGAGATCATCAACAAGACCGTGCCGGAAACCCTGGCCGGCTCGGCCGACCTCACCCATTCCAACCTCACCAACACGCCAGAGACCGTGCCCTTCCAGGCCGACAATCGCCTGGGCCGCTACATGATGTACGGCATTCGGGAGCACGAAATGGGCGCGGCCATGAATGGCGTGGCGCTGCATGGCGGGCTCATTCCCTATGGCGGCACCTTCATGGTCTTTACCGACTATGCCCGCCCGGCCATCCGCCTCTCGGCTTTGATGGAACAGCGCGTCATCTATGTGATGACCCACGATTCCATCGGCCTGGGCGAAGACGGCCCGACCCACCAGCCCGTGGAGCATCTGGCCGCTTTACGCGCCATCCCTAACATGACCGTCATCCGTCCGGCGGACGCCAACGAGACACGTGAAGCTTGGCTGGCGGCCATCCGCCGGCGCAACGCCCCCACTTGTCTGATCTTCACCCGGCAGGATCTGCCCACCCTGGACCGCAAAGCCTATGCCTCAGCGGCCGGGCTGCACAGGGGCGCCTATGTACTGGCCGACCTGGGCCAGGGCGCGCCGGAGATGATCCTGATGGCCACCGGTTCTGAGGTTTCGCTGATCGTTGAGGCTGGCGCCAAACTGGCCGCCGAAGGCCGCCGCGTGCGCCTGGTCTCTTTCCCCAGCTGGGAGCTGTTCGCGGCCCAGCCCAAGAGCTACCGTGAGCGCGTGCTGCCGCCCAATATCACCAGGCGCCTGGCCGTGGAAGCGGGCGTCGCCCAGGGCTGGGAGCGCTGGGTTGGCGAGGACGGCGCCATCATCTCGCTGGAGCGTTTCGGCGCCTCGGCCCCGGGCGACGAGGCCCTGAAGAAGTTGGGTTTTAGCGTTGCCAATGTCTTGAAGCAGGCACGCAAACTGCTGGCTAGTCGAGGCTAGGCATGCCGGGTTTGGCGATGGATTTCCACGCCAGGGTTGTGCACGGCGATAACTTGCCCGTGCTTAAGGCATTGCCCGACGGCTGCGTCAACTTGATCTACATTGACCCGCCTTTCAACACCGGCAAGCGCCAGACGCGCAGCCACCTGCGCACAGAACGGGACGCTAATGGCGATCGGAGTGGCTTTAAAGGCCAGCGTTACAGTACGACAGTGTTGGGCAGCCGCTCCTTTGAAGACCAGTTTGAAGATTACCTGCAGTTTCTGGAGCCGCGACTGCGCCAGGCGCAGCGTGTTCTGGCGGCCAATGGCAGCCTGTACTTCCATGTGGATTTTCGCGAAGTGCACTACTGTAAGGTCTTGCTGGATCAGATCTTTGGCCGCCAGAACTTTCTGAACGAGATCATTTGGGCCTATGATTACGGCGCGCGGCCCAAGGACCGCTGGCCGCCGAAGCACGATAATATTTTGCTGTATGTGCGTGACAAGCAGCATTACACCTTTAATTTGAACGATATCGACCGCATCCCCTACATGGCTCCGGGCCTGGTGGGGGCGGAGAAGGCCGCCAAGGGCAAGCTGCCCACCGACACTTGGTGGCACACCATCGTCAGCCCTACCGGTAAAGAGAAGACCGGCTATCCTACGCAGAAGCCGCTGGGCATCCTGCGCCGTATTCTGGCGGCCTCGTCCAACCCCGGTGAGCTGGTGCTGGACTTTTTTGCTGGCAGCGGAACCACCGGGGCAGCGGCCTTGGAATTGGGCCGCCGCATGTTGCTGGTGGACGCCAACCCGGAAGCGATTGATGTGATGAAAGCGCGTTTTGACGGCCAGCCGGTGGACTTTCTCACCGAGGCCGAATTTCTGAAAGGTTAAGTAATGACCACTGTTCCGCAAAAACTGTATGCCTTGGGGCAATCCCTGTGGTACGACAACATCGAGCGTCGCTTGCTGGAAAATGGCGAACTGGAGGCCATGATCCAGCGCGGCGATATCTACGGTGTGACCTCCAACCCCAGTATCTTCAACAACGCCATCGTCAACTCCAGCGATTACGATGCCCAACTGGCTGAACTGGCCCAGCAGGGCGCTGGCATCGCGGCGATCTTTGACGCGCTCAGTATTCAGGACATTCAGGCAGCCTGCGACCTGTTTTTGCCGCTGTACCAGAGCAGCCGGGCTGGCGACGGTTACGTCAGCATTGAGGTTCACCCAGACCTGGCTCACGACACGGCCGGCACCCAGGCCGAGGTTACCCGCCTGTGGGGCTTGGTCGACCGGCCCAACCTGATGGTCAAGATCCCGGCCACGCCGGAAGGCGTGCCAGCCATCCAGCATGCGATCGCCGCCGGGGCCAACATCAACATCACACTGATCTTTTCGCAGCAGCGCTACGCTGAAGTGATCGAAGCCTACCTGGCCGGCCTCGAAGAGCGCGTCGAGAACAATCTGCCCATCGGCCATCAGGCTTCAGTGGCTTCTTTCTTCATCTCCCGCATTGACAGCAAGATCGACAGCTGGCTGGATGTGATTGTCGCTGAGGGCGGCCTGCGCGCTGCCAAAGCCGCCACCCTGAAGGGCAAGATCGCGGTGGCCAATGCCCAGCTGGCTTACCAGTTGTTCAAGCAGCAGTTCAGCTCAGAACGCTTTGCTGCACTGCAGATGAAAGGCGCCCGCGCCCAGCGGCCGCTTTGGGCCTCCACCAGCACCAAAAATCCGGAGTATCCCGACCTGCTCTACGTGGACACCTTGATTGGCGAGCAAACTGTCAACACGCTGCCGCCGCAAACTTTGGAAGCGGTCAAGCACCATGGAAAGGCCGAAGTGAGTATTGAGGTCGATCTGGACACGGCGCGCGCTCACCTGCAAGGGTTGGCGGAGCTGGGTGTCTCCCTCGACCAGGCCACTACGGAACTGGAAGCCGAGGGCGTGGCCGCTTTCTCCAAGGCGATACAGACCTTGTTTGAGGCGATTGAGCAGCGTGCCAAGGCGATCAGCTAGCCTTTCTGTAAGGCGTGTGTGGCATTTTCTACCCGGTTTACGTTGTATTTTGATACGTAGATTGGACGGATTTATGAGGAGAGTCTGATGCTAAAGCATTCACGATTTGCTTTAGGGCGGAGCCTATTGTTGCTTATCGCTGTCTTGTTGGCTGCCTGTGCCGCCCCGGCTGTGACCGAGGCAGATACACTAGATGGCAGTCAAGAGCCTTCCCAACTAGAGCAGTTGCCGGTTCCCATTGAAGAGTTGTTGGTGTATGTTCCGGCAGGTCGCTTTGTGATGGGCAGTGACCCGGAGTTTGACACCCTGGCCGAGGACGACGAATTTCCCCAGCATTCCGTGCTTCTGGATGGCTTCTTCATTTATCGCAATGAGGTCACCAATGGACTGTACAAGCAGTGTGTGGCCGCTGGCGATTGCACAGAGCCCACGATCTTTGAAGAAGGTCCTTCCACTTACTATAACGATCCTGAATATCTTAACCACCCCATCGTGGGTGTGACATGGGCCCAGGCTGACGCTTTCTGCACCTGGGCCGACAGTCGCCTGCCGACTGAGGCCGAATGGGAAAAGACCGCCCGCGGCGAATTTGGCAACATCTATCCCTGGGGTAACAATGATCCGGAATGCTCACTGGCTAATCTGGATGGCTGCTTTATGGACCCCGAGTTCACCGACAAGATTGGTCAGCGCCCGGATGGCGAGAGCTTGTATGAAGCCGATGATATGGCCGGCAATGTATGGGAGTGGACCCAGGACTGGTATGACGAGGACTACTACCATACCGCTCCCGGCATGAACCCGGCCGGGCCGGAAAATGGCGAGCTGCGCGTGGTGCGCGGTGGCAGTTATGAGGACAATCTGGAAGCGTTGCGCTCTGCGGAGCGCTTGGCGCTGGATCCCGATGAAGCCTATAACAATGTAGGCTTCCGCTGTGTGCCGATCGGCTTGCCCTCTGCCGCCAAGGCACCCTTCTGCCAGACCACTTATACGCCGTTCTGCTTCGGTGACGAACCAGACTGCGGCCCACTGGCCCAGGCCACACCCCAGAGCGATGACTACGAATTTGTAAGCTTTGGCTGTCCGCAAGACGGGCTGATCACTATGCGGATAGTAGCAAACCGGCCGGCAGGCAACGGCGAGACGGTGATGGTTGGCGCAGCAGTATATACCTGCATCGATTCGACTGTGTATCCGGGCCAGTGGATCTGCACGGGCAGTCCGCCACCCGCGGGAACATTGACAACCGTTCAAGTATGCCCCGGCCCTACGGCGGCAGGCGGCGGAGCACTGGTTGCTTTTGGTGGCCAACCGGTCTCGCCTTCTGGCGAGCAGTTGGTTGCCTACCAACCCGCGGCGGCCGCCCAGCCAGCCGGTCTGCAGGCCTTTGAGCCGCAGTCAGGTCCGCAAGGGCTGGCAGCTTTCCAGACCGCCGCCGGGCCGGATTACTGTGCAGACGGATACGTGTACAACCCGACCACCGGCCAGTGTGAACAGA
>JAHCII010000037.1 GCA_026129305.1 Anaerolineales bacterium
CCCTGTGAGGAAGAGGCCGAGGATCTGCAGACCGCCTGGGAGATGTACGCCCACCGCGGCGATGTGCTCTTCCTCGGTGTGGACTACGTGGACACAGAGAAAGAAGCCCTGGCTTATCTGGAGCGTTGGAAGATCACTTACCCTAACGGGCCAGACCTGGGCTCGCAGATCTATGCGACCTTCCGCGGCCGCGGTATCCCTGAAACCTACATCATCAATAAACGCGGCGAAGTAGCCCTGGTTAAGATCGGCCCCTTCCTCAGCTTGGAAGAGATAACTTCGGTGATCGACTTGCTGCTTGAGGTGGATGCCTGATGGCGCTGGGCTCCTTATTGCTTTTTCTGGCGCTTTTGGTCTTGGTAGCCTTGTTTGTGGTGCAGCCCCTCTTGCGGGCACGCGATGAGACCGAGCTGCCCGATGCAGCTCTATCGCATTGGACGGCCGAGCGTGAGCGCGCCCTGGATGCCTTGGCCGAACTGGATGCCGACCACGCTATGGGCAAAGTGCCTGCGGATCTGTTTGCAGATCAGCGGGCAGATCTGCTGGCCGCCGGCGCCTTGGCCCTGGAGCAGATCGAGAAACTGGCCAAGCCAGTGCGCCGCAGCCGCAAATCCGTGCGGGCGGATGATCTGGAAGATCTGATCGCCGCCCACAAGGCCAAACGTAAGCGAGCGGCGCGGAGCGCGCGATGAGACGGCTGGCATTGTTTTGGTTGCTGGCCGCCTGGGGGTTGTCTGCCTGCGGCGTTTCCCTGGCGGGCGATGTAACCCCGGGGCCAAACGCCTTGGTCAGCGGGCTGAACACGCCTCAGCCGGTGCGGCATCCGGCGGTGCAGCCTGACCCGGCAGCCGGGGCCGCCATGTACGCCCAAAGTTGCCTGGCCTGTCACGGCGCCCTGGGCCAGGGGGATGGGGAGCAGGGCGCGCAGCTGCCCTTCCCGCCCGGCGCCATCGGCGCGGCGGTCACGGCCCGCGGCGCCAGCCCGGAGGACTGGTTCCAAATGGTCAGTGAAGGGCGCATTACTCGCTATATGCCGCCCTTTGCCAGCAGCCTAAGCGCGCAAGAACGTTGGAATGTCCTGGCCTATGTCTATTCGCTCAGCCTGACCCCGGAAGTGTTGCAGCGTGGGGCCGGGCTTTACGCGCAGTACCACAGCGAAGTGGATACCCTCTTGGCCGGTAACGACTTCAGCGCAAAGACCAGCTTATTCACGCCCTTGGGCCTCGGTTTGGAAGACGCCCGCGCCCTGACCGCGTTTGTGCAGGCGCGTGCCTTGGGGCTGGACGGCCGTCCAGTTCAGGCGCCGCCACAGCCCGCACTGCCGGTGGCTGCTGCCGATGCCCTCGGCCGGGTCACTGGGCAGCTGGAATACGGCAGCCCGGGCGCGCGGCCCACGGGCATGCTGGCCATCCTCACCGGCTTTGACCATACACAAGAAGCCGTCAGCCTCACGACCCAGGTAGAGCTAGACGGTTCTTTTGCCTTTGAAGATGTGCCCATGCGGGCGGGACGCATCTTCTTCGTGGAGGTGGGTTACCGAGGGCTGCGCTACTTCTCAGAATTTGCCACGCTGGCAGCGGAGCAGGCACACCTGGACTTACCGGTGAGGGTCTTTGACACGACCCAGGACACCAGCCAATTGGTGGTGGAAGGAGTGCAGCTGGTTTACGACTTTTCGCAAGCCGGTTTGACGCGGGTCATCCAGCGTGTGGTCTTGACCAATCTGGGGGATAAGGCCATTGCCCCGGGGGGAGATGGCCTGCCCTTGCTGAATTATCGCCTGCCAGATGCCGCCACCAATCTGGCTTTTAACGAAGGCACCCTGGGAGAACGCTATGTGCTCACCGCCGATGGCTTTGGCGATCTGCGCGCCGTGATGCCCGGGCAGGCCACCTATGAACTTTTATTTGCTTATCAGCTGCCATACCAAAATTCGCTAACCTATCAAATTTACATTGACCAGCCCACCAGGGCTCTGGTAGCCTTGGCACCCGAAACGGGTCCAGAGATGCGTTCGGTGGACTTTAACATGGTAGGCACCCAGGATTTGGAAGGCGAACGCTATGCGGTGTATTCCGCCACTGGACCCTTTTCTGTTGGTGACGAAGTAACCATAGACTTGCGCGGTGGCCATCCAGTGGGTGGCCTGAGCCGCGTGTTTAGCCTGATGTCGGAAGATGACAGCCTGCTCCCAGGCTTGTTTGGACTGACGCTGGCTGTGGCGATTTTGTGGCTGTGGCTGCGCGTCAGCCCGGCTAAACCGGAAGCCTTGCTGGACGAGATTGCCGTGCTGGATGAGCGCTATGCCGCCGGCCAGATCGCTGAGGCTGCGTACCAACGCCGCCGGGCCGCGCTGAAAGCGCGCCTGGCCCAGGCTTTGGATAAGGATCGATCGTGATCCGAGCGCGGGGGTTGGCCAAGCGTTACGGGCTGCGACCTGTGCTGCGCGGCGTTAGTTTGCAGGTGGGACGGGGTGAACTGGTGGCTTTGCTCGGTCCCAACGGCGCGGGAAAAAGCACCTTGCTGCGCATGTTGGCCGGGCTCACTCGCCCCAGTCTGGGGCAGGTGAGGTTGACTGGTTTGACCCTGCCGGAAGCCGCCCAAGAGGCGCGTGCCCGCATGGGCTTTGTGGGCCACCAGACCTTTTTGTACGAAGACCTAAGTGCAGAACAAAACCTGGCTTTCTTTGCCAGCTTGTATGGCCTGCCTGATGCAGGCCCGCGCGGCGCCGAGCTGCTGGAGCGTTTTGGCCTGTGGGGCCGGCACCGGGAGCCGGTGCGGGCTTTCTCGCGGGGCATGCAGCAGCGCCTGACCCTGGCGCGGGCGCTTTTGCACCGCCCGCAAGTGATCCTGCTGGATGAGCCTTACACCGGCCTGGACCGGACTGCCGCTGCAGTTCTGGACGAATGCCTGAGCGAGCAACTGCAGCAGGGCGCCGCCATTCTGTTGGCGACGCACGACCTGGAACCGGCCCAAAAGCTGGCCCACCGGGCTCACTTGTTGGCCGGTGGCGAACTGGCGGCCAGTTGGACCCGGCGCCAGTTGGCGTCGGCAAGCTTCCCGCGGCAGTACGACCGGGCATTGCAGGAGGCGCTGGATGGCTGAGCTGCGCGCCAGCCTGGCTGTGATCGCCGCGGTACTGCGCAAAGACTTGGCCATCGAATGGCGCAGCCGCCAACTGCTGGCCTCCATGCTGGTTTTCGTGCTGCTGGTGATCTTGATCTTCAACTTCGCTCTAGACTTGGATGCACGCGCCCGAGCCGAACTCAGCGCGGGTGTGCTGTGGGCCACCTTTGCCTTCGCCGGCACGCTGGGCCTCAACCGCTCAGGCGCAATCGAAAAGGATGGCGGGGCGATGAACAGTTGGCTGTTGGCCCCCGTTGATTACGGCGCCGTCTATCTGGGCAAGACCTTGGCCAACATGGCTTTCATGTTGGTCGTGGCTCTCTTCAGTTTGCCGGTCTATGGGGTTTTGTACAACGTGAGCTTGTTTCAACCTGGGCTGCTGTTGGTGCTGGCGCTGGGGTCGTGGGGCTATTCTGCCCTGGGCACCCTACTGGCCGCCATGGCGTCTCAGGCGCGCAGCCGGGAGCTGCTGCTCCCGGTCTTGGTGTTTCCTTTGTTGTTGCCTGTGCTGGTTTCCGCGGTGCGGGCCAGCAGCCTTTTCTTGCAGGGACAGCCAATGGCCTACATTTGGCCGAGCCTTAACTTGCTCATCGTTTACGCGGTGTGCATGCCGGTGTTGGGGTACTTGTTTTTTGATTTCATTGTGGAGGATTAGTTGATGACAACAAAACCGTCTGAGTCGAAACCATTTTGGTTGCGTGTCCTGGATATTGCTTCTCTTGTGTTCATGGCCGTGGCAACCTGGATGGTCTTTTTCTACGCCCCGCGTGAAGCCGTGATGGGCGAAGTGCAGCGCGTCTTTTACTTCCATGTAGCCACGGGCTGGGTGGGTATGGCGGCGTTTATCGTCGCGGCAATAGCCGGCATCGTTTATCTGGTCCGGCCCAACCGCAAGTGGGACATCCTGGCGGTGGCCGCCGTGGAACTGGGCCTGGTCTACGGCTTTCTAAACGTGGCGACTGGCTCCATCTGGGCTCGCCCGGCTTGGAATACCTGGTGGACCTGGGACCCGCGCCTGGTCACTGCTTCAATTATGCTGCTGACCTTCCTGGCCTATCTGCTGCTGCGCCAGAGCATTGAAGACCCGGACCGGCGGGCGCGCTTTGGGGCGATCTACGCCATCCTGGCCTCGCTG
>JAHCII010000038.1 GCA_026129305.1 Anaerolineales bacterium
GCACGCCGCGCGTGAACGGGAACTCACCCGGATAGCCCAGGTCGGTGTCTGGCGGCAGATCCTCGGCGCTCAGCAGCGGCGGCAGGGCCAGTCCGCTGGTGGTCTCGAAGGCCGGCTTGCGTTCAGGGTGCTTGTCCAGTGCCGGCTGCAGTGTCTCGGCTTCCCAGCGCGATTTACCCGATTTCTTGGAGGATTTTGCCGCCATGCTGCGAGTATACCGCCGGATGCCTGCCTGCCCGATTGGACAGGTATACTTTGGCCGTGTTTAAGGTATAGTTAAGTCGATGGCAAAAGAAAAAGACACAATCAAAGTTGAAGGAACCGTTATCGAAGCTCTGCCTGGAACGCAGTTCCAGGTGGAGTTGGAGAACGGCCATAAGGTGTTGGCTTACTTGTCTGGCAAAATGCGCCGTTTCTATATCCGCATTTTGCTGGGCGATCGCGTTACATTGGAAATGTCGCCCTACGATATGAACCGCGGCCGCATCGTCTATCGTTACAACAAAGCCAGTTCACCCGCTTCCACCGAGGGGTTGTAAACCCACACATCCAAAAAAGCCCGGCGAAGCCGGGCTTTTTGTGTTAGTCCAACGTGATGCTTTGGCCGGGGGCCAATAGGTAAGGGAAAGCGATATTGTTGTGGCCGGCCAGGCGCAGCCAGTCCAAGCCGTAGAATTGGGCGACCATCACCAGGCTTTCGCTGCGGGTGGCCGTGTAAGTGGCCGGCGCTTGTGCGGCGGCCCATTCAGCGTCCTCGTCGGGCAACTGCAGCACATCGCCGGCATGCAGGTCAAAGGGCGGCAGCAAGCCATTGGCCCGCGCCAAGGCCAGCCAGTCCAGTTCCAGCGTTTCAGCCACTTTGAGCAAGTAGTCGCCGCGCTGCACGGTATAGCTTTGCGGCTCTTCGGCTTCTGCTTGGCTTTCCTCTGGGGGCCCTTCGTTTTGCGCATCCGCGCTGAGCAGCAGTACCTGGCCAGTGTAGATCAGATAGGGGTAGCTGATGCCGTTCAGCGCGGCCAGGTCTGGCCAGTAGAGGTTGAAGCGATTGGCCACCCGGTTGAGCGTATCGCCGGACTGCACAGTGTAAGTGCTGCCGCTGGCATTGCTGGGCTGGCGCTCGGCAGGCAGCTGCCCGCTGCCTTCACCGATCACGGCCATATTGCCCAGCACACTCCACGAGGCCAGGAAGTTCTGCAGGGGATGCGTAATGGTATAGCCGGTGAGAGCATCCACCAAATGCACGCGGCTCTCGTCGTAGCCGATCAGCACCATGCTGTGCTGGTTGTTGGCCACAGTGACCGTGTCGCCGGTTTGGGTGGTGTAGTCGCGCGGGGTGCCGGCCCAGATTGTGCCGATGACCCAGACGATGGCGGGCCGTCCGGCGGCAATCTCGGCGCGCAGGTCGTCCCAGCCCAGGCCGGTCTCGGCTTGGGCGTCCAAGCCGTACTCCCGCAGCAGTTCGGCCACAGGGGCGGCGTGCACACCGTAAGCCGCCGGGGGAATGTAGCCCCAGGGGCCGTTGACGTCACCGACGAAGCCCTTGTTGGGGTCGTCGGAGCGCGGCAGGCGGTTGAGGAATTCGGTCTCGTCAATGTACACGCCCCAGTAGGCCCCCCAGTCCGCCGCTGAGCGCGATTCACAGGAGAGCGAATAGGTTTGGGCGCGGCCGACAAAGGACGAGATGTAGGCCTGATCCGGGACCTGGGCCGCAACGCGGCTGGGGGCCAGCCACAACAGAGCGGCCACAGCCAGCAGGGTGGCAAATACAGCTTTCATACGGTGGTGACTATATCCTCAATGCCTGCCCAGTCGCAACCGGGCCGTATAATCTAAAGTGCAAGATTGTTGCCGGAGTGGTTGCTGTGCATACCCAGAATTATTTTTGCGCCTAGGATGTCTGTGAAAAAGATACGGCTTTTTTCGGTCTGCTTGGCGCTCTTGATCGCTTCGTGTGCCAATCTCAAGCTTGAGCAGCTTGAGGTTCCTGTTGCCACTACGGAGCCTACCGTAGCCCTCATTCCAAGCACGCCAAGCTCCATCTCTCCCACGCCGCAGGCAACCCTTGTTGTCCCGCTTCCGTCCCTTGAACCAGCGGAGTGGCGTGAGTGGCCAGTGCTGCCTGCGATCACAGCTGAAATGCTGGCCATCTACCAGCGAGGTCAGGAAATGGGGAACAACCCACGAGCTTTCTCCAAGGTTGGCGATGGTGAGATTTCCACTGTGTGGTTCTTTGCCCACTATGATCTGGAGTACTATACCTTGGGCGATTTTTATGACTTGCAAGCAGTCATCCACGAATTCACCGGCTCGTTCAATCGCCAAAGCCAGGCTGCCCGGCGTGGTTTTAACACCACACTGATTTTGGATCCCTCAGCTGCTGCCCAGGATGCATGCATGATTGGGGAAATGCCTTTGGAATGCGAATTGCGCTTGCACAGACCGTCTTTTGCCTTCATTTCACTGGGTACCAACCAGGTCTGGCAACCGGAGATTTTTGAGGCTGGTTTGCGCCAGATCATCGAAAAGCTGCTTGAGCAGGGTGTGATCCCCATCCTTTCCACGAAAGGCGATAACCTGGAAGGCGACCATCGCATCAATCAAATCATTGCTGAACTGGCAAATGAATATCATGCACCCCTTTGGAACTTCTGGCGGGTGGTTCAGCCTTTGCCCAGCCACGGCTTGCAGGAAGATCTGGAACATCTGACTTATGCCCCGCCTGATTTCAGCGATGCTTACAATATGCAGGCCGCGTGGCCCTGGCGAAATCTGACAGCCCTGCAGGTTTTGGACGCGCTCTGGCGCGATGTATCCTTACTAACTGCTGAATAGCTCTACTCGCCCGGTCGCAACCGGGCCGTATAATCCCATCATGCTGGATTTTGCCAAGACGATCCACGACTGGCTGGGCGTCTCTCTGTCTGACGAGCAGTTGGCTGCTTTTGATATGTATGCTGCGGAGCTGGCAGCCTGGAACCAACGTTTCAACCTGACCACGATCACCGAGCTGCAGCAGGTGCGCACACGGCACTTTCTTGATTCGCTGAGCTGCTGGCTGGCGCTGGGCGCGGCCCCCGGCCGTTTGGTCGATGTGGGGACCGGGGCCGGGTTACCGGGGCTGCCGCTCAAGATCCTGCAGCCAGGGCTGCCGCTGACGTTGATCGAAGCCACGGCCAAGAAGGCCCGGTTCCTGGAGCATATGCTGCGAATGTTGCGCCTGGAAGACGTGCGGGTGCTGGCCGCCCGGGCCGAAGAGGCCGGGCAAATGCCGGCTGAGCGCGCGGCTTACGACTGGGCTGTGGCGCGGGCGCT
>JAHCII010000039.1 GCA_026129305.1 Anaerolineales bacterium
GCCAGTGCCGGTGTGCAGTACATGCACGCCGATCTCGCCCTCTTTGTCAGTCGATTTCATCTCTTCCAAAGAGGAGACAATCGGCTCCAGCGAACCTTGCACATCAGCCTTGACGATCAAGCGCAGCTCGCGCACATGCCCGGCCTGGAAGGCTTCGAACATGCTCTCCAGGGTCAGCGGGCCAGCGGAGTTGGTTTTCTCGGCTTTCTCTTTTTCGATGCGCTCAGCCACGAGGACGCGCGCTTCGCGTTCGTTCTCTACGACGCGGAAGGGTTCACCCGCCACGGGCACATCATTCAAGCCCATCACCGAAACCGGCGTGGAAGGGCCGGCGCTCTCGATCTTCTTGCCGGCGAAATCGAACATGGCGCGCAAGCGGCCATGCGTGGTGCCCACTACTACGGTGTCGCCCATGTTGAGCGTGCCATTCTGCACCAGCAGCGTGGCGATCACGCCGCGCGAAGGATCGCGCTCGCCCTCGATCACCGTGCCGATAACTTCACCGTTGGGGTTGGCCAAAATTTCAGTGTTATCCGCCACCAGCAGGATCGCTTCCAGCAGGTCTTCCAAGCCCATCTTCTGCTTGGCCGAGACGGGCACCACGATGGTGTCACCATCCCACTCATCCGGGATCAGGCCATTGTCGGCCAACTGCTTCTTGACCAGCTCTTGATTGGCGTTGGGGCGATCCACCTTGGTGAGCGCCACCACTAGCGGAACGCGGGCAGCACGGGCGTGCGCCAGCGCTTCTTTGGTCTGCGGCATCACGCCGTCATCGGCGGCGACCACCAGGATGACCACATCAGCGCCCTGGGCGCCGCGCGAACGCATGGCGGTGAAGGCCGCATGGCCCGGCGTATCCAGGAAGGTGATCAAGCGATCCTTGTGGGTGGCCTGATAGGCGCCGATATGCTGGGTGATGCCACCGGCCTCTTCGCTCACCACGGAGGTCTGGCGAATGGCATCCAGCAGCGTGGTTTTACCGTGATCTACGTGACCGAGAATGGTTACCACCGGGGCACGCGGCTGCAGGTTAGCCTTATCTTCGTTGGCGATCAGTTGGCGCCACAGGGGCACCTCGCCCACCGGCTTGTTCTCCAGCTCGTCCACCTTCAACAGGTTGGCCTCGTAGCCCATTTCAGCGGCCACCACGGCGGCGGTATCGAAATCGATCTGCTGGTTGATATTGGCCATGACCCCGTTAGACATCAGGGTCTTGATGATCTGGATCGGGCTGGCATCAATGGCTTCGGCCAACTCACGCACGGTGAGGTTAGCGGGGAGCTCAATGGACTTGCTCTGAGGATCTTTCACATTTTCTGCCATGACACTATCTCCTTACTATCCATAAGAACTGCTTCCCCCGCAGCACATTCTACCAACTGGCTTTTTTCGCTGCGCGCGTGCCATCAGGAGCACACGGGCAACTACTCACTCGGCGGCAGCGCGTCAAAAAATGCGCTCAGCCGCTGCACATCCGCCTCGCTGAGGTTGGTGCGCAGGGCGCTGGCCAGGCTGTGGCGGATGCCACGCTCCCAGCAGCTACGCTGGACATGCAAGTAGGCCCCGCGCCCCGGCTGTTTGCCGGTGGGGTCTGCAAAGACGCCGTCTGCCGTGCGCACCAGACGCACCAGCGCAGCCTTGGCCTCAGTTTCGCGGCAGGCTACGCAGGTGCGCTGGGGCACATGCCGGGGACGCCCAGAAGATGGCTTCGTGGGCTTCGCCATAAGTCCTTTGAGCGAGTTTAGTCTTGCTCCCACTCATCCCGCATGTGCGGAATGGTGGTATCCGTATCCGGATCGTAGTCCAGCTCGCGGAATTTCTTTTTCTTCTTTTTCTTCTTGTCGTCCGCGGCCGGGCTGCTGGCAGGCTTGCCCTTGCCCGGAGTGAGCTTAGCCGTGGTCTTGGCAAAGATCTCTTCCAGAGACTGGCCGGGGGCGGGGCGCTCGGCCTGCATCGCCGCCAGCAGGTCTTCATCTTCCTGCGAGAGCTGCACCGGCGCGTTGTCTTCCACCGCCTCGACGGCAGCGGGGGCCAAAGCCTGCGGCGCTTCCGCTACTGGCTGCGGCTCCGGCTCGGCAAGCACCGGCTCGGCTTCCACCACCTCGGCAGCTTCCACCACCGGGAAGTCAAACGCGTCTACCGCGGCTTGAATGGCCTTCAAGGTCTCCGGACCAATGCCTTCCATCGCCAGCAGCACATCGCTATCCAAGGTGAGCTGGGTCATCAGCTCGCCAATCGTGGAGTAGCCCTCGCCGCTGAGCTTGATCGCCAAACTCGGCGCCAGGCCCAGATCGTCGAGCGGAATATCGAAGGCGCTTTGCGGCAGCGTAGCTTCCACATCGGCGCGCTTCTGCCGCTCGGCATCCAGGATGGCTTCGCGTTCGCTCTGGGCGCCGCGTTCAATGCGATCCACAAAGCGGCCAAGCAAACTATATTCTTCAGGGGTAAGCGGGCGGCCCTCGGCTTTCTTGGCCAGCGCCACTTCCACCAAAGGCAGTTGCTCGCCCCATTCAGGGTTCTGCTCCAGGAAGCTAGCATCCGCCTGGGCTTTGGCCAGGGCATCCGCCGCCGCCTCGGGCAGGCTCTTGATGTCAATACGCCAGGCGGTCAGCTTGGCGGCCAGGCGGGCATTCTGCCCATCGCGGCCGATCGCCAGGCTAAGCTGGTCTTCGGGCACCACCACCGTGGCGGTCTTGCCGCCGCCGAGCTCCTCGAGATAGACGCCGGTCACGCGCGCCGGGCTGAGTGCCTTGGCAATGAACTGCGAGGGGTCCGAATTCCATTCGATGACGTCGATCTTTTCGTCGTGCAGCTCGCGCACGATGGCCTGGATGCGCACGCCGCGCATACCTACA
>JAHCII010000004.1 GCA_026129305.1 Anaerolineales bacterium
TGGGGGGGCGGCGGTGGGGGGGTGGGGGGGGTGTGTTTTGGGGGGGGGGGGGGGGCGGCGCAGGCAGCCAGCAGCAAAAGGGCCAGCGCCGCCAGGAGGGAGGTACGCATAAGCCATGATTGTAGCCCCAAGCCGCTTAGTCTGCCAACAGCCTTTGCAGACCCTCGAAGGAGGTCAGCCAGGCCATTTGATCCACGAAGCTGCGCAGGTCCGGGCTGCGGGCATACAGCTCACGCACTGCCGCGCCCACCGGGTCGGCTCCCGCCGGGCCGGTCGGGCTGTCTGCGTAGCTGCCGTAAAAGGCAAAATACGCCTGGTTCAATTTGCGGATGATGTAGCCGTGCTCCCAGAAGATCAGGCGCCGCGCTTCCATGTAATCTTCGGCTTCCTTTACCCTGCCTTCCACCAGCAGGGCGTCCACCTGCAGCCGGGTTTCGTGCATCTCGGCCCGAAAATCAAAGGCAGGCGGTGCCGGCGCCTCCTCCGGCGCCGCCTGCGGTGGAGCCGGCTGTGGCGGTGCCGGCACACGTTCTGGGTAGTAACGCGCGATGACCGCCTCGCCGATCTGGCGGCCGGCCAGGTTGGCGGTGGTTTCGTTCATGGTGGTCAGTTCCGGGCTGTGGTAATACAGGAAACCCAGCGGCCGCAGCGTCAGGTAGTTGTGCAGCCATTCGTGTGCGATCGTCTCGGCCAGCCATTTCAGGTTGCTGCTCTGCGCCACCATGGTGGGGTACACGCCAATCCCGCCCACCGGCACCACCAGGGTCGATACGTCCATCCCGGCTTCGACCTGATCTTCGATGCGGATGTGCTCCTCCAGGGTCAGCTCGGTGCGCAGCGAGAGGTTGTGCTGCTGGGCGATGCTGTCGCGCGGCGAGACGATCAGCGCCCAGGGCAGCGGGGTGCTGTGGTACAGCAGCGGCGGAAAGACCACGAAGCCTTGCTCTCTGAAGACGGCGCTCACCTGGGCCTGCAAAATGCTCTCAGCCAGCGGCGCGGCCTGCTGGCGCTGTTGGTAGAGCTGCTCCAACTGCGCCAGCAGGGCACTGCGCTCCGCCGCGCTGGCGGCCGGGTCGGCATGCAGGCGGCGCAGCTCGTTCTCGGCGTCCAAAATGCGCTGCACCAGCGCCATCGTGGCGCGCACGTGCGCGCTTTGGGATTCCTCATCCAAAAAGCGCTCGGGCTGCAGCCGGCCCTGGCCGATCTTGAGCGCCACCGCATGGGCCACCCAGGTCAGGTAGTCGAACTCCACGTCCCAGGTGTAGTGGCGGATCGCTTCCGGGCCGGGCAGGCGAATAGCGGAATCGCGCAGCGGCAGGCTGAGGGCGACCAAAAGCGCAATAGCGATCAGACGACGCATGCCGTGATGATAACTGCCAGAGAATCCGCGCGTCAAATCCGTAGGGGCCGAATGCTATAATCGCCCCGCATGAACTTTCTGATCACCGGCGCGGCCGGTTTCCTTGGCTCCAGCCTGGCCAACCAGCTGGCCCGTGAGGGCCACCTGGTGCGCGGGCTGGATGACCTCTCCAGCGGCGACCCCGACGCTTTGTATAAGGACGTGCATTTCACCCGCGGCGATGTCAACGACCGCCCCAAACTGTGGTCGTTGCTGCAGGATGTGGACTGCGTCTACCACCTGGCCGCCCGGGTGCGCGTGGCCGAATCGCTGCTCTACCCGCGCGAATACACTGACGTGAACGTGGGCGGCACGGTCAGCCTGATGGAAGCCATGCGGGATGTCGGCGTGCGCCGGGTGGTCTTCGCCTCCTCGGGCGCGGTGTATGGCGACCAGCACGAACAGCCGCTCAGCGAAGCCGCCACCCCTAACCCGCGTTCGCCCTATGCGGTCTCCAAACTGTCTGCCGAATATTACGTGCGCACCATCGGCTCCCTGTGGGGCATCGAAACCGTCTGCCTGCGCATCTTCAATGCCTATGGCCCCGGCCAGCACCTGCCGCCCTCGCACCCGCCGGTGGTGCCCAACTGGCTGCGCCAGGCGGCGCGCGGCGGCTCGCTGGTGGTGCATGGGGAAGGCAACCAGACTCGCGACTTCGTCTACGTCAACGATGTGGTGCGCGCCCTGACCGCCGCCGCCACTGCGCCGGACGTGAACCAGCTGGTGCTCAACGTGGGCAGCGGCCAGGAAACCAGCATGCGTGAGCTGGCTGAGGCGATCCTGCGCATCACCGGCAGCAGCGCCGAGATCTTGGATGCGCCGCGCAGTGAAGCCGGCGCCTCACGCATGTGCGCCGACACCACGCTGGCCGCCAAGATGCTCGGCTTCCGCCCGCGCACTTCGCTGGAAGACGGCTTGCGCCAGACGCTGCAAGAGGACCCGCGCTTCACCCAGGTGGAGGGCGCCTGATGGCCACCCAAACCGCCGTGTTTGCCGGCGGCTGCTTCTGGTGCACCGAGGCTGCCTTTCAGCCCTTGCGCGGTGTGCAGCGCGTACAGCCCGGGTACGCTGGCGGCCAGCAGCCCCATCCGACCTACGAGCAGGTCTGCACTGGCCGCACCGGCCATGCCGAAGTGGTGCAAATCGACTATGACCCTGATCAGATCAGCTACCAAGACCTGCTCAGCGTTTTCTTCACCGTGCATGACCCCACTACGCTCAACCGCCAGGGCAACGACATCGGCACGCAGTATCGCTCGGCGATCTTCTATGCTGACGAAGCGCAGCGCCAGGTAGCCGAAGCCTTTATCGCTGAGCTCAATCCGGATTTTGAAGATCGCATCGTCACCGAGCTAGCTCCGCTGGACATCTTTTATGTGGCTGAGGAATACCATCACGACTATTTCAAGAAGAATCCCGGCTCTGGGTACTGCCAGGCAGTCATCCCGCCCAAACTAGCCAAGCTGCGCAAACAGTACGCCGGGCTACTGCGTAAGGATTAATTTTCAATTTCGGCAACAAGCTGCCAGGCAACCCCAAACGGGTCAACAACCATGGCCAGCCGTACCGGCTGGTACATTAGCGTGTCTTGCGGAGTCCTGCCTGTGGCGCCGGCTGCTATAAACGCGGCATACAACCTGTCTAATTCAGATACACTCTGCAAGTAGACTGGCACTTCCAGGTTGCGCGGACTGCCCCTTTCAGCAGGAAAGAGTGTCAGCCAGCTTTGTCCCAGGCGCCAGCCGTGAGTTGAGTCACCTTCCTGATAGGCAGGTTCTCCAAAAATTTCCGCCACAAATCTCAGGGCTGCTCGATGGTCTTCATAATACAGGGTGACACCCATGATCCCTTGCAGCCTAAAGCGTTGTTGTGGTGCCGGGTCAGTGAAGAATTTTTTGCGATATTCCGCGTAATCCATGACCGCTCTGCTAGTAATCGCGCATCGCCCAGCCGGTGCTGGGCAGTTGCTCCCAGGGATACACAATATAGGCGTCTGTGCTGGCCGCGAAGTAGTCCGGACGGGCGTTGCCGAACAAGTTGCGCTGCGGGTTGAAGTGCAGCACGCTGGTGAAGGGGATCCCCCCGCCTGCCGAAACCTTGTTCTTCACCGCCGTGCTGGTGCGGCCGGAGCCCCACACATCGTCCACCACCAGAATGCGCCGCCCGCTGACCAGGCTGTCTTCCGGGAACTGTAAGAACTGCGGCCAGACCAGCATATTGTCACGCGGGTTGTCCAGCATCGCCGGGAAGTCTACCGCCGCGGTCAAGATGTCTTGCAAGCCCATGCGCTCGGCCAGCATGCCGCCCGGCACGATCCCGCCGCGCGTGATCATCAGCATGGCGCTGAACTCATGCTCGAATTGCACGATCAAATGATCGATCAGCTTGGTGACTTCGTCCCAGCTGACCAGTTCTCTTCGGATGGCCAATGCAGGTACCTCAATTCAGGATTCTTTGATTGTATAGCGCATCCCCTGGACGCAAAAGCCCAATCAAGACAGGATTTTCGGAAAGCTGCTCAGCGACATTTGCCCCTTGCAAATAAATAATCGAACATTTATAGTGTGTAAGTAAACAAAACCGAACAACGGGGAGCTTTATGACCACTACTGCGGAACGTAGGCGCTGGATCTCCGAACAAGTCATATCGGCAGGCCATATCACAATTGCCGATATCTCCACGGAATTCGGTGTGTCTGAGATGACCGCCCGGCGCGATCTGAGTGCTCTGGATCGCGATGGTTTGGTGCGCCGCGTGCATGGCGGCGCAATCGTCAGTCTGGGACGCAGTTTTGAACCCCCTTTCCGCAGCCGATTAAACAATCAAACTGAAGTAAAGCGCCGCATCGGCCTAAAAGCGGCCGAGCTGATCCTCAATGGAGACAGCATCGCCCTGGATGTCGGCACCACCACGCTGGAGATCGTCCCTGGCCTGGCCAGCAAGCGCAACCTGACGATTGTGGCCTCCTCCCTGCAGATCGCCAACGAAGTCGTGCGCACGCTTCCCCTGGAAAACCATTCCCGGCTGATCCTGACTGGCGGCATTGTGCGTCCCGGTGAGCTTTCCATGACCGGGCCGATCCCCGAAAAATCCCATCGCGAGCTGCACGTGGACAAGGCCTTTTTAGGCATGGGCGGCATCAGCCCGCGCGACGGGCTGACCGAATACAACATCGAGGACGCGCGCATCAAGCAGGTGCTGCTGGAACAGGCCCGGGAGAAGATCATCGTGGCCGACGGCAGCAAGTTTGGCCAGACCACGTTTGCCCATGTCGGCCCGCTTTCCAAGATCAACACCATCGTCACAGATTCCTCGGCCCCCGCAGACATTCTCAAAGAGATCGAAGCTGCGGGGGTGACGGTCATCATTGCCGATTGAACATTTCTGGAAGGACGACCTTATGAAGAACACGACGCAACCACAACGGAGCGGGCCATGAGTAAAGCCGACGGCCGTGCGCTCAGGATCGTGGTGGCTTGCGGCACCGGGATCGCCACTTCGACCCATGTCGCCATCAAGATTCAAGAGATGCTGGCCGCCCGCGGTGTCCCGGTGGAGACGGTGCAGTGCCGGGTGCCCGAAGTGCCGCACAAGCTTTCCGGCGCCGATGCGGTGGTGGCCACCGCCCAGGTGCCTTACGACGATGTACAAATCCCCACACTTAGTGGCTTACCTTTCCTGACAGGCATTGGGGAGGAGGAGGTGATAGACCAGCTCGAACGCATCTATTTGGATACTCCCTAACAACTATCATTCAGCAATACCTTTGAGGAGGTAGTAGTGGAAACTATTCAAGCGATCAGTGATTTCCTTACCGGTTTTGGCGCCCCGGTCATGTTGCCCATTGTGATCTTCATTTTGGGCCTCGTCCTGGGTCTGAAGCCCGGCAAGGCGCTGATCTCCGCTTTGACGGTGGGCGTTGCGTTTGTCGGCCTGGGCCTGGTCATCGGCCTGCTGATCGGCGCTTTGGACCCCGCCAGCCAGCGGCTGATCGCCAACACCGGCCTGCAGCTCGACGTTGTCGATGTGGGCTGGGGTGTGGCGGCCGCGATCGCCTTTGGCACTGCGGTGGGCGCCCTGGTTATTCCGCTGGCTTTCGGCGTCAACATCCTGATGCTGGCCATGCGCTGGACCAAGACGCTCAACGTGGATATGTGGAACTTCTGGCACTATGCCTACACCGGCTCACTGGTCTTCCTGGTGACCGGCGGCAATCTGCTCTTCGGCTTGGTGGCTGCGGCCATCCATGCGGTCGTCTCGCTCTTGATCGCGGACCTCACCGCCGAACGTGTGCAGAAGTTCTTTAACCTGCCGGGCATCTCCATCCCGCAGGGTTGGGCCATCACCAGTGTGCCCATCATCCTGGGTCTCAACTGGCTGGTGGATAAGATCCCCGGCCTGCGCGACATCAACTGGGACGCCGACACGATCCAGAAGCGTCTGGGTGTTGTGGGCCAGCCGATCATCCTCGGCGGTCTGCTCGGTTTGCTGCTGGGCGTGCTGGCTTACGGCGTGGGCGACTACGCCGCCTGGAGCAGCGTGCTGACCCTGGCGGTGCAGATGGCTGCGGTCATGTTGCTGGTGCCGCGCATCATCTCCCTGTTCATGGAGGGTCTGACCCCCATTTCGGAGGCGGCCCGCAACTTCATGAAGAAGCGCTTTGCCGGCCGCGAATTTCACATTGGTCTGGACTCGGCCATCCTGATCGGTCACCCGATCACGATCGCCGCCGCCATTGTGCTCATTCCGGTTACGCTGCTGCTGGCGGCCATCCTGCCCGGCAACCGTGTGCTGCCCGCCGCAGATCTGGCGGCCACCGCCTTCTTCGTGGCCATGGTGCCCCCGCTGACCAAGGGCAACCTGTTCCGCTCCATCCTGTATGGTGCGGTGATCATGACCATGATCCTGTACGTAGCCGGTGACCTGGCCCCGCTGCTGACGCAGACGGCCGCCAACATCGGTTTCGACACCGGCGGCGCCACCAGCATCACCGGCCTCTCCGGCGGCAACTGGATCGCCTGGCTGCTCACTTCGATCGGCCGACTGTTCGGCGGCTAAGCCTTAGCCTCTAAGCCTGTGGGGTGGGGCGCGTAAATGCTCCCCGCCCCACAGGCACAAATGCGCTAAAGTTGGAGAATGATGGCTAAAGAGAATTGGAACTTGTTGGAGCAGCTTTGCGCCATCCACGCCGTCAGCGGCCGGGAAGACGCCATGACCGCCTTTTTGCGAGACCACCTCACGCCCTTGGTGGACGAGGTGCATGTGGACAACCTGGGCAATGTAGTCGGCATTTTACGCGGCGCCAAGCATCCTGACACGCGCCTGATGCTGCAGGCCCACATGGACGAACTCGGGCTGATCGTCCGCAACATCACCGAGGACGGTTACCTGCTGATCGAGCGCATTGGCGGTGTGCCCGAGAAGAGCCTGCTGGGCCAGCGCGTGGACGTGCTGACCGATGCAGGCGACCTGCTGCCCGGCTACGTGGGCGCCAAGTCGCATCACATCGTGCAGCCCGACGAGAAATTCGTGGTACCTCGAATCCACAGCATGTACATCGACCTGGGCCTGCGCAGCCGCGCCGCGGTGGAGCAGGCCGGCGTCCAGGTCGGCGACCCGATCACCTATCATCCCAACTTCCATCGCTTTGGCGACAAACAAATCTGCTCTAAGGCGCTGGACAACCGCGTCAGCGTCTACATCCTGCTGATGGTGCTGGAGCAGCTGGCCAAAAAGCGGCCTGATGTGACCGTCGTCTTCGCCCTGACTGTCTTGGAAGAATTCAGCATCCGCGGCTCGCTGCCCACGGTGAATTTCAGCAAGCCGGACGCCATCATTTCACTGGACATCACCATTGCCGCCGATACGCCGGACACCGACAACAATTTGCAAGCCGTCAAGCTGGGCCAGGGCCCGGCGATCAAGCTGATGGACTTCCACGGCCGCGGCACTCTGGCCGGCGTGATGTCTTCCCCCAAGCTGCGGCGCTTCATCGAGAAGCAAGCGGCCGAGAACAAGATTCCCCTGCAGCGCGAAGTCATCGTG
This sequence comes from Anaerolineales bacterium, assembly GCA_026129305.1. GTDB lineage: Bacteria > Chloroflexota > Anaerolineae > Anaerolineales > UBA11579 > JAMCZK01. The sequence goes on from JAHCII010000004.1 coordinate 7,446, forward strand.
GGTGTGATCACCGACCCGGCCTTCCAGCTCTACCTGGGCGAACGCGGTTACATCATCGCCGCCCTCTCGATCCCCCATCGCTATTCACATGCTTCCATCTCCACCTGCCACGAGACCGACATTAACCAGAGCGTTGACCTGCTGGAAGCCTGTGTGCGCCAGTTCAGCCCGGACCTTGACCTAAGCCGCGGGTAAGCATGCAGTACACCCTCACCGATCTGCTTCAAGCAGACCAGATCGTGCTTGACCTGCAAGCGGCCGACGCTGAAGGCGTCATCCGCAGCTTGGTGGATCGTCTGGCGGCCAACGGCGCCGTAACCTCCGCCTATGCGGACGATGTGATCGCCCGCGAACAGACTTTCCCCACCGGCCTGCCCACCGAACCGCTGGCGGTGGCCATTCCCCATGCCGACCCGCCGCAGGTGCTGCGCTCCGCCATTGGCTTGGCTGTGCTGGCCCAGCCAGTGGCTTTCGGTCAGATGGGCACGGACGGGTCCACTCAGGTGCAGACTCGGCTGGTCTTTCTCTTGGCGATCAAGGAACAGGAGAAGCAGGTCGAGATGATCGGCCAGCTGATCGGCGCCATTCAGAACCCCGGATTGCTGGAAGGCCTCACCCAGGCGGCTAGCCCGGTGGCCGCTCTGCAGCTGATCCGCGAGACCCTACAACCTTAGAGCACGTTTGGCGGGTTGACCTCCACCCGCCAGCCGGCCGGCAGCCGCTCGCGCAGCAGCGAGGCTGGGTCTGGCCCGCGCAGCAGGATATGCCAGCGGTACTCCCGGTTGCGCCGGGCGAAGAAGCACGGCGCCGGTCCGCTCATCTGCGTGCTGCTGCGCTGTTCCTTTTCCAGCCAGCCTTCGATCACTGCCCCCAAGGCCATCGCCTCGTCTTCGGCTTTTTGCGCCTCCGCATGCCGGTATTCCAGGCGCAGCAGCTGCGAAAAAGGCGGATAGCGCAGCTCGCGCCGTCGCTCGCTTTCCTGCACGTAAAAAGCTGCATAATCGTGCCGGGCGGCGGCTTGAATGGCGTAATGCTCCGGCTGGAAAGTTTGCAGCACCACCCGGCCGCCCAGCGGGCTGCGCCCGGCCCGCCCGGCCACCTGGGTCAGCAGCTGGAAGCTGCGCTCGGCGGCCCGGTAGTCCGGCAGGTTAAGGCCCACGTCCGCCAGCACCATGCCCACCAGTGTCACCCGCGGCAGGTCCAACCCCTTGGCCAGCATTTGCGTGCCCACCAGTACGTCCGCGCTGCCCTGGCTGAAGGTCTGCAGGATCTGTTCATGGGCGCCCTTGCGCGCCGCCGTGCTGCGGTCCCAGCGCAGCACACGCCCCCCGGGCAGTAGCTTGCTCACCTCGGCTTCCACGCTCTCGGTGCCGGTGCCGTAATACCGAATTTGGCTGCTGGCACAGTTGGGGCAGGCCTGCGGCGACTGCCGGCTGTAGTTGCAATGGTGACATATCAACCGAGATTCGCTCGGTTGATATAACGCTTCGTGTTTCTCTTTGCCTGTCCGCTTGCTTGGGGTGCTTTCGAAATGCTGGGTCAGTGGGACGTCGCAATTGGGGCAGCGCAGCACATGCCCGCAGTCCCGGCAGAAGACGTAAGTGGCGCTGCCCCGCCGGTTGAGGAACAGGATCGCCTGCTGCCCGGCGGCTAGCGTCTCCTCCAGTGCAGCTTGCAGGCGGCGGCTGAAGATCGAGCGGTTGCCGCCGCGCAGCTCGCCGCGCATGTCCACGATCTCCACCGCCGGCAGCGCCAGGGCACCCTCTTCCGGCTGCGGGCCGCGCGCCGCGCCGCGGTGGGCGCGCACCCGCTCGGGCAATTCGAGCAGCTGCCAGCTGCTGCGCTGCGTGCGCGTGTAACTGTCCAGGTCCGGCGTGGCCGAGCCCAACAGGCACACCGCCCCCGCCAGCCGGGCATAGGCCACTGCTGCCTGGCGGGCATGGTAGTGCGGCAGCTGCCCGGCTTCGTAGTAGCTCTCGTCGTGCTCTTCGTCCACCACGATCAGGCCGATGTCCGCCAGCGGGGCGAACAGCGCCGAGCGCGCCCCGACGATCACGCGCAGCTTGCCCTCGCGCGCCAGCCGCCAGGTATCGTAGCGCTCGCCCTCGCTAAGCTGCGAGTGCACCAGGCCCACCTGGCCCGGAAAGCGCGCCAAAAAACGACCGGCGGTCTGCGGGGTCAGCGAGATCTCCGGCACCAGCACGATCGCGCTGCGGCCCTGCGCCAGCACGCGTGAGACAGCTTGCAAATAAATTTCGGTCTTGCCCGAGCCGGTCACGCCGTGCAACAGGAAAGGCGTGGCCTGTTTGCTGGCGCTGGCGGCGATCGCCTTGTGGATTACATCCCAGGCCGCCGCCTGCTTCGGGGTCAGTTTGGGCTCCAGCCCGGCTTCCGGCACGGCGTCGGCCAGCGGGTCGCGCAGGCTCTCGCGGCTGCCCAGCCGCAGCCAGCCGCGCTTGTTCATATAGGTCAGGTCGGCTGTCGTCGCTCCGCTTTCGGCCAGCAGCCATTCGCTGTCCATTGGCCCCGGTTCGCTCTGCAGCACCTCCAGCGCCCGCGCCCGCCGCCGGCGAGTGGCCTCGTCCCGCCCCAGCGTTTTTTTGTCCTCAGGGGTTGCGGCGAACTCGGCGGTGGGCAAGGTTTTGACCTTAACGCCTGGCTTGGGCGGCAGGCCGCGCCGGGTTAGCAGACCCTTGGCCGCCAGCGCGGCGGCCGCTGCCCGCCAGTTGCGCCGCGGCAGCGCATGGTTGATCTGCCCGTCGCGCAACGCCCCGCGCCGGCGCAGCAGGGCCAGCAAGGTCTGCTGCGCGGCTGGCAGGCTGCCGCTGAAGGCCCGGCCTGCTTCACTCAGGCTGAATTCCACTTCGGGGTTGCCGCCCAGGCCGGGTGGCAGCATCAGGCCGATGCAGGCCGCCAGCGGCGCCAGGCAGCTTTCGGCCAGGTGCTGCGCCAGCTGCAACTGCAGGGCAGTCAGCACGGGGTCTTCGTCCAGCAGCAGGTCTATCGCCTTGGTTTCGGCCACCTCGGGCTGGGTCACCTGCTCCAGCACCACGCCCTGCACCTGGCGCCCCCCAAACGGGGCCAGCACCAGGTGCCCGGGTCGCAGCCGCCCGCTCAGCTCAGGCGGGCTGTGATAGTCAAACACGCCTGAGACCTGGGGCAGGTTAACCGCAACGCGCAGATAGTCTGGCATGGCGTTTACTCAGAGGGCAAAAAGCCGATGTAGACGTCGTTGCTGATCGCCAGCAGAATGGCGCGGTTGGGGGTCACCGCAAAAGCCGTGGCCAGCCCGGCGGGCAGGTCGTTCAGGCTGCGGAACTGCGTATCCAGGCTGAGTGTCAGGCTCAAGCGGTACACGGCGCGCGCCACCGGGTCCAGCATGTACATCGCTGGCTGGGGCGGTTCGCTGATCCGCACCTGTTCAAAGTTGGCGCCTTCGATCTGCGGCCCGTTGCCATAACCGGGCCGCGTGTCGGTGTAAGTGGCCGGGTTCTCGCAGTTGGTCGGATTGTCTACGCTGGTGCCCAATGTGCAGCGCACCATGCGCCCATCGCTGCTCAGCAGGTAGATGTCCCTGCCGTTCACCGCCATGTCCTGCACCTCGCGCAGGCTGGGCACCTCGGCGCCGAAGAAGAAGCGCGGCGCTTCGCCAAAGGCGTGGTCCTCGCCTTCATACAGCCACACCGCGTTGCTTTGCGGGTCCAGGATGTACAGATCGCCGTTGGCAATGCGCAGCGAACGCGGCCGGCCCCAGTGGTTGTTGGGCGGTGTCAGGGTTTGCGCTGAGGGCGCCTGGCCCTGGGCGCAATACAGCACGTTGCCGTTGGCGTCCATGGCGATCAGCTCGGCATTGGCCGCGTTGCCGCGCGGCAGCAGCGCCAAGTCCACCAGCTCCGAGACGATGAAGCTGCCGTACTGGCCCGGGCCGCAGCGGAAGTTGGCGTCCTGCTGGTAGCGCCCCAGGTTGCCATCCCCGGCCAGGAACAGCCGCAGGACGTTGCCGCTGCGGCTGTCCAGCAGATAGATCTCGTTGTTGGTCGCCACCATGCGCGTGATTTGCGCATCGTTGGCCAGCGGCTGGCTCAGGATCGGGTTGAACTCCATGCGCCGGATGAGGTCCATCTCATCCAGGGCCGCATTGGCCTGCCCCAGCAGCTCAAAGGCCACTGCCTGGTCCTCTTCATAATGGGCGGCGCGCTCGGCGTAGTACACCACGCCTTCCCAGGCCAGGCGCACTTCACCCGCGTCGCCGCTGGCCGTGGCGATCGCCGCCGCGGCCTGGGCGCGTTCCAAATAGTTCACATACAGCTGTTGGCGGCCAAACTGCAAATAGACGACTGCCACCAGGATCACCACTGCCATGGGCACCAGCAGGGCGATCAGCCCCATCACCCGCGGCGGCAGGTTGAAGATCGGCTCTTCCGGCAGAATACGTTCCAGGAACTGGCGCAGCGGCGGCACAAAGCGCTCGGAAAGATCCCGAAGCCGTTCAGAAATTGGCGTTGACGCCGCCATTTCCGGCTGACTTGGGTCAGAATACGCTGCGGGGGCCGCCAAGATCGGTTCTGCCGGCGCTGCCGTCGGCTGGGCCTCAGGCGTGGGCAGGCTTTCCCAGGCGCCGGCCAGCGGCTGCGCCTGGATCGGCGCCGTATCGCTCAGCGTCGTCACGGTCGGTGTGGGCGGGTCAGCCGCTGCGCCGGGCGGTGGGGACTGCGGTCGCAGCTGCGCTGCGCTCACTTGCTGCAGGCTGCCTGGGCCGGGCAGCGCTTCCAGCAGCACTGCCGCCAACTGCTGGCCGGCTTGCTCCAGCAGGCGCTGGCTCAGCGTGTGCAACTCCGCCTGCTCGCTGTCCGCCAGCGTGCTTTCATTCCAGCTGGCCGGCAGCTGCGCCAGGCTCAACAGGCGTTCCCCGGGGTGCAGCTCGAATTGGTAAAAGCGCATCTGCGCATGCTGGCCCAGACCCAACCCGCGCCCCGCCCCTTGCGCATCGTAATAATGGTGGATCGACTTGCCCAGCTGGAAGCCGTGCAGCGGGCCGCACTGCGCCAGCGTCAGGCGCTCCTCGCGCAGCAGCATCAGGCTCAGTTGGGCCGCGCCGGCCGGCGGCGCCCCCTGGTTGCGCTGGAATAAGTAAGTATTCAGCCGTTCCACCTGCTCGCGCAAGGCCGAGGTCACCGCGCCGGCCGTGCGGAAGTAGCCGTTGGCCATGTCTTGCAGCAGGCTGGCCTGCGCCTCAGCGCTCAGCCCCAATTCGGGCGCGGCGAACAATTGCAGCACCAGCCGGTCTTCGCCCCGGCCGCGGGCCGCCCGCCGTGGGGCCGGCGCGCAAAACAAACCGGGCAAGTAAGCTTCATCTTGCCCGTCCACTCTATACAGCGAAACTACGGTTAGATCCAATTTGGCTGACATGCGAGACGAGGCCTGCTTCGTCTTGAAAAATTATACAGGTAAAATTTGGTTGGCTTTTCCTGCCGCCCTGTGTTCATTCCCAACTCAACTTGATCGGAGCTGTATTGCGCATCGAAACCATCCACACGGTGGAGGATTGGGCTGCCCTGCAAGCAGACTGGCAGTCTTTGCTTGAAAGCACACATCAAAATTCCCCCTTTCTGACCTATGACTTCCAGCGCGCCTGGTGGCAACATCTGGGCGGCGGCGAGTGGCAGGCTGCGCAGCTGCACATCCTTACCGGCCGCGACGAGGCGGGTCAGCTGCGCGGCATCGCCCCCTTGTTCGCCGTTGGCGACACGCTGCGTTTTATCGGCGCGCATGAGATCGCCGATTTCCTGGATCTCATCGTCCGGCCCGCCGACCTGCCGGCCTTCGTGCAGGCGCTCTTGGCTCACCTGGCTGGCAGCGATTGGGCGGCCGTGGAGTTGCACAACCTGCTGGACGAGTCGGCCACCCCCGCCGCCCTACAGGCGGCCGCCGCAGCCGCCGGCTGGGCCGCCGAGCTGGAGACGCTGCAGCCCAGCCCCTACATCCTCCTGCCGGACAGCTTTGACGCCTACGGCGAGATGCTGGAGAGCAAGCAGGCCCACGAACTGCGCCGCAAGCTGCGCAACGCCGCCAAGTACCCGGTGACGGTAGACCTGGAGATCGTCGACAGCCGGCACCCGCAGCTGGCCGCCGCCCTGGAGGACTTCTTCGCCCTGATGGCCCAGGAGGCCGACAAGGCCGCTTTCCTCACCCCCGACATGCAGGTGCAGATGCGCGCCATCGCCGGGGCCGCCGCGGCTGGTGGCTGGCTGCAGCTGGCTTTCCTCACCGTCGGCGCGCAACGTGTGGCGGGCTTTATGAATTTTGACTATTTGGGGCGCATTTGGGCCTACAACTCCGGCTTCAGCAGCCAGCACGCACGGCTGTCCCCCGGCTGGGTGCTGCTGGCTTACATGATCGAATGGTGCATTGCCCAGGGCCGCCGCGTCTTCGACTTCATGCGCGGCGATGAGGAATACAAATACCGCTTCGGCGCCCAAAACCGCTTTGTGCAGCGCCTAAGGCTTACCCGCGCTTAGCGGCTGGCCTGCCACCACTTCAGCACCCGCAGCGCCCGCAAGGTGTTCCAACGCCCCGGTTTGCCCGGGGTCTCCATGCGGAACCACAGCTTGCCGCTGGCCGGGGTCTGTTCGTTCCAACGGCCGTCATCCTTGCGGCTTTTCTGCAGCAGGCCGACGGCTTCTGCCAGGCGTTCGTCCCGGCTGGCGCCAGCGGCCTGGAAGTGGTCCAGGGCGCGCAGAATATCGTACTGCCAGCTGGGCTGGGCCGGCGTGCGCAGGAAAGCCGGCTTGACGATCGTCCCGCTGCGGTGTGAGCGGAACAAGCTGTGCTCCAGCAGAAATTGTTGGCCGGCGACCATGGCTGTTGAGATCGCTTGCGGCGCGGCTGGTTTGGCCTGCAAATAGCGGCGCAATCCCTCCAGCACCAGCAGGGTGGTGTGGAATGAACTGTGCGTATCGCCTCGGTACGAGCGGCAATTCCAGCCTCCATCCGTCAGTTGCTGGCCCAGCAAATGACGGGCGATCTGGTCCACGCGGGCGTCATCCAATTCGAAGGCAGAGAATATTCCCAGCGCCATGCCGGTGATGCAGGTTTCGGCGTGGCCGTGTTTGTCGGGCTTTTTGAGGTTGTAGCGAATGCCGTGGTCCGCCAAAAATCCGTCCTCCAGCAGGATATGGCAGGCTTTCTGCGCCTGGGCATTCGCCGCCGGCAGCCCCAAAAAGGCCAGGGTCAATAAAGTGTAGTGGGTCGAAGTCCACTTGGGTGTGTAAAGGCCGCCCGCCCAGGTGCCCTGCGGGTCCTGCAAGCTGAGCAGCCGGGCGCCCCAACCTTCCTCGGTCACCTTGGCGCGTTCGGTTTCGTAGACGGCCGGGTTCTCATCCAGCAGGTCGCGCTGGGTTTGCCAGCGCACCGCCGGGTCGCCCTCCAGCAGCCAGGCCAGAACCTGTTCATCCGCTTCCCGCATGCCAGGATTATATAGCCGCCGCCGGGGAACGCATGGGCCGCGTATAATACGGAGCCACCATGCCCCAGACCAAGACCACCCCCTCTCGCTTCCCGGCTGAGCCGCCCCTGCTGCGCCGCCCGCGCGCCGTCATCGTCGGCGCCTCTTCCGGCATTGGCGCCGCCCTGGCGGCGCGGCTGGCCGCCGAAGGTTACCGCGTGGCCGTGCTGGCCCGCAACAAGGCCCGCCTCAGTGCGCTGTGTGAAGACATCAACCGCGCCCACGGCGAGGCCCGCGCCGCCGCCTATACGCACGATGTCACTGACCTCAAGGCCATCCCGGCCTTGTTCCAGCGCCTGGTTAAGGACTTGGGCGGCATGGACCTGTTCGTTTACTGCGCCGGGGTAACCGTACCGGTAAAGATCGATGAGTTCGACACCCACAAAGACCAGCAGATGCTGCAGACCAACCTGGCCGGCGCCCTGGCCTGGCTGGGCTGTGCGGCGGCGCTCTTCCAGGGCGCCGGCCGCGGCCAGTTGGTCGGCATCTCCTCCGTAGCCGGCGACCGCGGCCGGGTGCTTAACCCAGCCTACAACGCCTCGAAGGCCGGCCTCGACGCTTACTTGGAAGGTTTGCGCAACCGGCTCACCCGCCGCGGCGTGCATGTGCTCACCGTCAAGCCCGGCTTTGTCGATACCGACCAGCTCAAAGGCTCACCGCGCACCTTCGGCGTCATCTCGCCGGAAAAAGCCGCCGATGGCATTTGGAAAGCGCTGCGCGCCCGCCAGCAGCTGGTCTACGTGCCCTGGTTCTGGCGCTACATTATGCTGGTCATCCGCCTGGTGCCATCCTTCATCTTCCGGAGACTATCTTTTTGAATCCCGACCCCAGCCTGTCGTTGCAGTCCTTCTCGGGCTTGGAGAATTTTGGCCATTCGCTGCGCAGCAGTGCCTGGCTCCACCAGCCGGAGCAGGCCGGTGAACTGCCGGCCCTGTTCAAGCTCGCCCGCCAACAAGGCCTCAGCATCGCCTTGCGCGGCTCCGGCCGCAGCTACGGCGACGCCGCCCTGAACAGCGGCCAGATCGTGCTCGACCTGCGCCGTCTCAAGCGCGTCCTGGCCTGGGACCCGGCCCGTGGCCGCATCACCGTCGAGCCCGGCGTGACCATTGAAGATCTGTGGAACTACGTGTTGGCCGATGGTTGGTGGCCGCCGGTGGTCCCCGGCACCATGTTCCCCACCATTGGCGGCTGTCTCTCGGCCAATATTCACGGCAAGAACAATTGGGTCGCCGGCCCCATCGGCGAGCATGTGCTGGAGTTCAGCGCCCTGCTGCCCAACGGGCGGCGCGTGACCTGCACGCCGCGCAAGAATGGCGGCTTGTTCCGCGCCATGATCGGCGGCCTGGGCATGCTGGGCGTCTTCACCAGCATCACCCTGCAGCTCAAGCCCATCGAATCCGGCCGACTGGAAGTCAACGCCTGGGCCGAGCCCAATCTGGAGGCCATGCTGGCTGCCATCGACGCGCACAAAGACTGCGACTACGTGGTGGGTTGGGTGGACTGCACGGCGGGCGGACGGGCGCTGGGCCGCGGCCAAATCCACACGGCGCGCTACCTGCACGCCGCCCAGGATCCACAGGCCGAAGCCAGCCTGCGCGTGGATGCCCAGGTCCTGCCGGCGCGCATGTTTGGCTTGGTGCCGCGCGGCTGGCTGCCCAAATTGATGGCTCCCTTCATGAACAATCTCAGTGTTTGGGCGGTCAATACTGCCAAGTACCTGGCCAGCCGCACCATCAGCCACCACAAGACCTACCGCCAATCCCTGATCGAGTTCAACTTCCTCTTGGACTACATCCCCGGTTGGGAACGCAGTTACGGCCGCGATGGGCTGATCCAATACCAGAGCTTTATCCCCAAAGTGCGCGCTGCAGAGGCTTTTGCCGAAATTCTCCGCCTGTGCCAAAAGGCTGGGCTGCCCTCTTACCTTGGCGTGCTCAAGCGCCACCGGCCGGACCCGTTCCTGCTCACTCACGCCCTGGATGGTTACTCGCTGGCCCTGGATTTCAAGGTCACTCCGGCCAATCGGGCGCGGTTGTCGGCCCTGGCCGCTGAACTGGATGAAGTTGTGCTTGCTGCGGGCGGGCGGTTGTATTTCGTCAAAGACAGCACCCTGCGGGCGGGCAGTGCCAAGCGTTTCTTGGGTCGCCGCGCCGTGGCTGAGTTCAAAAAGCTCAAAACCAAGACCGACCCGCACAACCTGTTGCAAAGCGACTTGTACCGGCGCTGGTTTGACTAGTCGCTGATTGCCCCCTGCTTGAAATTTCGCCCAAGAATCACCCCAACCAGCCTTTTGCCTGTATCCTGGCCTGCGCAGAGGGGCGGCTTGTCAAGCCATTAATCAAACTTACCCCCGCCCCCCAAAGGATTAATATATCTTTTTTGGGTGCAGAGATTACGGCTTGGCCCGTTCCGCTGGCGAAGTCGGCGGGTTGGGTTCTCCCGGCTGCTGGCGCACTTGGCTCAGCGGCGAAAGGTAGGCATACAAGGGGCCTAGCAGGCCACCCACGCCGCAAATCATCAGGGTGGTGCGCAGGTCGCCCAGCCAGGTGCCTAACAGCCCGCCCACCAGCGAACCCAGCGCCGCCGTGCCGAACACAGCAAAGCGATGCCCGGCCGTGACCCGCGCCAGAAAATCGTCGGTGACCGTGTTCTGGCGGAAGGTCCACTGGTGGATATTGGCGATCGTGCCGAACACGCCCATCACAAGATGAACGCCGACCAGCCCGGGCAGCAGTGCCCAGCCGCCCGCAAAGGGGATCATCAGGCGCGCCAAGCTCTGCATCAGCCAGCCCAGAATGATCGCCGGGCCGACGCCAATGCGTTGGGCCACCGGCTTGGCCAGGGCAGCGCCGGCCACCGCCGCGCCGCCGCTGCTGGCGAAGATCAGGCCGATCGTGGCCGGCGAGAAGGCCAGGTCTTGCACCAGGTACAGCAAGTAGACCGACATGCCCGCCGAGTTGAACAGCACCAGGATCATCGAGGAGATGATGATGGCCCGCAGCGCCGGCGTATCCAGCAGGGCGTGCAGCCCGGCCAGGATGCCCTGCCACACATTCTCCCGCTCGGTGGGCTGCTGCGTTTTGATCGCCTCCGGTGTGCGGATGCGTGCGATGGTCAGCGCCGACCCCAGGTTGGCCATGCCGTCCAGCAGCACGGCGAAGGGCGCGCCGACCCACTGCACCAGCAGGCCGCCCAGGCCCGGGCCGCCCAGCTCGGCCAGCGAGTGGCTGGCGTGCAGCCGGCTGTTCGACTCGATCAGCCGGCTGCGCGTCACCAGCGCAGGCACGAAAGCGAAATGAGCCACGTCGTAAACCACGGAGAGCGTGCCCACGCCGAACACCACAAGGTACAGTTGCTCCAGGCTCAGCCAGCCCAGCCAGGCCGCCAACGGCACGGAGAACAACAGTGCCGCGCGCAGCAGGTCCACCGTCACCATCACTGGCTTGCGCAGGGCATGGTCCAGCCACACCCCGGCGAACAGGCTGAAGAGCGGAAAGGGCAGGGTGCTGAAGGTGCGCAGCAGACCCATCTGCCAGGCATTGGCGCCCAGCAGGGTCACCGCCACCAAGGGGATCGCCAAGTTGGTGACCTGCATGCCAAATACCCCCAGCGTGGTGGCGAACCACAGTTTGTTGAAGTCGGCCAGGCGTTCTTTCAGGCTGGGGCTGATCGTATCGGCTTGGGCGGGTACATCCACGGGGTCTTGTCTCCTCAAACAATCAAAAGGGCGCAAAGTTCGCGCCCTTTTTGCGAATGGTATCATCCCCTCAACAAAATGACCACTTGCCAAGTTTTCCGCTTGGGTGTCACCGAGTATCAAAAGGCCTGGCACCTGCAAAACCAGCTGGCCGCCCAGATCGCCGCCGGCGAACAGCCGCCTACCCTGTTGCTGCTGGAGCATTCGCACGTCTACACCTTTGGCACCCGCGGCCAGGCCGAGAACCTGCTCTGGGAGCAAGCCAAGCTGCAAGCCCAGCAGGTGGACGTGCACTGGGTGGACCGCGGCGGGGATGTCACCTATCACGGCCCGGGCCAGTTGGTCGGTTACCCGCTGCTGCCGCTGGGCGAGGTGCGCGTCGACCCCGAAACGGGCAAGACCCGCATTGCGCAGGGCGACTACGTCGGCTACCTGCGCAAGCTGGAGTACATGCTGATCGCCAGCCTGGCCCATCTGGGCGTGCCGGCCGGCCAGGTGGCCGGCCAGACCGGCGTGTGGGTGCAGCCGGATGTGGCCTCACGCTGCCGCCACTGCCCGCCGGAACTCAAGCAGGCGCCCAGCAAGATTGCCTCCATCGGCGTCAAAGTGGATGCCCGCGGCATTTCCCGCCATGGCTTTGCGCTCAACGTTGCCCCGCAGATGAGCTACTGGGACGGCATCATCGCCTGCGGGCTGGAAAACCAGAACCAGATCAGCCTGGATTACCTGCTGGACCCCGCACCTGGCATGGATCGTGTAATGGACCAGATCGTGGAGACATTCGGGGCCACCTTCGGCTACGAAATGCAGCTCGCCGAAGGCGTGCTGCAGATCTAGTTGCTGCCCGGCTTCGTTTGACACCCCTCACAATCCTTTGTAGACTCAACCCGATCCACTATGAGCATGAACTTCGTATTGACCCTGCAGACCCAGCCCAACCCAGGCCAGCGCTTCGAGATCAGCGGCCCCAGCCTTTTGTTGGGCCGTGACCCCAGCGCAGATATTATGGTGGAAGACTTGGAGGTCTCCCGCCGCCACGCCCGCCTGATCGCCCAGAGTAGCGGCTACGCCATCGAAGACCTGGGCTCCACTAACGGCACCTTCGTCAATGAGCGTCCGGTGCGCAGCTTGCTGCCGCTGCGCCCCGGCGACCAGATCCGCCTGGGCGACCAGATCAGCCTGCGCTATGAGGCTGTGCCCGTCGCTGGCGAAGGCGCCACCAGTAGCTTCCCCGTCTGGCAGGTGGTGCCTGAGGAGCCGGATCCGCTGCCCCCAGCTCCGCCGCCGCTGCCCATGGCTCAGCCGGAAGCGCACATGGCCCCGCCGCCGGCCGCTGCCCCGCTGCCCATGCCTCAGGCTGAGGAGTACCAGCCGGCCGCCAGCCGCGCCGCCCGCCGCCGTGAACGGCGCAAGGGCCTGCGCCTGCCGCTGGACAAGCCCTGGGTGGCCCCGGTGCTGATTGTTGGCTTATTGGGTGCCTGCGCCCTGACCTTTTTCTTTTGGTATGTGGACGCCAACTTCTTATGGTGTGATGTCTTCGGCGGGATCATCCCCGCCTGCCGCTAACTCAAAGCCCCTACAGGGGCTTTTTTCTTGCGGCGTTACAATGGACACAGTCCCTTAGGAACCCAGTGTGAATTTTGGAGGCTGAATGGCTCGTTTGTTTATTCCCGGTCCGGTAGATGTTGATCCTGAAGTGGCCGCTGCCCAGACCCAGGCCATGCTGGGGCATCGCAGCGCCCAGTTCGAGGAAATATATCGCCGGGTGGGCGATACCGCCCGCCAACTCTTTTACACCCAAAGCCGGGTGCTGATCAGCGCTTCTTCCGGCACCGGCATGCATGAGGCGGCGGTGCGCAACCTGGCCCAGGAGCGCCTGTTGTGCTGTGTCAACGGCGCCTTTGCCGCCCGCTGGCAGCAGGTCGCCGAGACCAACGGCAAGCAAGCCTCTGTGCTGCAAACGGAATGGCAGGAGCCGATCACGCCCGAACTGGTGCGTGAGGCCCTAAAGGGCGAGCGCTACGAAGCCATCCTGATCGTGCACAACGAGACCTCGACCGGCCTGGTCAACCCGATCCAGGAGATCGCCACCGCGGTGCATGAGGCCAGCCCGGACACCTTGATCTGCGTGGATGCGGTCTCCTCCCTGTCCGGCGACAAGATCGAGATGGATGCCTGGGGGCTGGACTTCGTACTAACCTCTTCGCAGAAGGCGCTGGCCTTGCCACCCGGCTTGGCTATGGCGGCGGTCAGCGACCGCGCCATGGCCAAGGCTGAGACGGTCAAGAACCGCGGCTGGTACTTCGACCTGCTGCGTATGGAAAAGCACCGCATCAAAGATTCCACGCCGGCCACGCCGGCGCTCAGCCTGATCTACGCGCTGGATGTGCAGCTGCGCCGCATCCTGGATGAGGGCCTGGAGGCGCGCTTCGCCCGCCACGCCGCCATGGCGCAGATGGCCCGGGAGTGGGCCCAGCAGCGCGGCTTGCAGCTCTACGCGCCGGAAGGCTACCGTTCGCAAACCGTGACCACCGTGGACAATACCCGTGAGATAGACATCGCGGCCCTCAACGCCTACCTCGGCGAGCGCGGCATGCGCATCGCCAATGGATATGGTCCACTGAAGGGCAAGACATTCCGCATCGGCCACATGGGTGAGCTGCACCCCACTGATGTGGAGGAACTGCTGACCGCCATGGACGGCTACTTGGAAACTTTGTAGTTAACTCAGCCAACAAAAAAGAGCGCCATGAGGCGCTCTTTTTTGTTCTTGTATCAGCGTTTTTAACGTGGGCGCTTGGCGCTGGAGCGCGGCTTGCCATCCGGAATGATGGCGTACAGTACCATGCTCACCAGGCTGACGATGATGGCGCCAAAGAAGGCGTCCGGCCACATTTGGATGGTGCTGGTCACGCCAAACTGTGAGCCGATCCAAAAGGTCAGCGAGAACAGCAGCGTGTTCACCACCAGGCTGAACAGGCCCAGGGTCAGGACGTAGAACGGGCAGGTGACCAGCTTAAGCAGCGGGCGGATGAGCACGTTCACCAGGCCGAAGATCAAGCCCAGGGCCACATACGTCACCCAGTTCTGCGGGTCGGTGACCGCACCTTGCAGGCCTGGCACCAGGTAGATGGCGGCATATAGCGCCACTGCGTTGACGGCCAGACGAACGATCCAAAGACTTTCCATAATTCAAAAACCTCCTAGTTTTCCTCAGGGGCAAAATTTTCTATGTGGTGTTTCACCGCATAGGCCGCGGCTTCGGCCCGGGTCGCCAGGCTGAGCTTGCTGAGTATAGAGCTAACGTAATTGCGCACCGTTTTCTCACTCAAGAATACCTCGCTGGCGATCTCTTTGTTGCGTTTTCCCTGCGCCACCAGACCCAAAATGCGCAGTTCCTGGTCGGTCAGTGGCGAAAAAGCCTCGGTTTCGGCCTTGCGCTGGGTTTCACGCATGCGCTTGAAGACCTGTTGGGTCACGGCCGGGTCCAGCAGCGATTCACCGCGGCCAATGCGTTCCAGAGCGTTGATCAGCTCTCCGCTGTCGATCTGCTTGAGCACATAGCCGGAAGCTCCGGCGGAAATGGCGTCGAAGAGCAGATCGTCATCAGCAAAGGTGGTCAGCATAATGACTTTGGTGTCCGGCTGGGCGGTGGTGATCTCCCGGGTGGCCTCAATGCCGCTTTTGCCGGGCAAGCGAATGTCCATCACGATCACATCTGGCTGGTACTCTGCCGCCAGGCGGATGGCCTGCTCGGCGTTGCCCGCTTCGGCCACCACTTCGAATTTGGGATAATTGGAGAGCAGCGATTTCAGTCCCAGGCGGACTACTTCGTGATCGTCAACTAACAGGATTTTCAGCATGCAAATTCCCGACTGGGCGAAAGTTTATAATGAGAACGTGATTATAGCATGCGCAGGTTTGGGCCGATGAACAACCGCCAACTCCGCTGGCTGGCAGTCATACTGCCTACGTTGTTTTTGGCGCTGGTGTTGTATTTGCGTTTCCGTGCGCCCACAGAACATGAACTGGCCGCCAATGTGTACGCCATCCTGGCGGTCATGCTGGGGGCGATCATTTTTTCCATCTTCGTCTTCAGCGCCATCGAGCGCAGCCAGGAAGCGCTGCATGAGACCAACAGCCAACTCGAGGCTCTGCACCAGGCGGCTCTGACGCTGACCACCGAGCTGGACTTGCAGTCTGTGCTTCAAAAAGTGGTGGATCTCAGCCGCCAGCTGCTGAATGCCAAATATGGCGCCCTAGGCGTGGTGGACCCGGGCAACAACCGCATTCGCCAATTCCTGACCTCCGGCATCAGCGACGAGGTGCGCGCCCGCATCGGTGCGCCGCCGCAAGGCCACGGCCTGCTGGGGGTGCTTAACCCCGGCGGCCAGCCGCTGCTGGTCAATGACATCAGCAAAGATCCGCGCTCGGGTGGTTTTCCACCCAACCATCCGCCCATGCAGTCCTTGCTGGGCGTGCCCATTCGTTCCAAGGGAGAATTGTTCGGCAATCTGTACTTGGCGGATAAGTACGAGAACTCCAGTACCGGAGAGCATTTGTTGAACTTTGACCCCAGCGACCAGCAGTTGCTGGAGAAATTTGCCACCCAGGCTGCCATCGCGATTGAGAACGCCCAGCTCTACCGAAAGACGCAGGAACTGGCCGTTCTGCAGGAGCGGGAGCGCTTTGGCATGGCCCTGCATGATGGCATCATGCAGCAGGTCTATGCCACCGGCCTGGCACTGCAGGAGGCCCAACGCCGCATCAGCGACCAACAGCCGCAGCAGGCTGGCGAGCGTATTGCCCAATCGATCGAAGACCTCAGTCAGATCCTGCGCGATTTGCGCAACTACATCCTGGGCCTGCGCACCGGCCGCTACCAGGGGCAGGACCTGGCCACCAGCCTGGGCCAGATGGCCCGGGAACTGCATGCCAACACACTGATGCAGGTCAGCTTTACTCCGCCTGTCAAAGCGGCGTCGCTGGGATTGAGTGAGGAGCAGACCGATGAACTTATATACATTGTGCAGGAGGCGCTCAACAATATTCGCAAACATGCCTATGCGCGTAATGTAGATCTGGGTTTGGAGCGCCAGGAAGCGGATGTGCGCCTGCGCATTGATGATGATGGCGACGGCTTTGACCCGGAAGCAGCTGGCGAAGGCGGCGGCAATGGGCTGCGCAACATGCGTGAGCGCGCCGCAAGGCTGGGCGCCAGCCTGCGTCTGTGGTCGCAGCCTGGCAAAGGCACTCATCTCGAATTGCTGGTGCCTGTGCCCGCAGAGGAGAAGTTTTAAAGGGCCGGGCATAATGTCCCAAAAAGTCGGGACAAGCGCGCGGACAGCTGTACCTGTTTGACAAGCACGACGATATTTATAGTTAGCGCAACTTGATAGAGATTCGCCTTATGCGAATCAAGGAGATTGAGATGGCATCTATACTGCAACGTGGACGTGTAATCCAAGACCCCAATTTCGTGCGCACCCTGTTCAACGATACCCGCATGGCCTGGCTGTGGCTGGTGGTGCGCATCTGGTTGGGCTACGAGTGGCTGGAAGCCGGCCTGCATAAGGTTGAGAGCCCGGCCTGGACGCAAACCGGCGACGCGATCAAGGGCTTTTGGACCGGCGCGGTGGCTATCCCTGAGGGCGGCCGCGCTCCGATCACCTTCGACTGGTACCGCAGCTTCATTCAGTTCCTGCTGGACAGCGAATCGCACGCTTGGTTTGGCCCGCTGGTGGCTTACGGCGAAGTGCTGATCGGCATCGCCCTGATCTTGGGCGCCTTCACCGGCATTGCCGCCTTCTTCGGTGGCCTGATGAACTGGAACTTCATGATGGCTGGTTCGGCCAGCAGCAACCCTTTGCTCTTCGTGGCCTCCCTCGGCCTGGTCATGGCCTGGAAGATCGCCGGTTACATCGGCCTGGACTACTTCCTGCTGCCCCTGATCGGCACCCCGTGGGGTTGGGTCTCTGAACGAAAACCCAAGAGCTAGTTTATAGCCCTCCAAGGCTAAAGGTTTCTCTCCTTCACAAAACTGGGCCTGCATTGCAGGCCCAGTTTTGATTCGATCCTCTTGTTGTCGTGCTAGCCGAGCAAGGCACGGTGGTCCACCATGATGCAGCGGTCCATGACGATCGGCAGCCCGGCCGCCCCCGCCCGCTGGGCGGCAGCCTGGTCGGCCACGCCCAGCTGGGCCCACACGCTGCCGGCCCCTGCGGCAACCGCCTGGGCCACGACCGCGTCCAGCTCTTCAGAGCGCCGGAAGACATTGACGATATCGACCTGCTCAGGCAGGTCTGCCAGGCTGGGGTAGGCGCGCTCGCCGGCCACTTCGGTGATCATCGGGTTGACGGCGTAAACGCGGTAACCTACCTGGCGCAGATATTCTGCAATGCGGTAGCTGGTGCGGTGCGGCTTGTCTGAGTGACCGACTACCGCGATGGTTTTGGCCTGGTTGAGCAGGCTCTTGCGGGCTTCATTGTCCATTAAAAGTGATTTCCTTCCAAGGATAGTCCATCCAGATCAGGGTGCGTGTGGCGCGGAAGCCGCAGCTTTGCAGGGCTTCTGCGGCCCGTCCGGCAGGATAGTTTAGCGCGAGCGGACGGTAACTGTAGAGGTGCTTGTTAGCCAGCTGTATCAATGCGGGCAGGGCAGCGGCTTCGCTTTCAGTGGGGGCCGCCAACCACAAGTTGTCGGCTTCGAGGCCCGAGGATTGCCAGGCCAGGCTGCCCAGCAGCTGTTCGCCCTGCCGCGCGCTCCACTGCTGAACCTGGCGGCCACTGAGGGCGCGCTCCAGGCTGCCGCGCCAGCCGGGCTGCAGCAGGCGCGCTTCCAACGGCAGCTGCCAGCGCAAGTCAGCGGGGTAATTGGCGTCCAGCCAGGCTTCCTGCTGCGCCCAGTCTTCGCTCTTGCGCGGGCCAGCAGTAGCTGTCGTGGCCGGCTTGCTGGGGGCGGGCTGCCACACCAACCGCCAGCTGGTGCGGCGCATGCGTTCACGGAAGCCGATTTGCGCGTAGAGCTGGATGGCGGCCGGATTCTTGGCATCCACCTGCAGCCAGGTGGCCGGCTGGCCGCGGCGCTGCAGCTCTTGCAGGGCTGCAGCGGTCAGCGCGGCGGCAATGCCGCGGCGGCGCCGGCTGGGGTGCACGGCCACATTGGCGATCAGGTACAGTTTCTGCCCCTGGTGCGACTGGGGGATCAGGCTCAGGTTGCCGACCACCTGCTCACCCTCCTGCCATACAAAGCCATTCATCGGCAGGTCGGTGCGCCCACCGCTAGCCGCCAGGTCGAGCAGCGGCCCGCCGCGGGCGGCCTGGCGCATTTGGTCGATGTACAGGCGGCCGTCTGCATCCAGCGTGTCGGCAAAGCACAGCTCCACCAGATCGGCCACCGGGTTCAGGTCGCGGCGCAGATCAAAGCGGCGCACATGATGGGATGTGTCTTGGGGAAGGGCAATGGCCTGGGAGTTCATGCGACCCGTCAATTATATTCCTGCGCGATATAATTACGAATTATGCTCGTTGCTAAATCGAAAATCTGGTCGCTGTTTGCTGTATTGACGATTTTATTGGCCGTGGCCTTCAGTTTGCCTGCGCCTGTGTTGGCGGCTGACCTGAGCCAGCAGGCCACGCCGCAGCCCCTGCCTCCGGCCGGCGAGGATGGCCGTATTCTGTATACCGTGCAGGCCGGCGATTCGCCGTGGGCGATTTCCGCCCGGTTTGGCATCCCCCTGCAAACCCTGCAAAGCTTGAACAATTGGGGCCCCGACGCAGTGGTTGCGGAAGGACAGGTGATCTTATTGGGCTTGGCCGAGGAACCCACCGCGACCACAGACCCGCAAGATTCGGTGGTGGCGACGGCCACACCCGAAGGCCCGCTGGACAACCCCGGCACGGGCGTGATCTGTGTATTGCTGTTTGACGACGTCAATGGGGATGCCATGCGCCAGGAAACGGAATTCGGCATTTCCGGCGGCCAGGCCAGCGTGAGTGAACGCACCGGCCTGGCCAGCCGCACGCTGGCGACCCAAAGCGGCCTGGACGAGAACGGAGAACCGGCGCGCAGCTGTTTCGAGGACTTGCCCTTGGGCGAATATACGATCAGTGTCGCCATCCCCGACGGCTACA
The DNA here is from genome assembly GCA_026129305.1 of Anaerolineales bacterium. Classification (GTDB taxonomy): domain Bacteria; phylum Chloroflexota; class Anaerolineae; order Anaerolineales; family UBA11579; genus JAMCZK01. The sequence continues at coordinate 26,779 of JAHCII010000004.1, forward strand.
ACCCCACCACTGCCCCCAACATCACCATTCAGATCGCCCCGGGCCAGACGCAGGACATCAACTTCGGCGCCCAGCAGAGTTCTTCCGGCGGCTTCAATGTGCTTTCGCCGGAAGAGGGCGGTCGTTCGCCCCTGATGGGCCTGCTGGGCATTGTGCTGCTGCTGGCGGGTGGCGGCCTTGGCTTTTACACGCTGCAGTTGGGCCGCAGACGGTAGAGAATTGTAAAAATAGAGATTGGAGATTTTGCATAATCTCCTATTTCTAGTCTCCAATCTGCCTGTATATTTCCCCCAGCTTCTCCCTAAACTCATTCGCATTCCAGGCCCCTGCGTGTTTGATCGCCGCGTCCTCCAGCTCTTCGCGCACTTTCTCATCCACCACGACCGTGATGATGGCGGCGCCGAAGGCGCGCGAGTCGCCGGGCTGCAGCAAGTAGCCTGCCGAGCCGAGCAGTGCTTCGCTGGACGCGTTCTGCAGCGCCACGATGGCTTTGCCGCAGGCCAGCGCCTGGCGGTAAGGGTCGCCCCAGGCCAGCGGTGGGGCGGCGCAGACCACTGCGCTGCTGCACTGAAGCAGCGCAGCCTGCTCGGGCGGGTCCAGCAGTGGGGCTACGCGCACTGTGTCGCCGGCGTGCTGGGCTTCCAGTTGGCTTTGCAGCCAGGCGGCGTGCTGGGCATCGGTGGGCGCCAGCAACAGGGGGTAGTACTCACCGATCGATGCGGAGGCCCAGCTCCAGCTGTCCAGCAGGGCGCCCAGCGCGGCTTCTTCTACCAGGCCCAAGACTAGTACATATTCGTCCGGCAGCCCGGCGGGAGCCTGCCGCGGCCGGGTCGGGGTGAAACTGGGGTGCACGGACGGGCCGAGACGCTGCAGTGTACCGGGCAGGCGCGGGGCGGGCAGATCCTGCGGCCACAGAATATGGGCGCGGGCCAGGCCGCCGCGGCCCATGGCGGCTTGCAGCAGACTGCGCCCGCCGGGGCCTTCCGGCTCCGCCGGGCTGGCCACAGTGGGCGTCTTGCCCAGCAGGCTGGCGCCCAGCCCACAGGTGTGGATGGCGTCTGCAGCGTGCTCGGCGGCCAGTTGTGGCAGGATGCGCTGCTCCCAGTCGCCGCGGGCATGGCTGTGCCAGTAGACTGCTTTGGGCCCATCTGGCAGCGGGGCGTTCTGCGGGTCGGTGGGCAGGGCCAGCAACGGCTCCACACCCTCTGGCGCGGCGGCCAGCAGCGTGCGCAAGTGCCAGGCCGCCGGGCTAAGCGGCGCATAGGCCAGCGGCCAGCCATCGTAAAGCATGCGAATAGGCATGGGGGAAGTAAATCAGGGACGAGGAAATTGGTCAATGGATAAGAGAATAGAGATTGGAGAATGGAGATTTAACTCGATCCCCATCGCTAATCTCTATTCTCCAATCTCCAGTTACCAATTTCTCTGGCATATAATGAGCCTTCCATGACGAAATCCACTCCCCCCTCCAACCCCGACTTTCAAACCCTCATCGCTCGCCTGCAGCAGTTCTGGGCGGATGCCGGGTGCGTTGTCTGGCAGCCCTACAACGAAAAGGTGGGCGCGGGCACGATGAACCCGGCCACCTTCCTGCGCGTGTTGGGGCCGGAACCCTGGAACGTGGCCTACGTGGAACCTTCCGTACGCCCGGACGACGGCCGTTACGGTGAAAATCCCAACCGCATGCAGCAGCACACCCAGTTCCAAGTGATCCTCAAACCGGACCCCGGCAACCCGCAAGAGGTCTATCTGCGTTCGCTGCAAGCCATTGGCGTGGATGTGCACAAGCACGATATTCGCTTTGTGGAAGACAACTGGGCCTCTCCAGCGCTGGGCGCCTGGGGCCTGGGTTGGGAAGTGTGGCTGGACGGTTTGGAGATCACCCAGTTCACCTACTTCCAGCAGTCCGGCGGCATCGCCCTGGATCCGGTCTCGGTGGAGATCACTTACGGTCTGGACCGGATCGCCATGGCGATGCAAGGCGTCAAGTTCGTGGGCGACCTGCGTTGGGACGGCCGCCGTAACTGGGGCGATATGTATCTGCAGGGGGAGCGCGAGCACAGCAAGTACTACTTCGAAGTCGCCAGTGTGGAGCGCAACCGCAAGCTGGCCGAGCTGTATGAGGAAGAGGCCAAGGCCGCTATGGAAGCGGGCGTGTTGTTGCCCGCCTACGATTACCTGCTGAAGACTTCGCACACCTTCAATGTATTGGATGCGCGCGGGGCGATTGGGGTCACCGAGCGCCAGGCCTATTTCCGCCGCATGCGCGGCCTGGCCAACCAGGTGGCGGAAGCCTACCTGGCCCAGCGCCAGCATGACGAGTTTCCCTGGCTGGAAACCGAAACCGCACCAGCAGAGACGGTTTCCCAACCCGCTCCTGCGGTTGCCACGCCAACCTCTGCGGCCGACTTTCTGTTGGAAATTGGCACAGAGGAACTGCCGGCCGGCGAAGTGCCGGCGGCCATCGCCCAGTTGGAGGCGGCGCTCGCCGCCTTGCTGGCCGAGCAGCACCTGGAGTGCCAGAGCCTGACCGTGGGCGGCACGCCGCGCCGTCTTGCCGCCCAGGTGCGCGGTCTGGCTCCCGGCCAACCCGACCGTGACCAGGTGGTTAAAGGCCCACCGGCCGCGCGCGCCTTTGGCGCCGACGGCACGCCAACCCCGGCCGCCGAGGGCTTCGCCCGCGGCCAGGGAGTCAGCGCGGCTGACCTGGCCGTGGAAACCATCGATGGTGGCGAATACGTGGTGGCTAAAGTGCACCAAAAAGGCCGCCCGGCCGCCCAAGTGCTGGCCACCGAATTGCCCAAACTAATCGCCGGCCTCAGGTTCGAACAATCCATGCGCTGGAACGCCAGCGCAGTGCACTTCTCACGCCCCATCCGCTGGCTGCTGGCCTTGCACGGCGAGCACCAGGTGGCTTTTGAGTATGCCGGGCTGCACAGCGCGGCGGCCAGCCGCGGTCTGCGCCTGGGCGCCGCGGCCGAGTTCACAGTCAAGTCGCCGGCGGATTATCTGGCCCAGCTGAAGAAGCAGGGCATCTTGCTGGACCCGGCTGAACGCCGGGCGGCCATTGAAGCGCAGATCGCCAAGCTGGCCAAGACGGCCGGCGGCAGCGTGCCAGCTGACCCCGGCCTGCTGGATGAGGTGACCCACCTGGTCGAGGCGCCTGCAGCCCTGGTCGGTGAGTTTGAAGCGGAATATTTGCAGCTGCCGCGTGAAGTCTTGATCGCGGTGATGCGCAAGCACCAACGCTGCTTCCCCCTGGAGAAGGATGGGGCGCTGCTGAACAAATTCATTGCCGTAGGCAACGGCGACTTTGATGTGCCCACGGTCACGGCTGGCAACGCTGCTGTGATCCGGGCCCGGTTTGCCGACGCGGCTTATTTTGTGCGGCGGGACCGCGAGCAGCCGCTGGCCAGCTATCTGGAACCTCTGCAGGGCCTGACCTTCCAAAAGGACCTGGGTTCCATGTACGACAAGGCGGGGCGCATCCGCAAACTGGTGGCCGAGCTGGGGCCGGGTTTGGGCCTGAGCGCCGCCGAGCAAGCCACGGCCGAGCGCGCCGCCGAACTGAGCAAGGCCGACCTGGTGAGCAAAATGGTGGTCGAGATGACCTCACTGCAGGGTGTGATGGGCAAGTACTATGCCCTTGACTCCGGGGAACCGGCTGAAGTGGCTGAGGCAATCTTTGAACATTACCTGCCGCGCTATGCTGGGGACGCCACACCCAAAGGGACTGCCGGTTTCGTGGTGGGCCTGGCCGACCGCCTGGACAGTCTGGCCGGCTTGTTTGCCCTGGGCCTGGAGCCGACCGGCGCTAAAGATCCCTTCGCCCAGCGCCGGGCAGCGATCGGCCTGGTGCAAAGCCTGATCGCTCGCGACGTCGACTTCGACTTGCGCGCCGGCTTGGCCGCCGCGGCCGCCTCCCAGCCCGTGCCGGTCAGCGCGGAGGCGCAGGCCCGCGCGCTGGACTTCATCGTCCAGCGCTTGCGGGCGCTGCTGCTGGAGGGCGGCGCCCGTCACGACGTGGTGGACGCCGTGCTGGCGGCCCAGGGTCATAACCCAGCCGCGGCGGCGCGCGGCGTGCAGCAGCTGGCGGCGCACAGCGCCCACAAAGCCTGGGCGCAAGTGCTGCCCGCTTTTGCCCGCTGCGTGCGCATCACGCGTGAGCTGCCGGAGCGCCATAGCGTTGAGGCAGCGCTCTTGAAGGACGAGGCCGAGAAGGTGCTCTACGCGGCCCTACAAACCGCCGGGGCGGTGGAGCGCCGGGCGGGTTCGGTGGACGATTTCCTCAAAGCCTTTACGCCCATGATCCCAGCCATCAACCGTTTCTTTGAGGAAGTGCTGGTGATGGCTGAGGACCCAGGCGTAAAAAACAACCGTCTGGGTCTGCTGCAGGCCATCGCTGCTCTGGCGGACGGTGTGGCGGATTTTTCCAAGCTGGAAGGCTTTTAGCCCTTCAACCCTTTGTCGTGACGAGGCGAGGACGTTGCTCGAACGTCCTCGCCTTTTTTGTTGTCGGTGTTGTGTTTGTTGCAGGTGTTGTCAGTGTTGTAGGTTTTGTGGTGCTTTTTGGGCGGCGGCGTGGGTGGTTTTGCGAAAGAGTTGGGTTTGGAGTTTGGGATGAATAGATTGTCGCGCCGGTGGGGGAGGGCGTGTGGGATGTGGGTGGAATGTCAAGCGGGACAGAGCGCTGGGCGAAGACGCCCGGCTATGCGCTGCTTTGCAGCGGCGCATTCAATTCAATCAAGGTGCCCGCCGGGTCGCGCAGATGGGCCACCCGCAATACCCAGGCGGGCTGGTCGTGCGGCTCGCGCACGAACTGGACGCCTTTGGCGTTGAGGGCTTCAAAGGCGGCGTCCACGTCCGGCACTTGGAAGGTTAGGGCGGCCTGGTCACCAGACGCCGCAGACGGGGTGCCCAGCACGCCGGCCATTAGCTCGCGCGAGTAGAGGCCCAGGCGGCAATCGCCGGCCAGGAATTCGTAATAGATGCCGTCCACTGCCACCACTTCCTCCAGCTCAAGCACCTCTTTGTAAAAAGCCCGGCAAGCTTCTATTTCGTCTAGCAACAGGCGAGTGTGGGTCAATTTGATGTCCATAAGGCTCTCCTTGCTTCTATCCTAGGCCTCTTCAGGCTGGCGCGCTTCTCGGAAATCACCCTTTTCGATTGCGCTTGGCGGAAAGCCAAAATGACGGCGGAACAGATGGCTGAACGAGCCCAAGCTGCTGAAGCCGACCTGCAGGCAGGTTTCTGTGACCGGCTTCCCGGCTTTCAGTAGCTGCTCTGCCCGGGCAAGACGCACGCGCGTCAGGTATCGGTGGGGCGTGAGGCCGAAGGTTTTGCGGAAAACGCGCAGTAGATGGTTAGGGGACATGTTCACCGCCGCAGCAATCATTTGTAGCGAAAGCGGTTCTGCGTAGCAAGCCAGGATATGTTCGCGGGCGATGTGGGCGCGCTGGTAGAGCGCTTTGCGCGTGGCCGGGTTGGCCGCGGGGAAGGCGCCTATCTGCCGACGCACGCGGCCAGCCAGTTGCAGCACGACGGGCAGCAAGCGCAGCAGCTGTTCATCCAGCCAGGCCGGCTCATCTGTGTAGGCGGGATAAGCGCTGCGCAAGGCGCGCAGCCTCGGGGAAATAGCTTCATCGTGCAGGTAGCTGCGCGTAGGGAGTGTGGGAATGGCCAGCGGCCCCGGGTCCGGCTCGGCCAGTAAATCGCCATCGGCCTTATTTAGCCCTTGCAGCCCATCCCTGACCAACTCTGGCGAGAAGAAAATGCAGAAAGATTCGACCGGCTCGGCCGCGTCGATCTCGATGCGATATTCCTGGCCGTCGTTGAGCAGCATGTAGCGCTGCGCGTCCAGGCGGAAGCGCCCGCCTTCGGCTTGGTAGAGCGCCTCCCCGGCCACGAAGGACTTGATCGAAAGCCAGCCGGCGCCCTGCCACTCGTGGCGGCGGGCGCGCTGGTGCAAAATGAAGCTCTGCGAGCCGTTCATGGTTGTTGGCTCGCGTTGCGGCGCACGCGCTCCAGAAAGCGCGGCGTGTTCAGGCTGCGTTCTGCCAGGTAAGTGATGTAGGCGTTCATCAAGGTTTCCAGTTCGCGCAGCACGCTGGGGCTGGGGGCGGCACGCTGAGCCTGCGTGTAATTGCTGCGCTGCAGATGGCGCAGGACTTTGAGGGCGGGCATCGAGATGGGCCGCGAGCCGCTGCGCCCCCGCCCGCAGCGCGGGCAGAGCACGCCGCCCTGCTCGAACGAAAAAAACTGATCTACGGGTTGGATCTCCTGGCGGCAGCCCAGGCACTCTTGCAGCTCAGGCCGGAACCCCACCTGGTCCAGCAGACGCACTTCGTAATAGCGCACTGAGAGTTGCCCGCCTTCGCCGCTGGCCAGACGAGCCAGGGTCTCGGCCAGCAGCCGGTAGAGGCCGGGCTGGGCTTCGCCCTCCAGGCTGAATTTCTCAGCCAGCTCAGCGGCGTAGGCGGCGTAGCCCAGGCTTTCCAGGCTGCTGCTGAGCGCACTGTTGATCTCGATGGCTTCCGCTTGGCTGACGATGTACAGGTCGCGGCCGCTGGCCAGTTGCAGGCGCACCCGGCTGAAGGGCTCCAGGTGACCGCCCTTGCGTGAGCCGGGTTTGCGGGCACCCTTGGCCAGGGCGCGCAGCTTGCCCTGCTCACGGGTGAACAGGGTCAGCAAGCGGTCAGCTTCGCCGTAGTCGCTGTGCTTGAGCACAATCGCTTCGACGCGCTGCGAGCGGGCTTCGCGCGGCATGGGGCGATTCTATCAGCGCGGCTTGCCGCCTGTATAATTTGTCATCTCGGATTTTGGAGGACGGCAATGGATTTGGGCGCCTTTTCGATCAGCTTGAGCGTAAAAGATATTAAAGCTTCGCGCCAGTTCTATGAAAAGCTGGGCTTTGAAGCGTTTGGTGGCAAAGAAGAGGACAACTGGTTGATGCTGAAGAATGGCAATGCGGTGATCGGCTTGTTCCAAGGCATGTTTGAGAAGAACATGCTCACTTTCAACCCGGGGTGGGATGCAGTGGGCAACGACCTGCCCGAATTCACCGATGTTCGCCAGCTGCAGCAAATGCTCAAAGAGCGTGAGGTGGAATTGGACGGGGAAGTGGACCCCACAGTAGAAGCCGGTCCCGGATTCTTTACGCTTGTGGACCCCGATGGCAACCCGATCCTGGTGGACCAGCACCGTTAACTTCCTTGCAGAGATCTCAAGCTCCTGCCAGCGGCGGGAGCTTTTCTTTTGGGCTTGACAAGGCTGCGGCCCTGTATTATTCTAGTGATAGAATATATGACCAATACTGAACTGGCCATCCTTGGTTTGATCATTGAGGCCCCGCGCCACGGCTACGAGATCGAGCAGTTGATCGAACAGCGCAACATGCGCTCGTGGACCGAGATCGGCTTCTCCTCGATCTACTACATCCTCAGCAAGCTGGAACGGCGCGGGTGGCTGAGCAGCCGGCGCCAGCCCGCGGCTGGCCGCGGGCCGCAGCGCAAGGTTTACACGGCCCGGCCTGCCGGCCGCAAGGCTTGGGCGGCAGCCACCCTGCAGCTGCTGGCCGACCCAGGGCAGCCGCGCCCGTTCCTGCTGGGGCTGGCCGGCCTGCCCGGTTTGCCGGCTGGTGAAGCGCTGGCCGCCCTGCGACAGTACCGCCGTGGCCTGCTGCAACGCCGGGACGAGGTCGAAGCGGCCTGGCAGTCTGGCGGGCAGTTGCCCTATTTCCTGGACGGCATGTTCGAGTACAGCTTCAATCTGCTGCAAACCGAGATCGAATGGCTGGACCGTTACATCCCGCGTCTGGAAAGTCATCTGGATCCGTAGGAGTGATCATGCAGAAGCTAGACTTGAAGAAGGAATACAAGCATCTCTACAACCCCAGCCCCAAAGAAGTCGTGCTGGTCGAAGTGCCGCGCTTCAACTTCATTATGATCGACGGCGTAATACCGGCGAACATGGCGGTAGAAGACGCGCCGGACTACCAGCATGCGCTGGAGGCGCTGTACAGCTACTCCTATACGCTGAAGTTCATGGTCAAGAAAGACACGGACAACCCGGTGGATTACGCCGTGATGCCACTGGAGGGCTTGTGGTGGTCTGCTAACAGCAGCCGTGAGTTTACGCCCAGCCGCAAGGACATCTGGTACTTCACCGCCATGATCATGCAGCCTGAGCCGGTGACCACGGCGCATTTTGCCGAAGCCCGCGAGCAACTGCGCAAGAAAAAAGACCTGCGAAGCCTGGACCTGGCGCGCTTCGAAGCTTTTGAGGAAGGGCTGGTGATGCAGATCATGCACATCGGCCCATATTCAGAGGAACCCGCCACGATCAAGCGCATGATTGCCTTCGGTGAAGAGCACGGCTACCGCGCCCACGGCAAGCACCACGAGATCTACTTGGGCGACCCGCGCCGCACCGCGCCCGATAGACTCAAGACGGTGCTACGGCATCCGGTGAAGCAGTTGTAATCTGCATCAGGCTTCCCACCACTGATACAACCCCAAATTTCCGCCTGCGCCGTCTGAGAGAAAACTTTCCTTGACGCTGAAGCCAGCCTCGGCGGCCAGCGCGGCCAGTTCCTCCTCGCTGAAGTGGTGAGCGTAGCGTAGGCCGCGGCCGCCGGCGCGCCAGTCCAGCAGATAATCGCTCTGGTCCACATCGTCAGCCTGCAGCCCGGCGGCCTCCCAGGGCTGGATACGCGCCCGCAGCCGGGGGCTGTTGAGGAACTGCCAGTTGGACAGCGCCAGGCGCCGGGCTTTGTAGGGACGGGTCTTAGACCCGTCCCCGCGCAGCAACGTCCGGGCCTGGCGCAGAAGGCTCAGCCGTCGGGTCTGCCCGGGGATGTGGTGCAGCACGGCGAAAGCGAAGACGAAGTCGAATGGCTCATCTTCTAGCTGGCTGCTCCAGTCTGGCTGGGTCAGGTCGGCTTCAAGAAACTGGAGATTGGAGAGTGGAGATTGTCCTCGGGCGGCGGACAGTAATTCAGCGCTGAAGTCCAGCCCCAGGTAGCGGCCGGTGTGGCCGCGGCGGGCCAGCTCCGCCGCCAGCACGCCGTTGCCGCAGCCCAGGTCGAGGATGCTGGCCCCGGCCGGCACGTTTTCCAGCACGCGCAGCACGCCCGCTTGGGGGCGGGCGCGGCTGGCGGAAAACGGTTGCGCCAGCGCCTGATAGAATTGCTTGTTCAAGGCGATCAAGCGTTCGGCAACGGCGTCTTGCATGGCTTGAGTATAGATGATGACTCTCACCGGCAACCAAGAACCCCGCATTCGCAGCTGGGAGCAGGCCAAGCAGGCCACTCCGGAGCGCTTGGCCCTGGCACGCGCCGCGCTGGAGGACATCCGCGCCGGCAAGCCGGTCTTTGAGGCGCTCAGCCGCCACCCGTTGGCGGGCGGCGGCTTTGTGGGCAAGCAAATGCTGGTGGCGGCCTACCGCCAGCTGGTGGACAGCGGCGAGTGGGCTGAGGACCCGGCTTTGTTGGCACGCATCCGGCTGAAGCCGATGCGCAGCCTCTCGGGGGTTAGTGTGGTGACGGTGCTGACCAAGCCCTATCCCTGCCCCGGCAAATGCGTGTTCTGCCCCACGGATGTGCGCATGCCCAAGAGCTACCTGCCGGACGAACCGGGGGCGATGCGCGCCCTGCAGCACGACTTCGACCCCTACCGCCAGGTCGCCAGCCGCCTGGAGGCGCTGGAGGCGGTGGGCCATCCGACCGACAAGATCGAAATGCTGATCCTGGGCGGCACCTGGTCTTCGTACCGCCGGGATTACCAGGAAGACTTTGTGCTGCGCATGTTCGCCGCGCTGAATGGTGAGGCCAGCCTGGATCTGGCCACAGCCCAGCGCTTGAACCAACGCGCCGCCCACCGCAGTGTGGGTTTGGCGATCGAAACGCGTCCCGACCACGTCAACCCAGAGGAGCTGGCCTGGCTGCGCTCTTTGGGCGTGACCAAGGTGCAGCTAGGCGCACAGAGTTTTGAGCCGCGCATTCTGGAACTCAACAAGCGCGGCCACACGCCGGAAGAAACCCGCCAGGCGGTGCAGTTGCTGCGGGCGGCTGGCTTCAAGATCGTGCTGCATTGGATGCCCAACCTGCTGGGCGCTACATTGGAGAGCGACCGGGTCGACTTCGCCAAACTGTGGGAGGGCTATTGCCCGGACGAGCTCAAGGTCTACCCCACCCAATTGCTGGAGAATGCTGAGCTGTACCTGCATTGGCAGCGCGGCGAATACCAGCCCTATACTTCTGAAGAACTGGTCGAACTGCTGGCCGACCTCAAAGCTGAAATTCCTGAGTATTGCCGCATCAACCGCGTGATCCGCGACATTCCCTCCAACAACGTGGTCGAGGGCAACCGTCGCACCAGTCTACGCATGGATGTGCACGAGCGCATGCAGGCGCGCGGCCAGCGCTGCCGCTGCATCCGCTGCCGCGAGGTGCGCGGCAGCCGCGTACAGGCTGAGCAACTGGAGCTGCGCGACCTGGCCTACAGCGCCGGCCCAGCCCAGGAGCATTTCCTCAGCTTCGTCACCCCCGAAGATCGCCTGGCGGGCTTCCTGCGCCTCTCGCTGCCTGGGCCGGATTCGCCGGCGACCGGCCTGGCCGACCTGGGCGGGGCCGCACTGGTGCGAGAAGTGCATGTCTACGGCCAGTCCCTGGAGATGGGCGCTGAGCAGCAGGGCGCCGCCCAGCACACCGGCCTGGGCACGCGCCTGCTGGCCGCGGCGGAGGAGCAAGCGCGGGCGGCGGGCTTCCGCCGCATGGCGGTCATCGCCGCCGTGGGCACGCGTGACTATTACGCCGGTCGCGGCTACCGCCTGGGTGAGACCTATATGGTCAAAGATCTGTAATGGCGGCCCGTGACCTGTACACCCGCCTGGCCTACGCTGGCCGCCACCCGCTGTGGGGCCGCCTGGCTTATGGATTGCTCAAGCTGCTCGGCGCCGAGATCCCGCGCAGCGTGGAGATCGGCCCAGGTTTCACGCTGGTGCATGGCGGTTTTGGCGTGGTGATCCACCCGAGGGCGCGCATCGGCCGCGACGTGAAGATCTACCCCGGCGTGACCCTGGGCCGGGCGGACATCCACCTGCCCATTGAGCAGTCGGCTTTCGAGGGCATCGAGTTGGGCGACGAGGTGATCCTCTCGCCGGGCAGCAAGGTGCTGTGTAAGCAGGGCGTGCTGCAGGTGGGTCGCGGCACGATGGTGGGGGCCAACGCGGTACTGCTCGAGTCCACGGGCGAGGGCGAAGTGTGGGCCGGAGTGCCTGCCAAGCGGGTGGGTAGGCGCGAGGGATGGCGCAAGACCTAGTCTCCTACCAAAATGGGAGGAATGTGGTATTATGAGAGTGGTGGCAAAGAGCACCTTGGCAAAGTTCTGGGGTGCGCATCCTGATGCCACAGAAGTTCTGCGAGCTTGGTACGTGGATGCTTCCAACGCGCAGTGGCGCGGCCCCTCTGATCTCAAGAAGATCTATACGGCGGTGAGTATCCTAAAGAACAATCGTGCGGTCTTCAATATCAAGGGAAACAGATATCGTTTGGTGGTGAAGATCAATTATTCGGCACAGATCGTCTTTGTTCGGTTTGTGGGAACGCACGCTCAATACGACAAAATCGATGCACAGACAATCTAGAGTAGATACTTATGGAAATTAGACCCATTCGAACTGAAGAAGATTATCAGGCTGCTCTGCAGGAAATTGACCGCGTTTTTGAGGCGCGGCCCAATACACCTGAAGCTGACCGCTTGGATGTGTTGGTGACCCTGGTCGAAAAATATGAACAGGAACATTATCCTATCGAAGCGCCGGACCCCATTGCAGCTCTGGAATACTTCATGGAAAGCCGCGGGCTGAGCCGGGCGGATTTGGAAGAGTACATCGGCGGGTCTGGCCGTATTTCTGAAGTACTTAACTATAAACGGCCGTTGTCTTTGAAGATGATCCGCAAATTGCACTATAAACTTGGTATACCGGCTGAAGCTTTGTTGAAGGAAGTTCCGCTTAAATCTGAGCGTTATTCTACTTAACTGCAACTTTCTTGACAGGGGCACAGCCGCCCTGTACAATTCCCCTCCTTGCCGAGGTAGCTCAGTTGGTAGAGCACGCGACTGAAAATCGTGGGGTCGCCAGTTCAAGTCTGGCTCTCGGCACCTAAGCCAGCGCAAAGCGCTGGCTTTTAAGAGAACCTGCTGGGCGAAGCCCAGCAACGGTTCTCTAGCATGGATTGCACAAGCAAGATAGACTGCGTTATAATCCTCAGCCTAACTTGCGGGCGTGGCTCAGTTGGTAGAGCGTCTCCTTGCCAAGGAGAAGGTCACGAGTTCGAGTCTCGTCGCCCGCTCTGGTACAAAAGAAACGGGAAGCTTCCCGTTTCTTTTTGTTTCAGTCAAGTTTGCTCGGTATAATCACGACGTTTGGCGACGTGGCCAAGTGGTAAGGCAAGGGTCTGCAAAACCCTGACCACGGGTTCGAATCCCGTCGTCGCCTCTAAAAGGAATAAGAAAATAGCAGCCCAACGGGCTGCTATTTTTGTTTCGACATGGCCTGGCGGGCCAGCTGATCCACGCGCTGGTTGTCCCGGTTGGTCGAGTGGCCTTTGACCCAATTCCAGCGGACCTGGTGGCCTTGGATGGCGCCGGCCAGCGCTTGCCACAGTTCCACATTGGCCAGCGCCCCGCCTTTGCGCTTCCAACCGCGCGCTTGCCAACCGGGCAGCCATTCGGTGATGCCTTTGCGCAGGTACTGCGAATCGGTATAGAACTCCACCTGGCTGCCGGCCGGCAAAGCCTGCAGGGCGCGCAGCGCGGCGGTCAGTTCCATGCGGTTGTTGGTGGTGGCTGGTTCGCCGCCGCTGAGTACCTGCTCGCCCTCGGCGCTGCGCAACAGGGCAGCCCAGCCGCCAGGGCCGGGGTTGCCCAGGCAGGAGCCGTCAGTGTAAATAACAATGGGGGATTGCATGCCCGCATTGTAGCGGACGCGGTGGTTATTGGTCGGTTTCGTTGAAGTAGACCCAGCTCTGCAGGTCCGGGGGTTCAATGCCCAGCTCGGTCAGAATCGCTTTGATCTGCTCGCGGTGTTCCGTGGCGTGGTTGATCACCTGGGTAAGAAGGATACTTTTGGGCACCTGCCGCGGCGTGCCGCGCCAGTTGACTTCCACTGCGTCCTCGGCTTGCACGCTGGGCGCCCAGTCGATCAACCCTTCGCCGGTCTGACGCAGTGCCTCGGCCATTTCCGCCATGCTCATCGGTGGGGCGTCCTCAGGATGTGCGTAGGGCTGGCCGGTACTGATGCGCGAGAAATACGACCGCTCGGAAATGGTGATGTGCTGCAGGGTCTCGTAGATGCTGCCATACGACCCGGCGATGCGCGCCTCGAGCTGTTCGGCGGTGAGCTTGGCGCAGTGTTCCAGCAGACGCAGGTTGGCCCACAAGTGATGGCGGAAGAGCACTGTCAGTGCGGTTTCAGGTTGCATTCAGCTCTAGATGCGCACGCGCTCGCCGTAGAGTTGCTCACGCAGGTTGCTGACCTGGCGGCGCAGGCGCTCGTCGTGCTCCAGCAGTTCGTTGACCTTCTGGCAGCCGTGCATTACGGTGGTGTGATCGCGGCCGCCGAGCAGTTCGCCAATCGCCGGCAGGGAGAGCTGGGCTTCCTCGCGCAGCAGGTACATGGCCACTTGGCGGGCCAGGGCTACTTCGGCCGAGCGCTCGCGGGAGAGCAGGCGCTGCATGGAAACGCTGAAGGCGCGGCTGACGGCTTCGACCAGCTGCTCCGGCTCCATCGGCTGCGGGTCGGGCAGCAGGTCAGCCAGGGCGCTGTCCACCAGGTTGGGGCTCAGCGGCATGTTGCGCAGGTAGGCGTAGGCGATGATGCGGTTGAGGGCGCCTTCCAGCTCGCGGATGTTGGATTGCATGCGCGCGGCAATCGTTTCCAGCACGGCCGGGTCCACCTGCTTGCCCAGGCGCTCGGCGTTGCTGCGCAGGATGGCCAGGCGCGTCTCGTAGTCCGGCGACTGGATGTCGGCAGTAAGGCCCCATTCGAAGCGCGAGCGCAGACGCTCTTCCAGCGTGACCAGGCCTTTGGGCGAGCGGTCGGAGGTCAGCACGATCTGCTTGTTCTGTCCGTGCAGGGTGTTGAAGGTGTGAAAGAATTCTTCCTGGGTCGATTCCTTGCCAGCGATGAATTGGATGTCGTCGATCAAGAGCACATCGGTGCGGCGGTATTTGTCGCGGAAAGCCTGAGTGCTGTGGCTACGGATGGCGTGGATCAGATCGTTGGTGAATTCCTCAGAGGAGACATACAGTACTTGCAAGCCGCTTTGCACGGCGGCATTGCCGATGGCGCGCAGCAAGTGGGTCTTGCCCAAGCCGACCCGGCCATAGAGGAAGAGCGGGTTGTACGACTTGGCTGGGTTGTCCGCTACAGCCAGGGCGGCGGCATGGGCCAGGCGGTTGCTGCCGCCGACCACGAAGGTCTCGAAGGTATAGCGCGGATTGACAGTGAAGTTGCCTGAGCCGTAAGTGCTGCTGAGTTCGATCTGCTTTTCTGGCTCAGATTCATTGGCCGGGGCTTCGCTGAGCGTCTCGGGCGGATTGGTGGCCTGCCAGACCACAAAGCGCACTTCCACACTGCGGTTCATCATGCCGGTCAGCAGGCGGGTCACCAGGCTCTTCAGCCGGCTTTCCAGCCAATCACGCGCATAGGCGTTGTTTACGCCAACCACAAAGGAGCCATCCTCATACGCCACCAGCTCGGCGTCGCGCACCCAGGTGTCAAACGTGCCTTTGGGCATGTCCACTTGCAACTGGCCCAGGGCGGCTTGCCATGCTTGGCTGGCGTTCATATGGGATGCAACCTCCTTTGCTAAGATGTCTTTTGCAGTGAGTAGCTAGGGAGAATGAACCCATCGTCGTCATGCGGTGACGATCGCAATTCGCCAGCTATTCGATTGCTTTGTATTGGTGTCCAGCAGCCACACATCTTGATGTGCAGGGGCGTGATTCTAAATCAATAAACCCTGCTGACCATGCGCAACGCCCTACGCTTGCCTAAAAAAACCCCATTCTTTAAGAATTTGGAATGTTAAAGAATCGGCTGGATAGAGCCGCACATTTTTGGCCGGCCCAAAGCCTTTTAGCTCATTTGTTTGAGCCTAGGGATGGGGGTTGCCACGGACAAAAGCCCTACACAGCGTATCTGCAGGCTGGGGAGCCGCGCCCAAAGCAGGCTGCAAGACCAAACTTAAAAGGCCTTGGGATGCGAGCCACCCCCTGTACGAGAAACTAACTTCGCAGTTTGTGTATCTCGTTTTTTGCGCCCAGAATCCATCCCCAAACCTGTCAAAACCTCCACAGAAATTTTCAATAATGGTGTGCTTGGTGCGCACCTGCAGGATACACAGTCTTCCCCCAGGGGTCTAGCCTTCTGATTCTGAGCTTCATATAGTTAGTTCAACATGTTGGGATACCCAATCCTGCTTCCTGGAGGTGCCTACGCATAACGTACTGACCTGACCCATTCGCCGAAATACTTCGGTAATTTCTAACCCTATTCCCTCAAACACATTTTTGAAAGAGAGAAGAGAATGACCGTACGAAAAGGTATTCTGTTGTTAATGCTGTTTGCGATGGCCCTGGCGGCCTGTGCGCCGAGCGCGGTGGCGCCGGCGGCCGCGGAAGAAAGCTCGGCTGTGAACCTGGCCCCGATCAAGGACTATCTGTTGGGCAAGACGGATGAACTGGAGGCGGCCAGTGGCGACCTGCGGGCCGCCGCGCAAGCCTACTATGACCTGGCCGAAACCGCCGGTTTTGATTACGCCGCCATGTGGGACGCCGATGCGGCCCCTGTCAGCGCCGCGTTGCAGTCCGCCAAGGACGCCTGGATCGTGGCCGCGCCTGCCTATGAGCAGATGGAAGGCATTGTGGCCGGTGTGCCGACCCTGGCTGACTATGACGTGATCCTTGACGCGGGCGCTGCCGGTGACGAGGACCCCGAAGGCGCCGTGCCCTTCGACCTGGAATTGCCGGATGGGCGCGTCTTCCCCCAGCCGGGCAACCTGTTCGGCGTGCTGGAAAGCGCCCTGTGGGGCACCTATGATGACTACCTGTCTGGCGTGGAAGCCGACCTGGACGGCAACGGCCAGATCGGCTTTGGCGAGGCGCTGCCGGATGCCAACGTGTTGAAGGCCGCCGCCGACTTGACCTATGCCTACGCGGTCGAGCTCAAGGAAGCCTCCCAAGCCTGGACCCCCAGTGAGTCGGATGCCTTCACTGCCCTGGTGGTGATGGTGCCGACGATGAGCGAGTATTTTGAATCGTGGAAGAACTCGCGCTTTGTGGCTGGCGACGACTCGACCCAGCGTGACTTTGTGGTCATCTCCCGTCTGGCGGACATCCAGGACATTCTGACCAGCCTGGAAGTGGTCTATGCCGAAGTCAAGCCGTTGGTGGCTGGTTACGACACTGCTCAGGCGGACGCCATTGAGCAGGGCATGACCGACTTGAAAGCTTTTGTGGCTGGCGTGTATGCTGAGGAGCAGAGTGGCAAGCAGTTCAGCGCGGAAGAGGCTGACACGCTGGGCCAGGAAGCCCAGGACCGCGCCACGGCTGTGGCTGGCCAGGTGGCCCAGGTGGCGGCTGCGCTGGATATCGAGATCGCTGAATAAGACTATGTAGCATGCGCCTGGCAAGGCCGTTCCCAACGGCCTTGCCAGGCTTTTGATTAAGGACCTGCGTGAGACGCATTGCCTTCAACACCTTTGCTGTGCTTGTTTGTATAAGTTTGCTGGCGGTGTGCGCCAGCCCGGTCCGGGCCGCAGCCTCAACCGCTCCGCAAGACCTGGCGGAGCAGATGCGCGCCGCACTGTTTGCCGCCCAGCGCGATCTGCTGGCGGGCGGCGATGGCCTGGCCGCTTTTGCGCAGGCCCAGGCGGCCTACGGCAGTTTGCGGCCCCTGCTGGCCGGCCCTGCGACCGACGCGGCGGCATCCGCCGACCAGGCCTTTGGCGCCATGCAAGCCGCGCTGGCCGGCGCCGATGCGCCGGCTTTTGCCGCTCAGCGTTCCCTGGCTTGGACGGCTGTGCTGGCGGGCAGTTACCACATGGTCGAACAGGCCATGCTGGCGGGCGAGCATGCCCAGGCCCAAGCCTGGCTGGCCCTGCGCGAGTACCGCACGGCCAACCGCTTTGCGCGCCCCAATGCAGATGCGACCCTGGCCGTGCAGCGCCTGGCCGCATCTGAAATGGATTCCGAAACCGCCCTGCAGTTCTTGCGGGCGGATCTGTTTGACGCTTATCAGGCCCGCCTGGGTGAGGCGCTGCGTGAACTGCAGCTGGCTGAGGCCAGTGGCTTCGCGGTGCGCCGCGCGGAACTGGTCGGCCTGGCACAAGGCTACTTTGGCCTGCTGAGCGCGGCCTATCAGGAGCAGCGCGGCCAGGATGCACTGCAGACCGCCCAGCAAGCCTTCCAGCAACTGACTGTGGCAGCCCTGGCGGGCCAGCCGCTGGATGTGCGCTTGCAGGCGGTGACGGCGGTCCTCGAGGGTTTCCGTGCCGCACCGCTGAGCCCGGCAGAGCAATCCCGTCGCGCAGGCCAACTGCTGCGCTATGTCAATCTGGTCTCGGTCGAATACGGCCGCGGTGTCTCGGATGGGCGCGTGACCCTGCAGTTCGAGATCCAGGAAGCGGTCACATTTCAGGAAGCGGCGCAGGCCGCCTTCGATGATCTGCGCGACCTGCTGGCCGAGCTGGATGCGCCAGCCACCCAGCAGGCCCAGGCGCACCTCAGCGAACTGAACGCCATGCTGCGCAGTGCCAACAGCGGTGGCACAGTGGCCAGCGCCGGCGAGATGCGCACCAGCGCCGAGCAGCTGCTGGCCCTATTGAATGAAGTGATCCCCGCCGAGTGGAAACAAGGCAGCACTTCCGGTGATTTTGATGTGATCGATTCGATGCTGGACCAAATGGAGAATGCTGTGCGGGGCGGCGATTATGCTGCGGCCGAATCGGCCCGCATTGAGGCTTATGCGATTATGGAAAGCGGGCCGGAGGCGCGGCTGATCGCCATGGCGCCGGACCTTAAGCTGCGGGTGGAGGAGTTGTTCTGGAACGGCAACAGCCAAACCGTGGGCCTCAGCCGCTTGCTGTCTGAGCAGGCTCCCCTGCAAGAGGTGCGCTCCGTGCGCGTCGCCCTGGATGCCCAGTTGGCCGAGGTGGAAACCTTGCTCTCAGGCTCCAGCACGCCGGCTTCCATTCTGAGCAATGCGGCCGTGATCGTCTTCCGTGAAGGCTTGGAAGCGGTGCTGATCCTGGCCTCGCTGATGGGCAGCTTCAAAGCCGCTGAAGGCCGCAAATATCGCCAGCCGCTGTGGCTGGGCAGCGGGCTGGCCTTGCTGGCCACCGTGCTGACCTGGACCTTGGCGCGCGAGGTGCTGCAAGCCCTGGCGCGCTACGGCGAAAAGTTGGAAGCGGTGATTTCGCTGATCGCCATCATCGTCTTGCTGCTGATCACCAATTGGTTCTTCCATAAAAGTTACTGGGATGGCTGGTTGGCGCGCTTCCATGCCCGTAAGCGCAGCCTGCTCTCGGGCGAGACGGGTTTGCTGCTGGGTCTGGTTTCGCTCGGCTTCACCAGCGTCTATCGTGAAGGTTTTGAGACGGTCCTGTTCTTGCAAGCCCTCGTGCTGGACGGCGGCACCTCCGTGGTGCTGGGCGGCGTGGCCATCGGGCTGGCTTTCACCTTCCTGGTTGGCTTGCTGACCTTTCGCTTTCAGGCTCGCCTGCCGCACAAAAAGATGCTGATCGTGACCGGCATCATGATCGGAGCGGTGTTGCTGGTCATGGTGGGCAAGACGGTGTATGTCTTCCAACTGGTGGGCTGGATGCCGGCCACGCTGGTCTCGGGGCTCAGCTTCCCCACCTGGTTCAGCATGTGGTTTGGGGTCTATCCTTCCTGGGAGGGGCTGCTGCTTCAGTTCTCGGCGGCCACTTTCGTGATCGGCAGCTATTACCTGGCGGAAGGCCTGCGAAAACGCCAGCGGGCCTAAACTGCCAGACAACTCCTGGCGGGCAAGCTGCCCGTCAGGAGTTGTAGTTACTTCTAAAAGCTCTAAAAACTTCAAATCAGGTGAGGACTGCGCACAACGTGGGGGCTGGACTAGGTGCGCTGCAGTTCGTATAGTGGTTGGCTGAATTCGCCATCTGGTGCTAAAACGAGTCAAGTTACATATTCACTTGCCGGCTTAGATGGTAAAACTGCTTGAGCGACGAGGAGTTCTTATGCGGACAAAATGGAATACCCGTGATTTGATGGTCACTTTGGTGATCGGTCTGGCTTTGGGCGTGCTGCTCATCCCGGTGACCTATGCTTATGTGGCCTTTTTGGGCGTGGGCGGCTTGTTCACCCGCTCTCTGATTGGCGGCATTTATTTTCTGCCAGCGGTGTTTGCGGCTTATGTGGTGCGCAAGCCGGGCGCCAGCTTCTTGGCCAGCGCCATCGGCGGCCTGACCAGCATGCCTTTCACGCCCTATGGCTTTATTGTGCTGGCAGTCAGCATCTTGATCGGCTTGGTGGGCGAATTGTTCATCTGGCTCAACACGCGCTACAAAGACTTCGCCCTGCCGCGTCTGCTAGCCGCCGGGGCGGCCACCGGCTTGGCGGTTTTCTTGCTGATCTTGGGTTCGGTGTTGCGCTCTGCGGAGTTCGAATGGAACGCGCTGGTGCTGGTGGCTCTGGTGCTCTCGGGTGTCACCTTCGCGGTGTGCGGCCTGCTGGCCAAGGCCCTGGCTGACGCAGTCGCCCGCACTGGGGTGCTGGGCAATACGGCTTTAGGAAAGGCCAATGTTGAAGAGATCTGAGTTGGCGGCACCCAGCCCGGTTGTACAGAAACGCAGTGACCGTCTCACGGGCGGTTATTTGGTCTTTGTAGCCGTTCGCTGCACCTTGCAATACGTAGTCCTGCCCTTTTTGTTGCCCTTCCTCGGCTTCGGCGGCGCCTTCTCTACCGGGATCGCCGCCGCGATTGATATCCTGGCGCTGGGGATGATCATCTACAACATCTTCAATCTGTGGAACACGTCCTGGCGCTGGCGTTATCTGGCACTGAGCGTGATCATGATCTCAATTTTGGTGGTCTTCCTTTACCAGGATTTCAAATACTTCTTTCCTGGTTAGAGGGCTGGAATGATTGATGTTTCAGCCCTGACAATCAAATACACAGGGCGCAAACGACCGATTTTACGCGACCTGTCTCTGCAGGTCCCCCAGGGCCAAACCCTGCTCATCCTGGGAGCCTCCGGCTCCGGGAAGAGCAGCCTGGCCCTGACCTTCAATGGGCTGATCCCACACTCGATCGGTGAAGTGCTGGGGGGACAGGTGCGCGTGGCTGGCGCCGATACGCAGCAAACCTCCGTGGCCCAGCTGGCCCAGCGGGTCGGCATCCTCTTTCAAGACCCTGATGCACAATTCGCCACCCTGACGGTTGAGGACGAGATCGTCTTCGGGCTGGAAAACCTGTGCCTGGACCCGGCTCAAATGGAAGCGCGTCTGGAGACGGCCCTGAGCCAGGTGGGCATGCTGCATGCTCGCCACCGGCCGGTCTATGCCCTGTCCGGTGGCGAGAAACAGCGCATCGCCCTGGCGGCGCTGCTGGCCATGCAGCCTGAGGTGCTGGTCTTCGACGAACCCACCGCCAACCTCGACTCGGTGGGCACCCAGCAGGTCTTCGCTTTGCTGGCCCAGCTCAAGGCGCGCGGACAGCACACCTTGATCCTGATCGAGCACAAGTTGGATGAGCTGATGCACCTGGTGGACCGGGTGCTGGTGCTGGACTCCGAAGGCCAGATCTTTGCCGACGGCGCTCCGCGCGAAATTTTCGACCGCTATGCCGCAGAGCTGCAAGAGATGGGGGTCTGGACGCCGCAGGTGTGCATGCTGGCCCAGGAACTGCGCCTAGCCGGGCATGTGCTGCCGTCCTTCCCGGTCACGATCGGCGAAGCGGTCAAGGTACTGGCTCCGCTGCTGGCTGCCCACCCGGCCCAGTCCGCATCGTCTGCACCGCCCACCAACGCCAGCCCGCGCAGCAGCGTCTATTCCATTCGTGACCTGTCTTTTCACTACGGCGATATTCCCGCCCTGCACAACGTCTCGATGGAGATCAGCCAGGGCGATTTTCTGGCGATCGTCGGGCCTAATGGGGCGGGCAAAAGCACCCTGGCCCGTCACCTGATCGGCCTGCTGGATCCCCCGGCGGGCACGGTCTTCCTCAGCGAGCGGGACATTCATGCCCTGGAGCCCCGCCGGCTGGCCGAGCAGGTCGCCTATGTTTTTCAGAACCCGGAGCACCAATTCGTCACCGAGCGCGTGGAAGACGAAGTGGCCTATGGCCTGCGCGTCGCCGGGTTGGACGAGGCACTGGTCGCCGAACAGAGCCGCCAACTGCTGGATACCTTTGGCCTGGCGCGCTATGCGCGCGCCAACCCCTTTACGCTCAGCCACGGCGAAAAACGCCGGCTGAGCGTGGCCGCCATGCTGGCGGTGGGCCAGCAAACCCTGATCCTGGATGAGCCCACCTTTGGGCAGGACGAGCGCAACGCGGCGGCCCTGATGGCCTTGCTGCGCGCCCTGAACGCTCAGGGCAAGACCATCATTATGATCACGCACGACATGCGCCTGGTGGCGGAAGCGGCGGACAAGGTGGCCGTTATCTTGGAGGGCCGGCTGGAATTCTTTGGGCAGCCCGCGGCGTTGTTCGCCCAAGAAGACCTGCTGGCCCGGGCGCACCTCAATCTGCCCCCGCTGGCGCGCCTGGCGGCGCTGATGGCAACCCAGTATCCGCATATGCAGGGCTGGTCCACCTTGCAGGACTACCAGACACTCACGCAGATGGTCAGGGTTTAGTCATGCGCATGGTCTATCTGCAGGGCGAATCATTCCTGCACAAGCTCAACCCGCTCAGCAAGTTCCTAGTGAACATGGCGTTGTTCACTTTTATGCTCTTCACCAGCGACCCGTGGACGCCGCTGGTCTTCATTGTGCTGACCGTGTTGGTCTTGCTGATACTGGGCAAAATTCCCCTAATGCGCCTGGCCAAAATTCTGGCCCCCCTGGCCTTGATCGCGGTGCTGTTTTTGCTGATGTACCCGCTGGCTGTGCGCCAAAGCCTAGTGGACCACACCCCACTGCTGTGGCAATGGGGGCCGTTGCGGGTCTATCAGGGTGGTATCAGCTACGCCATCTCCACCGCTCTGCGCATTTTGGCGCTGCTGACCTTGTCTTTGCCCTTTTCTCTGACGACCGACTCGGCAGATTTTATTCGCGCTCTGGTGCAGCAGTGGCGCTTGCCCTACCGGGTTGGGTACAGCGTGCTGGCCGCCTTTGGCTTCGTCCCTCTGCTGCAGAGCGAGGTCTCGGTGATCAGTGCCGCCCACCGCGTGCGCGGCGTGCACGCCGCGGCCGGCTGGCGCGGCGCCTACGAACGCCTGCGCCGCTACGCTGTGCCGTTGCTGACCGGCGCCATCCGCCAGGCGGAGCGCACGGCCCTGACTATGGACGGGCGCGCCTTTGGCGCCTTGCCAGCGCGCACATACTTTCGGCGCATGCAATTTTTCCCGGCGGATTGGCTCTTTATCACGGGCTCATTGGTCGCTTCGCTCCTGCTGGTGCTGGTCTTGCAATATTTTGGCTTGCTGGGGGATTTGAGCTTGCTGAAAATTCTCTAACAGGTTGAAAACTACATTCAACTACTAAACTTGTGTAAAGTTACATATTTCCCATAGAATACTCCCATTGAGGTGATTCTATGGTGATGGAACGAACACTCCCGGTGCTAACCGGTTTGTCTGCAGAAGAGCGCCGCAGCGCCATTCGTGAGGCCTATGACCAGGACCGCAAGCAAATGGTGCTACTGTTGGCCATGCAGCTTGGCGTGCCTGAGCGTGAAGTGGTGGAAGCCATGCCGCTGGACCTGGCGCGCGAGCTGGACTTTGAGCGTTGGGAAGAGATCATTCGCTCTTTTGAAGCCCTGGGTGAAGTGCATGTGATCGTCTCCAACGCTGCCTCCACCCTGGAGTGTGTGGGCGAGTTTGGCAAATTCAGCACAGCACATGGCTTCTTCAACGTGCAGACCCCCTCGCTGGACATGCACATTCGCATCGCCGGCTTGGCCAGCGTGTACGCGGTGCGCAAGCCCAGCCACACAGACGGCAAAGAGGCGCTAAGCGTTCAGTTCTTTGACCCGGGCGGCAGCGCGGCGTTCAAAGTCTTCCTGACCTTCGGCGGCAAGGACCCTTCGCCGGAACGCCTGGCGCAATACGAAGACATCATCCAGCGCTTCTCGCTGGACTAGCGGGCAAAAAAAGAGCGGCGAGAGCCGCTCTTTTTTGTCTTGTCTGTTAGGGATGCACGGGCGGCAGCTCGTCACAGGTAGTGCCATTCATGTTCAGGGCGCTCTGTTCCATCCAAGCGATGCCAGTCAGCGGGGTGTTGCCGTCGCTCAGGTCCAGTTGGGCCCAGCCGGTGCTGGTCAGGCCCAGCACCCCGGCAAACTGGCCCATCTCCAGCGTGCCGCGTACCGAGGCGTTTGTGCCCGGGTTGGTGTGCAGCGTTACCGGCTCCATCGGCATCACATAGCACTGCTGCGGCCGCGGGATCCAGTTTAGTTGGGTTACAGAGAGGCAGTCGCCGCTCAAGCTTACGTCGTCAAAGTGGGCCCAACGCATTCGGAAAACGCCGACATTGGCTGCCTGGGCGATCCCGGGGTCAAATCCTACCCAGCCGCTTTCCGTGCGCGCCACTACGGGAGAGCTAAACCCGGGGTTCAACTCCCCGAAGATCTGCGCATCCCGGCTGGGACGGGCATACACCTCACCGATCTGCTCAGCTTGCAGTACGCAGGCGCTGCTGCCTTGCGGCCAGGGATAGGCATTGTTGGCCGGTTGGGTTTCAGCCGCTGCTTGGGTGGGCAGCTCCAGGCTGATCTCGGTTGCGGGGATTTGCACGGCAGTAGCGGCAGGGTCTTCGGTCAACGCCGGCGTCTCTGTAGCCGGCGCGGCGGAGCAGGCTGCCAGCAGCAGCCCGGCCAGCAAACACAAGGGGAGGTTGGTTTTGGCGCTCATGTACAGGGCAACGAAGCGCGCCAGCTGTCGTTACCCGACGTTTATTTTGTATTAATCCGCGGGACAGTCAACCAATGCGGTGGCCGCGGCTCCGTTGCCCAGGCTTTGCCATTCCCGCCATAAAGCGCAGACCATGCCATTGCCCAGCGAGCTGGAGGCGCGTAAGCTCACCTCCCGGGCCTGATCCCATTGCCCGGTTTGGGCCAGGGCTTCAGCCAAGGGCAGCCATTCAATATCAATCTTGGGGGAAAAGCCCAGGGTCGCGGCGGTCTGCATAAGCTTAATGGTTTCGTTCCACAAGCCTTGTTGGTTGGCCAGCTTGGCCTTTTGAAAGAAGAAGCACCAATCATGCAGGGGGTCGGTGGCGAAAATTTCAGCCACTGGTTCGGCGTTTGCGTCGGTCAAGATCACGCCTACATTCGAGATTTCCGCCAGGGCGCGGTCTTCCTCTGTCAGGTAAGGGTTGTATCTATCCACAGCCTCCAACACCCATAGGCAGCCATCCGGCACTTGGGCTATCACCAGAACATGCTGAGGGCTTTGCGCCTCAAAGATCAACCC
Source organism: Anaerolineales bacterium (assembly GCA_026129305.1). Classification (GTDB taxonomy): domain Bacteria; phylum Chloroflexota; class Anaerolineae; order Anaerolineales; family UBA11579; genus JAMCZK01. The sequence goes on from JAHCII010000004.1 coordinate 51,458, forward strand.
GCGGTGTTCGGCCTGCAGGGTCTCTCCCTCCATCAGGCTATTGAACGTAGCTGTGAAACGACTTTCAAAATGCCACAGATCGACGAAGGGTGCTGCGGCGCGCACCGGGTACAACGTATTCAGCATATAGCTGGTCAGCGGCTGGCCGGTCCAGGGCGTGATGCGATCCTCGGTAACAATGGCGGTGTTCGGCTTGATCTGCGGCGCGCGCCAGGTGAGCTGCGCGTAAAAATCACGCTGGTTGATCCAATCCAGGCGGAAAGCTTGCGCGTTGCGAATATGGCTGCCGGCCGCCACTCCCACCAGCACAGCCAGCAGCAGGGTCTGCGCCCGGGGTGAACGCAGCAGGCTGAGCAGGGCAGCCAAAAGCAATGCGGCTCCGAACATGGCGATGAGCAGATAGCGCTGGCTGTATTCATTCTGGGTCAGTTCGTTGCCGGTCAGCCAGATGGGCGCCATGCCCGCCGCGAAGGCCAGCAGCCCCAGCCAACCTGCCTGCCGGGCTGTGCCGGGCTGCCCGCCCGGCTGGCCTGTGCGCGGCAACAACCAAACCAGCCCGCCCGCCACTCCCAGAGTGGCGGCCCAGGCCAGCCAGTCTGTGGCCTGCAGACTTAAGAGCGCTTCTCGCCAGGCACCCAGCAGGGTGAAGGCCAGGTCGCGCAACCCGGTCTGGGCCAGGTCCAGGGCAGTTTGCAGCGGATGGTTGCGCACATCCAGGGGGTAAGGCTCATAGGGCAATTCCAACAGCCAGAACCGCCAGATCACCCAGGTGAGGAGTACCACCAAATAGGGCCACCAAATTAGCCATATCTTGCGCACCGCGGCCCGGATGGGGAGGCTTTGCCCAACGATCAGCCAGATCACCAGCGGGCGCACCAACTCCAGACCCACAAAATACTCCAGCATGAAAACCTGGCTGAGGGCGGTCAGCAGTGCCAGGGCTGTGTAGCGTCTGTACCGGCCTGGCTCACGCAGGGCGTACGCCATGCAGCCCAGCGAGAGCAAAAAGGCGAGCTGGGTGACCAGGTGGGCTACAAAGATGGCCGGCAGGGGTTGGGCGTTGTAGCCCGGATACACGGCGAACAAAAGCGCCGCGGCGGTCACAAAGCGCGGCGCTTTGGGCCAAATCGCTTTCAGCGCCCAGGCGAAGGCCAGCACGCCCAGCCAGCGCAGCAGGAGTGCACTGCTGTGCCACAGCAGTGCCCCGGTGCCCAGGCGGCCTATTAAATAGTAGACCCAGGCTGAATAAGGCCGGTCGTAGGTGAAGTGTGCAAACAGCTGGGCGTCACGGCCGCTGTGGGTGTAGAAAATTGTCGGCCAGTCGTCCCAATAAAAGCCCAGGCTGGGGATCAACGGGGCGTAGGCCAACACGCAAACAAGCAAATACAACCAAGGAGCGTACTGTTGTGGTGTTTGCAGCAACCGCTGCAGAAAACTCTTCCATCTCATGGGCGTGATCATTATAAAGTTATCCGGATAGCGCCTCTTAAAACGATACAGAGTTGCATTTGCAACCCATATCAGGCTATGAAAATTCAGCTCAGGCGGGCACGCGCTGGCTGAGCGGCAGGCACAGCGGCAAACCGGTGACTGGGTGCGGCACAATGCGGCTTTTGATCCCGAAGACCTGCTCCACAGTTTCTTCGGTCAGCACTTCCGCCGGGCTGCCCTGGGCGAAGATCTGGCCCTCACGCAGCGCCACCAGGCGGTCAGCGTAGGCTGCCGCCAGGTTCAAGTCGTGCAAGACCATGATGATGGTCTTGCCCTGCTGGTTGAGGTCGGCCAGCAGATTGAGGATCTCCAGCTGGTGTGCCAGGTCCAGGTAAGTGGTCGGTTCGTCCAGTAGCAGGATATTGGTCTCTTGCGCCAGCGCCATGGCGATCCAGGCGCGCTGGCGTTGCCCGCCGGAGAGGGTGTCCACGGCGCGCTCGGCCAGCGGCTGCAGGTGGGTCAGGTCCAGGGCGGTTTGCAGAGCTTGCTCGTCCGCCTGGCTCCATTGCTGGAACCAGGCCTGGTGTGGGTAGCGGCCCTGGGCCACCAGCTCGCGCACGCTGATCCCTTCGGGCGCGGTGGGCGCCTGTGGCAGGATGCCCAGCTCGCGGGCCATCTGCTTGGTGGGCAGGCTGTGGATGGCGCGGCCGTCCAGCAGCACGCTGCCCTGGCGCGGCCGCAGCAGACGCGCCATGCCGCGCAGCACGGTGCTTTTGCCGCAGCCGTTGGGGCCGATCAGCGCCGTGATCTGCCCGGAGGGCGCCGCCAGGCTGAGCGCCTCGATGATCGCCAGCGGGCCGTAGCCCAGGGACAGGTCTTGGGTTTGCAGCAGGCTCATAACTAAATCTTCTCTCTCTTCCACAATAGGTACAAAAAGAACGGCACGCCCACCAGGGCGATGATGATGCCGGCCGGGATCTCTATGGGCGAGAAGAGGCTGCGGCCTATCAGGTCGGCCAGCAGCACCAGAAACCCACCCGCCAGGGCCGAGGTGGGAATGACGCCTTCATATAGGGGGCCGACCATGCGGCGGGCCGCGTGCGGGGCGATCAGCCCGACAAAACCGATGATGCCTGCCACGGTCACCGTAATGGCGGCCAGGGCCACCGCCAGCAGCAGCAAAAAGCCGCGTTTGAGTGTGAGGGGCAGGCCCAGTCCCTGGGCCACTTCCTGGCCCAGGTTCAGCGCGTTCAAATCTCGTGCTGAGAATGCCGCCAGCGGCAGGCACACCACGATCCAGGGCAGAACCACGCTCACATCCGTCCAGCTGGCCGCGTACACGCTGCCCGCCAGCCACATCATCGCCTTTTGCACGTGCCACAGGTCGCCAAAGGTCAGCGCGTAGGATGTGTAGGCACCCATCACGGCAGAGAGACCAATGCCGATCAGGATCAGCCGAATGGGCGAATCGCCGCCAGCGTCGCCCGTGTTGCGCCAGGCCAGCAGGTACAAGAGCGCAGCGACCAGCAAGCCGCCACCGAAGGCGGCCAGCGGCAGCGCGCTGCTGGAAACGAAAGGCAACAGAATAATCAGCGTGACGGCTGCCGCGCTGGCTCCGGCGGTCACGCCGGTCAGGTCTGGCGAGGCCAGCGGGTTGCGGGTGAGGCCCTGGATGATGCCGCCCGAGGTGGCCAGGGCCGCGCCCACCAGCCAGGCCAGCAAGGCGCGCGGTAAGCGTAGCTGCATAATGACGAATTCATAGCGGGCGCCCTCGGCGCGGCCCAAAAGCGTGCCGACTACATCTGCCAGGGGGATCGGATACTCTCCCACAGAGACGCAGACAGCCAGCACGGCCAAAGTAGCCAGCAGCAGGGCACTGATCACCCAAGGTGCCCGCTGGTCGAAGCGCAGTGAGACCCCGCCAGGCAGCCGGTAGACCTTCCAAGAAGAAGACTGGGCGCTCATCGTTTGATCTTGGAGCGAACCAGATAGATGAAAACTGGCCCGCCAATGGCGGCGGTCATGATGCCCACGGGCATCTCCAGTGGGCGCACCAGCACGCGTCCCACCAGGTCAGAGAGCACCAGCAGGCTGGCGCCCACCAGCGCGGCGTACGGCAAGGTCCAACGGTAGTCCACTCCGGTGAACATGCGCACCATGTGCGGCACGACCAGGCCAATAAAGCCGATCGGTCCGGCCAGCGCCACCGCGCCGCCGGCCAGCACGACCACGATCACGGCGCTGATGGCTTTGATCCAGCCCACGTTTTGCCCCAGGCCGCGCGCCACGTCTTCGCCCAGCGAGAGCGTGGTGATCTGCCGGCCAAAGATCAGGGCCAGGGCCAGGCCGCCCAAAATAAAAGGCAGGCTTTGCGTGACCAGCTCCATGCTGCGTCCGGCGACACTGCCTGCCAGCCAAAAGCGCACTTCTTCCAATGAGCGCTGATCAAAAAGCAATATAGTGGTGGTCAGCGAGGCCAGCAGGGCGGTCAGCGCCGCCCCGACGATAGTCAGCTTGTACGGCGTCACCCCGCCGCGGCCCATGGCGCTCAGCGCATACACAGCCAGCACGGTCAGCGTGCCGCCCACAAAGGCGAACAGGGCATACACCGGCAGGGCGCTGATCTTGAACAGGAAGATGCCGCTGACCACGGCCAAAGTGGCGCCGGCTTCGATCCCCAACAGGCCGGGATCGGCCAGCGGGTTGCGCGTCAAGCCTTGCATGATGGCGCCGGCTACGCCCAGCGCCGCGCCGACCAGGATCGCCGTCAGGGCGCGCGGCAGCCGCAAAGTCTGAATGATCAGGTGCCCAGTATCCTTTGCGTCGAAATGTGAGAATGAAGCCAGCACATCTTGAATATTGATGTCTGCCGCACCAAAGGCGATGCTGCCCAACGCGACCAAGACCAAAATGGCGCCGGCCACGGGCAGCAGGCTGAAGAGCAGCCAGGGGCGGGTTTGAGCAGCAGGTTGACCGGGCATGTTGCTACGCGTTGGCGTGCTCTTCCTCAATGTGCTTGCGGACCATCTCCACGCGTTCTTCCAGCGGGCGGTGCGGGCAGGAGGAACACATGCCGCTATTGTCGGTACGATAGTACAGGCAGCAGGAATTGCGATTGACCATGTAGTGTGTCTCGCCAAGGTGTTCCACGGCGATCAAGTCGTTACGAAGGCTGAGCAAAGAAGGTACGGCCGCAAAGGCCCGGCTTTCCTGGGCCCCGATCAACTCATTGCCCATCAGTTCACCCAGCCACATCAAGGCATAGGCACAATAGTCAGCCGCGGTGGACCACATGGCGGATTTCCCCAAACGGCTGTAAGCGAAGGTGGCATCCACCACCGGTGTGAAGCTCTCGATCAGTCTGGCGCGCAATGCCTCGCGCAGTGCGTCCCGGTCGGCGACGACTTCGCAGTCTGCATGGTCTGCGGCCGGGTCGCCGGGCAGGGCCACAAAGCCGCGCCCAGTCCAGGCCAGCCCGGCGATACCGCCGTGCTCATCAAAACGCACTTGCAGGCTGTCGGCCCTCAGGTCGGGAACACGCTGTTCCACCAGGAACATAGCCATGGACACGAGTTGGATGGGATAGATGTAGTGCCCGAACCACAGCATGGCCGGCGGGCGCAGCTGTTCAGTGGGGTAATTTTTGCGCGTGCGCTCGATCACCTCAGCCAGTGCGGGGCCTTGGGCGTCGGCCAGCTGCCGCACGCTGATCCAGCCCGGCTGGTCATCGGGCTGCGCCAGCAGGCGGCCGCGGCCCTCCTGATGCAGTTGGCCCAGCTTGGCCAGCGATTCTTCGATGGGGTGCATCCTCTACAGCCTTTCTTCTATACGGCACGGGCCGGTCGTTCATTCCATCAAGAGTGAACGACCGGCCAGGCCGACTGCGCCAAAAGGGGCAGTGGGATTACTGGGTGGCTGGGTCGCCGTCTAGAGCGGTCACCAGCAGCTGTGGCAGCTCGGTGACCACATAGTCCAGGCTCAGCACGGTGCCGAAGTTCATGGCGTCGTACAGCGGCTGGTCTGCAGTTAGCAGAATGTCGCGGCCTTCGGCGTAGACGTTCAGTTGCTGATACACAGGCTCAGCGCGGTAGGCAGCCCCTTCTTCGGCGGTATTGAACAGCCAGATGATCACATCCAGGTCCACCAAGTCCAGGCGCTCACGGCTGACGCTGGCGCCAAAGGCATCTCCCACCAGCTCACCGATCTCCGCTGGAATGACGAAGCCCAGGTTGGTCATGATACGGCCGCGCACATCCTGCGGGCCGTAAATGTAGTAATTGTCCGGGTAACCCCAGGGCGAGTTGACCACACCGCTGGCGCCCACGAACTGCGGATAGTGCTGCTGGGCGGCAGCGAACTTGCCCTCGACCTCAGCCACCAGGTTGGCAGCCCGCTGTGGCTGGCCGACGATCTGGCCGATCACCAGAGTGATCTCCTGCCAGGGGATGCCCCAATCGGCGTATGCAGCGGGTTGGGCCACCACCGGAGCGATCTGGCTGAGGGTGTCGTATTCGTCCTGGGTGATGCCCGAATAGAGGCCGACGATCAGGTCGGGGTTCAAGCCGGCGATCTGCTCGAAATTGAGCTCGGCGCTTGAGAGCACCACCGGCAGCTCCGCACCGCCCAGGTAGCTCTCCGCCCAGGGGAAGATGGCGCCGGGTTTCTCGCCGTACCACTCGCGGGTGGCCACGGGCACCACGCCCAGGGCCAGCAGGGCGTCCTGCTCGGTCAAGCCGACCAGTACGATGCGTTCGGGCAGCTCAGAGATGGTGGTCTCGCCGTACTTATGGGCGATGGTCACGGGGTAGGCGCCGTCTTCCACAAGGGCTGCGGGGCCAGTCTCCTCGGCCACAGCGTCTTCGGCCGGGGCTTCTACAGCAGCCTCTGGGGCTGCAACTTCCTGGTTGGCTGGGCTGGGCGCGCCGCAAGCGGCGGTCACCAGCAGCACCACTGCCAACCAGGCGAATTGGGTTTTTGCGCATGTGCAACAAACTCCTAAGGGGATCTGAGAATTTGTCAGCCTTTGCTGACAGGCGTGGTTATAGTGCGCCTGTCAGGCGCAAACAAGCCTGAGGCTTGAAACCTTTGTTCAATCAGGATGAGGAAGGTGTTGTAGTTTTAGGTAGGTTTGTTCTGCGAAACAAAAAACCTGCAAAAGTTCTTCAAAAATGAACTTGCAGGCTTTCAGTCGGGGCGAGAGGATTTGAACCTCCGACCTCACCGTCCCGAACGGTGCGCGCTAGCCGGGCTGCGCCACGCCCCGAATACTGTAAGGTTGCCTTTCTGGCGGCAGCCAAACGGTGAGCGCAGATTGTATCGCGTATTTTGTGGCTTTCAAAGCCCGCCCGGCTCTAAAATCACGCCAAAAAGGCGCGATGGTATAATTTTTTCTCTTAACCCAAACAAAGGTTCCAATATATGTCCGGTCACAGTAAATGGTCCACTATCAAACGCAAAAAGGCGGTCACCGACGCCAAGCGCGGCCAGGTCTTCACCCGCCTGGCGCGGGAGATCGCCATCGCCGCCCGTGAGGGCGGCGGCAACCCCGACACCAACTTCACCCTGCGCGTCGCCGTCGAAAAGGCCCGCGCCGAAAGCATGCCCGCCGCCAATATCGAGCGCGCCATCCAGCGCGGCACTGGCGAGGGCAAAGATGCTGTGGCTCTTGAGCAGATCACCTACGAGGGCTATGCCCAGCACGGCGTGGCGCTGATCATCGACTGCGTCTCCGACAACCGCAACCGCACCGTCTCCGAACTGCGCCATGTGCTCTCGCGCAGCGGCGGCAGCCTGGGCGAGGGCGGCTCGGTGGCCTGGCAGTTCACCCAGATCGCCTTTTTTGCTTTCCCCGCCGGCGAACATACGGAAGAGCAGCTCTTTGAGCTGGCCGCCGAAGCCGGTGCCGACGATGTGTGGATAGAAGACGGCCAGGCCGAGATCACCGGCCCGGTGGCGGCCTTCAAGCAGATTGGCGACGCCCTGCGCAACGCCAGCATCGCCATCAGCGACGCCGGCCTGCGCATGCAGCCCAACCAGGAGATGGACCTGGGCCCGTCCGAGACCATCCAGGTCATGCGCACTATTGAAGCCCTGGAGGACCTGGACGACGTGCAAACCGTCGCCTCCAACCTCAACATCAGCGACGCGGCCCTGGAGCAACTCGCCTCCGCCTAAGGGCTTATGCTGGCGATCGGGATCGACCCTGGCACCGCCATCACCGGCTACGGTGTGGTGCAGCGCGCCACCAACGGTGATCTGCGCGCCCTGGACTGGGGCGTGATCCTGACCCCGGCGGAAATGCCCGGGGCCGAGCGCTTGCAGGTCATCTTCCACTCCCTCAATGAGCTGCTGACCCGCCACCAGCCGCACACTGCGGCCGTCGAATCCTTGTTCTTTCAGCGCAATGTGCGTACGGCCATGAGCGTGGGCCAGGCGCGCGGCGTAGTGCTGCTGGCCCTACAACTGGCGGGCGTGCCCACCAGCGATTACAACCCCAACCAGGTCAAGCAGGCTGTCAGTGGTTACGGCGGAGCCGACAAGGTCCAGATACAAAATATGGTGCGCGCCCTGCTGGGCCTGCCGGAGCTGCCCAAGCCGGATGACGCCGCCGATGCCCTGGCGGTGGCCATCTGCCATCTGAATACGCAGCGCACCCGGCAGCTGATTGCCCAGAATGGATAGGGTCTTATGAGCGATATTGAACTTTTTATTCGATTCGGCGCCGCAATGGCGATTGGGTTTTCGATTGGCTTGCAGCGCGAATTTTCGCACCGCGAGGGCGGCAAGGCCAACGGGGTGCAAACCCTGCCAGCCGGTGAGCGCACTTTTGCCCTGCTTGGCCTGAGCGGCGCGCTGGCCGCCATGGCCTCAGACCAGTTCCGCCAGCCACTGATCTTCTTCGGCCTCCTGATGGCGGTCGGCCTGCTGTTGGTGATCGGCTATGTCTTTAAGGCCCGCAACGAACACTTCGGCATGACCACTGAGGCGGCGATCCTGGTGACGGTGCTGCTGGGCGGGTTGTGCTATTGGAACTATGTGGGCCTGGCTGTTTCACTCGGCGTGATCACCGCCCTGATCCTGTCCATCAAGCTGGAAACTGACCGCCTGGTCACCGCCCTGACCCGCGAGGACATTTTCGCGGCGCTGCAGTTCGCGGTGATTAGTGCGATTGTGCTGCCCCTGCTGCCCAGTGGGGTTCTGTTCCCGCCGCCTTTCGATGTGCTGGACCCCTTCAAGATCTGGTTGATGGTGGTCTTTATCTCCGGCATCAGCTTTTTAGGCTATGTGCTGATCAAGTTGCTCGACAATGACACCGGCATCGGCATCACCGGCGTGCTGGGTGGCCTGGTCTCCAGCACGGCGGTGACCCTGGCGCTTTCCCGGCGCAGTAAAGAGAAGGGCATCGTGCGCGCCCTGGCCGTGGCCATTATGGTCGCCTGGGCGATCATGTTCGCCCGCATCCTGTTCCAGGTGGCGGTGCTGAACCTGGATCTGCTGCGCGCCTCCTGGCTGCCGCTGCTGGCCAGTGGTCTGACTGGCTTCGGCATTGCAGCCTATTTATGGTTCTCCCGCCCGCGCAGCCCGGCCAACGGCCTGGTGCAGTTCAGCAACCCGTTCAGCCTGGGCACAGCGCTCAGCTTCGGGCTGATCTACGCGCTGGTGCTGCTGGTTTCGCGGGCGGCCCAGCTGTATTTGGGCGACCAGGGTATTTTGCTCTCTAGCTTCATCGCCGGCTTTGCCGATGTCAATGCCATCACGCTGACACTGGTGGAGCTGACCAATGCCGGCGGCCTGGATGTGCGCGTGGCCACCCAGGGGCTGGTGCTGGCCGCGGTGACCAACACAGCTTTCAAGGGCTTTCTGATGCTCCAGCTCGGTTCACCCGGCCTGCGCCGCACGCTGCTGCCCGGCTTGATCGCCGTGCTGGCCGTGGCAATACTTGCCGTATGGCTCTTCTAGGATGATCGCCAGCCTCAGCGGGCGTGTGGCCCACATCGACGAGAACGGCCTGACCCTGGAGATCTCCGGGGTCGGTCTGCGCGTCAGTGTGCCCCTGCCGCTGCTGCAGGAGACCCAGGTGGGACAGAGTCTCTTTGTGCATACTCATATGGTGGTGCGAGAAAATGAGCTCAGCTTGTACGGCTTCCCCAGCCTGGAGGCGCGCCAGCTGTTCACACTGCTGTTGAGTGTCGACCGGGTGGGGCCGCGTTTGGCGCTGGCGATTCTCTCCAAGCTCTCCCCCGGGGCGCTGCGCAGCGCTGTGCTGGGCGGCGACAGCTCGCTGATCGCCAAGGTGCCGGGCGTGGGCGCAAAGACCGCCCAGAAGATCTTGCTGCAGTTGGCCGATAAGGTGCAGCCCGGCGAGGGCGACGCGATCGCCTGGGAGCGCCAGACCAGCGACAGCGACCTGCTGGCCGCGCTCACCGGCCTAGGCTACAGCGTGGTTGAAGCGCAAACCGCCCTGCAGTCCCTACCGGAGGATGCCCCGGATGATTTGGAAGAGAAACTGAAACTGGCTTTGCGCTACTTCGGCCGCTAGTTCCGGCTGACGTCCTTCGGTTCGACCCCCAGGCCCAACAACTGCTCCTCCAACTCGCTGATGCGGGCGCGGTACTCGCTTTCCATATCGGCGAAGATATCTCGCCGGTTGCGCTCGGTTTTGCTCTCGGTGTGCATTTGCATGGCGGGCGAGAGGTCCAGCTCGCGGATGGTGTTCTCCACTTCAAAGATCATCGTGTCCAGCTGGCGCAGTTCCAAGGTCAGCCGGGCGAATTCAGCTTCCGGCCCCAGGCTGCCGCCCGCTTTGGCCGGATGGCTTTTGGCCACGGTTTCCAAAGTCTCCAGGTCTTTGTTCATGTAGGCCTGGTTTATCAGTGCCATGATCTCTTCTTGCTGCTTCTTCTCGGCCGCGTTGTGTGTCACGTCAGGGTGGTAACGCTTGGCCAGCTGGCGGAATAGCTCACGCAGTTTGCGCTCGTAGTCCGGATCTTTAGCCGCCAGGGGCTTCTTGGCGGGCAGGCGTTCCTGCTCAGCGGCCGGCTCTTCCAGCGGCTGGCTGTGCCCCGCATACGGCCGGCCGCGGCGGCCGGCCAGCCAGCCGCTGGCGGGCGGCCCGTGGTCAGCCAGGATCTCGTCCAACATCTGGCGCAGGCGCGCCCGCTGCTTTTCCAGCGGGGCCACGCGCCGGTTGTAGACGTCGGTGAACTCCTGCAAAGCCCGGCGGGTGTTGCCCAGTTCGGTCTCCAGCAGGTCCAAATATTCGCGCCGGCGCTCGACTTTGGCGCGGATGCCGTCCAGATCGGGACGCAGACTGGTGGAAAGGCTGGTTTTTGGAGAGGATTTCTTCATTACAAAGGTAGAATTATACCCATACGGGTCTTTTGAACCAAACACAGGCTTTGGGTGAGCGCTTTGCCCCAAAGCCTCGTTGTTGCGTTTGTGAATTACTGGACAAGCAAAGGGCTTTCAGTTATCATCTGAAAATCAATTCGCCCGCCGCGATGGAGTGGATTTCATGTCAGATTTGATCAAAGACATTTCTTCTAGCCTTCAGAAACAGATTGAAGGCTTTAAACCCGAATTTGAACTGCGTGATATAGGCACCGTGACCGAAGCCGGTGACGGTATTGCCCGCGCCTCGGGCCTGGCCCAAGTGCAGGCCCAAGAGCTGGTTCAATTCGAAAACGGTGTGATGGGCATCGCCTTCAACTTGGAAGAGGACAACGTCGGTATCATCATCATGGGCGAGTTCTCCGGCATTGAAGAAGGCATGAGTGTGCGCTCCACCGGCCGCATCGCCTCTGTTCCGGTCGGCGACGGCATGATCGGCCGCGTGGTCAATGCCCTGGGTGAGCCGGTGGACGGCAAAGGCCCGATCGCCTTCAGCAGCTACCGCCCGATCGAGCGTATTGCCCCCGGTGTGATCCAGCGTAAAGATGTGGACACTCCGGTGCAAACCGGCATCAAGGGCATCGACGCCCTGACTCCGGTGGGCCGCGGCCAGCGCCAGCTGATCATCGGTGACCGCCAGACCGGCAAGACCGCTCTGGCGATCGACGCCATCATCAACCAGAAGGGCCAGGACCTTCTGTGTATCTATGTCGCCATCGGTCAGAAGAAGGCCGGTATCGCCCGCACCGTGGCGATCCTCGAAGAGCACGGCGCCATGGACCACACCGTGGTCGTGGTGGCCTCAGCTGAGGAACCGGCCGCGTTGCAGTACATTGCCCCATATGCGGGTTGCGCCATCGGTGAAGAGTTCATGGAAACCGGCCGCGACGCGCTGATCATCTATGACGACCTCTCCAAGCACGCCTGGGCTTACCGCCAGGTATCGCTGCTGCTGCGCCGCCCGCCCGGCCGTGAAGCCTACCCCGGCGATGTGTTCTATCTGCACTCCCGCTTGCTGGAACGCGCCGCCCGCCTGGCCAACAGCTACGTGCTGACCGCCAAGGACTTCAAAGAAGAACTGGCCACCGAAAAGGATGCGCTGGACAAGAAGGTCTACGGCGGCCCGCTGGCCAAGCATTATGCCGAAGAGGCTGCCAAAGAAGTTAAAGACAGCAAGGTGGTCAAGCTGCAGGGTTCCGGTGGTTCCCTGACGGCGCTGCCCATTATTGAAACCCTGCTGGGCGACGTGTCCGCTTACGTGCCCACCAACGTGATCTCGATCACCGACGGCCAGATCTACCTGGAGGCCAACCTGTTCTATGCCGGTATCCGCCCGGCGATCAACGCCGGTTTGTCCGTCTCGCGCGTGGGTGGCGACGCCCAAACCAAGGCGATGCGCCAAGTCGCCGGTGGTCTGCGTTTGGACATGGCCTCCTTCCGTGAGCTGGCGGCTTTTGCGCAGTTCGGTTCCAGTCTGGACAAAGCCACCCAGTCGCAGCTCAACCGCGGCCAGCGCCTGCAAGAGATCCTCAAGCAGCCCCAGTACCAACCGGTGGCGCTGGAGCATGAGATTGTCGCTATTTATGCCGGCACCAGCGGCCTGGCCGACAACATCGACATCGAGCGTGTGACTGACTGGGAGGCGGCTCTGCTGCGCTTTATGGACGCCTCTCACAGCGTGCTTCTCAAGGAAATTCGCGAGAAGAAGGCGCTGAGCGACGAGCTCAAAGCCCAGTTGAAGACCGCTATTGAAAGCTTCAACAGTACATGGAGCTAATAGCTCACAGTAGACAGCTGACAGATGGCAAATACGCGTGAAATAAGGCTGCGCATCCGCAGCGTCAAGAACATCCGCCAGGTGACGCGCGCTCTGCAGGCGGTCAGCGCCAGCCGGGTGCGCAAGGCGATGGAGGCGGTGGAGCACACGCGCCCTTACGCCAGCAAGGCCTGGCAGGTGCTGACCCACATTGCCGGCCAACCCGGGCGTAACACGCTCCACCCGCTGCTGATCGAGCGTTCCGAGGTGAAGAACGTCATCGTGGTCATGGTCAGCGGTGAGCGCGGCCTGGCCGGACCGTACAATACCAACATCCTGCGTTATACGCTGGGGCACTTCCAGGATTATCCCGTGCCCGTGCGCTACATCGCCGTGGGCCGCAAAGGCGCCGAACTGCTGCACCGCCGCGGTCTGAACGTGATGGCCCAATTCACTGAACTGCCGCCTGAACCCGAGTTTGCCGATGCTTCGCCAGTGGGCCGCATCGTGGTGGATGAGTTCCTTTCCGGCTCTGCTGACGAGGTCTACTTGATCTACACCGACTTTGTCAACATGGCGCGCCAGGTGCCTACCATGAAGAAGCTGCTGCCCCTGGAATTTGGCACTACCGAGGGCTTGGTGCGCTCGGAATTCGGCGAGCCGCCCGCAGCCCATAGCGGCCCGGCGGCTTCGTACATCTACGAACCGGGACAGGAAGAGATCCTCGACCAGATCGTGCCGCGCTTTACCGCGCTGCAGGTTTACCAGGCGCTGCTCGAATCCAACGCCAGCGAGCACGCCGCCCGCATGGTGGCGATGAAGAACGCCACTGACAACGCCAACGAGTTGGGCAATGCCCTGACCTTGGAATACAACAAGATCCGCCAGCAGAGCATCACCAACGAAATGCTGGACATCGCCGGCGGCGCCGAGGCTTTGGCGCAGGCCAGCAAGTAAGCAATAGGAATTATTGGAGGACGAATGGCTGAAGCAAAAGGCAAAGTAGCGCAAATTTTGGGTGGTGTCGTCGATATCGCTTTTCCTGAAGGCGAACTACCTGAGGTTTATGATGCCGTCGAGATCGAGCGCGGCCAGGAACGTCCCGTAGTGGTTGAAGTGCAAACCCACCTGGGCAAAGGCCAAGTGCGCGGTGTGGCCATGGATGCCACCGAAGGCCTGCGCCGCGGTATGGACGTGGCGCCCACCGGCGCGGCGATCACCGTGCCGGTCGGTGAGGCCACCCTGGGCCGGATGTTCGATGTGCTCGGCCAGCCGATTGATGGCTTGGGCCCGGTCACCAGCGACACTTATTACCCCATCCATCGCCCGGCTCCAGGCTTTGAAGACCAGGCCACCAGCGTCGAAGTCTTCGAGACCGGTGTTAAGGTCATCGACCTGATCGCCCCCTTCACCAAGGGCGGTAAGACTGGCATCTTCGGCGGCGCCGGCGTGGGCAAGACCGTGATCATCATGGAACTGATCCGCTCCATCGCCAAGGAACATCAGGGCAACTCGGTGTTCGCCGGCGTGGGTGAGCGCACCCGCGAAGGCACGCAGCTATACCGTGAAATGATCGAGTCCGGCGTGTTGAAGGACACTGTGCTGGTCTATGGCCAGATGAACGAGCCGGCAGGCAGCCGCCTGCGCGTGGCGCTGACCGCCCTGACCATGGCAGAGTACTTCCGTGACCAGGGTCGCGACGTACTGCTGTTCGTGGACAACATCTTCCGCTTCAGTATGTCCGGCTCCGAAGTGTCCGCTCTGCTGGGCCGCATGCCCTCCGCGGTGGGTTACCAGCCCACCCTGGCCACTGAGATGGGCCAGCTGCAGGAGCGCATTACCTCCACCCGTTCCGGGTCGATCACTTCCATGCAGGCGGTATATGTCCCGGCGGACGACTACTCCGACCCGGCTCCGGTGGCCACCTTCACGCACCTGGACGCCACCATCGCGCTGGAACGCTCCATCGCCGACAAAGGCATTTACCCGGCGGTGGACCCACTGGCCTCCACCTCGCGCATTCTGGACGTCAACGTGGTCGGCGAAGAGCACTACCGCACCGCCCGCGAAGTGCAGCGCGTGCTGCAGCGCTACAAAGACTTGCAGGACATCATCGCCATCCTGGGCATCGACGAGCTGAGTGAAGACGACAAGCTGATCGTGGCGCGTGCCCGCAAGGTGGAGCGCTTCTTCTCGCAGCCCTTCTACGTGGCCGAGCAGTTCACTGGCATCCCCGGCCGTTACGTGCCACTGGAGGACACCGTGCGCGGCTTCCGCGAGATCCTGGACGGCAAGCACGACGACCTGCCTGAGCAGGCCTTCATGATGGTCGGCGGCATCGACGAAGTGGTCGAGAAGGCCAAGAAGCTTTCGGAATAGAACCAAATCTCCAATCTCTAATCTCCATTCTTTTACGGCGAGATTAGAGATTGGAGACTGGAGATTGTTGAATGACCATCCGTTGCGAAATCGTTTCCCAAGACCGTGCCGTTTTTCAGGGCGATGCCGACATTGTTGTCGTTCCTGGCACGGATGGTGAGATGGGCATTTTGCCCAGGCACGTTCCCCTGCTTTCCACACTGGGCCTGGGCGTGATCAAAGTGCGCCAGGGCGCTGAAGAGCATCTCTTCACCGTCACCGGCGGCTTGGTGGAAGTGCAGCCTGACATCGTCACCATCCTGGCGGACGCCGCCGAAGATGTGGGCGAGATCGACATCTCTCGCGCCGAAGAGGCCAAACGCCGCGCTGAGCAGCGCCTGGCCGAAGGCCCCGGCAAGGATGCCGAAGCCCTGCTGGCCGCCGAGGCGGCCCTGCGACGCTCCTCCCTGCGTTTGGATGTCGCCCGCAAGTACGGCCGCACTACCCGGCGCAGCAGCCAGTTCCCAACTTCCCCTTCGGGCGAGTAAAATACGCCCCTAATGTCTAATTCGTTTGATCAACCGCGCCTCGCCAGAGCCGCGTTGGGTAAGTTTTAACTATGGCAATTCTGTCGCGTGAACTTGGCATCGACCTGGGCACGATGTTTATCCGCATTGCGGAAGGCGGAGAAGTTGTGCTGCAAGAACCCACCATTGTGGCGGTTGACCTGGATGAGCAAAAGATCGTGGCCGTGGGCGACGAAGCCTTGGGCATGGTCGGCCGCGTCTTGGAAGAATCCATCGAGGTCATTCGCCCCCTGCAAAAAGGGGTGGTGGCCTATTACGAACTGACTGAACTGCTGATTGACCATTTGGTGCGCAAGATCGGCGGCTCGGTGCGCTTCTTCAAGCCGCGCGTGATGGTTACTCATCCCTACGCCATCACCAGCGTAGAACGCCGCGCCGTGCACGAAGCCGCCTTGCAGGTGGGCGACGCCCATCTGGTACCGCAACCCCTGGCCGCCGCCCTGGGCATTGACCTGCCCGTAGGCACGCCCACCGGCAACATGGTGGTCAGCATGGGCGGCGGCTGCACCCAAGCGGCGGTGATCGCCATGAACGACGTGGTGTCTGGCGACACACTGCGCGTGGGCGGCCTGGACCTGGACGACGCGATTGCTGCCTATGTGCGCCGCAAGTACGGCCTGCACATCGGCCAGCGCACCGCCGAAATGGTCAAGCTGCGCGTGGGTGCCGCCATCCCCCAGGATGAAGAGCACAGTATTGAACTGCAGGGCCAGGACCAGATCACCGGGTTGCCGCGTCCCCTGACCATCACCACCTCAGAAGTGGTCGAAGCAGTGCAGCCTACGCTGGACGAGATGTTCGAAATGGTGCGCCAGGTACTGGAGAAGACTCCACCCGAGCTGGCTTCGGACATCATTGACCGTGGCGTGGCGATCTGCGGCGGTGGTGCACTGCTGCGCGGCATGGACCGTCTGATGACCCAAAAATTGGGTGTGCCGGCCTATCTGGTGGACGACCCGGTCAACTGCACCGCCATCGGCGCGCTACGCGCCGTGGATATGGCCCAGATGCTGCAGCGCATCAACCGGCTGTAGAGGACTTCGCTTCCTATAAAAAAGCGGCGCTTAGCGCCGTTTTTTTTTTGTTTTTTCGACTGGCTAATCCAGATAGTACGTCATGCGTTGCAGGTGGATCGATGGGTCGATATTCTGCACGCGCACCCCGGCTGGCACGCTGAGGTGCACGGGCGCGTAGCTCAGGATGGCGCGCACCCCGGCCTCGACCAGCTGGTTGACCACTTCCTGCGCCTGTGTGGCCGGCACGGCGATCATGGCGATCTTAATGCCAGCCGCGGCGATATCCTCTTTCAGCTTGCGGCTGTCCCTGATCACAATTCCGGCGGCTTCTTTGTCCACCAGTTCCGGCTTGCTGTCAAAGATCATGGCGATGCGAAAGCCGCGCTGGCTGAAGCCGCTGTAGCTGGCCAGGGCCCGGCCAATGTCGCCGGCGCCCACGATCGCCACATCCCACACGCGGTCCACTTTGAGGATCTCTCCGAGCTGTTTGGAGAGGAACTCGATGCGGTAACCCGTCCCTTGCTTGCCAAATTCGCCAAACTGCGAGAGGTCCTTGCGGATCTGGGCGGCGGAAATGCCCAGGCGTTCGCCCAATTCCTGCGAGCTGGTCACTTGTCGGCCTTCCTGGGCCATTTGCACCAGGGCGCGCAGGTATATAGGCAGGCGCCCTATAACGATGTCTGGAATCGGTTTGCTCATCTGGCGAAAAATCCTCCTAACAACAACCCTATAACTTTATCACCGCTTTTTCTCTTGTGCAAATCAGTACAATGGTTTCACAAATGGGGTGCAATCCCTCGGTTGGATATAATCCCCCTGTCCTATGAGTGAACCCCAGTTTTTAGACGAAGTGGAAATTTCCGTGTGCTCAGGAAAAGGCGGCGATGGCATGGTCCATTTTCATCGCAGCTCACACAACCCGCGCGGCGGGCCGGATGGGGGCGATGGCGGCCGCGGCGGCGCAGTCGTGCTGGTGGTGGATGAGATGCTGCGCACCCTGCACACCTTCCGCTTCAAAAAGCAATTTGTCGCCGAGGACGGCAGCCCCGGCGGCACCAACCGGCGCAGCGGCCGGGCCGCCCCGGATCTGGAGCTGCGCGTGCCGCCCGGCACGCGCGTATGGGATGCGGCCAGCGGCGATCTGATCGGCGACCTGACCGCCGGCGACCAGCGCATGGTGGTGCTGCCCGGCGGCCGCGGCGGCCGCGGCAACCAGCACTTCGCCACTTCGCGCAACCAAGCGCCGCGCATCGCCGAGAAAGGCGCCCCCGGCGCCGAGCTCAATTTGCGCCTGGAGCTCAGCCTGATCGCTGACGTGGGCCTGGTGGGTGTGCCCAATGCGGGTAAATCCACCTTGCTGGCCTCGCTGACCCGCGCCAAACCCAAGATCGCCAACTATCCTTTCACCACTCTGCAACCCAACCTGGGTGTCGCCACTTTGGATGAGGACACCAGCCTGGTGTTGGCCGACATCCCCGGCCTGATCGAAGGCGCCCACCAGGGCAAGGGCCTGGGTCATGACTTCCTGCGCCACATCCAACGCACGCGGGTGCTGGTGCACCTGCTGGATGGCCTGGCGGAGGACCCGCTGGCCGACTTTGCCCAGATCAACAGCGAGCTGGCCCTCTTCGACCCCCAGCTGGCTGAGAAGCCGCAGATCGTGGCGCTCAACAAGATGGATTTGCCCGATGTGCAGGCGCGTTGGCCAGACCTAGAGAAGCAGCTCAAGAAGCTGGGGCACCGGGCGCTGGCGATTTCGGCCGCCAGCGGGCAGGGCGTGCGCCAGCTGCTGGGCGCCGCGGCGACCACGCTGGCGGAGCTGCCGCCTCCTGAACCAGCCCCGGAACTGCCAGTCTATCGCCCGCAGACGGACCGCAACGAGTTCCACGTGGAACGTGAAGATCAGGCCTGGCGCCTGCACAACGCCTCCTTGGAGCGGGCCGCGGCCATGACCTATTGGGAGCACGACCAGTCCGTACGCCGCTTCCAGCGCATCCTGCAGCATTTGGGCGCCGATGAGGTCTTGCGCAAGGCCGGCGTACAGCACGGCGACATGGTGCGCATTGGCGAGTATGAGCTGGAGTGGCAGGATTGAGCCGGCGCCTGGGGATCTTTGGCGGCACCTTTGACCCGCCGCATCTGGGGCACCTGATCCTGGCCGCGGAGGCGCAGGCCCAGCTGGGCCTGGAGCAGGTGCTCTTCGTGCTTACTCCCCAACCCCCGCACAAGCTGGATAAACGGATCAGCGCGCTGCAAGACCGGCTGGATCTGCTGAATGCCGCCATCCGCGGCCAAAGCATCTTTGAGCTCTCCACGGTAGAGATCGAACGCCCCGGCCCACACTACACCGTGGACACGTTAGCCCAACTGGCCGGCCTGTATCCCCAGCACGAATTCGTCTATTTGATCGGCGGCGATTCCCTGGAGCATTTGCCCAGCTGGCATCGCCCCATCGATTTTCTGGCAGCCTGCGCCGCCCTGGGCGTTATGCTGCGGCCTGGCGCCCAGCCGGACCTGGCCGCCCTGGAGGCGGCCCTGCCCGGCATCAGCGCCAAGCTGGAACTGGTGGACGCGCCTTTGCTGGAGATCTCCTCCAGCCAGATCCGGCAGCGGGTGCGCGCGGGCGGCCATTTTCGTTTTTACCTGCCCGGCGCAGTCTACGAGTTAATCTTGCAGCGCGGCCTATATAAGTAGGGGCGGCTTGCAAGCCGCCTTACGGGTTGTCTTTCGTGCATCCTGAGCACTTCGTTATCTGTTGTAGGGGCGATGCATGCATCGCCCCTAAGAGATAAACAGTGGCTAGTCCTCGAAGTACTCGGCAAGCAATCCGCGGATATCCGTATCGCTGTGTTGAGCCAGGATGGCGAAGAAGTCATCCTGGCTCATGATGCGCCCGCGGCCCTGCTCAGCATAATCCCGCAAGAAGGCGAAGAAAGCCTCATCGCCTGTTTGACTGCGCAGCGCATGCAAGAACTGCGCCCCGCGCATGTACACCGCGCCGACATAGGACGAGAAGCCCTCGTGATCGTAAATGCGGCTGTCCACGTTGCCGCTGGGGGCAAAACGGCCAATGCGGAACTCCCACCACCAATCCACCAGGTTCGGCTGGACCGCTTCATAGTAGAGCAACTCGGCGTAAATGCTCAGGCTTTCATCCAACCAAGGCTCCAGCGCCTGATCACTGCCCACCTGGCCAAACCACCAGTTGTGGGTAATTTCGTGGACGGTCAGCATGGTTAGGTAATTGCGGCGGTCATAGCTGTAGCGCCTGAAGTAGTGAATATCCAGAAAGAACAGCCCGTCCGATTCCATGCCGTCCGGAAACCCGGCGATCACGATGGTGGCGCTCTGGTAAGGGTATGGGCCAAACAAGTCCTCGTATACTCGTAAAGCGTCTGCCGCAGCCAGCAGTGCAGCCTGGGCCGCATCGCGCAACCCCTCATAGTAATAGATCGAAATAGGGATGTCGCCCTGGCGGGTTTGCAGCCGCAGGTAGTGCGCGCTGGCCGACCAGACGAAGCGCCGCGCATTCTCCAGCCGGTAGCGCCAGCCGTCATCTTCAGGCACAGCCGGTGCCGGGGCGGCCACGCTCAGCGTGGGAGGGCCGTTCACCACGCGCAGGTGCACGTCGAAGTCGGCGCTTTCGTATATGCCATGTTCGCCGACGGCCGCTGGCGGATGGGTAACCCAGCCCCGACCCTGAATATAGGGGGGCACATAGGGATACCAGTCGATGAAATTGGTCTGCCGCTCGGCCCAGCTCAGCATGCCTGCGCCCTGCGGCAAGTACAGGCGATACTCCAATGCCAGGCTCAATGTTTCCCCGGGGGACAGCGCTGCGGCCAGCGGCAGGCGCAGCAGGCCGGCCTCAATGCTGTGTTCACTTGTGCTCAGGGCGGGGCCGGTGGTGCTCTGCAAGTGCAACAATTCGACGCCGGCCAGTTGGCGCGGCGCCTCCACCACCAGCCAAATCTCCTCCAGTGCCTGAGTGGTGTTGTTGGTGTACTCGATCTGCTGGTCGACATCCAGGCGGTGGACGGCATAGTCCAGCACGGCCTGCAGTTGGTAGCGTGTGCGCAGAGCTGGGGCGGGCGGTGCGGCTGGCGGAGTTGTAATCTCTTCTGCTATGGGCGTGGGTGTAGAGTTGGCGGCTGCTGGCGGAAATGGGGTCTGGGTCGGGAGGGTGGTTGCGGCGGGCGGTGGGCTAGGCGTCGCGACACAGCCCGCCAGCAGCCAGGTCAACAGCAGGCCGCGCAGCCTCATTGCAGCCGCACCGGGGCAAAGCTGCGCCGGTGCTGGGCGCAGGGCCCATATTGCTCAATGGCGCTGCGATGGGCTTCCGTGGCATAGCCTTTGTGCGCGGCAAAACCATACAGGGGAAAGCGCTGGTCCAGCTTGCACAGCTCCGCATCACGCGCCACTTTGGCCACCACCGAGGCCGCCGCAATGCTCAGGCATAGCGCATCGCCGCCCACGATCGGGCTTTGCGGCAGGTCCAGTTCCTGCAGCCGCAAATAGTCCACCAACAGATGCTGCGGAAGTACGCGCAGACCCAGCACGGCGCGCTTGGCCGCCAGCCGGGTGGCTGGGGCAATCCCGATCCGGTCAATTTCCCTGCAGCTGGCTTTGCCAATCGCAAAGCCCAGAGCCTTTTCCTGAATGATCGGCGCCCAGGCTTCGCGCTCGGCCCGGCGCATCTGCTTGGAGTCACGCACGCCGTCCAGTTCGGGCAAGATACTTTTGCGAGCCGGCAAGATCACCGCCGCGGCGTAGACCGGCCCGGCCAGTGCGCCGCGGCCGACTTCGTCGATGCCGGCTATCAGGCTCAGCCCCTGCCGCCAGAGTGGCAGCTCAAACTGCAAGCTGGGGCGCGGCCTCTCCACGGTGATCACTTTAGGCATAGCGCCCCTGGCGGGCGTTGCGCCGCACGGTGAGCACATCACGCAGCATTTGCAGCGCGTCGTGCAGCGGTCGCACATGGCTTTGGGGACTGTAATACCAGGGGATTGGCAGTTCCAGGATCTGATAGCCCAGCAGGCGGGCAATGTACAGAATTTCCACGTCGAAGGCCCAGCCCATGATCGTCTGGCGCCTGAAAAGCGCTTCAGCGGCTTCGGCCCGGAAGCCTTTGAAGCCGCATTGCGTGTCGTGCAGTCCGGGCAGGGCCAGCAGGCGGATCATGGTATTGATCGCCCGCCCGCCAATATGGCGGTGTTCCGGCTCGTTGTAGCGGACCGCGCCAGGCGCCTCGCGTGAGCCGATCACCACCGGAACGCCGCCTTGCAGCAGTGCCAAAAAGCGGCTGACTTCCTCCACAGGCATCGAGAGGTCCGCATCCAGCATCAGGCGCAATTCACCGCGCGCCTCCAGCATGCCCAGCTTGACCGCCAGACCCTTGCCGCGCCCAGCGGCGCGCAGCACCCGGAAGCCTGTATGGGCGCGGCAAAACGCCTCGGCCACGTCGAAGCTGCGGTCTGTGCTGCCATTTTCAATGATCAGTACTTCGCTGCGATAGGGCTGGGTTTGGACGAAATCGCGGATCTTGGCCAAACTCTCCGGCAGGCGCCGTTCTTCGTTATAGGCAGGGATGATAAGGGAGATGAAGGGGCCGGTCACGCGAGAATTATATACGCCCAGGGCGCGATGGTATACTGCGCGCCATGCGTGCATTGGTGCAGCGGGTGCGCTCGGCAGCGGTCACCAGCGGCGGCGAAGAGCTGGGGCGGATTGCCCAGGGCGTTGTGATTCTGCTGGGTGTAGGCCGGTCGGATGGCGAAGCCGAAGCGCAGTATTTGGCGGAGAAGATCGCCCAGTTGCGCATCTTTGAAGACCCCCAAGGCAAAATGAACCTCTCGCTGCTGGAGATTGGCGGGCAGGCGTTGGTCGTCTCACAGTTCACCCTCTACGCCGACGCGTCCAAAGGCCGTCGTCCTTCGTTCACCCAAGCCGCCCCGCCGCAGCAGGCCGAACTGCTGGTCTCACGCTTTGTCGAGTTTTTATGGCAGCACGGCGTGCCCACCGCCACCGGCCGCTTTGGGGCTGAGATGCTGGTGGAAATCCACAATGACGGCCCGGTGACGCTTTGGTTGGAGAAGTGATCGTTATTGACTGTTCACCATTGACTGGTTGACCACAACCCCACATCCACCTGCACGGCGATCGCGCCAGCCGCCAGCAGGGCCTCGCCGTCGGTCGGGGAATAGACGCCGCCCGCCGCGATCACCGGCAGGCTTTGTCGGGCCAGTTGGCGGGTTGCCTCCAGCGCCTGGGGCAGCAGCGCCGGGCCATACAGCCGCCCGCTCACCAGCTGCCCACGGGCTGCGGGCAGGCTGCCGCGCGCCGGCCCCAGGCTGATCGCGGCGGCCCCGGCTTGCAAGGCGGCCTCGCACAGTTCGAGGGCACGCGTCAGAGGCAGCTGGGCTATACAGGGCAGTTCGCCGCGGCCCGCCTGGCACAGCTCGTTCGCCAGGCTGACAGAGGCGTCTGCCGGAATGCCGATCTCCAGCGCCAGCACATTCTCCAGGCTTTCCACGCGCAGCGTCATCTTGCGTAGTTCCTCGGGGGATTGCGCCAGCAAGTGCACGATAACCGGCGCCGCGGCGCGCTTCCAAGCGCTGGCGTGCTTCTTTAGCGCCGCGCTCAGGCCGGGGTTGGGCAGCCCGCTGTGCAGCAGCACACCGCCCGGGAACTCCAGCAGCTGCGGGGTTTCGGCTGCTCGCCGCGGCGCCAGGCTGATCGGGTTGGTGACGAACAGCCCCAGCGGCGCAGGCAGAGACTGGCCGGCGGCCGGCGCAAAACCCAGGCTGCCGGCTGCGTTCATCCACTGGCTGGGCAAATCCAGCGCGGGTGTTTCCATAGGTCTCATCTGCGCGATTATACGGGGCCAGCTATAATTCCTGCATGGCCACTCGCAAGAAGAACACCTCCCCGGTAGAAGTTGCTTTACCTCATGTTGAAGATGAGCTCGTCAATGTCAGAGTTAAAAAGGCGCATTTGTACGGCCTTTTGGGGTTGCTGTCCGGAGTGCTGCTTGGTTACCTGGTTTGGGGCAGCAGTCTGCTCACCCCGCGCACTGCCGAACAGCCGCAGCAAAGCCTGCCCCAAGAGCAGACCTCCGGCGACATTGTGGAACGCCGCTATCAAGTGCCGATAGAGGACCATGACCCCAGTTTCGGCGCGGCTGATGCGCCCATCACCATCATTGAATTTTCCGACTTTGAGTGTCCGTTCTGCCAGCGCTACGCCACACAGACCCATGCGCAGTTGATCGATACCTATGGCGACCAGATCCGCTTCGTCTACAAAGATTTCCCGCTGACCAGCATTCACCCTCAGGCCTTCCCGGCGGCGTTGGCTGCCCAGTGCGCCAATGAGCAAGGAGCGTTCTGGGCTTACCACGATATGCTCTTTAGCCAGCAGTTGCCTCTGGGCGATGAGTCCTATTTGGCCTACGCTGAGCAGGCTGGTTTGGATGCAGCCGAATTCAGCGCCTGCTACCAAGAACAGCGTTACCTGGCCGCCGTCCAGGCCGACTTTGACTTTGCCACCACTTTGGGGGTCAGTTCCACACCGACCTTCTTCATCAACGGCATCGCCGTGATTGGCGCCCAGCCTTTCTCGGTCTTCGCCCAGATTATTGACTACGAGCTGGCCAACCTGGGGGATTAGCCAGCTGGCGCATGTGAGCGTAAAGCCCAAGTTCTCGCTGGCCCAGCAAGATCCGCGGCTGGCCCCGCTGATGGAGCAGGCCAGCCACCATACGCTGGGGCAGTGGGCCAAGCAATGCGCTGAACGCGTTCTGCCTTATTTTGAACAAACCTTCCCGCACGATACGCGCCCGCGTGATGCGCTGAACACCCTGCAAGCCTGGATGGACACCGGCGTCTTCCGCATGGCCGAGATACGCCGGGCCGCGCTGGATGCGCATGCCGCTGCACGCGAGGTGGGCGCTGATACGCCAGCGCGCTCGGCGGCGCGGGCCGCCGGCCAGGCCGTGGCCACTGCGCACGTGCGCACCCATGCACCTGGCCCGGCCTTGTACGCCTTGCAGGCGATCCACAGGGACAGCGCCCGAGAGGACGCCGCCGCGGCGATCGCCGAAGAACGCGACTGGCAATATCAGCGTTTGCTGGAGCTGGTCTCGTGAAAACAGAAGAAGCCGCTCTGCAGATTGTGCCGGCTGGCCCACAGCATTGGGATGACCTGCTGGAGTTCTTTGAGCGCATCCCCTGCACCTGCCAGTACTGGCGGGTGTCCTCTTCGGAATACAGTGGAGCCAGGAAAGAGAGCCTCAAGGCCTGGGTGGCCGCCCGGCGGGCTGCCTTGCGTGCCCAGCTGAACGAGCCCACGCCGCCTGGTGTACTGGCCTACTTGGATGGCCAGTTGGTGGGCTGGTGTGGCTTTGGGCCGCGCCCGCAGATGGAGCGTTTAGTCCGTTCCCGAACGATCCCCAAGATAGATGAGCAGCCGGTCTGGTCGGTAGTGTGCTTTATCGTGCGCACGGGTTTCCGCCGCCGCGGCATTACCGCCGCGCTGCTGCAGGGCGTCATCGACTGTGCCCGCCAACACGGCGCACCAGGGCTGGAGGCCTACCCGGTGGACCCGGAGGGTCAGCGCATCAGCGGCGCTTTCGCCTACGTCGGCACCACGTCCATGTTCGAGCGCGCCGGCTTCCAGCGTGTGCTGCTCACGGATGCGACCAGCGCCAAGCTTCCGCGCTGGCTGATGCGGATGGAGATTGAGACTGGAGAGTAGAGATTGGTAATTAATCTCCAGTCTCTGTTCGCTAGCTACTCGACTTGAAGTTATAAATCCCATTCACTCGCCCCCAGCGGCGTTGGCAGCCCGGACAGGCGAGGACATCACCAACCTGCTCCGGCAGTGGGGTGCCGCATTCGGGGCATTTGAAGAAGCCCTGGCCGGCGGATGCCCCTTGATCGTTGGCGCGCATGCGGTAGAACAGGCTGGGCGTGTACTGCCACAGCGCCCCGGTCGGCTGGAGGGCTGCGTCCGCCCCGACCAGCAGGCCCAGCGGGATATTGCGCTTCAGCCAACCCATGCGGAAATGCGAGACGCTCAGCTGGCGTTCGATGCGGAAACCGGCTTCTTTCAGCCAGCCGCGCATCGTGTGCGGGTGAAAATCGAAATTCAACGGAATGTACTCGACCTGCTCGGGAGTGAACGGGTTCCACGTTTGCCGGCCGGCCCAGTAACGCAAAATGGCTTTGAGGTTGCGCTTGTTGGCGAATTCCAGCAGGAAGACCCCCCTGGGTTGCATCACCTGGCGCAATTGGGCCAGCGCCCGCGGCGCCTCAGCCAGGTGATGGATCACGCGGATCATGGTCACGCCGTCGAACAGTCCATCCACAAAAGGCAGTTTGTAGACATCGGCGGCCACATAGATATAGCGCGGGTCTGTCCCCAGGCGCTGCTGGGCCTGCTCCAACTGCGTGGTGGAATAATCCATCACCACGATGCGCTGGTAGCCATGGTAGCGCGGCGTGTTGCGCCCGGCTCCGGCGCCCACTTCCAGCAATAACTTGCCGTTGCTGGGCAGCAAACGCCGGATGGCGACAGCTTCTACCTGATCTTCGTATTGGCGTTCGCCTTGCTCCCAAAAACGCTGCTGATAATCGGACCCCTCATAATCACAAATTGGCGGATGATCGTTCTGCACCTCAGGCGGCATGGGGCCGGACCTCGATCTTGGTTTGCGCGGCGCCATTCTCGTTGTAGCCGCGCCCGATGCCATAATACTGAAAGCCCATGCCGCGCAGGATCTGCGGCTGGTACAGATTGCGCCCGTCCACCAGCACGGGCTGCTTCATGCTGTTGCGGATGCGCAGCATGTCCAGGTTCTTGAACTCGTTCCACTCGGTGGCCACCAGCAGGGCGTCGCAGTCTTGGGCCAGTTGATAAGCATTCTCGGCCATCTCGACCTTGGGCAGCAGCTCACTGGCGGCCGGCATGGCCACCGGGTCATAAGCGGTCACTTCAGCGCCGGCGGCCAGCAGGGCTTCGGCAATGTCGATCGAGGGCGCTTCACGCATGTCGTCGGTGTTGGCCTTGAAGGCCAGGCCCAGCAGGCCGATGCGACGGCCTTGCAGCCCGCCCAGCGCCTGTTCCAGGCGGCGCACGGCGTGGTCGCGGCGGCGCACGTTCACGTCCATCACCGCATTCAAAATGCGCGGCTCGTGGCCCATCTCTTCGGCCATGTAGGCCAGGGCTTTCACGTCCTTGGGGAAGCAGGAACCGCCGTAGCCCAGGCCGGCTTCCAGGAACTGCTTGCCGATGCGGGTATCAAAACCCATGCCGGCCGCCACTTCTTTCACATCCGCCCCCAGCGACTCGCAGACGTCGGCGATCTCATTAATGAAGGAGATCTTGGTGGCCAGGAAGGCATTGGAGGCGTATTTGATCATTTCAGCGGTGCGCAGGTCGGTGATCACGATTGGGGCGCGCAGTGGCAGATGCAGCTGGGCCACTTTGTCGGCGGCTTCGCGGTGCAGGGAGCCCAGCACGGTGCGGTGTGGGTTCATGAAGTCGCTGATCGCGGCGCCTTCGCGCAGAAATTCGGGACAAGACACCACCCAGAAATCCATCGGCTTGGGCTGGGCCTGCCTAATGATCTCGGCTACAAAGTCACCTGTGCCCACCGGCACGG
The DNA here is from genome assembly GCA_026129305.1 of Anaerolineales bacterium. Lineage (GTDB taxonomy): Bacteria > Chloroflexota > Anaerolineae > Anaerolineales > UBA11579 > JAMCZK01. Next base: position 78,659 of record JAHCII010000004.1, read on the forward strand.
TGGACTTGTTGATCACCACCAGCGGAGCTTGCATGTGCTCGGCAATCGAGCGCGCCGCTGATTCTACGTACTTGAGGTCAGCTTCCCCATCGACGCCGGAGGGCGTGCCTACGCAAATAAAGACGAACTCGCTGTCCTGCAAGGCTTCAGGGTATGAGGTGGTGAACTGCAGGCGGCCGGCCTGCACGTTGCGCTGCACCAGTTCCTCCAAGCCGGGTTCGTAGATTGGCATTTCGCCGCGCTTCAACCCGGCGACGCGTTCTTCATTTACATCCAGAGCGATGACCTGGTTGCCCAGGTCACTAAAGCAGGCGGCGGTGACCAGGCCCACATAGCCCACTCCAATTACACTGATTTTCTTCATTCAAACTCCGCAAAAAATCCGGTTTGGGCAATGATAACACCGGCAAATCTCGATTGTTGGGCGTTAGAATGACGCTGTGAAGCGCCTGATATTTATGCTGTGCTGGTTGTTGGCCGCCTGTGCGGCGCCTGTAGTGGAGCCGGCGCCCAGCCCCAACCCGTCCCCAGTGCCGACTGAGACGCCACAAGCCACTGCCAGCGCCACCCCCCTGCCTACACCCACGTCCATTCCGGTCAGCGCACTGTGCCCTCCGCTGGCGGGACATTCTTTCCAGGCTTTGCTCGGCTACATCAGCCAGGAGTTCCGCGCCCCGCCCAGCAGCAGCGACTGGGATGGCGGCCACCATGGCCTGGACTTTGCCTACTACCAGCGCAATGACCCGGGCGGGCAAGGCGGGCATATTGACGGCGCCGCGCTGCAGTCCGCCCTGGATGGCTATGTGGCCGGGCTGGGCTATGCGTCCATTTACGGCTATTACCTGATCGTGGAGACGCCTTGGGCACAGCTACCTCCGGATCTGGCGGCGCTGTTTGAAGTGGCACAGGGCCAGTCGCTTTACCTGCTGTATGCGCACCTCCAGAACGAGGCATCCTTCGTGATGCGTGAACCGCTGGATTGCGGCCAGGGGCTGGGCCAAGTAGGCGCCAGCGGCGATGCCTACTTTGTCGTGGAGCCGCACCTGCATTTTGAGATCCGGGTCGGGACCAGTGGCATCGCCCTGGGACCGATGACGTACTACACCGCAGAGGCCAGCCAGGCCGAGCAAGATGAGTACCGCCGTTGGCGCAACAGCCCCGATTTTGTGCTGCACGATCCGCTGCCGTTCTTCGAGCATGGAGCGCAGCACGGCGGCTGACCCAAGACCGCCAAGGTTATGCAGTACACTGGCGCTGGCACCAACAAAGGACAATCAATGAATACACCCCGAGTAATCCGCTCCCCGCGCGGCACTGAATTGCACTGCCAAAATTGGCTGATCGAAGCCGTCTACCGCATGCTGCAAAACAACCTGGACCCCGAGGTGGCCGAGCGTCCCGAAGATCTGGTGGTGTACGGCGGCCGCGGCCAGGCCGCCCGCTCCTGGGAAGCTTTCGACGCGATCCTCGAGACACTGCGCACCATGCAGCCGGACGAAACCCTGCTGGTGCAGTCGGGCAAGCCGGTGGCCGTCTTCCGTACGCACGCGGATGCGCCGCGGGCATTGATCGCCAATTCCAACCTGGTGCCGCACTGGGCCACCCAGCAGCATTTTGACGACCTGGCGGCCAAGGGCCTGATGATGTACGGCCAGATGACCGCCGGTTCTTGGATCTATATTGGCACGCAGGGCATTCTGCAGGGCACCTACGAGACGCTCGGCTCGCTGGCCCAGCAGCGCGGCTGGCCTTCGCTGCGCGGCAAGTTCGTGCTGACCGCCGGCCTGGGCGGCATGGGCGGCGCCCAACCACTGGCGGTTACCATGAACGAAGGTGTGGCCCTGGTGGTGGAGGTGGATGCGGCCCGGGCGCACCGCCGGCGCGAGATCGGCTACATCGACGCGGTGGTGGACGCGCTGGAAGAGGCCATGACCTTGGTCGAAGAGTCCGTGCAGGCTGGGCAGCCGCGCTCGATCGGCTTGATCGGCAACGCGGCTGAGATCTTCCCGGAATTGCTGGCGCGCGGCATCATTCCCGACGTGGTCACTGACCAAACCCCGGCCCACGATATGCTGGCCTATATCCCTGCCGGCATGAGCCTGGAGGAGGCTGACGCACTGCGCAACAGCGACCCGGCCGAATTCGAGCGCCGCTCACAGGCCAGCATGGCCCGCCATGTGGAGGCCATGCTGGGTTTCCAACAGCGCGGCAGCGAAGTCTTCGATTACGGCAATAACCTGCGCCAACGCGCTCTGGACTACGGCGTCCAGAATGCCTTCGATTTTCCCGGCTTTGTGCCGGCCTATATTCGCCCATTGTTCTGCGAAGGCAAAGGCCCTTTCCGCTGGGTGGCGCTCAGCGGCGACCCGCAGGACATTTATAAGACGGATGCCGCCATCGCTGAGCTGTTCCCCGAGGACCAGCACTTGCAGCGCTGGCTGAAGTTGGCACGCGAACGCGTTCCCTTCCAGGGCCTGCCCGCCCGCATTTGCTGGCTGGGTTATGGCGAGCGCGCCAAGGCAGGCTTGCGCTTCAATGAGATGGTGGCCAGCGGCGAGCTGAGCGCGCCGATCGTGATCGGCCGTGACCACTTGGACTCAGGTTCGGTGGCTTCACCTAACCGTGAAACTGAGGGCATGCAGGACGGCACCGATGCGGTCAGCGACTGGCCGATCCTCAACGCGCTGGTCAACGCGGTGGGCGGCGCCACTTGGGTGTCCTTCCACCACGGCGGCGGCGTGGGCATCGGCTACAGCCAGCACGCCGGCCAGGTGATCGTGGCCGACGGCACGCCCGAAGCCGCCCAACGCATTGAGCGCGTGCTGACCAGCGACCCCGGCATGGGCGTGGTGCGCCACGCCGACGCCGGCTACCGCGAGGCGATTGACTTCGCCCGAGAGCATGGGATTAGGATCCCCATGCTTAAGTCCTAGTTTTTGAGGCTCATCGACCAATGAAAACCTCTGCCCTGGGCTGGCAACTGGCCCTGTTTACGCTGATTCGCACGGTGGTCAGCACGGCCTATCGGATGGTCTACCCCTTTCTGGGCGTTTTCCGGGATGGGCTGGGCGTGCCCTTGGATTCGCTGACTTACGCCGTCGGCTTGCGCTCCTTGGTGGCCGGCCTGCTGGGGCCGCTGTTGGCCGCGCAAGGTGACCTGCGCGGGCGCAAGACCGGGATGCTGCTGGGTCAGCTGACCTTTCTGGCGGGGATGAGCGCAGTAGTGCTGTGGCCCAGCTTCCCTACATTCGTACTTGCCCTGATCCTTTCTGCGCTGGGCAAGGTCACCTTTGACCCGACCATGCAGGCCTACATTGCCGATCGGGTACCCTACAGCCGGCGCAGCGTGTTCCTGACTGTCACGGAATTCAGCTGGTCTGGCGCCTTTCTGCTTGGCATGCCGCTGGTCGGCTGGATCATTGCTGAGCGGGGCTGGATAAGCCCATTCTATTTGCTGGGCGGGGTGGCTTTGCTGGCTATGATCATCTTTTACAAGAGCCTCCCGGCAGACCCGCCGCAGGCTGCCCAGCGGCCCAACCTGCTCAGAGAATTGCTGGCCTCCAAACCGGCTTTGGCAGCCTTGGGGTTGACCTTCTTTTCCTGTGTGGCCAACGAGTTCATCAATCTGACTTTTGGCATTTGGCTCGAGGAGCGTTTCGCCCTGCGCTTGCTGGCTCTTGGCGCCACGGCAGCCATCCTGGGGGCCGCCGAGTTGAGCGGCGAGGGCCTGGTGGCTGCATTCACGGACCGCCTGGGGAAGCGCCGGGCGATCGTGCTGGGCTTGCTGGTCAATTGCCTGGCGGTGATCGCTCTGCCCATCGCAGGCGGCATGAACCTGTTGGCAGCTCAGGTGACGCTGTTCTTGTTTTACATCAGCTTCGAGTTCTTCATTGTCAGCGCCATCCCGCTGATGACCGAGGTGATGCCGCAGGCGCGCACGACGATGATGGCAGGCTTCTTCACCAGCGCCTCAGTCAGCCGGGCGTTGGCCAGCCTGCTGGTGCCGGCCCTGTTTGGCTGGGGCTTTTGGTTCGTGGTGCTGGCTGCGGTGGCCAGCAACCTGCTGGCCCTGGCTTTTGTCAGCCGGGTGCGCCTGGCGGCCGAAGGCTGAGCCTGCCTTAATATACGGCTTAATCCCAGCCGCCAACGCGGCGGCTATAATTTCCCCATGAAATCCCGCCGCTTCGCCTCTCTGATTCTGGCTCTTTTGCTCTCTGTGCTGGCTGTCCCGGCATCCGCCGCTCCTGCTGCCGATGCGCCCTTGTGCCTGCCGGAAACCTTCGCCTTCCAAGCACAAACTGACTGTCTGCCTTATGGCTCGGCGGCCTACCTGGCCCGTCTGGCAGAGATGGGTATTTCGCTGCCGCTCAAGCCACTTTCCGCCACGCTGGTTGACCAGTCGCTGAGCGAAAGCAATGTGAACTATGCCATCGTCAATACGATGAACGAAGCCGGCCAGGTGCTGCAGCGCCCCGTGTTTGCCAGTGCGGCGGACGCGGCCGCCAACAGCAACCCCACCAGCTTCGTTAAGGCCGGCAGCAGCCCGCACTATGTGGCCTACACCTCAATCCAGGACGGGGGCGGCGTGTACTTCACCGACCTGGGCTGGATGCGCCGTAGCGACCTTTCCCCTGTGCAGGTGCGCCGCTTTGCCATGGGGCTGGAGTTCAAGTCCACACCAGAACGCCCCTTTGGCTGGGTGCTGGAATTTGCCGGCGGCGAAACTGCGCCGTTCAACGCCTACACCGGTGCTGATCTGCGCGCCCCGCGCTCCGGCAGTACGTTTGCCGCCTACGACGTGATCGAAGTCTTTGATATTCAACAGGTGGGCGATCTCAAGTGGTACCTGGTCGGCCCGGACCTGTGGCTGAACTCGCTGCAAATGCGCCTGGTCTTCCCCAATACCCAAGCGCCGCAAGGGGTGGACAATGGCCGCTGGATCGAGATCAACCTTGACCAGCAGTCCCTTTCTGTCTACGAGAACTCTGAGCTGGTCTTTGCCACTCTGATCGCCACAGGGCTGGATGGGTTGTGGACCCGCCCCGGCGTGTTCCAAGTGTACGAGAAGCACGACAGCACGCCGATGAGCGGCGATTTCTCCGGCGGCGCCGGCGGCTACTATTACTTGGCCGAAGTGCCTTGGACCTTGTATTACGACCAGGCCCGCGCCATCCACGGCGCCTACTGGCGGCAAAAGCAGTTCTTCGGCTACCAGGGCTCCCACGGCTGCGTCAATCTCTCGCTGGGCGATGCCCACTGGGTCTACCAATGGGCGGATGTAGGCGACTGGGTCTATGTCCACGACCCCTCCGGGCGCACGCCCACCGATGAGGAATTCGCCTACGGGGCGGGGGCGCCGTAGATCGCTTCGGCGACCCTGGTTTTTGCGGGGTCTTCTCGCAATGACCTAAAACAGCGGCCTCAGGCCGCTGTTTTCGTCTATGGTAAACTCGATTTTAAACCCCGCCATGCTGACCTTAATTGAAAAAATCGTCTTTGTTTTGGCGGCCCTCACCACCCTGGCGCTGGTGGCTCGGGCTGTGCAGCGCATTGTGCGCATCATCGGCCGCGGCCACGGCAAACCGGACTGGAAACTGATCCCTAAGCGCCTGCTGGAAGTGGGCGTCAAGACCGTGGCGCTCACTCCCACCTGGCGTAAACGCCTGCTGGCCAGCCTGCTGCACGCCATGGTGGTCTGGGCCTTCATGTTCTACCTGCTGGTCAACATTGGCGACGTCCTGGAAGCTTTTGTCCCTAACTTCGTTTTCTTGGGAGAAGGTGGACTGGGCAACGTGTACCGCCTGTTGGCGGATGGGCTGACCGTGACCGGCATCGCCGGCATGCTTGCTTTGCTGGCCCGCCGCTTTGTGCTGCGCACCCCGGCCCTGCGTATCCGTGAGAGCACGCTGGTGCACCCCAAGGCGCGTCAAGGCATCGCTCGTGATTCGCTGATCGTGGGCTTGTTCATCGTATTGCACTTGGGCGGCCGCCTGCTGGCGGCCAGCTTTAAGCTGGCCCTGCACGGCGCCGACCCCTGGCAGCCGCTGGCTAGCGCCGCGGCGGGGCTGTGGGCCGGCTGGTCGCCGGCCGCGCTGGTGGTGGGCGAGCATGTCGGCTTTTGGCTGGCCATCGGCCTGATCATGGCCTTCTTCCCGTATTTCCTGTATTCCAAGCACATCCACATTTTCATGGCTCCGCTGAATTTCCTGCTGCGCCCCGAACGTCCCTCGCCCGGCCAGCTGGAGAAACTCAACTTCGACGACCCGTCTATTGAGCAGTTCGGGGCCGCCCGCCTGGAAGACTTTGCCTGGCACCAGATCATGGATGCCTATGCCTGCATCATGTGCAATCGCTGTCAGGATGCCTGCCCGGCCTACACTACCGGCAAGGTGCTTTCCCCGGCGGCGCTGGAGGTCAACAAGCGCTACTTTATCAATGAAGAAGGCGCTCGCTTGGCCAACGGTGAGGCCAGCACCAAGACCCTGCTGGAATTTGCGATCACCGAAGAAGCCGTGCTGGCCTGCACCGCCTGCGGGGCCTGCACCGACATTTGCCCGGTGGGCAATGACCCGATGCGCGACATCATGGACATCCGCCGTAGCATGGTGCTGATGGAGAACAAAGCCCCCGAACCCTGGCAGGTGGCTTTCCGCGGCATGGAACGCAGCGTTAACCCATGGAACGTGCCGCCCAGCGAGCGCATGAAGTGGGCCGAAGGCTTGAATGTGCCTACCGTGGAGCAGAATGCTGAGCCCGAATTGCTGTGGTGGGTAGGCTGTGCCCCCTCCACCGATGCGCGCGCCCAGAAGACGGCCCAGGCCATGGTGCAGATCCTGGAAGCCGCCGGCGTCAGCTACGCCGTGCTGGGCAACCAGGAACAATGCACTGGTGATTCAGCCCGCCGCGCCGGCAACGAGTTCCTGTTCAATGAGCTGGCCAACGCCAACGTAGAGATGCTGAACGCGGTGGCGCCCAAGCGCATCCTGACCACCTGCCCGCACTGCCTGCACACCCTGGCCAATGAGTACCCGCAGTTCGGCGGCCATTATGAGGTGGTGCACCACACTGAATTCATTGATGAGCTGATCAAAAATGGCCGGCTTGAAGTTAAAGCCGGCCCTGCCACCCAAATGGCCCTGCACGACCCCTGCTACCTGGGCCGCCAGAACGGCGTGGTGGTGGAGCCGCGCAACGTATTGAATGCCGTGGATGTGGATCTGGTTGAGATGGTCAAGCACGGCAAGCAGTCCTTCTGCTGCGGCGCCGGCGGCGCCCAGATGTGGAAGGAAGAAGAGCACGGCACCAGCCGGGTGAGCAGTGAGCGCATCCGCCAGGCTCAAGAGGTCGGCGCCCAAACCCTGGCCGTCGGCTGCCCCTTCTGCATGGTGATGCTGAGCGACGCGGCCAAGGCCGAGGCGCCCAACTTGCTGGTGCGTGACGTGGTCGAAATTATTGCCGACGGACTGTTTGAGAAGAGCTAACCGGAGGGTGATGCATGGCTGTTAAAGTGACCCTGCCGCAGATGGGCGAAGGCGTGATCGAAGCTACGGTAACCCGCTGGCTCAAACGCGAGGGCGACGAAGTTAAGGAATACGACCCGTTGGTGGAAGTCAACACCGACAAGGTGGACACGGAGATTCCCAGCCCGGTCAGCGGCACGGTTCTGAAGGTGGTGGTGGACGAAGGCGCCACTGCTCCGGTGAATGCTGTGCTGGCCTGGATCGGCCAACCGGGCGAAGCGCTGGAGGGCGGCGAGGCTCCGGCCCCGGCGGCCAAAGCGCCGCCAGCCGCCGAGCCTAAAGCGGCAGCAACTCCATTTCCCACCCCCCTGCCTGCTGCGTCCGTCCCGCAGCCCATCCCGGCGGCCACGGCGCACAGCGGCGGCCAGGCGCCGATTTCCCCGCTGGTGGCGCGCATCGCCGCCGAGCATGGCCTGGATTTGGCGGGCCTGCGCGGCAGCGGCCGCGGCGGACGCATCACCAAAGCCGATGTGCTGGCCTATGCGGCTGGTGCACCCCTGGCCGCCGGCAATGGTTCAGCCACCTTACCTAAATTTGACGGCCAGAACATGGCCACTTTCTTGTCCCCAGTGGTCAAGAAGCTGGCCGTTGAGCATAACTTGGATGTGACTCGCATCCCCGGCAGTGGCCAGGGCGGCCGGGTGACCAAAGCTGATGTCGAAGCCGCCATTGCCGGGGGCGCGGCCATCCGTCGCCCGGCGGCAGTCACCCCAACAACTGCGGCTCCATTCCCGCCCGCCTTCCCGGATGCGCTGCCCGGCAGCGTCATGAAACTCAACCCGGTGCGCAAGGCCATCGCCGAGCACATGGTGCGCAGCAAGCACACCTCGCCGCACGTCACCACCGTAATGGAAGCCGACATGAGCACGGTAACGGCTCACCGGGCCGCCAATAAGGCGGCCTTCGCCCAGCAGGGCGTCAACCTGACCTTCACTGCCTATCTGGTCGCCGCCATCGCCGCCGCCAGCAAGGCTTATCCGATCGTCAATTCCTCCTGGACAGACGAGGGCATCGCTGTGCACGGCCAGATCAACGTGGGCGTGGCCACCGCGCTGGAGCCGGACGGGCTGATCGTGCCCGTGATCAAGAACGCCGGCGCACTAACCCTGCTGCAAACTGCCCAGGCAGTCAACGATCTTTCCGGTCGGGCGCGCGGCAAGCAGCTCAAGACCGACGAGGTCAAGGACGGCACGATCACCCTGACCAACCACGGCACCAGCGGCTCGCTGTTCGCCACGCCGATCATCAACCAGCCGCAGTGCGCTATCATTGGCACCGGCGCCATCGAGAAGCGCGTCAAGGTGATTCACGACGCCATCGCCATCCGGCCGATGATGTACATCAGCTTGACCTTTGACCACCGCATTCTGGACGGCGCGGTGGCGGACTATTTCCTAGGCACGTTCAAATACACGCTGGAGAACTGGGCCTAGACGGCCCTGGGAATACAAAGAGGATAAGACATGGCAAATTACGATGTGATTGTGATCGGGGCTGGCCCCGGCGGTTATGTGGCCGCCATCCGCGCCGCCCAGTTGGGTAAGAAAGTCGCCATCGTGGATAAGGAATTCCTCGGTGGCATTTGTTTGAACGTAGGCTGTATTCCCTCCAAGGCGCTGCTCAAGAACGCCGAAGTGGCGCATACCCTGCGCACCAAGGGCGAGGAGTTCGGCTTCAGCTTCACCAACCTCAAGGTGGATTATGGCGCGGCGGTCAAACGCAGCCGCCAGGTCTCTGAACGCCTGGTCAAAGGCATCGACTTCTTGATGAAGAAGAACAAGATCGATGTGATTTGGGGCACGGCCAAGCTGACCGCCAAGGACACGGTGGAAGTGACCCCCAAGAAGGGCGCCGCTGAAAGCCACAAGGCCAAAGATATTGTGATCGCCACCGGGGCCACGGCCATGAACGTGCCCGGAGTCGAGGCGGACGGCAAACAAATCTTGACCTATTGGCCGGCCATCTTGCAGGAAACCCTGCCCAAATCCGTCGTGATCGTCGGCGGCGGCGCCATCGGCCTGGAGTTTGCCACGGTGTGGAGCGCCTATGGCAGTCAAGTCACCCTGGTGGAGATGCTGGACCGCATCGCTCCCCTGGAAGACGAAGAAGTCAGCAAAGAGCTGGCCAAGGCCATGACCAAGAATGGCATCAATGTCAAAACCAGCACCAAACTGGAGAAGGTCGAGAAGACCAAATCCAAGGTCAAAGTCACTGTTTCAGGCAAGGACGGCCAGGAAACCATTGAGGCTGAGCAGATCCTGCTGGCGATTGGCTTCCGCCCCAACACGGCTGACTTGGGACTCGACGTGGTCGGCGTCAAGCTGGGCCAGCGCGGCGAGATCCTGATCGACGAGCGCATGGCCACCAACGTGGCCGGCATCTGGGCCGTGGGCGATGTGACCGCCAAGCTGATGCTGGCCCATGTCGGTTCCGCCATGGGCATCATCTGCGCCGAGAACATCGCCGGCGTGGAAACCGTCACCCTGGACTATCGCATGATGCCGCGGGCGACTTATTGCCATCCACAGGTGGCCTCCTTCGGCTTCACCGAGGCGCAGGCCAAAGAAGCCGGCTACGAGGTCAAGGTCTCCAAGTTCAACTTCCAGGCGAACGGCAAGGCGCTGGGTTTGGCGGACTACGGCGGCTGGGTCAAGCTGGTCACCGATGCCCGTTACGGCGAGATCCTGGGCGCCCACATGATCGGCCCCGAGGTCACCGAACTGCTGCCGGAGCTGACGATCGCCCAGATGGCCGAGCTGACCGCCGCCGAGATCGCCCGCAACGTGCATGCCCACCCCAGCCTCTCGGAAGTGCTGATGGAAGTGGCCCACGCCGCGGAAGGCGAAGCCATCCACATGTAATTCAAAACGGGCCGCAAGGCCCGTTTTGCTTTTAAAGGCGTCTTAACGATGCGTATGATTCCTGTAACCCAATAACGATTCCCCTCGTATAAGGGTTAACATTGTTGCTGTACTTATTGGTGACAGAGGAGAGTTAAATTAAATGATCGAAATTTTGACCAACATTGGCACCGCTTTTGGCCTGTCGTCTTCGGCAGGCCTGAATGCGTATTTGCCGCTGTTGATTGTGGCGCTGACCGCCAAATACACCACTCTGATCAAGCTCAACCAGCCCTGGGATCTGATGACCAACTGGTGGGTGATCGGTGTGTTGGCGGTTTTGGTGGTGATCGAGATCACGGTCGACAAGATCCCGGCCGTGGACACGGTCAACGATGTGTTGCAGTCGGTCGGTCGCCCGGCGGCTGGCGCCATTCTGTTCGCCTCCAGTTCCGGCGCGGTCGGTGAACTGCACCCCATCCTGGCCCTGATCGCCGGCTTGTTCCTGGCGGGCGGTGTACATGCGGTCAAGACTGCGGCACGCCCAGCCGTCACCGCCAGCACCCTGGGCACGGGCAACTGGCTTGTCAGCCTGGTGGAAGATGTCGTCGTGCTGGTTTCAGCCATCCTGGCCATCCTGGTGCCGCTGGTCATCGTGTTGCTGGTGATCTTCATGTTCCTGGCTTTCCTGTGGTGGAAGAACCGCCCATTCAAGCCGCAAGCCACAGCTTAACCTTTGCATAGGTAGACAATAAAAGGCGGGCCTATGGCCCGCCTTTTTGTTTTTAACCTGCACTCACCCAAGCGGATAATGCCCGCTCGTCTGATGCGTTGTCTTGAATGGAGGTATGTATGCCTTATAAGACGATCGCGCAATTGCCCAAGGGAGTGAAAGACAACCTGCCCAAGCATGCCAAGCGCATCTATAAAGAAGCTTACAACTCCGCCTGGGAGCAGTACGACCAGGATGAAGAGCGCGCTCACCGCGTGGCCTGGTCGGCGGTTAAGAAGGCCGGCTATCAGAAGGACGCGGATGGTGATTGGAAGAAGCTGGACTAACGTCCGGCTGGCGGCAAGCGCAGGCTGCGACCGGAATTGGGGCCGGGGAATGAGCCGCTGACGCTGATATTGCTGGTGCGCAAGTCTTCCAGCAGCTGTGCGGCATTCCGCCGCGCAGCTGCCTCTTCTGGGCGGGGCTTGCTGACCGGCTTGGCTCGATACACCTCAACCACGCCCTTGCCTTGCAGGGCCAGCACGCAAACCGCGCGCATGTAATAGCGGTTGAACTCGCCTTCGGCGATGGTTTGGGCGGCCGTGTGCGGCACTTTGGCCGTGATCAGCTCGCCGCCCGGCAGCCTGCGTTCTTCGTGACTGCGCAGCAGCCCACTGCCCGCCAGCGCCTCAGTGAAGCTTTCCGGCGTGCCCTCTTGCAGCGCGGCGCGCAGCAAGCCGAGATAGCTTGGCACGGCCTCGTCCGCCAGCCGGGGGTCAAGGTATTCTCGTTGAGCAGCCAGGTCGTCGTCCAGTTCCGCCAGCATCAGGCGCCGGGTCTCGACGTCGAGATGCTCAAGCGTGAACGCCACTGATCTCCTCATAAAACGCGCTTGCTCTCAGCATATTGGCTTGGTAGTCGGCGCGTTCCGCCACCAACTCCTGGTTGATCTCGGCCGCCTGCTGGCGCAGTGGGGCGTCCTTCAACCCGTGCAGCAGCGCGGCGGCCAGGGCCTGTGCATCCCCCGGGTCCACCAGCAGGCCATTGCGCCCGGGCTCGATCCATTCGCGGATCGAAGGCAGGTCGCCGCACACCGGCAGCAGGCCGCTGGCCATGGCCTCCAGCAGGCTGTTGGGCGTGCCGTCGTGGGTGCTGGGCGAGGCCATCACGTGCGCAGCGCGATAAGTGTCTGCCAATTGGGTGGCGGAGAGCTGTGGCAAAAGATGCACACGCTCCGCCAACCCCAGGCGCTGTACCCAGCGCTCGGCCTCCGCTTCCCCCTGCATGCCGGGGCAATCAAAGTGCACGTCAGGCAGGGACGCCAATACCTGGGGAATGGCCTGGAAGAAGCTGTCATTACGCACATAGGCGCGGATGCCGCGCGGGTTGACCACGCGCAGTTCCCTAGGCGGCTTGGCAGCTGGATGGAAGATGTCGCTGCGCACGCCGCCGTTGCCGGGCAGCACCAACCAGGGCTTTTCGGGACTGAAGCCCCAGCCGCGAGCGCGCTGTTGGTCCAGGTGGGTGTCGCTGTGCAGAGCGGCGGCGGCCGCCAGCGCTTGGCGCGTGGCCGCCGCCAGCAATGGGCTGCTGCCTGCGTGCAGCGTGAAGTCGTTGCCCCATACCGAGATGAGCAGCGGCGAGCTGGCGGCCCTGGCGGCCAAAATGCCTTCGTAGGGGATACGCATGGCATGCACCAGGTCAGGCTGAATACGCCGGATGTGGGCGTCCAGCCGCTGGGCGGCTTTGCCCAGCGTGACCGGCGCTAGCCAGTTGCGCAGCCGCGCCCGCCAGGCGGCGGGCAGTGTGGCGCGCAGGCCGCGCCCGCCGGCGCTGTGCTTGGCCATCGCTCCGCTGAACGCTACGGGGATGACCTCAAAAGAGGCCAGCCCGGCCGGCGCCTCGCAGGGAAAGGTGCTCACCAGGTGCACTTCATGCCGGGGGATGAAGTAGTCCATCCAGCGCAGCGCGGTGGGGGAGCGGCCGTCTGCCACGAAGAGGATGCGCATTTAACCACTCACCTTGTTCAGAGCGGCCACAAAACCGGCCACCATATTTTCCAGGTTGAAGGTTTCCTGCACCAACCGGTAGGATTCGGCGCCCATCCGCGACAGGCGTTCCGGCTGGCTGAGCGCCTCGGCCAGGGTGGCTTGCAAATGGGCCTCGTCACCGGGGCGCAGCCGCCAGCCGTTGGCGGGCGTGACCATGTCTGCTTGGCTGCCGTCGCCCTCGGCGGCGATGACGGGCAGGCCATGGCTCATGGCTTGCTGTAGAGCCAGGCCGCCGGTGCCGGGCAGTACGAACAGGTCGGCCTGGGCAAAGGCGGCGGCCAGCTCAGTGCTGTACAACGCACCGCGGAATTCGGTGGCCGGGTAGACCTGGCGGGCCAGGGCTTCCAGGGCGTCGCGTTCTGGCCCGTCGCCCACGATCAGCAGGTGGGGTTGCTGGGGCAGCCCGGCGCAGGCGCGCAGCAATGCGTCCAGGCGCTTGCGGGCCTGCAGCCGGCCCACGTACAGCAGGGTCAAGGGCTGCTGGCTTTGTCGCTGGGGCGGCACCCCGACCGGGCGGCGGCTGGCCGCGTTGGGCGATACGAATATGTTGTCTGCCGGCAGCCCCAGAGCGCGGTATTGCGCGGCGCCTTGCTGGCTGTAGGCGATCACGCCATCGAATTGCGCCAGGAAACGCTTGCGCTGAGCGGTGCGCCACCCGGCCAAAGGGCCAGCCAGCGGCGGTGCGCCCAACCCCCAAGCCAGCACGGGGCGCTTGCGGACCTGCATCCAGCGCAGGGCGGCCGGGGTGCTCAGATAGCGCGGGTTGGCTTCCACCACCAATGCATCGGGGTTCCAGGCTTCCAGCCAATCCAGCAGGCCGCCTTGCCAGCACAGATACAGCCCGCCGTGGAATAGGTGCAGGTTGCGGGCCTGCGTCCACTGGGCTTTTTCCAGCTGCTTTGCCTGGGCAATGCCCTCCGTGGGACGCGCCTGCCCGGCAAACACGCCCAGTCCGCCGCGGCAGCTTTCGGCCAGCAGATCAAAGAAGCCGGCCCGGTAGCCTGGCAGCACACGCTGCATTACGCCCAACTTTGCGGCGAACTCAGCCATGCAGCGCCCCGATGTACGCGTCCAGCATGGCCTCCAACCCGAAAACAGTTTCGGCCTGTTGGCGGGCCCCAATGCGCAAGTCGTCCAAGTCCGCCAAGATTGCCTGCGCGCCCTGCACCAGGGCCGCGGTATCCGGCGGATCCAGCTGCCAGGGGTCGCCGCCGTAGGGCACCACGCGGCCGGCGCTGTCCGGCACCATTTCCGGCAGGGCGCCGGTGTCGTAGGCCAGTACTGGCAGCCCGCAGGCCAGGGCTTCGATCACGGAATTGGGGCAGGCGGCGTTAATGTCTGAGGAATACAGCAGGTGTGCGCCGCGGCATAAGGCCGGGACTTGGGCATTGGGCAGCACGCCCAGCCACTCAATCGCTATGCCGCTGGCATTCCACTTCTGGCGCACAGCCGCGCTCACCTGGCCGGCGACGGCCAGGTGCACCGGCTGCCCGAGTGCGCTTTTTAGGCCAGCCGCCAGGGCTGTGCCGCTCTCCAGCCCCAGCTCGTAGCCGCCCTGCAGGCTGCCTTCCAGCATCAAGATGCGGATGTGATCACTGGGCGGTCTTTCCGGCCCTTTGGGAGAAAAGCTGCCCAGATCCACGCCGTTGTAGATCACGCTGGAAGGGGTTTGGTTTTGCCGGTATTGGCGCGCCCACCAGCCTTTGACAAACTCGCTTTGATAGACGATCTGGGTGGCCAGACCGTCGCGAATATAGGCCAGCAGCAGGTTAGCGGTTTCGGCGCGCAGCCAGTGGCGCAGCCCTGTACGGGTTTTGCGCTGCAGCCAATTCATGCCGTCCAGGCGCTGCACCACGCGGATGCCGCGCTTGGCGGCGCGGCGCAAGGCTGGCAGTTGGCGGCTGCCGCCGATCACCAGTATCGCCTGATAATCTTCCTCTTCCAAGTTTTGAGTGACGGTGATGCCGCGGGCCGCCAGGCCCGCGCGGAACTTGGCCTCGAAGGAAACCATGCCGCCCACGCCAGAGACTTTGGGCACGACGCACACGCGGGTGAGGGAAGGGACGGGGCTATTCAATGTGCAGGTCGCTGATCTCTATCCAACAGTCGGAAGGCGTGGCCAGGCTGCCTGCCGCCAGTGAGCCGTCCGGCCGCCAGGCGGCGTATTGATTGTCCAGCCATAGTACCAGACCCAGCGGCGGCCGCGGCTGCAGCGAGCTGCGCAATACCGGGTGGCCGTCTACCCGGAATTCCAGGCCGGCTTTAGTCCAGAGGATCTGGTAGCGATGCCATTCGGCGGGGTCCAGCGCCAGTGCGTGCAGGTCCTGCTGCACGGCACGGGCGGCGATGCGGCGCAGTTGGCGGGCGGCGGGCCGCCAGGCCAGCAGCGGGGCAGCGAGCAAGCCGGGGGCCAGCAGGGCAGCCGGCAGCCAGGAGGCATACCCGCCCACCAGCGCGCCGTGCCCGGGCTGCTCAGCGCGCAGCGAGAGATGGTTTTCGGCGGAGGCAAAGAAGAACCAAGCCGAGTTGGGCAGGCTGGGCAGCCGGCCTTGTGTGCCGCCCAACCCCAGGGAGAACCCGAAGGGGTCGTTCCACAACCCGAAGCCCCAAGTGCCGGGCAGGTCTTTGGCGGCGCGGGCGCGCAGCTGCAGGGTCCAGGGCGGGCAGTGCGGGAAAGCGCGGCGCGGCATGCGGCTGTAGTCGTCCAGCTGGGCCAGGCGGTATTGCCCTGCCTCACCGGCGGGCAGGCTGAGCCGCCAGCCGTTAGCCGCCGGCTCCACGGCCGCCCCGGGCGTACTGCGGATTTGCATGCCGCTATTATACGGACGGCAAAAATCCGCGATGATATAATCCGTCTGCGTTGCCTCTCCCCGTAGTTTGAGAGGCCTTGCCAGAACTTATCCGGCGCTGGCGCCGGTGCCCCTGAAGAGCACGATCTTTCCGAGGTTTTGCATGGAAATTACCTGGTACGGACACTCCTGTTTTCGCGTCACGGAGCGCAGCATGCCGACTGTGGTGGTGGACCCTTACGACCACCACAGTGTCGGCTTCAAGCCGCTCAAACTCAAAGGCGATATTGTGGCCATCAGCCACGACGCGCCGGGTCACAACTTTGTTGGCGGCGTCAAGGGCGCCGAATGGGAATTGCGCGGCCCGGGCGAATACGAAATTGGTGGCGTCTTTATCACTGCAGTGCCCATGCGCGGCGAGAACAAATCCCGCAATATCGTTTTTGTCCTTGACTACGACGGGGTTAGTGTGGCCCATCTGGGGGATATGAGCAAGCCGCCCAGCCAGACCCAGTTGGAAGCGATTGGCAATGTGGATGTACTGCTGGTGCCGGTCGGCGGCGGTAATGCTCTCAATGCCAGCAAAGCAGCCGAAGTGGTCTCGATGATCGAGCCAGGCATTGTGATCCCCATGCATTACAAGGTGGAAGGCAGCACGCTCAAGCTCAATGCGCTTAAGCCTTTTCTGCAAGACATGGGCGTCTCGGAAGAAAGAGTCGAACCTTCTTTGAAGATCAGCAAAGGCGCCAGCCCTCAGGAAACCAAAGTGGTGGTGCTTGAGGCCAGTCAATGACCGGCTCGGTCAAGCTGCTCATGTCCTGGGACATTCAACCCGGACGTGAGGAAGACTACTTCGAGTTCCATATTCGCAAGTTTGTCCCCGCCTTGGAAGGCTTGGGCGTCGCCCTCAGTGAAGCCTGGCTGACCGTGTACGGCGAGCAGCCGCGCCTGATGGCCGAGGCGGTGATGCCAGACCTGGCCAGCGCCCGCCAGTTGTTGGATTCCAACGACTGGGAAGACCTGGGCAGCCAGATGGAAGAACTGGTCGAGAACTTCGATTACAAATTGGTCGCCGCTCGCGGCGGCTTTCAGATCTAAACCTTAGCCTCTGCATTGAAATCTCTGATCGCTGAACCTCTGCTGCGCTGGTATGCCTCTCGCCAGCGCAGCCTGCCTTGGCGTACCCGGCCGGAGCCGTATGCCGTGTGGGTGGCGGAGATCATGGCCCAGCAAACCCGGCTCGAGAGCATGCTGCCCTATTATCAGCGCTGGATGGCGCGCTTCCCCACGCTGCGCAGCCTGGCTAAAGCCGAGCAGCAAGAGGTGCTCGGCTTGTGGGAGGGGCTGGGCTACTACAGCCGGGCGCGCAACCTGCACCGGGCGGCTCAGACTGTGCTGGCAGACTACGGCGGCCAGCTGCCCGCCCGCCTTGAAGACTTGCGGCGCCTGCCTGGCATTGGGGCCTACACGGCTGGAGCGATCGCCTCGCTGGCTTTCGGCCTGGATGCGCCGGCGGTGGATGGCAATGCCATCCGCGTGCTGGCGCGCGTTTTCGATGTGGACCTGCCTGTGGGCAGCGGCGCAGCGCAGAAACGCTTTTGGCAGCTGGCCGCGGAGCATCTGCCGCCCGGCCAGGCCGCTGCGTACAACCAGGCGCTGATGGACCTGGGCGCCAGTCTGTGCAGCCCGCGCCGCCCGCAGTGTGACTTGTGCCCGCTGGAAGCGGTCTGCCTGGCGCGCCAGCGGGGCCTGCAGGCGCAGCGCCCGGTGCGCGCCCTGCGGACGGCCACGCCGCTGCGCCGCATGGCCGCGGCTGTGCTGTGCAGGGGCGAGCAGGTGCTGGTGGCGTGCCGCCCAGAAGGCGGCCTGCTCGGCGGTCTGTGGGAGTTCCCCAATCTGGAACTGCAGGGGGACCAGCCTGCGCAGGCTCAGCTGCGCGCCGCCTTCGGCCTCAGGTCAAAGGGCCGGGCGTTGGGCGAGTTCACGCATGCCTACAGCCACTTCAAGGTGGAATTGCAGGCCTGGGCCTACGTGGTTAAGCAAGTTCCCACCAGCCTGGCCTCTGGCGGCGTCTGGGTTCCTCTGGCGGATCTGCAGGACCTGCCGATGGGCAAACTGGACCGCAGCATCGCCAATCTGCTGCGCCATGGCCTAGAATAGGCGCATGGCTAAGCACTTCCAGCGCCGCCCGGAGGATTTCACCTGCGCTCACTGTGGGATGCAGGTGCAGGGGGACGGGTACACCAATCACTGTCCTGCCTGCCTCCACAGCCTGCATGTCGATCTGAGCCCTGGCGACCGGCTGGCGGGCTGCCAGGGTCTGATGGCTCCACTAGCTGTGGAGCAAAAAGACGGCCAGTATCGCATTCTGCATCGCTGCCAGCGCTGCGGCCACGAAAAATGGAACCGGGTTGCGGCGGATGACAGCTTCGAGCGTTTGCTGGATGTGGCACGCCGCCAGGCCGGCCCCAGCTAGCCTTGCTTTTAGTCCTGTCTGGGTACAATCACCCTAATGAATAAAGTTTTCAATATTCTGGGTTTGCTGGGGTTGGCGCTCCTATTGCTGGCGGCTTTTCTTGGCATGCAAAATTGGGCGGTGATGGGTTTTGCGCTCCCGGATCAGTTTTATACGCTTTCCACCATTTTTCTGGGGATTTTTATTGAAGCCGCACCCTTCTTGCTAATGGGTACCCTGGCTTCCGGTTTTGTGGAGGTCTTTCTTGACCGGGATGCGATCCAAAGACTGATGCCCAAGAATGCATTGCTGGGGGCGGTCGCCGGCGGTTTGCTGGGCTTCATTTTCCCGGTATGCGAGTGCGGTGTCATCCCGCTGACCAGACGCTTTTTCAGTAAAGGCTTGGCGCCGGCCACCGGCATTGCCTTTTTGCTGGCCTCCCCGGTGATCAATCCGATCGTAGTGGCCAGCACCTATGCGGCCTATGGCTGGGGGCCGGTCTTGTTTTGGCGCATTGGCCTCAGCCTGTTTATTGCCGTGGCGGTGGGGTTGGTGTTCGCCTTGCAGGCGCGCCCGGCCCAGTTGCTCAAGCCCACGCCGCTGATCCAGATCAGCGGCGCCAGTGTCGACCACCCCCACATCGCCCCGGCTGCGCCTGGCTTGGGGCCGCGTATCCAGCGCGCCCTGGTGATCGCCGGCGATGAATTCTTCGAGATGGGGCGTTACTTGATCGCCGGTTCGCTGGTGGCCGCGCTGTTGCAAACCGTGGTGCCGCAGACGGCTTTGCTGGCGGTGGGTTCCGGCCCGCTGCTTTCCGTGCTGGTGATGATGGCTTTGGCGGTTCTGCTCTCGATCTGCTCGACGGTAGATGCTTTTGTCTCGTTGGCTTTTGTGGGCAGCTTTACCAGTGGCTCGATCCTCTCTTTCCTGGTCTTCGGCCCCATGGTGGACATCAAGAGCGTGATGCTTTATCTGCAAGTCTTTCAGCGCAAGACTGTCTTGTATATGGTCTGGTTGGTGTTTTTGTTCGTTTTGCTGGCCAGCGTTTTCATCAATCTCAATATAGGGATCTAGCCATGACTGCACGCCGCTACGCTGTACTCAAGATCGTCATGCTGCTGGGGCTGGGGTTGTACCTGCTCTACAAAACCTTTTCCGGCACGCTGTATTTCTATATCAGCGACCGCTTCACTTGGCTGGTGCTCTTGGGTGGGGCCGGGTTTGTCTTGCTGGGGCTGGCGGCCCTGCGCAACCTGCTGCGCCAGGCGACGCCCGGGCATAGCCATGCCAACAATTGGACGGTTTTGATTGTGGCCGTGCCGCTGCTGTTCGGCGTTCTGATGCCGGACCGGCCGCTGGACAGCTCGGCCTTGGATACGCGCGGCCTGACCACCAATACCGGCCTGGGGGGCGGGGCCTGGTCGAATGTCGAATTGAGTTTGCCCTCCGACCAGCGTAGCGTGCTCGACTGGGTGCGCACTTTTAACTTCGCCAGTGATCCCTCCATCTATACCGGAGAACCCGCTGATGTGATCGGCTTCGTTTATCACGATGATCGTCTGGGTGTGGATGAATTCATGGTGGGGCGTTTTGCGGTGACCTGCTGTGTGGCCGACGCTTTTGCGGTGGGCGTGATCGTGCGCACGCCCCAGGCCGCCGATTGGCCCAGCAACGCCTGGGTACACATCAGCGGCCAGATGGCGGTGGGCCAGTTTGACGGCCGGTCCTATCCGGTGATCGAAGCCGCCAGCATCAAAGAAGTGCCCGTGCCGCCGCAACCGTATTTGTTCCCATGAACCGTTTTGGTCGCCTGGATATAGCGGTTGGCGCGCTGTCTCTGTGTCTTCTGGCCGCCCTGGGCTTGGTGCTGTGGCGGGGTGACCAGGTGGGTGTCAGTGTGCTGGCCGTCTCGCCGCTGGATGGGCCGGCGGCCGCCTCCGCTCCGGTCGCCATCACCTTCGGTGAGGCGATGGACGCCGCCAGCGTGGAAAGCCGTTTCAGCCTGCAGCCGCAGACAGCCGGCCGCTTTGTTTGGCGTGACAACACGTTGTACTTCCTGCCTGGGCAGGCATTCGCAGAAGGCCAAACCTACACGGTGCGTCTGGCATCCGGCGCCAGCACCCATTTGGGCCATGTCTTGGCCGAAGAGCTGAGTTGGTCATTCACCACACGTTCGCCCGGCATGGCCTTTATGCGCAGCTCAGACCAGGGGGCGGAACTATGGACCTTGACGGATCTGCAAAGCACTCCGCGCCAGGTCACGGACATGGCGGGGGGTGTCTTCGATTTCGCTGTTTCTGTGGACGGGCAGCAGATCCTTTACTCGGCCTTTAACCAGCAGGCCGGGATCGACCTATGGCTGGTGGGTCGCCAAGGCGAAGACAACCGCATGGTGCTCAACTGTGGCCTGGACCGCTGCTATGCGCCTGATTGGTCTGCGGACGGGCGCGTGGCCTACAGCCGGGCGCCCGGCCCGCTGAACCCCGGCGAGGGCTACGGCGCCCCGCGCATCTGGCTGCTGGAACCGGCCACGGGCCAAAGCGTGCG
Organism: Anaerolineales bacterium; assembly: GCA_026129305.1. Classification (GTDB taxonomy): domain Bacteria; phylum Chloroflexota; class Anaerolineae; order Anaerolineales; family UBA11579; genus JAMCZK01. The sequence goes on from JAHCII010000004.1 coordinate 99,573, forward strand.
CCTGCATGCCGACACGCAGAAGATTGGCTATGGCCCCAGCTGGTCGCCGGATGCGGGCCGTTTGGCTTATTACGATGGCGTGCAGAACCGCATTGTGGTTGTGGATATGCTCAGCGGGCAGGAGATCTATCTGCCGTCGCGCGTCGGGGTGGTCGGCAGCTGGATGCCGGACGGCGACCAGATGCTGTATTACGACACCAAGCTGGCAGATGGTCTGGCGCTCTACACCATCTTCCGGGCCGATTTTTCCACCGAGGATATCCTGCCGTTCTTTGAGCCCCAGCCCGCTGATGGGGATTACAGCATGCCAACCCTTTCGCCTTCCGGCGAGTGGGTGGCGCTGCGCGTGCGCCCGGCGGATGGCGGACCGGCCGACCAGGTCTGGGTCACGCCCGCAGACGGGCGCTTTGCCCTGACAGCCGCCGAGACGGAGGCTTCGCTCTTCTCTGATTTGAGTTGGGACCCACAATCGCGGTTCTTACTCTATCACCGCATGCAATTGGGCGTGGGCAACCCGGTGCCCGAAGTGTGGGTCTGGGATCGCTCAACTGGGACGACGCGTTTGCTGGTGCGCGATGCCAGTGCCCCGGCTTGGCTGCCCTAAGCGTTATAATTTTTGACGATGACCCATCCGCAAATTGTCACCGAACAAAGCCCGGCCGAAAAAAGCCGTTTGTGGCTGCGCTATTTGCAGCAGCAGGGCTACCGGATCACCGGCTCACGCCGCGCAGTGGTGGATGCCTTGGCGCAAGCTGAGCGTTCACTGACTGCCGCGGACCTCTACGAGATCGGGCGTGCCAAACATAAGGGGTTGGGCCTGGTTTCGGTGTACCGCACGCTGGAGAAGCTGGAGGAGTTGGGCTTGGTGCAGCGCGTACACGGGCCGGGGGGCTGTCATGCCTATATCTCGGCACAGGATGGGCATAACCACATGCTGGTGTGCGAGAATTGCGGCCGGGTGGAGATGTTCGAAGGGGATGACTTAAAGGACTTCACCCGTAACCTGGAGAAGCAGAGCGGTTTCCGTATTCACGAGCACTGGCTGCAGTTCTTTGGAGTATGTACTGAATGCCAAGCTTAGCTTGACAGATTTTTTTGTCTCATTATAATGAAAATGATTTTCAATATCATTTGGAGGTAGGAACTGTGCATGTTTCTTTTCGAGTAGGATTTGCGCTCTTGGCTGTTACTGCGGTGTTGCTGTCGGCCTGTGCTGGTGTTTTCGGCGCCAGCAGTGAGGGGCTGCAGGTGGTGGCAACCACCAGCATTGTGGGAGATGTCATCTCTCAAATTGGCGGCCAGCACGTTGAAGTAACCGTTTTGATTCCGGCTGGTGCGGACCCCCACGGCTTTGAGCCGACCCCGCAGGATGCGGCTGCTTTGACCTCCGCCGACGTGGTAGTGGCCAATGGTTTGGGTTTGGAAGAATCGCTGCAAGCCCTGTTGGACGCGCAGGGCGATAAGGTGGTATATGCCTCGGAGGGCGTTCACGCCCTGGAGTTCGATGAACATGACCACCATGACGAAGATCATGACCATGAGCACGAAGGGGAAGAAGGACACGACCACGATCATGAGCACGAAGGGGAAGACCATGATCATGAGCACGAAGGCGAAGAAGGACACGACCACGATCATGAGCACGAAGGGGAAGACCATGATCATGAGCACGAAGGCGAAGAAAGCCATGATCACGACCATGAGCACGAAGGCCCTGACCCGCACGCCTGGATGAATCCCCAAAATGTGAAGGTCTGGGTGGACAACATTGCCGACGCCTTGGCAGAGGCCGATCCGGCTCACGCGGCGGACTATGCGGCCAACGCCGAGTCCTACAAAGCTGAACTGGATGCGCTGGATGCTTGGATTGTTGAGCAGATCGCTGCGATTGACGAACATGACCGCGTGCTGGTCACCGACCATGAAACCCTGGGCTACTTCGCCGACCGCTACGACTTTGAGATGGTGGGCGCCTTGATCCCCAGCTTCAGCACGCTCAGTGAACCTTCTGCAGGTGAACTGGCCGCGCTGGAGGCCGCCATTGCGGAGCATGGGGTTGAGGCTCTCTTTGTTGGCTTCACAGTCACTTCGAGCCTGGCGGAGCGGGTGGCGGCAGACACTGGCGTACAGCTAGTGACCTTGTACACCGAAGCGCTCAGCGCAGCGGATGGGCCGGCCGCCAGCTATATGGATATGATGCGTTACAACGTCAGCGCCATCGTCCAGGCGCTCAAGTAGCAACCTTCAGAGATGAGCGGGCCGCTGCCAGCGGCCCGCTCATCTTTCGTGCCGTCTTCGCGGTAAAATCGCAAACTCTATGTTGAAAAGGATTTTCAATCCAAGCCCGGCCCATGCACATGGCCAGCGCTCGGTGGCCGTCGATCTGCGCAAGCTCAGCGTGCGCTTTGACGGGCACTTGGCGCTGGAAGATATTTCGCTGCAGGTGGAGCCTGGCTTGCGCGTGGCTGTGGTGGGGCCTAATGGAGCCGGCAAATCGACTTTGTTCAATGTGCTGGCGGGCTTGCTGCTGCCCAGCGCCGGCCAGGTGCGCATTTATGGACACGCCCCGGCCCAGCACCACTGCCTGGCCTATGTGCCGCAAAGCAGCCAGGTAGACTGGACCTTCCCGGTCAGCGTGCGGGATGTGGTCATGATGGGCCGCAGCGGGCATCTGGGCCTGCTGCGCTGGCCGGGCGCAGAGGACCGGCGCCTGGTGGATGAGAGCCTGGCCCGCGTGGGGCTGGCTGGTCTGGCCCGGCGCCAGATCGGCCAGCTATCCGGCGGCCAGCGCCAGCGCATGTTCATCGCCCGGGCCTTGGCCCAGGGCGCCAATCTGCTGCTGCTGGACGAACCGCTGGCCGGGCTGGATATCCCCTCGCAGGAACAAATTGTGAATATTTTGGACGAGTTGCGCGCCCTGAGTATCAGCGTGCTTTTTGCCACGCATGACCTGGGGCTGGCGGCGGAGCGCTTTGACCGCATTCTGCTGCTCAACCGCCGGCTGGTGGCCTATGGCTCGCCGGAGCAGGTGTTCAGCGGCGAGCATTTGACCGCGGCTTACGGCGGCCATATGCAGGCGATCGAGACCAAAGACGGACGCCTGTTGTTGGGCGACAGCGGGGGCCACGCCCATGCTTGATTGGCTGCTGGAACCGCTGGCTTTTGATTTTATGCAGCGCGGGCTGCTGGCTGCCACCCTGGTCGGCGTGATCTGCGCCGTAGTGGGCTGCTACATTGTATTGCGCGGCATGGCCTTTCTGGGCGATGCGCTGGCCCACACCATTCTGCCTGGCATGGCCCTGGGTTACCTGGTCAGCGGCGGCCAACGCGGTGCCCTGTTCTGGTGGGCGCTGGCCGCCGCGGTGGTCAGTTCCCTGGGCATTGGCGCCCTCAGTCGGGACGGCCGTTTGAAGCAAGACACCGCCATCGGCATTGTTTTTGCCGGCATGTTTGCGCTGGGCGTGGCGCTGATCTCCACGGCGCGCAGTTATGCGGTGGATCTTTCACATTTCCTTTTCGGCAATATTCTGGGGATCACCAACCAGGATATTGGGCTGACCTTTAGCGTAGGGGTGCTTGTGCTTTTGCTGGTGTGGGCTTTTTACAAAGAATTCCTGGTACTGGCGTTTGACGTTCAGCTGGCCACCACCCTGCGGCTGCCTGCCCGCCTTCTCGAAATCTTACTCTCCCTGCTAACGGCGGTGGCGATTGTGGCTTCGCTGCAAACTGTGGGCGTGGCCCTGGTGGCTGCCATGCTGGTCACCCCGGCGGCTACCGCCATGTTGCTGACCAAAAGCCTGCCGCGCATGATGCTGCTGGCGGCCCTGATCGCCGCAGGCAGCGGCTTCCTGGGTTTGTACATCTCCTTTTACTTCAATGTAGCCTCCGGGGCCGCCATTGTGCTGACCTGCACCCTGATCTTTGTCTTGGTCTGGTTGCTCAGACGACCCGGGGTACGTAACGCCGCAGCCTAGCTGGGAACTAAGCAGCTCCCCTCAACGTTCTCTCTTCAGGAGAAACCATTATGAAAAAACTCATATGGCTTGGTTTGTTGGCCGCCCTGGCGGCCTGTTCAACCCCCGCACAACCTGTGTTCAATGGTTCGCCCGATGCCATCGTCGCCGAAGAGGCTGCCCCATCCAGCCAGCCAGCGAGCGCCCTGCCGGCCTTGGAGGCTGTCTATCAGGACGGGCTGGATCGCTTCGCCCTGCACTACCCGGCTGCCTGGCATCTGCTGGGCGGTGAGCAAGGCTCGCGCGGCGGCCACCTGCAGATCGCTTCTTGGGATCCGGGCGCGGCGGGCATCGAAAGTGTTCCTGAAGGCGATAGCCTGCTGCAGATCGCCGGTTACCTGTGGGATCCCAAAGGTGACCTGCCCGCGCGGGTAGCAATGCGGCGTGGCGCGCTGACCAGTTCTGGCAATACGATCCTTGAGGAAAGCGAGCTTTCCTTCGCCGGTGGACCGGCGGCAGTGCGCATGCTTTTGGAGGACACCAGCGGCGGACAAAGCTTGCTGTATTTCTTTGTCCTCGGCGATGACTACCTGGAGATCACCGGCGTGGGCGACTTGGCCCTGATCGACCAGATCATCAGCACTTTCAGTTATCTGAGCCAATAGATATAAACCAGGGCTGTTTTATGATTCCCCTGCGGCCAGCGCGGCGGCAATTTCTTGGCGAACGTACTCGTCGCTTTCGGATTGCTGAGCGGCCTGCAGGGCGGCCAGGGCTTGCTGGCCGCCAATGCGGCCCAGCGCCCAGGCAGCATGGCCGCGCGCCAGTGGTTCTTCGTCTCGCTGCAGCAGGTTGGCCAGGGCCGGCACCCGCTGCAGGTCGCGGCTGTTGCCCGCCGCCACGGCGAGGTTGCGCAGGTAGCCGCGCCGCTTGCTGCGCTTGATGGGCCTGCCTTTGTAGGTTTGATTGAAACCCCTGCGGTCCAGGGAAAGACCGGCGTCAAAGTCCACCCAGGCTTGTTGTGGGTCGCTGCCCAGCAGGCTGGCGCCTTCTTGCGGCGCAAAACGCTGGTTCCAGGGGCAGACCTGCTGGCAGATATCGCAGCCGAACACCAGATTGCCCAGGGCTGGGCGCAGTTCCAGGGGGATCGGCCCTTTGAGCTCGATGGTCAGGTAGGAGATGCAGCCTGCGGCGTCCAGGGTGCGATCTGGCAGAATGCAGTCGGTCGGGCAGGCGTCAAGACAGCGCGTGCAGCTGCCACAATGGTCGCTGTCCAAAGGCGCATCGGCCAGCAGTTCGATGCCCAGCAGAATCTCAGCTAAAAGAAAGTAGGAACCGGCTTGGGGGTTGATCAATAGGCTGTTCTTGCCGACCCAGCCCAGTCCGGCGCGCTGGGCCAGTTCGCGTTCCAGCAAAGGCCCACTGTCGGTATACCAGCGGTTGGGCACCGTCTGGCCGGCCTGCTCTTCAATAAAAGCCACCAGGGCTTGCAACTGGGGTTTGAGTACTTCGTGATAGTCCTGCCCCCAGGCATAGGCGGCCACGCGGCCGGCGTTTTCCTGGGGCTGCGGCGGGCCGGGGTTATCGTATGGCAGGCCCAACACCAGGATGGACTTGCATTCCGGCAAGATGGAGCGCGGATCACGGCGGCGCTCCACGGCGCGCGGCTCGGCTAGATAGGCCATGCTGCCATGGCGCCCGGCGGCCAACCAGGCCAGGTAGCCTTCCATTTGCGCCGACGGCTGCGCTTCAGTCACGCCCACCAGGCCAAAGCCCATTTGGTGGGCTTTGGCTTTGATGCGGGCGGTCAGTGTGCTTGTGTCCATACGCAAAATCAAAAAACAAAGGCCCTGCAACTGCAGGGCCTTTGTACTTCGGGTTGCACTTACTTGTCTAGGGCGTAGTGTAGCTGATGGTCAGCTTGATGCCGCCCAGGAAGCGCACCAAGGTGCTGCCGGCCGGTGTGCCGGTGAAGCGCAGTTGGTATTCGAGGGTGGAGGAGCCCAGGGCAGCCTGCAGGCGGCTCTTGACGGCGTCATTGATGAACACTGTGGATAGCTCGGTCTTGTTGCACCACTGCATATCCGGCCCGGCGCCGCTAGCGTTGTAGTCGCCGGCGTCCAATGGGAAGAAACTGCCGGCATAGCCCTGCAAACAGCCCAGGCTGTCAAAGGGGTTGCCCATGGTGTCGTAGCTGCTGAAGTCCACTTTGACTTCCGTGATGGTGGCGTTGCTGGGGATCTTTGAGATGTCAAAGGCCACAAAACCGCGCACGCCCACGTCATTGTTGGCGCCGACATGGGCGGCGGAGCCGAAGGCGCCGTTGGCGTCGATCTGGCCGACGCTGACGGCGTTAAAGTTGCTGCCGCTGCCGCTTCCGCCGCCGCCGCCGCCACTGCCGGAGTTGATCACCACGTAGAAACTGCCGAAATTCTGGTTGCTGGTGTTGCGCAGCGCCCAATAGCCGGTGTGCTCACCACTGCTGGTGGGCGCGATCAGTTTCACGGAAATGTCCACTGTGCTGCCAGGCACTACGTTGGCGCTCAGCGGCTGGCTGGCCGGGCCGCTCATCGAATTGCCGCTGACAAATACCACGGCATAGCCTGTGGTCCAGGTGCAGGTGCCCGCATTGCGCAGGCGCCAGGTCTTGGTGAATTCCGTGCCGGCGGCCACCTGCTGCCCGTCCGGGATGGTCACATCAGACACGAATTGAATGTTGTCGCAGCTGTTACCGCCCGTGCCGCCGCCGCTGGAGGTGGTGGGCGGTGGCGTGTTGGTTACGTCCGGTGTGTTGCTTGGCTCCGGCGTCGGGCTGGGTTCCGGAGTGTTGGTGGCGCTAGGGGTTAGCAGCGCGCTCTGGGTCAGGTTGGCGCTTACGGTTTCTGCCGCGGCGGTCTGCACCTGAGCGGCAGAATTGCCGCCCGGCATATTGCAGGCGCTGAGCGCCAGCAACAAGACCACACCAAGGGCGAGGAATGTCCCTTTTTTCATATGATTCAAACTCCTATGCCAATTTCTTGGATTCTAGCCTAAAACGTTCGCGTTTGTGCGGGCAGGGAGAGGCACAGTCGGATGCGCTCCAGCAGGTCTTCCAGCTCAAACGGCATGCTTAGGTATCCGCTGGCGCCCATTTCCAGGCAGGCTTGCCCATATCCAGCTTCACTTTCGCTGGATAGCACCATTACCGGCACTCCCTTGGCCTGCCATGCGGCCAACTGGCTGGCCAGGGCGCCGGGTGGGTCGTCTGGCCCGCTGTGCAGGATGACCAGTTGCGTTTCTGTGGATGGCTTGGTGCCCGGCAGGTACCCTTGCAGGCTCAGGCCAGCCACCAGCATCTGGCGCAGGTCTGCCTGTTCGATCAGCAAAAGAATTGGAATGCGTGGATACGCACGCAACTTGCCGGCGTCCATCTGGGCAGAGAACGTAGCCCGCCACCCAGCCCTTATGGCCCATTGGTACTATTTTTTGGCTGCTGCCTAAGCGTCCAGCTCGTTGAGGATGTTCTCGAGGAGTTCCAGCAGCACGGTTTTGACATTGTCTTTGTTCATGGAGACACAGGGCAGCATTTTGACCCCCTCTTCCAGACGCAGGGCCACGCGTATATCGTCCAGATCCCAGGCGTCTGGCAGGTCTTGCTTGCTGGCGGCCACCACATAAGGAGTTGGGGAGAAAGCCCGGAACGCTTCGAGGATGCCGCGCGCTTCCCGGAAGGTTTCGGGCCGGGTGCTGTCCACCATGACGATGAAACCCAGCATGCCCTCAGACAAGATCTCCCACATAAAGTCGAAGCGTTTTTGCCCGGGCGTGCCAAACAGATACAGCACCAAGTTGTCATCTACAGTGATGCGGCCAAAGTCCATGGCCACCGTGGTGGTCTCTTTAATGCGCTCTTCGGCGCTGCTGATCTTGCGTTCGGTGGAGACTACATCAATTTCACTGACGGTTTGGATGAATTCTGTTTTGCCTGCGCTGAAGGGGCCGGTGACGACCATTTTTACGGTAAGCATGGCGGGCTCCCTAAATTGAGCGAATGCGATCCATCAAGCGGGTGATCAAGTTCTTTTGCTCTTGGGCTTCCATGCCGGGGAAGGCCGCTTTCAGGCCGTCCAACTGGGTGGGCGCCCCTTCGGCGCGCACCAGCTTCACCAACCCGGCCTGCAGCAAGCCGTAGACGATGCGGCGGATCTCCAGATCGTTCATTTTGCTGGCTTTGGCGATCTGGCGGATGCTGTTCTTGGGATTAATGTAAGAGACGACCCGCCATTCTTCGACGTTGAGGTTGACCTTCTTGAGATTGACCCCAGGGCGGTCAGTGAAGGCCAGCGCCATGTCCAGCGTGGGCACTTCCAGGTTGAGTTGCTCCCACTCGGACACCTGGCGGGCACCCTCGATAATCAAATTTTCCAATGGGATGCGCAAGGGGATCTTGCCCTCGGGCACATCCTGATGGGTCTCGAACTTGAAGTGGCCTTCGACCCAGGTGAAAAGCTGCTGAATGATGCCTACATAATAATCTTGCAGACTTTCCAGAATATCGCTGCGCGTGACATATCCGGAGTTGATCAGCAACAGGCCCAGCTCTTTGTCGTTCATGCTACCGGCGCGTGTGCGCAGCGTGGCCAACTGGGCGTCGTTGATCTTTTCAGAGCGGTGCAATACTTCAGGCAGGCTGCTCTGGGCGCCGTCCGCATCGCTGGCCAGCTGCGCGTAAGCCAGCTTGCCCTGGCGGAAGATCAGCCGGGCGCCCTCACTGGGTACGTCCACCAGCAGCGCGCCGCTTTTGCTGGCCAGGTTGACCAGGTTGAGCAGCTGGGTGGTACTGAAGTCTTGCAAATTGCCTTGGAGCGCCATAGGATGCCGTCTGCCTCGATAGGCGATTATACATGTTCGCAGGGGCTGGCGAGCGGAGGCGCTCGGCCCTGCGTGATTGCGGTAGTTGACACCCCCAGGCACCCCGAATATAATCCAGCCGCCTTCCTCGGTAGCTCAATGGCAGAGCGGGCGGCTGTTAACCGCTAGGCTGTAGGTTCGAATCCTACCCGAGGAGCTAAGACACGGCCTGTTTTTCGGGCCGTCTCTTTTTAATCCGATACACTCCACAGCCTGACTGAATTCAAGGTGTATTGCTTGGCACGCTGTGCTCGAAGTGGTAAGCTCAAAGCCGAAGGATAGCAAGGCGCACCGGCTTTAGAAGCCGCAGTTATTCGCCCTGCACGGAACACAATGGATACTGCTGCAGCCAATCTCACCATCAAAGGGGTCCCAGCCTCGGCTGGGATCGCCATCGGCAAACCCTGGGTCTACCGGCCAGCCCAAGCGGCCGTGAAACCACGCAGCATTGCGGATGTGGACCAGGAGCTGGAACGTTTCGAAGCCGCCCGGCAGGAAGCGCTGCAGCAGTTGGGCGCCCTGGCCTCCAAGACCCGCGCCGAGATCGGCCAGGCTGAGGCTGAGATCTTTGAAGCGCATCAGCTTTTTCTGGAAGACGATGAACTGATCAAGGCCATTACCCACGGCGTGCAGAGCGAGAAGATCTGTGCCGAGGCGGCAGTGGACGCGGCGATCAATGCCGCGGCGGCCCAGCTCAGTGCTTTGGAGGACGACTATTTCCGGGCGCGGGCAAGCGATTTGCGGGATGTAGGCCGCCGGCTGGTGAACCTGCTGCTGGGCGTGGACACTGGCTTACGAGATTTTCCGACCCACCCGGTGGTTGTGCTGGCCGAGGATCTAACGCCCTCCGACACCATGCAGTTTGAGAAGTCCAAGCTGTTGGCTTTGGTGACCGTGCAGGGCGGCCCCACATCGCACACCGCCATCCTGGCGGGCAGCATGGGCATCCCCGCCTTGGTGAGCGTGCCGGTGGACCTGGCCGCTGCGGAGCGCAGCCCTCAGGTGATAGTGGATGGCAGCATAGGCCAGCTGATCCTTGACCCGCATGCGGATCTGTTGGCTGCCAAACAAGCTGAGCAGGCCCAACTGCAGGCTAAACACCGCGCGGCCGAAGCGCGCAGCCGTGAAGCCGCCATCACGCTGGATGGCCATGTGGTTGAGATTGTGGCCAACATCGGCAATCTGGAAGGCGCCCAGAAGGCTCTGCAGCATGGTGCCGAAGGAGTGGGGCTATTCCGTACAGAATTTCTTTTCCTCGACCGTGAGCAGATGCCCACTGAGGAGGAACAAACCCAGGCCTACCGGCAGATCTTTGAGGTGCTGCGCGGCAAGCCGGTCGTCGTGCGTACTCTGGACATTGGCGGCGACAAAGCAGTGAGTTACCTGGGTTTCAAAGATGAGGCCAACCCCTTCCTTGGCTGGCGGGCCATCCGCATGATAGATGGTCGCTCAGACGTGCTGCTTTGCCAGTTGCGAGCGCTGCTGTGCGCCGGGGTGGATGCCGACCTGCGCATTATGGTGCCGATGGTCTCGCGCCTGACAGAGGTCGAGCAAGCCCGCAGCTTGCTGAAGCTGGCGCAAGAACAGCTCCAAAGTGAAGGCCTGCCCGCCTGCCCAAGCCCTCAGTTCGGCATCATGGTTGAGGTGCCCTCGGCTGCCCTGGTGGCGGAGCACATCGCTCCCATGGTGGACTTTTTCAGCATCGGCACCAATGACCTCACTCAATACACCATGGCCGTGGACCGCACCAATGAGCGGGTGGTGCAGATTGCCAGCACTTTCCATCCCAGCGTACTGCGGTTGATCCAGATGACGATTGAAGCCGCCCATCACCACGGAAAATGGGTGGGCCTGTGCGGCGAATTCGCTTCCAACCCGGCGGCGGTGCCCCTGTTGTTGGGTATGGGTCTGGACGAGTTCAGCATGTCTTCAGTCAACATCCCCGACATCAAAGATCTGATCCGCCGCTTTTCGATGGATGAGTGCCGCGAGATTGCCCGCCATGCGCTGAGCCTGCCCAAAGCGGCTGCGGTGGAAGCCTATCTCAAGTCGATCCATCAGCACAAGCAATAAAGAGAATAGAGGCTTGTTTGACCAAGCACGAAATTCCAGCAAACCTGGAACACTATTTGAGCCTGGCGGTGGACTGCGCCCGCAAGGCTGGGGCTTTGCTGGAGCAAGGCTATGAAAAAGAAAAGCAGGTGGAGCACAAAAGCTCTGCTGTGGATTGGGTTACCGAGTATGATCGCGCCTCAGAAGAGCTGATCGTCGGGCGGCTGACGGCAGCCTACCCTGGCCATGGCATCGTCGGTGAAGAAGGCAGCCGTCGAGAAAGCCAGGATGGCCATGCCTGGTATATCGATCCGCTGGACGGCACCAGCAACTATGCCCACAATTTCCCTGTGTTTTCGGTCTCGATCGCGCTATACAGAGACGGCGCCCCTCTGGTGGGCGTGGTCTTTGACCCTTTGCGTGATGAGCTTTTTACTGCGGTACAGGGACAGGGCGCTTTCCTGACCCGCGCCGGCGTAAAACAGCGCCTGCAGGTCAGCCAAGTGGCTCCGCTGGCTGCCGGGCTGATCGCTACCGGGTTCCCGTACGACAGCCACACCAGCCAGCACAACAACATCACCGAATTGGGGGCATTCCTGCGCCGGGCGCAGGGCATTCGCCGGGCCGGCTCGGCGGCGCTGGACATGGCTTACGTGGCGGCTGGGCGCCTGGATGGCTACTGGGAGTTCAAGTTGCGCGCTTGGGACATGGCAGCTGCCCGGCTGATCGTGGAGGAGGCCGGCGGGGTGATCACCCAGCCAGATGGCCAGCCCATCCAGATGCAGGAAATACTGGCGGTAGTGGCCAACAACGGCCGCATTCATGGGGAAATGCTCGAAGTGCTGGCGCAAGCTGCTGCCCAGCGCGGCGCGCAGGATTGACCCAGGCGGCCCAACGCACGCGGCCAAGCTGGCGTGTATAATGCGCGTATGTACCCGATTCCCCACGAATGCCCCGTTTGCCATGGCGAACTGCACATCACCCGTCTGGTTTGCCGCGAGTGTGACACGGCGATCGAAGGCCGCTTTCTGGCTGGCGCTTTTTCCCGCCTCAGCGAGGAGCAACTGCATTTCGTAGAAGCCTTTGTGCGCAACGAAGGCAAGATCACCCGCATGGAAGAGGACTTCGGCCTCTCTTACCCCACCATTCGCAGCCGCCTGCACGAGGTCATTCGCGCTTTGGGTTATGAGCCGGGCAAAGATGCCGTCGCCAAGCTGACCGAAGAAGAGCGCCGGCGTATTCTGGAGGACTTAGACAAGGGCAAAATCACCTCCGAAGAAGCCATGCGCATGTTGGAAGAGGGTTGATCTACTAACAAAAACTCGCCGACCGGCGAGTTTTTTTTGACAAAGGTTATTCAGTTTTGGCCGCTGGTTTGCTTTCGCCAGCGGTCTTCTCTTTTGCGGTGGTTTCCTTCGCTGGAGCGCTGCTGGTTTCCGCGCTGCTGGGCTTGCCCTCCGCGGCTGCCGGCGCACTGGGTTTGGTGGCCGGCAGGGCGGAGGGTTTCTTTTTGTCGGTCACATAAAAGCCGGAACCTTTAAAGGCTACGGCAGCCGGTTTGTAGACCTTTTGCAAGGAATGCTTGCGGCATTCCGGGCAGATCTTCAGCGGGTTGTCTTCAAAACCTTGGCGCACGTCGAATTCGTGGCCGCAATTGGCGCAGTGGTAGGTGTAGATCGGCATGTTTGTTTACGTATATAACGAACGGGCGGCATTATAGCCCTGCGCCAGGGGCTTGGCAATAGCCGGCGGCTTAACCGTCCACCCGGCTTTGGGCCGTCTGGCGCCAATCCTCGAGGCTGGCGCCGGCCGGCAGCTCCAGCAGGCTGCGCCAGTCCGCCAGCGCGTTCTGGTTTTGGCCCAAAGCTTCCAGGGACATGGCCCGCCAATAAAAGAACATGGCGCGTTGCTGGTCTGTCTCCACACGCGGGCTGCTGGTGTTGATCTCAAAAAAGGCCAGGCTGGGGTTGCCGGTGAACAGGTGGGCGCGAGCCAAACCAATGCGGGCTTCAAACCAATCGGGCAAGCCGTTGACGGCGATTTGCATGTATCCCAGTGCGCTGGAGGGGCGGCCTTCTTCCAGGTCTTGAAGGCCGTGATAGTACGAGGCGTAGGGCAGGTTGGGATCCAGCGTCAGACCGTGGTCAAAAGCATTCAGTGCATCCGCGCTTTTGCCGGTGTGTTCAAAACCCAAGCCCAGCAGCTGCCAGCCCAGCGGGTCGCGGCCATTGAAACTTAGATAGCGCTGCATGGTCACGATCGAGGCTGGGTAGTCGCCGGAACCCTGTTCCGCCTCCGCTTTGGCCAGATAGTTGGGCAGCAGGGTCAGGTCCAGGTCGTGCGCCAGTTGGCTGCTCTGCAAGGCGGCTGCGTAGTCGCCGCGCGCCAGGGCTAGGCGGGCCTGGTAGTACAGCACCAGCGGCGAGTTGGGAGCCAGGCTGGCCGCGCGGGCAATATCTTCGCCAGCGGCATCCAGATTGTTGCGACCCAGGTTGAAGGCGGCTCGCTGCAAATAGGCATCGACATAATTGGCGTCCAGTAGCACGGCGGTGTTCAGATCGGTGATCACATCGCCACTGCCGCCGGCCAGGCTGGCCCGCGCCCGCCCCAGGTAAGCTGGGGCAAAGCTGGGCAGGGCTTGAATGGCGCGGTCAAAGGCCGCGTTGGCCGCCGTCAGGTTGCCGGCGCCCAGGTAGGCTTCGCCCAGGTAATATGCCACGTCGGCTGCTTGCGGGTTGCTGGTCAGCAGCGCTTCAAAGGCATTGGCCGCCGCGGCCCAGTTTTGCGCTCCCAGCGCCTGCAGCCCTTCGCTGTAACCTGGGCTTTCCGGGTGGGGCGTGTCCACATAAACTGGCGTGGGGGTGTAGGTGGCTTGCAGCAACTCTTGCGGGTTGCTGGGCACCAACACGGGCAGGGTGGCCGTGGCGCGGCTGGGCGGTAGTGTGCTGCTGCCAGGACTGACCAGGGCTTGACTGCTGCCCAGGTTGTCCATCAAGCCATCCAGCAGATTGTTCTCCGCGGCGTAATAAGCCAATAGGATTAATACGACCCCCAGGCCCAATGCCGCCAGGATGCTGCGCAACGACCAGGGTTTCTCGCGTGTTTTGCGCCTGCGTTTGCGGATCTTGGGCGCGGCGATCTCTCTGGTATGCCATTCCTCGGTTTCTTCGGGAAGGAAGGCGGGCACATGGGGCAGCGGCGCATCCGCATCCAGCAGCTTTAGGTCATGCCGGGCGGCACTATTTTCGGGGTCCAAAAAGAGCACATTTTGCAGACAATAAATGCGTTCTTCGCGAGATTCCACTGTGGTGCTCATCAGCAGCCAATACAGCGGCTCTCGGTTGTCTCTTTTGAGCAGCTTTAACAAAAGCTGGCGCGCAAGTGCCGGGTTGCCTTGCTTGCTGGCCTCAACGGCTTTCTCCAATAAGGCATCTTTGGAGGATTTGGCACTCATATGCGGTGAGTGTAGCACAGCGTATATGGGCCAACAAGCCAGCCGGCATTGGCAGGCCGCTCGGTATAATTTGCCGGTGCAAGCGACTAAATGGCTTCTTGTGGTCTTTGTGGGTTTGGCGGCCTGCGCACCGGGCGCTGAGGCCGGCTTGACCCCGACGCCGAGCCAGCCCGTACAGGCTTATCAAACCGCTACAGCCACCGCCAGCCCGCCAGCCCCCACCGAGCCGGTCGTGCTGCCCACCGCTACTCCCTCTCTGTATACCGTGGTGTCTGGAGATACCTTCTTTTCGATCGCCGCCCGGCACGGAATCAGCTTGCAGGCCCTGCAGCTGGCCAACCCGGATGTGAATTCCACTTTTATTTCGCCGGGGATGCAGCTGTTCATCCCTTCCAGTGACGAAGCCGCTCAGGCGCTGCCGAACCCCACCGCCGCGGCGGCTGATGTCAGCCCGGCCACCTGCTACACCACTGCGGCCAACGAGCTGTGGTGCTTTCTCCTGGTGCGCAATACCAATGAAGTGATTGTCGAGAACCTTGGCGGCCTCATTCAATTGCTTGATGCCCAGGGCCAGGCGATCGCCAATTTGGCGGCCAATCCGCCTTTGAACATCCTGCCTCCTGGCATGGCTATGCCCCTGGTGGCTTATGTGCCCGAAGCGCCAGAGGGTTGGCACACCGCTCGCGGACAGCTGAGCGCTGCCTATCCGCTGACCGTGGATGACTATTATCTGGCGGCGCAACCCTACGAGGAGCGTATACAGGTCTCAGCAGATGGTCTTTCCGCGCAGGTGACGGGTGGGGTTAGGCTGTCGGCGGCGCCCGGTGCAGTGTGGGTGCTGGCCGTGGCCTATGACAGCCGCGGCGATGTGGTTGGCATCCGGCGCTGGGAAAGCGGCGACCTGAACTCAAGCGCCGACCCGCAAGCCGTGCTGTTCGATCTGTGGGTTTACAGCCTAGGCCGGCCGATTGACCGTATAGAGCTCTTGCTGGAGGCCCAGCCTTAGCCGCCGAAAGGCCCTTCGATGATCTGCAGTGGTACGGGGATAAACACCAGCAGGAAGATAATCAGCCCAAAGATAGCCAGCAAGATGCGCGGCCGGTCCAGTTGTGTGATCTGATCCAAGGGTTGGGCGTGCCTGCCGCCCATCATTAAGATCAAGAAGACCCACAGCCACCAACCGGACCAGAAGAAGCCCAGCACGGCCAGCACGCCCAAAATGACGGGCAGCGCAAAGCTGCTTAGTTTCCCCAGCAGGCTGTAGAGCAGGTGCCCGCCGTCCAGCTGGCCTGCCGGAATCAGATTGAGGGCGGTCGCCAAGAGACCCGCCCAGCCTGCCCAGGCGATGGGGTGCAAAAAGACATCCGCGCCGCCCAACGGGATGGGTTGGCCGGTGAAGAGGAAACGCACCCAGTGCAGCAAGGGCGGCAGTTCATAGCTGGCGGGCTGGGGAAGCCACTGACCATGCACGGCGTACTTGGCTAGCAGGTAGAGGATGGAATTGCCCTCCAAGCTGTAAGCATCGCCGGCGCGTACAAAGTTGGGCAACTGGGTGATCTCTGAAAGCGACAGGCCCAAGAGCAGGATTGGGATGGCCACCACCAGTCCGGCCAGCGGCCCTGCCAAGCCGATATCCAGTAGCACGCGTTTATTGCGCGGCGGCTCCTTGAGCTGAATGAACGCCCCCAATGTGCCAAATACGCTGAGCGGGAAGGGTAGAAAATAAGGCAGGGTCACTGCGGTCTTGTGGTAGCGCGCCGCCAGGTAGTGGCCAAATTCATGCGCCAGCAAGATCGCCAATAAGCTGGCGGCGAAGGGCACGCCATCGCCCAGCCGGGCCAATACTTGCTGGATCAGCAGCAGGCTATCTTCCACAGCCGGACCGTCATAGCTGTACAAGGTGCCGGCCATCAGCATGCTGACCACGGTCAGGATGAACATGACCAAATTGACCAGCGGATTGGACCCTTTGGGTTTCGGGGGCGACGGCATCATCTGGATCACGTGCTGGCCCTTCTCCTCCAAAAAGAGCGGGGTGATGCCCATCTTGTCCAAGCTGCGGCTCAGCGTGGCATAGGCTGCTTCCGAATCCTGGGTCAGGCGTCCCACGTACTTGGTAATGAAGGGGAAGCGGCCGCCCCCGGGGATGATCTGTTGGATGTCGAACACCCGCGCGATATGCGGGGTGAGCAGTTCTTGTGGCTCAAAGGCTTCGGTGGGTTCACTCATGTCGTCTCTTTTAGAAGAGCAGGGCCGCCAGGTCGGCGCGGTAGGCACGCGTGTTCGGGTTCTCATCGCCTAGCACGGCCAGGCAGCCCAGGAAGACTTGCCGGGTGCGGCCGGCGGCGTGCTGCTTGTTTTCGCGCAGCACATCCAGCAGACCGTCCATCGCCGCCAACAGTTGGCCGCGCCCGGCCAGGCGCATAGCGTTGGCCGCCAGGGCGTCCAGCTCCTCCGCCTCATCGGGCGGGCTGTCGTTGGCGGCGGCCATTGTTTCTGCCAGCGGGATGAGCTGCTCTGCCGTGGCGTAGAGCTTGCTTACTGGGAATTCGCGCAGGATGGGCAGGGCAGCGGCGGCCAGGCCCTGGGCCAGCAGGCTGCGCGCCAGGCCCAGTAAGGCGGCCGGATGGTCTGGGTTGTCATCCAGGGCCTGGCGGTAGAGGTCTTCCGCTGCTTCCCAAGCTTCTTCTGCCAGCAGCGCATCGGCTTTGCCGGTGGCCATGTCGCCCAGGGGTGGCTGCAACGCTTTCAGGAACTGGCGGATCTCTGCTTCGGGGCGCACACCGCTGAATTCAGCCACGACCTGTCCGTTGCGAAATGCCTTGATGGCGGGGATGCCGCGCACACCAAATTGCTCCGCCAACCCTGGGTTGGCGTCCACATCCAGCTTGGCCAGGCGAAAGGCGCCGCCTTCCTCGTGGGCCAGCTTTTCCAGAATCGGGCCGATCACTTTGCACGGCGCGCACCACTCGGCCCAAAAATCCACCACCACCGGGCGCTGGCTGGAATGCAGCAGCACTTCGGTGTGAAAATCGGCCTGGTTTACCTCAATGATGTGGCTTGAAGCGTTCATGGGTTGATGAATCGTACCAGATGTTTGTTTTAACCCTATTTGAATCGGCTTTTGATTGACGCTGCTTGGCCCACATGCTAAGATAGCCGCAGTTCTTGCAGTTATCGCACTTATTTTGACTCACGCTTAACCCTTGGGTTAGCACGGACTTATTTGGCGAAGTGACATTGCCAGCATACTGGTTCATGGTCTAAAAGACACAGGGTTGGCGCAGGGGACTGCGCTTTTCGCTATTGCAGCGTGAGAGACTAGGAGATGAATGAGTATAGCGTTTTTCTCGCGCTTGGTCGGCATGCTGGTTTTCGGCATTGCCGGCTGGTATCTGGGGGGCGCCCTGGCCCCGTTGGTCGGTTCACAAGACATCACCCTTTGGTCACAAGCCGGTAGCGCCCTGGGCGCCCTGGTGGGTCTGCTGCTGACCCCCTGGTTGGCTTTACGTCCGCTGCGCGCCACCTATACATTTCTTTCTCAGCTTTCCCTGCGCTCACTGATGGCCGGGTTGCTGGGCCTGATCCTGGGCCTGATCGTCTCGGGTTTGCTGGCGGTGCCGCTGTCCCTGCTGCCCCAGCCCCTCAGCCAAATCTTGCCGATCGTGGTGGCCGTAGCGCTCAGCTACCTGGGTGTAGTGACCAGCGTCAACCGCCAGGGTGAGATATTCTCGATTTTTAGCAATTTTGGCAGCCGCGCTGGGGCCGAGGGCCGCAGCAAGGCGGCCCCGGCGGGGGGGCGTACCATCCTGACTGACACCAGTGTGATCATTGATGGCCGCATCACCGATATTGCGCGCACTGGCTTCCTCTCGGGCACTTTGCTCATTCCGCGCTTTGTTCTGAACGAGTTGCAGCACATCGCCGATTCGTCTGACAAACTACGTCGCCAGCGCGGCCGCCGCGGTTTGGAAGTGTTGGCTGCCCTGCAAAAGGATCCGCATATCACTGTGCAGATCAGCGATATTGATGTGGAAGGCATGCGCGAAGTGGATGACAAGCTGGTGGTTCTGGCCCGTCAAATGCACGCGCCGATCCTGACCAACGATTTCAACCTGAACCGCGTGGCTGACCTGCAAGGCGTGCTGATCTTGAACATCAATGACCTGGCCAATGCGGTCAAGTCGGTCTTTTTGCCGGGCGAGGAACTCAGTGTGCGCGTGATCCAGGAGGGGCGGGAGCATCGCCAGGGCGTCGGTTACCTCGAAGATGGCACGATGGTCGTGGTGCAGGATGGAGTGGACTACATGGGGGCGGAAGTGCGCACTTCAGTAACCAAGGTGCTGCAGACGGCAGCCGGGCGCATGGTCTTTGCCAAGCCCGAAGAGAAACCCAAAAATTCCCCGCGCCCGACCCGCAACGGCGGACGCAAACGTTAGGCAGCTCAATGGCATTGCGCATCTACAACACCCTGACCCGCAGCACCGACGAATTTAAGCCGCTGGTGGCTGGGGAAGTTTCCATGTATGTCTGCGGCCCCACCGTGTACGCATCGGCGCACATCGGGCACGCCATGTCATCTTTGATCTTTGACGTGGTGCGCCGCTATTTGGAGTACCGCGGTTACAAGGTGCGGCACGCCATGAACTACACGGACGTAGATGACAAGATCATCCAAAAGGCCAATAGCGAGGGCAGTGATTCTCTGAGCGTGGCCGAGCGCTATATTGAGGAATACGACAAGCACCTCAGAGAGTTGAATGTCTTGCCTGCCACGATCTACCCGCGCGCCACACAGGAGATCGATTACATCGTCGAGATGGTTTCTGGCATGGTGGCGGGGGGCGCGGCTTATGAAGCCGGCGGCGATGTCTACTACCGGGTTGAACGAGACGAAGATTACGGCAAGCTATCCGGCCGCCGGTTGGAGGATATGAATGCCGGGGCGCGTATCGATGTGGATGAGCGCAAAGAACATCCTATGGATTTCGCTGTGTGGAAGACGGCCAAGCCGGGTGAACCCGCCTGGGACAGCCCCTGGGGGCCTGGCCGCCCCGGCTGGCACATCGAGTGCTCCGCCATGGTCTTCCATCATTTGGGCGAGCAGATCGACATTCATGGCGGTGGCAATGACCTGATCTTCCCGCATCATGAGAACGAAATTGCCCAGAGTGAGAGCTTGAGCGGCAAGCCGTTTGCCCAGGTATGGATGCATAACGGGATGATGCAGCTCTCGGGCGAGAAGATGTCCAAGTCGCTGGGCAACCTGATCACCATTCAGCAATTTTTGGATGCACACTCGGCGGATGCGCTGCGCATGATGGTGCTGAACACCAGCTATCGCCACCCGCTGACCTACAGCACTGAGATCGTGGAGCAGGCCGAACGCGGCCTGGACCGGCTGCGCAGCGGCCTGCGCCCGGCCTTGCCGGGTGTCAGCGGCGCCAGCCCCGAGGCGATGGAGGCGCTGAACGCCCGAGCTGAAGCCGCTCCGCTGGCCTTCACGGAGGCGATGGATGATGACTTCAACAGCGCGGCGGCTTTGGCGGTCATCTTTGAGCTGGTGCGCCAGATCAACCAGGCACGGGATGCCGGCGCCACGGATGCCCAGCTGGCCGCCGCCCAGGACATGCTCCTGGAGCTTTCCAGCGTGCTGGGCCTGCGCCTCAAAGCGGCAGAGCGCCAACCGGATGTGGCCCCACTGCAGGGCCTGATTGATGAGATGGCTGCCGAGTTGGAAGGCCAGGCAGACTTACTGGAAGCCGCCCGCTCGGCAGAGAATGGTGCGGCCCTGATGGATGTATTGCTGGAGTTGCGCAAGGCGATCCGTGCTCAAAAGCTATGGGCGCTTTCGGACAAGATCCGCGACCGCCTGGCCGAGCAGGGCATCCTGGTCGAAGACAGCGCCGGTGGCAGTTCCTGGCGCTGGGGCTGAATTTGAAAGAATGGATCTATGGTCGCCATGCAGTCTATGAAACCCTGCGGGCCGGCCGTCGCAAAGTCCATCGCCTGAAGCTGGCCCAAGGTTTGCAGAGCAGTCCGGTCTTGCAGGCCGCGCTGGACCTGGCCCAAAAGCGCAAAGTACCGGTTGAGCAGGTGCGCCGCAATGAGCTGGACGGCCTGGGCGACAACCATCAGGGCCTGGCGCTGCAGGCCGATGAATTCCGCTACAGTCATTTGGGGGAGCTTCTGGCCAAGGCCAAATCCTCGGGCCAGCCCCCTTTCTTTTTAATTCTTGATTCTTTGCAAGACCCCCAGAACCTAGGCACGTTGCTGCGCTCTGCGGAAGCGGTGGGGGTGCATGGGGTTGTGCTACCGCAACGGCGCACCGCCAGCATCACCCCGGCTGTGGTCAACTCTTCCTCGGGCGCCAGCGAGCATTTGCTGGTGGTGCAGGCCAACCTGGCCCAGGTGATCGAGGAACTTAAACGCGAGAACGTGTGGGTGATTGGCTTGGAGGGCGGCTCCGGCGCCCAGCCGCTCGGCCGGCTGCGTTTGGATGGCGCCATTGCCCTGGTGGTGGGCAGCGAAGCTGAAGGCTTGCGCCGCCTGGTGCGCGAGTCGTGCGATGGTTTGTTGAGCCTGCCGATGAAAGGCCAGATCGAGTCGCTAAATGCGGCTGTGGCCGGCTCGGTGGCGCTATATATGGCTTGGCAAGCGCGCAACTTTTCCTGAGTCTATTGACTCCCTACCTGTCCGCGGATACACTTCGCCTTCGCCCAGTTGCCTTGAAAGCCTAAGGCTGGCTTGGTATAATGCGGCGCGCCTTGTGCGGGCTTCTTTAACATGTGAATACGCCGACGTAGCTCAACGGCAGAGCAACCGCCTTGTAAGCGGTAGGTTATGGGTTCGATTCCCATCGTCGGCTTCCGCACGCGGCCAACCGCGTTGCGGCTGGGGCAGGTACCCAAGTGGACAACGGGGTCTGACTGTAAATCAGATGGCATCGCCTTCGGGGGTTCGAATCCCTCCCTGCCCACAAGCCTGCCTGAGAAGGCGGCGCGAATAACCGTGTGAGCCGCGCAGTGGCCGCTGGAACACGCAAGGCATAACAATTGCCGTAGGCAATTGTTAGCCCTCATAGCTCAGGGGTAGAGCGCATTCTTGGTAAGAATGAGGTCATGGGTTCAAATCCCATTGAGGGCTCTGTAGCCGGAAAAATGAATTACGCAAAAATTGA